>NZ_JBIRTB010000003.1:0-670578 GCF_044334475.1 Streptomyces sp. NPDC020780 | reverse complement strand
CGCCAGATAGGCCATGGTCATCGGGGACCTCCAAGGAAACTCCGGCCTTCGGGGCCGGGACGGAATCGGACTCCTGCGGAGCGGGGCAAGGGGGCAGGATCCGCCCCCAGAGCGCATGCCGGTGCTCTGACTCGCAGGTCTGAGCTGACTGCTGGTGCTGTGAGCTTGTGGGGGAGACCGCACACCCTGTGAAGCGGGCGTGCACCTCCGGTGAGGGAGGGACACAGGGGGACATGGGCGGAGCAGGGACGGTATGGGCCGCACCAGTTGGGTCTGATCGTCATTCGTGGCATCAGCGGGCCCAGAAGTCCCGGGTTCGGCAGGCGAGGGTTTGCCGTTGGGCGGCTCGGCATACCTGATCCTCTGGAATCCCGCGCCGGCTCGGCCGCCAACCGGGAGACGCGACACGCAATGTGGTTCAGATTTGAAGCGATCGGTGAGGACACTCCGGTTTCGAAGCGGCATCACCGGGTGAGAGGGCCGCCATCGCCGTTAGGGACCGACGGCCAACAGCATCTGGGGCTTGCCCCGGCTGGGAGAACCGGGTACGGCGGTGAAGACCAGCAGCTGCTGGCACTGCTCGGGATCCACCAGCATCTCGGAGTAGAGCTCCAGTTCCCCCAGCTCGGGGTGCAGGTAACGCTTGAGGTCGTGGTGATGGGTCACCGCCACCTCGTGCAGCCGCCAGACCTCAGCGAACTCGGGACTGGCCTCGAGCAGGGCTGGGACGATCTCACCGGCCCTGCCCGTGGGATCGGCCGTGTAGGCATCCCGGATCCCCGCGGCGAGAACCTTGCCCCGCCGCGGATGGTCCTCCGCCGGATGGAGGCCGCGGACCGGCTGATCGCCGGTGAACCAGCGGTGGACCAGATACCGGGACAGACCCGAGTAGCGGGTGAAATCACCGAGCAGCGCGACCGCCGGAGGTGTCTGCAGGAGCGTCTCACCGAAGCGCGACATCAACATCGCCGACACAGGAGACCGCCGACGATCCGCATCATGGTGGGACCGACGAGATCATCTCTCATGATCCGCTGGGACGCGGGGACGCCGCCGAGGGTGAAGAGGTGGTCGCGCTCGTCCAGGCTGAGCCGCAACGCCCGCGCGAGCGCCACGAGCATCCGCTCCGAGGGGGCCGGACCACGCTGCTGCTCGATCCGGCTGTAGTAATCGGCCGGCATACCGGCCAATGCCGCCACCTCCTCGCGCCGCAGCCCACCGGTGCGGCCCCGCTGCCCGCGAGGAAGCCCGTCATCCTGCGGCTGCAACGCCTCACGGCGTGCGCGGAGAAAATCCGCCAGCAACACCCGGTCCATCGTCCGATCTCCTTTGTTCGACAAGCCCATCCTGGCGTGGACGGCAGAGCGGATGAAGGGCCACTTCATCAGGGGACGAGTTGTCCGTGGCTGGGCCGGAAGCGCTGCACAGGCACAGCCGGACGGCCCTCATCCGCCCCCGGGCGGCATGACTCATGCCGAACTCGGTCCCCGTCTGCTGGAGGGCGGACACCCATGGCCATGGTCGGCACGTGCTCGCGCATCAGCCGCTGGAAGTGGGGTGCGGTGGCGGAACGGTGGTCCACGGAGAACTCCCCGGACAGGCAGAGCCAGGTGACCGGGAGGCGCTGGCCCGCACCATGCGCTCGACGGCGACAGAGTGGGTCTCGGCTGTCAGGCGCGCTGCGGCATCCACGATCAGCTAGACCTCGCAGTCCTCGCGCAGCACGCCCAGCACGGTCTGCAAGACCCATCCCTGGGTGGACACCCCGCGATGGCGGGCTTGCGGCGCCCCGTCTTCCCGTACGGCTCTTGGAGACCGGCCTTGGGATCTTGAGGTTCCAGAGGAAGTAGCACCAGGTGGGAAGCAAGTACACGAAGCGGTACACGAAGCGGTACACGGAGGAGTTCAGGTGGGACGGGATCGCGCTCGTCGACTCCTCGGGCAAGACGGTCACTGCCGTCGTCCGGGAGCTCGGCATCAGCTCCGAGTCCCTGCGCGGTCGGTACCGCCGGGCCAAGGCCGACCAGAGCGAGGGCACCCCGGGCGAGCTGACCAGCGCGGAGCGCGAGGAACTGCGCCGGCTACGCAGAGAGAACCGCGAACAGCAGCAGACCATCGAGATCCTGAAAAAAGCGACGGCCTTCTTCGTGAAGGAGAGCGACCGGTGACCATGTTGTACCGGTTGATCCATGCGGAGAAGGCGAACTACCCGATCGTGCTGTTGTGCCGGGTGCTGCACGTGGCCCGCTCCTCCTACTGCATGGAACACCTACACCTGGAAGCCCGCCTTGGCCAAGCCCGGCGTCATCCCGCCACGTGCCGAGGGGGCGAAAGCCTGGCAGTGGGCGGCGGCCCCGAAGGACGGCTTCCATGTGCTTCGGCACACCTACGCCTCGATCATGTCGGAAGCCGGAGAGTCCGTCGTGACCTTGGCGCGGTGGCTCGGACACTCCTCGCCCGCGATCACTCTCGGTTACTATGCTCACTTCATGCCGGAGGCCGGCAGCAAGGGGCGCGCCACCATCGACGGGGGGAGCGCGGGGGATCGGCTTAATAGCCGAAACTCCCCAGATTCTCCCCAGCGCCGTCGACTGGCGATTCCCGCCTCTACGCCCCGAAGGAGCCCTCCGTTGAATGCAAGGCTAAAGAGATGGGTGGCCTAGGAAAGTGCTAAAAGAGGTTGTCGCGACCCGCTATGTCATGCCCCTGCGGGAGGGTGGATCGCTGCCAGGGATCGTCGAGGCCGACGACCTGGGCACGTATGTCATGAAGTTCACCGGGGCTGGGCAGGGGAGGAAGACCCTTGTCGCGGAGGTCATCTGCGGGGAGCTCGGCCGGAGGCTCGGGCTGCGGGTGCCCGAGCTGGTGACCATCCAGCTCGACCCGGTGATCGGTCTCGCGGAGCCGGATCAGGAGGTGCAGGAGCTTCTCAAGGCGAGCGGGGGGCTCAACCTCGGGATGGACTACCTGCCCGGCTCACTCGGCTTCGACCCGCTCGCCTACCAGGTGGACCCGGCGGAGGCCGGACGGATCGTGTGGTTCGACGCGCTGATCAACAACGTCGACCGCTCCTGGCGCAACCCCAACATGCTCGTGTGGCACGGTGACGCCTGGCTGATCGACCATGGCGCCACGATGATCTGGCACCACAACTGGCCCGGCGCGCAGGCCTCGGCCGCCAAGCCGTACAACGCCTCCGACCATGTGCTGGCCCCCTTCGCGCCGGATATCGCGGCCGCGGCCGCCGACCTCGCCCCGCTCGTCACCGACGAGCTGCTCACCGAGGTCGCAGCCGCCGTGCCGGACGCATGGCTGGCCGGCGAGCCCGGCTTCGACACCACGGATCAGCTGCGACGGGCCTATGTGGAACCGCTCCTCGCCCGTGCCGGGACGATCCAGGAGCGGATCCTCCTGGGGGAGCCCACGAAGGCGACGCCCTCGCAGGCGCCGGGCTGGCTCACGGACCGCCTGGCCCCGCGGCGGCACGCCGCAGAGAAGGACCGTGCCGCCCAGGCCGGCACCGCACGCGACAGCGAGGACGACGGCCGATGACGCAGCGCGATGTCTTCGAGTACGCGGTGGTGCGCGTCGTCCCTCGGGTCGAGCGCGGCGAGTGCTTCAACGCGGGAGTGCTGGTGTACTGCCGGGCCAGGTCCTTCGTCGCCGCGCGGACGTATCTGGACGAGCGCAAGCTCATGGCGCTCGACCCGAACGCCGATGTGACGGGTGTTCGGGCCGCGTTGCGTGCGGTCGAAGGTGTGTGCGGCGGCGGGGACGGGGCGGGCCAGGCGGCCGGCGACGACGCGGGGCGGCGCTTCCGCTGGCTGATCGCCCCGCGCTCCACGGTCGTCCAGCCCGGCGCGGTGCACAGCGGGCTCACCGCGGACCCGGCCGCCGAGGTGGAGCGACTGCTCGACCTGCTGGTGCGCTGATCGCACGGTCGGCGCGGCCGTCCGTGACGTACGGGCCGCGGCGCCGTCCGGTGTGACATGCGCCCGTGCCCCCGTGGGCCGTTGACACCGGGTGCCAGGGCTTCTAGCGTCTCGTCTGCTGAAGGTACTAAGCGGTTGCTCAGTTATCGGGAACTTCCTGACGTCCGCTGAGCCGCGATCCAAGGGCGAGGAGAGCCAAGCATGTCCACCACCGAGCAGCGTGTCGCCATCGTGACGGGAGCGGCGCGGGGCATCGGCGCCGCCACCGCGGTACGCCTGGCGGCCGAGGGCCGCGCCGTCGCCGTACTCGACCTCGACGAGGCGGCGTGCAAGGACACGGTCGAGAAGATCACCGCCGCAGGGGGCTCCGCCCTCGCCGTCGGGTGTGACGTGTCGGACAGTGCCCAGGTGGAGGCCGCCGTCGCACGCGTGGCCGCCGAGCTGGGTGCCCCGACGATCCTCGTCAACAACGCGGGCGTGCTCCGCGACAACCTGCTCTTCAAGATGGACGAGGCGGACTGGGACCTCGTCATGAACGTCCACCTCAAGGGCGCGTTCCTGATGGCGAAGGCCGTCCAGGCGCACATGGTCGAGGCCACGTTCGGCCGTATCGTCTCGCTGTCCTCCTCCTCGGCGCTCGGCAACCGCGGGCAGGCCAACTACTCCGCCGTCAAGGCCGGACTCCAGGGCTTCACCAAGACGCTGGCCAAGGAACTGGGCAAGTTCGGGGTCACCGCCAACGCCGTCGCACCCGGCTTCATCGTCACCGAGATGACCGCGCAGACCGCGGCGCGGGTCGGCATGGGCTTCGAGGAGTTCCAGGCCGCGGCCGCCACCCAGATCCCCGTGCAGCGGGTGGGCCGCCCCGAGGACGTCGCCAACGCCATCGCCTTCTTCACGGGGGACGACGCGGGCTTCGTGTCCGGACAGGTCATGTACGTCGCCGGCGGACCGCTCAACTGACCCCGGAAGGGCAACGGACATCATGACTGCGCAGGACAGCGGCAAAGTCGCGCTCATCACCGGTGCGAGCCGCGGCATCGGCTACGGCATCGCGGAGGCGCTCGTCGCCCGGGGCGACCGGGTGTGCATCACCGGCCGAGGCGAGGAGGCGCTCAAGGAAGCCGTCGAGAAGCTCGGCGTCGACCGGGCGATCGGGGTCGTCGGCAAGGCGCACGACGAGGCGCACCAGGCTGTCGCCGTGGAGCGCGCCATGGAGACCTTCGGACGGGTCGACTTCCTGATCAACAACGCCGGCACGAACCCCGTCTTCGGGCCCATGGCGGAGCTCGACCTGGGGGTGGCGCGCAAGGTCTACGAGACCAACGTCATCTCGGCGCTCGGCTTCGCCCAGCAGACCTGGAAGGCCTGGCAGAAGGAGAACGGCGGGGCGATCGTCAACATCGCCTCCGTCGCCGGGATCTCGGCGTCGCCCTTCATCGGCGCCTACGGCATGAGCAAGGCGGCCATGGTCAACCTGACCCTTCAGCTGGCGCACGAGTTCGCGCCGGTCGTCCGGGTCAACGCGATCGCTCCGGCCGTGGTGAAGACCAAGTTCGCCGAGGCTCTGTACGAGGGCCGGGAGGCCGAGGCCGCCGCGGCGTACCCGCTCGGGCGGCTCGGTGTTCCGCAGGACATCGGCGGCGCGGCCGCGTTCCTCACTTCCGCGCAATCGGACTGGATCACAGGGCAGACACTCGTGGTCGACGGCGGTATCTTCCTGAATGCCGGCGTGGCCTGAGCGGGAGCTGGGGGCGAGTTGCGTCCTGATCGGCTCACGTGCCCCGCCGGGCCAGGAGGTTGACCCGGCGGGGTGCTGCGCTACGGTCTGCCGACCCCGAGGCTGATCGAGGAGCGTGGGCGCGTGTTCTACCGGGCCGGTCTGCAGACTGCTGCAGCTCTTGCTTCCCTTTCCCTGCTGGCCGGCTGCGGACTCCTGTCCGACAGCGGTGCGGAAACGAATCAGCGGATAACGGTGGGAACGACGAGTTCGCCCTCGACCCTCGATCCGGCGGCGGCCTGGGACGGTTCCTGGGAGCTGATGCGGAACGTCTTCCAGACCCTGCTCAGCTTCCCGACCGGCACCTCGAGCCCCGAGCCCGACGCGGCACAGTCCTGCCGGTTCACCGATGACATGAGCATGGTCTACCGCTGCACCCTGCGGAGGGGCCTGAAGTTCTCCGACGGGGAGAAGGTCGACGCCCGGGCCGTGAAGTACTCCTTCGACCGGATCAAGAAGATCAAGGTGAAGGGCGGCCCCGTCGGGCTTCTCGGCTCCCTCGACCGGGTGGACACCGAGGGCGAGGACACGGTCGTCTTCCACCTGGGCAAGCCGGACGCGACCTTCCCCTTCATCCTGGCGACGCCCGCGATGTCGCTCGTACCCCCGGGCGAGTACCCCGCGGACAGGGTCCGGGACGACGGCAAGGTCACCGGATCGGGGCCGTACGTCCTGGGCTCGTACCAGCCCGGTAAGAGGGCCGAACTCACCAGGAACCCCGACTACAAGGGGTTCGCCGACCGGAAGAACAGCGCCGTCACCATCCGCTACTTCGACGACTCCGCGTCCATGGTGGCGGCCCTGAAGAAGAAGCAGATCGACGCGACCTACCGCGGTCTGACCGCCGAGGAGGTCGTCAGCCTCGAGGACGACCAACAGGACCACAACGGTCTGCAGCTCGTCGAGACGGTCGGTGCCGACATCCGCTTCCTGGTCTTCAACCCCGGGGACCCGGCCGCCGGGAAGCTCGCCGTCCGGCGCGCCATCGCCCAGCTGGTCGACCGTGACGCCCTCGTCGCCAAGGTGTACCAGGGCACCGCGGAGCCGCTGTACTCCATGGTGCCCAAGGGCATCGCCGGCCATACGACGAGCTTCTTCGACGCCTTCGGCGACCCGGACGCGGCCAAGGCGAAGCGCATCCTCACCCAGGCGGGGATCGACGAGCCGGTCGAGATGACCTTCTGGTACACCACGGACCGCTACGGCTCGTCGACCGCTCCCGAGTTCGCGGAGATCAAGCGCCAGCTCGAGGCGTCCGGCCTGTTCAGGATCACGCTGAAGAGCGCGCCCTGGAAGACCTTCCAGGAGGGCTTCACCCAGGGCGGCTACCCGGTCTTCGGCCGCGGCTGGTTTCCTGACTTCCCGGACCCGGACAACTTCGTCGCCCCGTTCGTCGGCAAGGAGAGCGTCACCGGGACGCCGTACCTGAACACCGAGATCACCCGGGACCTGCTTCCGTCCTCCCGCAAGGAGAGCGACCGCGGAGCCGTCTCCAAGAAGTTCAGACGGGCCCAGGAGATCCTGGCCGAGGACGTCCGGCTGCTGCCGCTGTGGCAGGGCAAGCTCTATGTGGCGGCGGGCGAGGACATCGGCGGCGGCGAGCGCGCCCTGGACCCGCAGACGGTCATGCAGTTGTGGGAGCTGTACCGCAAGACCAGCTGGTAGGAGGCGGGCGGCGGGGCGCTGTCAGTGGCGCCCGGTAGGTTCTGGGGAGCAAGAACCGATTGCTTACCGGAGGTTGTGGACGTGACCGACACCGACCTGCTGCCCGAGTCCTGGCGCGGCGTCCTCGGCGAAGAGCTTCAGAAGCCGTACTTCAAGGAGCTCGCCGAATTCGTCGAGGAGGAGCGGTCCCGCGGGCCGGTGTATCCGCCGCGCGAGCAGGTCTTCGCCGCCCTCGAGGCCACGCCCTACCACCAGGTGAAAGTGCTCATCCTGGGCCAGGATCCGTACCACGGCGAGGGCCAGGGCCACGGGCTCTGCTTCTCGGTCCGGCCAGGGGTCAGAACACCCCCGTCGCTCCGCAACATCTACAAGGAGATGAACGACGAGCTCGGCCTTCCGATCCCCGACAACGGATATCTGATGCCGTGGGCCGAGCAGGGCGTCCTGCTGCTCAACGCGGTGCTGACCGTCCGGGGCGGCGAGGCCAACTCCCACAAGGCCAAGGGCTGGGAGAAGGTCACCGACGCGGTGATCCGCGCGGTGGCGGACCGGCCGGATCCCGCGGTCTTCGTGCTCTGGGGCAATTACGCGCAGAAGAAGATACCGCTGATCGACCAGGAGCGTCACGTCGTGGTGAAGGGCGCCCACCCCTCGCCGCTCTCCGCGAAGAAGTGGTTCGGCTCCCGTCCCTTCACCCGGATCAACGAGGCTGTCGCCGCCCAGGGCCACCAGCCCATCGACTGGCGTATCCCGAACCTGGGGTGACGGGGCGGCCCGGCGGCGGACCGCCCCGCGCCTGAGCGGGACGGCCGGCGGCTGCGGTTGAGGGCCGTCCGGGTGCTTCCCGGCGGGTGCGCGGCGACAGCCACGGCACCGCACCGCGTCATCGGGGCGTCCACGGACGTCCGGTGTGCGGTAGACCCCTCCGCCTCGCGACGTGCCGCATCCGACGCCGCGCGCTGATCCACCGGGAAGTGCGGGACAGCCCTTAGCGTCGGACCCACGGGAACAGGCCGGACCGTTATCAGGGAGACCTCTGTCGTGGAGCAGCGTGAAGCGTCCGAGGACGCCGTCATGACCAGGATCGGCCAAGCGGTCATGCTGCTGCACGGTGGGGACCGGGACGAGGCCCGGAACCGGTTCGGGAGCCTCTGGTCGGAGATCGGGGAGCGTGGCCAGGCCCTGCACCGCTGCACCCTCGCGCACTACATGGCCGACACGCAGGACGATCCCCGGGACGAGCTCGCCTGGGACCTGAGGGCGCTGGCCGCAGCCGAGGGACTGACCGGCGAGGAGGGCGCGCACCGCCGGGACGCGTCCGCGGTGCGGGCCTTCTTCCCCTCCCTCCACCTCAATCTCGCGGCCGACTACCTGCGACTGCAGCGCTTCGAGGCTGCCCGGTTCCACCTGGACCGGGCGTGGAAGGCCGTCGGCTCGCTCGGGGACGACGGGTACGGCGCGGGGGTCCGCTCGGCCCTCGGACGCCTGGAGCAGCGGCTGCGGGGGAGCGGGGCGGGCGAATGAGGCCCGGGGTGCGACGGGTGGACCGCTTGTCCGCCCGGGGGCCGTCCATCTCCGGAGTTCGCCCTGGGCACCTCCGGCGGCATCGCCGACCGGGAGGCCCCGCAGCGCACGTATGCTGCCGGAACCAGGGACGGGCACAGGACGCGACCGCGAGGCCGTGGTCGTGGCGACAGGGAGAACTCCGTGAAGGTCGGCTGCATCGGGCTCGGCGACATCGCGCAGAAGGCGTATCTGCCGGTACTGACGACGATTCCCGGCGTAGAACCGCATCTGCAGACCCGCACCCCCGCAACCTTGGCGGCTGTGGCGGCCACCCACCGCGTCCCCGCCCGGCAGTGCCACACGGATCTCGACTCGCTCCTGGCCGAGGGCCTGGACGCCGCGTTCGTACACGCCCCGACCCCGGCCCACCCGGAGATCGTCGGGCGGCTGATCCAGGCGGGCGTCCCGACGTACGTCGACAAGCCGCTCGCCTACGAACTCGCGGACTCCGAGCGGCTGGTGGTCCTCGCCGAGGAGCGCGGCACCGCACTCGCCGTCGGGTTCAACCGCAGACTCGCCCCCTCCTACGCGCAGTGTGCGGAGCACCCGCGCGAGCTGATCCTCATGCAGAAGAACCGGGTGGGGCTCCCCGAGGACCCCCGCACCATGGTGCTCGACGACTTCATCCACGTCGTGGACACCCTGCGCTTCCTCGCCCCCGGCCCGGTCGGCAACGTCGTCGTGCGGGCCCGGATCGCCGACGGCCTCATGCACCACGTGGTCCTGCAGCTGTCCGGCGACGGATTCACGGCCATCGGCATGATGAACCGGCTCAACGGATCCACCGAGGAGATCCTCGAAGTGTCCGGCCAGGACAGCAAACGGCAGGTCCTCAACCTCTCGGACGTCATCGACCACAAGGGCCAGCCCACCCTGCGGCGACGGGGCGACTGGGTGCCGGTCGCCCGCCAGCGGGGCATCGAGCAGAGCGTGCTCTCGTTCCTGGACGCGGTGCGGGACGGACAGGTGCTCAGTGCCCGGGACGCGTTGGAGACCCACCGGCTGTGCGAGCGGGTGGTGAAGGACGCGCTGGAACAGGCGTCCTGAGCCTGCGGATCCCCGCCGCGCCCAGGTACACGGCCAGCGCGGCCAGCGCGCCGTACACGGGCCAGGCGCCCAGCCGGACGAAGAGCGTGGTACCCCGGGCGAGCGGGACGTCGAACACGGCGGCCTCGCTCGCGTCCGTACCGAGGGGGGAGCCCACCCGCTCGCCCCGCGGGCCGTACACCGCGCTCACGCCCGTCAGGGTCGCGTGCACCATCGGCCGGCCCGTCTCGGCAGCCCGCAGGGCCCCCAGCGAGGCGTGCTGCTCGGGGGCCCAGCTGTGCTGGAACGTCGAGGTGGAGGACTGGGCGACGAGGACCTGCGCACCGTCCTGCGCCAGCTTCCGGCTCATGTCGGGGAACGCGGACTCGAAGCACACCAGCGGCCCCAGCCGCAGCCCGTCCGCGTTCGGCAGGTCCATGATCACGGGGCCCCGGCCGCGCAACCGGTCCTCCCCGGCCGCCTTGCCCACCGAGGTGGCCCAGCCGAGCACCGCGCGCGCCGGTACGTACTCACCGAAGGGCACGAGCCGCATCTTGTCGTACCGGTCCCCGGTCGGCCCGTCCGGGCCCACCAGCACGGCGGACTTGTAGATCCCGGGGCGGTCCGCGCCGCCCGTACGCCTGGCGTCCATGTTGACCAGCACGTCGGCCCCGACCAGACGCGAGAGCGCCGCGAGCCGCGAGGCCGTGCCCGGGCTGCGCGCCAGGTCCACCCCGACACTGCTCTCGCCCCACACCACCAGGTCCACGTTGCGGCCCGCCAGGCCGCGGGTCAGTTCCTCGCCGCGCGCGAACCGGCGCTGGACACTGCCAGGGCCCTCGACGACGCCCGGCTGAACCACGGCGATCCGGGCCGTACCCGCGCTTCGGGGCTGCGGCGCCCAAGCCACCGCGGCGCCCACGAACAACGCGCACGCCGCCAGGCACGAGACCGCGGCCGTGCGCGCCGACGGCACGGCGAGCAGCAGCGCGACCACCGTGTTCACGGCGAGCACGAGCAGGCTCACCAGCCATACGCCGCCGACCGACGCCACGCGCAGCGCGGGCGCGACCTCCCACTGGCTGGCTCCCAACAGGCCCCAGGGGCCTCCCAGCCCCTCCCAGGAACGGACCAGCTCGATCATCAGCCAGCCGGACGGCACCAGGACGACGGCGGCCACGGACCGGCCCGGGGACGGCGACCCGCCGAGCAGCCGGGCCACCAGCAGACCCCAGGGCGCCCACAGCAGACCCAGCAGGGCGGCCAGGACCACGATGAAGACGTGCAGACTCGGCATCAGCCAGTGGTGCACGGCGAGCATGAAGCCCACCCCGCCGAGCCAGCCGTCGACGGCCGCCCGGCGCCCGGTCCGCGCCGACCTGATCAGCAGCAGCCACGGAACCAGGGCGACATACGCGAACCACCAGAGCGAAGGGGCGGGGAACGACAGGGCCGGCAGAGCGCCGGCGAGCACGGCGGCTGCCCCACGTCCCGTACGCGAACGGAGCACGCGCCCGCGCGGCCCGCCCCGGTCGGCGTCCGGTCCGCACTCGGACCGGTCGGCCGGAACACCTGCTCCCCGCATCGGCATGCGGTGTCCTCTCGCCGGTCCTCCGCTTCCTTCCAGTGTGGGGCAGAAGATCGGCAGCGCACAGGGGGCGTGCCGTGGCCGGCGCCCCCTGTGCGCCGTGCCGTCCGCGAACAGTCGGCGGCGCCGGACCGTGGCACGCACCGCCCCTCCTCGTACGCCGCGAGGGTACGGATCCGCCGACCTGTTCAGGACGCGCCGTGCCGAAGGTGCACCGCCCACCGGAGTAGAGGCGAGGGCGCCGCTTCGCGCCCGTCGGCGGCCACGGTGTCAGCAGGGGACGACGGCCACCGGACCGAGTGCGTGCGTCACCGTCGTCTGCGCCACCGGAGAGAGCCCGAGGCCGAGGGACTCCCCGCCCTTGCGCCGCCCGACCACGATCAGGGCCGCCGTGGCCGAGGCCGTGACCAGCGTCCGGGACGCCGAGCCGCTCACCGGCTCCCGCACGACGTCCACCTGCGGGTACTTCTCGATCCAGCCGGAAGTGAGCTCGGCCAGGGTGCGCTCCGCCGCGTCCGCGGCGGCCTCGCGGTCGAAGACGGGGCCGCCGGACAGCATCGACGAGAACATCGTCCAGCCGTGCACCAGCCGCAGCCGGGCCCCCGGCCTCGATGCCGCGGCCTCGAAAGCGAACTCCAGGACCGCCTCGCTGCTCTCGTCGGCGGCCACTCCCGCGACGACGTCCGGGAAGGGGGCGGCGGCCTCCTGCTCGTCCTCCTCGGCGTGCCCGCTGTTGACGACGACCACCGGGCACCGGGACATCGACGCGGTGGCCAGGCTGTTCGAGCCGATCATGAGCGAGCGGAACCCGCCGAGGCCGCGCGAGCCGACGACCACCATCGACGCGTCACCGCTCAGCGACGTCAGCGCGGCCGAGGGGAAGTCCAGAGGGGTCAGCGTCGAGGTCGGCAGCTCGGGCGCGAGCTGGGAGGTCCGGCGCAGCGCCTGTTCGAGGAGTTCCTCCGCCTCCCGCAGCTGCACCTCCTCGCTGCCGCGCCGGATGTGCGGCCGGACGTGCACGATCAGCAGCGGCCACCCCCGGCGCAGGGCCTCCTGAGTGGCCCATCGGAGCGCCTCCCAGCTGTGCGAGGAGCCGTCGACTGCGGCGATCAGGGGACGGTCGTCGGCGGTCATGAGTGCCTCCGGGAGCGGTGGAAGATCTTCGGGGTGGCGACCGGGCCCTCCGTACGGCTACCGGGGGGCCTGGCGCTTCCCACCCGATTATCGCCCGAGGCCGGCCGACCGGAACGCACCGGCCGGCTGCGGAGCGCCCGTAAGGCCCGGGGAGACGGGGCACGGCGGACGCCTCACCGGCCCGGTGAGGCGTCCGCCGCCAGGCGGGTCAGGTGCGCCGGCTCAGCCTGCGGACTCGCCCGCGTGCGGGCTGAGCACCCCTGCTGCCACCAGCGCGAACAAGGCGATGCCCAGGAGCACGCGGTAGATGACGAACGGCATGAAGCTCTTGGTCGTGATGAACTTCATGAACCAGGCGATGACCGCGTACCCCACCGCGAAAGCGATGATCGTCGCGAAGACCGTGGGCCCCCAGGCGACATGCCCCTCGCCCGCGTCCTTCAGCTCGAAGACGCCGGAGGCCAGAACCGCGGGAACCGCCAGCAGGAACGAATAGCGTGCCGCCGCCTCACGGCTGTAGCCCATCAGCAGACCACCACTGATCGTGGCGCCCGAGCGCGAGACGCCGGGGATCAGCGCCATCGCCTGACAGAAGCCGAAGATCAGGCCGTCCCTGACACCCAGCTCCTTCAGCGACTTGCGCTCCCTGACCGCACGGTGCTTGCCGCCGGCCTCGTCACGCGCCGCGAGACGGTCCGCGATCCCGAGAATGATGCCCATACCGATCAGCGTGGTGGCGATCAGGCGCAGATCGCGGAACGGCCCCTCGATCTGGTCCTTGAACACCAGCCCCAGCACGCCGATGGGGATCGAGCCGACGATCACCAGCCAGCCCATCTTCGCATCGTGATCGCTGCGCATGGCCCGGTTGGTCAGCGACCGGAACCACGCCGAGACGATCCGGGCGATGTCCTTGCGGAAGTAGATGAGGACCGCCGCCTCCGTGCCGATCTGGGTGATCGCGGTGAACGCCGCGCCAGGGTCGTGCCAGCCCGCGAAGGCCGCGGTCAGCCGCAGGTGGGCGCTGGAGGAGATCGGCAGGAACTCGGTCAGTCCCTGAACGAGTCCCAGGACGAATGATTCGAACCAGCTCATGGGGCTTAGGCCATCCCGGAGGTGTTCATGCGACGGCCGACGGCCTGGAGAGCCGTCGGCCGCGTGCGGGTGTGGTCAGGAGTCGAAGGGGACGGCACGTCACTGCCCCGGACCTCCTGTGTCGGTCGCGCGCAGCGTATCGCCTGGAGGTGAACAGCCCCCCGGCTGCCCCCGGCTAACGGGCCACTACCAGGGAATCAGGACCACCGCTCGCCCGACGGTCAAGAATCCCGCCGCGGCTGGACCGTACGGGGCACCCGCTGTCCACCGCGCGGGTGAGCTCGGCGCGGGAGTCGGCGTCGCGGCCCGGACACGGCAACGGCGCCCTCAGTCTGGTGGGGCCTCCCGCCGGGAGGCTCCACCGACCTCGGCAAGAAAGATCTCCCACGATGTCTACCTTCACGCGTCTGATCCGGTGTGCGGGTGCCACTCTGGCCCTCACCGGCATGTCCATGTCCGTATCGCAGGCCGCGGTGGCACAGGCCCTCGCGCTGAGCACGGTGCAGGACACGCGGGCCGCGATGCGGGGCGAGGGTTTCGCCCACGCCGCCTACCTCTTCTACGCCGACCAGGCCGACCGCGAAGGGCGCCACTCCACCGCCGAGTTGTTCCGCCGGGCGGCCGGTGTGGAGCTCAACGACCACTTCACCCAGGAAGCCGCTCTCATCAACTTCGTGGGCAGCGACGAGGCCAACCTCCGGCACGCCATCGAGGGGGAGCGGTACGAGGCGTCGTCGATGTACCCCACGTACGCCGAGGAGGCCCGGCAGGACGGGGACTTCCAGGCCGCGGAACGGTTCACGGAGATCGCCGCGGACGAGGACGAACACCGTCGCCTGCTGTCGCAGGCCCTGCGCGCGCTCACCCTCGGGAAGGGCACTGTCCCCGCACCCCCTGCGGTCGACCGGGTCGAGGTGCCGGCCGGTCCGCCCCAGGTCTCCTCCGCCCGCACCCGCGCCAACCTCGAGGACGCCATGCACGGAGAGGGAGAGGCCAACGCCGCCTACACCCTCTTCGCACGCCACGCGGAACGGGCCGGCCAGGGGAGGCTCGCGGAGCTGTTCCGTGGACTGGCCGATGTGGAACTGCACGAGCACTTCGCCGCCGAAGCCCGCCTCGACGGTCTGGTGTCGGACACCGACACCAACCTCCGCACCTCCATCGCGGGCGAGACCTACGAGGCCGAGGTCATGTACCCCACGTTCGCCCGGCGGGCCGAGAAGGCGGGTGACACGCGCGCAGCCGCGTTGTTCACCGAGATCGCCGACGACGAAGGGGACCACGCCGCAGCCTTCCGCCGCGCCCTCGGCGAGCCCCGGACAGGGAAGGGCCCGGCTCGTCACTCGGCGTCCTGACCACCTGAGGTGTCCTGCGCCGCGGGAACGGCTCGCGGCTCAGGCCGGTGGCCGCGCGGTCCCCAGCCGGTGGCGCTTGCGCCACGCGACCAGCGCGGCCCCCGCACCCGAGAGCACGATGAAGCCCATCGCCGCGAGGAAGACCGGGGAGGTGGGTGACGACGCCTCGCTGCCCGCGACGACGTACGCCGCCGTGTTGGGGATCGAGCCGATGCCCGTGGCCAGCAGGAACGGCGGATACCCCATCCGGGAGGTCGCCGCACAGTAGTTGGCAGCGGCGAACGGCACGCCGGGGAACAGCCGTATCGCCAGCATGGAGCGGAAGCCGTGCCGGCTCAGCAGCCCGTCCGCCGCCTTGAGCCACTTCCCGCGCAGCAGCGTACGGAGCGCGTCCTGCCCGAGCACGCGGCCGAGCAGGAAGGAGACACCCGCGCCGAGCACGGTCCCGGCCAGCGCCGCCGCCAGACCGGCCTGGGCGCCGAAGAGCGCACCGGCGGCGAGGTTGAGCAGCGGACGCGGCACGAAGGCCACCGTGCACACCCCGTACGCCAGACCGAACACCATGGCCGCCGACGAGCCCGTGAGGTGGGGTGGCCAGCCGGACTCCAGCAGCCGCTGCGGCTCGAACAGCAGCATGGTGGTGGCGGCAGCCACCAGCATCGCCACCAGCAGGGAGAACCGGGACCAGGGGGAGAGCAGCGCCTTCGCGCAACGCGCTGCGGGACCGCCGGAGGGCCGGGCGGCGGGGACGGGGTCGAACATCTGGGGAGCGTAACCGAAAGGCGTGGGCGCCCGCCGTACTGTGCACCCCATGAACGCATCGGCGCAGGGTGGCCCCGCCGTGCCGGACAGTGGGCTCGCCGACACCGTCCTGCACCGTCTCACCCGCGTGTTTCCCGAGGCGGCCGACGCCGAACGGGCGGTGGGAGCGGCCGCGTACATGAGGAACGTCACCCCCTTCCTCGGGATCGCCACCCCGCGGCGCCGCGCTCTGTCCAGGACCGTACTGGCGGGCACCGCACCGCCGGACGAGGCGGACTGCACCGCGATCGCCCTGCGCTGCTGGGAGTTGCCCGAGCGCGAGTACCGGTACTTCGCCGCCGACTACCTGCGCCGTCACGTCGGCCGCTGCTCCCCGGGCTTCCTTCCCGTCCTGCGCCATCTCGTGAGCACGGACCCGTGGTGGGACACCGTCGACGTGCTCGCCGCCCATGTGGCCGGACCGCTCGTCGCGGCCGATCCGGGGCTGAAGCGCGCGATGGACCGGTGGGCCGGGGACGACGACCGCTGGATCGTCCGCACCGCGCTGCTCCACCAACTCCGGTACCGGGAACGGACCGACACCGGCCGGTTGTTCGGATACTGCCTGCTCCGCGCCGACCACCCCGACTTCTTCGTCCGCAAGGCGATCGGCTGGTGCCTGCGCGAGTACGCCAGGACCGACCCGGAGGCCGTCCGTGACTTCGTCGACGGTGCCCGGCACCGCCTCTCGCCGCTCTCCGTGCGCGAGGCGCTCAGGAACACCGGCTGAGGCCCGCCCGAAAACCGTTCGACGCGGCCCCCGCCGCTCCGCCATGATCAGGGCATGTTCCGGTACGCCTTCCCCGCAGCGCAGTCCGCAGTCGCGGACACGCCGAAGGCTGCCGTGAGCCCTGCGACCACAGTCGCAGCAGCAGCAGTCGCAGCAGCGTTCACCGCTGCCGCAGCGCTCCTCGGCGGCGCCCGAAGCTGACCCTCCCCCGACAGTCCGGCGGACCCCGCAAGGGGAGGGTCGGCAGGGCCCTGGGGTCTTCTCCACTCAGCTCGCACACCAAGGATCGAGCCATGCCCAAGACGGCATACGTGCGCACCAAGCCGCACCTGAACATCGGCACCATGGGCCACGTCGACCACGGCAAGACCACCCTGACCGCGGCCATCACCAAGGTTCTCAGCGACCGCGGCAGCGGCACCTTCGTGCCGTTCGACCGCATCGACCGGGCGCCCGAGGAGGCGCAGCGCGGCATCACCATCAACATCTCGCACGTCGAGTACG
The DNA here is from genome assembly GCF_044334475.1 of Streptomyces sp. NPDC020780. Lineage (NCBI taxonomy): Bacteria > Bacillati > Actinomycetota > Actinomycetes > Kitasatosporales > Streptomycetaceae > Streptomyces > Streptomyces sp. NPDC020780. The sequence continues at coordinate 653,402 of NZ_JBIRTB010000003.1, read as the reverse complement.
AGACGGACACCCGGCACTACGCGCACGTCGACATGCCCGGGCACGCCGACTACATCAAGAACATGGTGACGGGAGCGGCGCAGCTCGACGGTGCGATCCTGGTCGTCTCCGCGCTCGACGGCATCATGCCGCAGACCGCGGAGCACGTCCTGCTGGCCCGGCAGGTCGGTGTCGACCACATCGTCGTCGCCCTGAACAAGGCCGACGCCGTCGCCGACGGTGAGGACTCGATGCTGACCGACCTGGTCGAGCTGGAGGTGCGCGAACTGCTCTCCGCGCACGGCTACGGCGGGGACACCGTGCCCGTCGTCCGGGTGTCGGGGCTGAAGGCCCTCCAGGGCGACCCGCAGTGGACTGCCTCCATCGAGGGGCTGCTGGACGCCGTCGACACGTACGTACCGATGCCCGTGCGCTACACCGACGCGCCGTTCCTCCTGCCGGTGGAGAACGTCCTCACCATCACGGGGCGCGGCACCGTCGTCACCGGCGCCGTCGAGCGCGGCACGGTGCGCGTCGGGGACCGTGTGTCGGTGCTCGGCGCGGACATCGAGACGGTCGTCACCGGCCTGGAGACCTTCGGGAAGCCGATGGAGTCCGCGCAGGCCGGCGACAACGTCGCGCTGCTGCTGCGCGGAGTGGAGCGCGACCGGGTCCGCCGCGGCCATGTGGTGGCGGCGCCGGGCAGCGTCACACCCCGCCGGCGCTTCACCGCGCAGGTGTACGTCCTGTCCGCGCGGGAAGGGGGCCGGACCACGCCGGTCACCACCGGATACCGGCCGCAGTTCTACATCCGTACGGCGGACGTCGTCGGGGACGTCGACCTGGGGGAGGCGGCGGTGGCGCGGCCCGGTGACACCGTCACCATGACGATCGAACTGGGCCGTGACGTCCCCCTGGAGGCCGGTCTCGGCTTCGCCGTCCGCGAGGGCGGCAGGACCGTCGCCGCCGGGACGGTCACCGGTCTGCTCTGAGACCGGCGCCGGGGCCGGGAGCTCGCCCCCTCCTTACCGAGGGGGTGGGCTCCCGGTGCCCGGAACAGGCCCGTCCCAAGGAACAATGGGGGAGTGAACGAGCCCATACCCGTCCTCCGCGCCACCGACTTCGGGACCGCCCGCCTGATGCCCGACGTGGACCGCGCACGCGCCTGGCTGCTCACGGTCGACGGGGCCCCGCAGTCGTACGTGGACCTCGACGAGCCGGAGCACCTGGAGTTCGAGTACGTACGCCGGCTCGCCCACGTCGTGGACGCGGCGGCGGACCCCGGCACGCCCCTGGAGGCCGTGCACCTCGGCGGCGGGGCGCTCACCCTGCCCCGCTACCTCGCCGCGACCCGTCCCGGTTCGCGGCAGCACGTCGCGGAGGCGGACCGAGGGCTGTCCGCCCTGGTCGGTGAGCACCTCCCGCTGCCCGAAGGGGCCGGGATCACGGTGCACGGCGCCGACGCCCGTACCTGGCTGGAGCGGGCACCGGCGGACTCCGCGGACCTCGTGATCGCCGATGTCTTCGGCGGGGCCCGGGTGCCCGCCCACCTCACGTCCGTCGAGTACGCGCACGCCGCCGGGCGGGTCCTGCGCGCCGGGGGGACCTACGCCGCCAACCTGGCCGACAGTGCGCCCTTCGACTTCCTGCGCCCGCAACTGGCCAATTTCGCCGCGGTCTTCGACGAGGTGGCGCTGATCGCCGAACCTGCGGTCCTGCGGGGCCGGCGGTTCGGCAACGCGGTGCTCGTGGCCTCCCGGGCGCCCCTGGACATCGCCGCACTGACCAGACGGTGCGCCGCCGACGCGTTCCCCGCCCGGGTGGAGCACGGTGCGGCGCTGAGCCGGTTCATCGGTGCCGCGCGGCCCGTACCGGACACCGAGGCGGTCGCCTCACCCGAGCCCCCCGACGGGGCTTTCGGTATCGGCTGAGGCCCCGGCGGGCCGGCCGGGCAGGGCGGCGGGGGCGCCCCCGCCCTTCACGACCGTGCCACGGCGGGTCAGGTTCCGTACGTCCGGGACGAACAGCACCCCCGCCGTCACCAGCACGATCAGCGCGGCGCAGCCCCACAGCGCCTGGCTGCGGCCGACCAGCGTCTCCACGGGACCGGCCGCGGCCGTGGCGAGCGGCACCATCGCCACGGAGCCGAACCAGTCGTACGCCGACACCCGGGACAGCTTCTCCTCCGGTATCTCCTGGTGCAGCGCCGTCATCCAGGAGACACCGAACACCTCGATGGCGACCCCGGTCACGAACATCACGCCGCAGAGCGCGCCGACGGGCAGGGGGATCGCCAGCCCCGCCGACGGCAGGGCCAGGGGGAACACACAGAGCGTGCCCGCCAGCAGCAGCCGGCGCGGCTTCCAGCGCATCATCAGGAGCGCCCCGCCCAGGGTGCCGACACCGAACGCGGCGAGCGCGAACCCCCAGGGACGGGCCCCGCCCAGTTCTTCCCTGGCCACCAGCGGCCCGTACACCGCCTCCGCGGCCCCGACGACGGCCACGACCACCGAGAACTGCAGGACGACGGCCCACAGCCAGGGGCGGCCCACGACCTCCCGCCAGCCGTCGCGCATGTCGGCGAGCAGTCCGCCGCCCGGCGCACGGTCGGGAATGTGGCGGACGTCGAGGAACGCGCGCAGCGTACCGGCGACGGCGAACGCCGCCGCGTCGACCGCGAGCACCCAGCCCGGATCCATGGCCGCGATCATGGCCCCACCCAGCGCCGCGCCGCCGATCGCGGCACCGTGCATGGCCATCCGGAAGAAGGCGAAGGCGCGGGCGGCCTGTTCGCCGCTGACGCTGGACAGGAGCATGCCCTCGGCCGCCGGGTTGAAGAAGGCCTGGCCGGTGCCGCACAGGGCGGTGAGCAGCATCATGTGCCAGAGCCTGGCGTCGCCCGTCAGGACCAGCCAGGCGAGGACCGCCTGGGAAACCCCGTTGAGGGCGTTCGCCGCCACCATCACCCGGTGACGCGGCAGCCGGTCCGCGATCGCCCCGCCGACCAGCAGGAAGAGCACCAGCGGCGCGGTACGTGCGGCGGCGACCAGACCCACGTCCCCCGCGTCGCCGCCCGCCTCCAGAACCGCGAAGGCCGCCGCGATCAGCGCGCCGTGGGTACCCAGGCTCGTGATGATCGCGGCGGCGGTCAGCAGACCGTAGTTGCGGCCGGTCCGCGGGGCGCGGGAAGCGGCGGGTGGGGTGGTGCCGGCGGAAGTCACCCGGGGACTATCCCCGCCCGCACCCCACTCCGCCAAATGGATATGACCGACTCCGCCGAATGGACATGACCGATACGCGACCGTCAGGGGATCAGGACGCGCTCTCCGCGAGCCGCACCGTGCTGAGGATCTTCTGGACGGTGGCGTCGGGGAGTTCGTCGTCCACACCGGCGTTGGCGTAGAGGACCCAGGTCGCGTACTCGCCCTTGGCGTTCTTGAAGCTGAACGCCGTCGACTTGCCGTCGGTGTCGCACTTGTTCTTCTTGGCCAGCCCCGTGGCGGTGGCCGACACGACACTGCCGGAGAGACCCGACTTCGTGGTGTACGGAGCGGCCTTGCCGATCTTGACCTTCTCCTTGGGGTCCTCCTGGGCGTAGGCGGCCCACACCCAGTTGGCTGCCTCGTTGGTGGCGGCCTCGTCCGTGTTCTTGGCACCCTGGGCGCCCTTGGTGCCGACGCCCGCGAGGCCGGTGTCCTCCTTGGAGCCGTCCTTGTCGACATCGTCGACGCACCACTTGCTCTTGTAATAGGCGGGGGCGGTGAAGCCGGCGGCCGGCGGTCCGGTCGGGTCCTTCACGTCCTCGAAGCCGGAGAACACACCCGTTCCGGCGACCTCCCAGTCACCGGGCACGTCGAACTGCGTCCCCCACTTCGGGTTGGTCACCACCTTCCAGCCGGGAACGGACGGTGCGGCGTCCTCCCCGCCGCGCGGGTTCGCCGCGGGGGAGGAGGGGGCGTCGGAGGCCTTCGCGGAGGGTGAGGTCTTCTTGCCGTCCGCGACGTCGGGGCCGCTCTTGTCGTCGTCCTTGTTCATGACGACGACTCCGGTGACGACCGCCGCCACGACGACCGCGGTGGCCGCGACGACCGCGACGACCGTCGTCTTCTTCCTGTCACCGGGCTGCGGTCCGCCGGGCGGGCCCGGCACGCTGTACTGCGGCACGGTCGGCTGCTGGTACGGGTTGGGCTGCGGGTAACCCGGCTGCTGCCCCTGCGGGTAACCCGGCTGCTGAGCCCCGGTCTGCTGGTACCCCGGCTGCTGGTACGGATTCGGCTGGTGGTACCCCGGCTGCTGGTACGGGTTCTGGTTCTGGTCCTGCGGGTTCTGCTCGCCCCCGGGCGGCTGCTGTCCTGGCCACATGGCCAGTAACCATAGAGGGACCGGACGCCCGCTGCCACGGCCGCCCCTGTGAGGGGATGGTCAAGGCATGCTACTCACTAGTAACGTCACGGTCATGAGCACTGAAGAGATGACGGTCGGCGCCATGCTGTCCGCGAGCGTTCCGATGGTCCGCACCCTCAACCTCGAGTACCTGGAGACCACCGCCGAGCGCGCTGTCCTCTCGCTCCCGGACCAGGCCGAATACCACAACCACCTCGGCGGACCGCACGCCGGAGCGATGTTCACACTGGCCGAGTCGGCGAGCGGGGCCATCGTCGTCGCCGCGTTCGGAGACCAGCTGGCGCGCGCCGTCCCGCTGCCCGTGACCACGGAGATGGCCTTCAAGAAGGTGGCCATGGGCCCGCTCACCGCGACCGCCACGCTCGGCCGCCCGGCTGCCGAGGTCGTCGCCGAACTCGACGAGGGCAAGCGGCCCGAGTTCCCCGTGCAGGTCGAGATCCGGCGGGCCGACGGCGCCGTGACGAGCGAGATGAGCGTGGTCTGGACGCTGCGCCCGAACCGCTGACCGCGTCGGCCCGGTAGGCTGCCCGCCGTGCGCCACGCGTGGTGCGCGGCGGCAGATTCTCTACGGGAGGAACCGGCTTTGCACGTCCAGGAATGGCTCGAGACCGTCCCCGCGGTCAGTATCTACCTGCTGGTCGGGGTCGTCATCGGGCTGGAGAGCCTGGGCATCCCGCTGCCCGGCGAGATCATCCTCGTGAGCTCGGCGCTCCTCGCCTCCCAGCACGGCGAGGTCGATCCCGTGGTGCTCGGCGCGTGCGCGACGGCCGGAGCGATCATCGGTGACTCGATCGGCTACGCCATCGGCCGCAAGGGCGGACGGCCCCTGCTGGCCTGGCTCGGCGGCAGATTCCCCAAGCACTTCGGGGAGGCGCAGATCGCCATGGCCGAGCGTTCCTTCGAGAAGTGGGGCATGTGGGCGGTCTTCTTCGGCCGCTTCGTCGCGTTGCTGCGGATCTTCGCGGGGCCGCTGGCCGGTGTCCTGCGCATGCCGTACTGGAAGTTCCTCATCGCCAACGTGCTCGGCGGCATCGTCTGGGCAGGCGGCACCACGGCCGTCGTCTACTCGGTGGGAGTCGTCGCCGAGGCGTGGCTCAAGCGCTTCTCCTGGCTGGGCCTGCTCGTCGCCGTCCTGATGGGCCTGACCTCGATGCTGGTGCTGAAGAACCGGGCCAGGAAGGCCGCGGAGCAGCCGGCCGTGCTGCCGGTGGCCACTACCGAGCCCGGCTCCGCGCCCGCCGCCGACTGACCGGCGCGAACCGGTGCCGGGGCGGCCGACGGGGCACGACGGGCCCGGGCCCGCCGCCCTCCGGAGCCCGCCGCCCTCCCGGAGCGCGGCGCCCGCGGCGCGCGGTGCCGTGCGGCGCGCGGTGCCGTGCGGCGCGCGGTGCCGTGCGGCGTCAGCCTGCGTGCGCCCGGCGGTGGGCCTTCGCCAGCTCCACGTAACCGGCCGCGTTGAAGGCGATGCCCTCGCGCTCCTCGTCGGTCAACTGCCGCTTGACCTTGGCGGGGACACCGGCGACGAGGGAGCCCGGAGGCACCCGCATCCCCTGTGGTACGAGGGCCTGCGCGGCCACCAGTGAACCCGCTCCGATGTGCGCCCCGTTGAGCACGGTGGCGCCCATGCCGACCAGTACGTCGTCCTCGATGACGCAGCCGTGCAGGACGGCGTTGTGGCCGACGGAGACCCTGGCGCCCACGGTCAGCGGGAAGCCCGGGTCGGTGTGGACGCTGCAGTTGTCCTGGATGTTGCTGTCCGGGCCGAGCGAGATCGGCCCGCAGTCGGCCCGCAGGACCGCCTGGTACCAGACGCTGGAGCCCGGGGCCAGCGAGACCTCGCCGACCACGACGGACGTCGGCGCCACGAAGGCGTCCGGGTCGATGTCCGGCTCCTTGCCGCCGATGCCGGTGACCAACGCCTGCTCTGCCATCGCCTGCTCCTCCGCCGCGGGTGTGGTGCGGGTCGTGCTCGCGCGCCCGTCGCGCCAGGGGAACCGTAATGGACATCCCTGCCGCCCCCGCGGGGTGGGGTGAACATCACAGGCGGGGGCCGGATCGGTGCCGTCCCGGCGGACTACCGTGAGCGGGTGCCCAACAACCGCGAGCGGGAGCCGAAGAGCAGAGACACGGCCGCGTCCCTGGCGCGCTGGCGTCGTCGCGTCCTGACCGGTGCGGTCCACCGGGGCTGGGCCTGGCTGCAGAAGACCGGCGCCGTCACCGCGGAGCGCCCGGGGAAGCTGCGGTTCGGTCGCATCGGCCCCGGGACGCGGCTCGCCTTCCCGCAGGGCACCGTGTTCGGCGAGCGGTGGATCGAGCTCGGCGACCACTGCATCATCGCGGAACAGGTCACGCTCACGGCCGGGCTGATGCCCGATCTGGACCTGGGTCCGGAGACCGTGCTGACGCTGGGCAACGGGGTCGTGCTGGGCCGCGGCAGTCATGTCGTCGCCGACACCACCGTGTCGATCGGAGCGGACACGTACTGCGGTCCGTACGTCTACATCACGTCGACCAACCACAGTTACGACGACCCCGACGAGCCGGTGGGCAGGCAGTGGCCGCGCATGGAACCGGTCGTGATCGGTCCGGGCTGCTGGATCGGCACCGGGGCGGTGATCCTTCCGGGGGCGAGACTCGGCCGCAACGTCGTGGTCGCGGCGGGCGCCGTCGTACGCGGAGAGGTCCCCGACCGCGCCGTGGTGGCGGGCGCCCCCGCCCGCGTCGTCCGCAGCTGGGACCCCGACAGGGGCTGGCAGCCGCCGTTGCGTACGCCCGCACCGGTTCCGATCCCCGAGGGGGTCACCTCCGAGCAGCTGCAGGCCGTGGCGGAATTGCTGGAGGACACGGCACCGGACACCCCGGCTCGGGCGCCGGCCCCGGACGCCGACGGGGTGCCGGTGCGTGGGGGCAACCCCTGACCCGTCGCCAGGAGGACCGTTCCGAGCAGGGCCGGGCCCGCTCGGGCCGCCTGGACATCCCGCGGCCGCTCGCCCAGGACGACGCGCGGCTGCCGGCGCCGTCACCACCGGATACAGCGAAGCCGGTACGGCGGCGACGGAGATCGGGCCATGGTGGGCCGCCAGGGCGAACAGCGCTGTCACGTCGTGCCTCGCAGTACAGTGCGGTGGCCGGTTCGGTGCACCACGCCGTAGTGCTCTGTTTGTGACCCTGTCATCCATGGCATTGGACGGAAAGTGTCTGACCTCGATCAGCTCACGCAGTCGCTCGCGCGCAACCTCAAGCGCCGGCGGGGTGAGCGCGGCTTCACCCTGGACGCCCTCGCAGCCCGCGCCGGGGTCAGCCGGGGAATGATCATCCAGATCGAGCAGGCACGCACGAACCCGAGTGTCGCCACCACCGTGAAGCTCGCCGACGCGCTGGGCGTCAGTATCACCACCCTCCTCGACCACGAACAATGCCCCCAGGTACGGCTGGTGCCCGAGAGGCAGGCCGTGCGCATGTGGTCCACAGAGGCGGGCAGCTCCACCGTGCTGCTGGTCGGTACGGAGGCCCGAGGGCCCCTCGAGCTCTGGTCCTGGCGCCTGATGCCCGGCGACAGCAGCGCCTCGGACCCGCACCCCGAGGGCACGGTGGAGCTCCTCCACGTCACGGCGGGCGAACTGACCCTGGTCGTCGGCGGCGACGCACACGCGGTACCGGCCGGCACCTCGGCGACCTTCGAGGCGCACGTGCCCCACAGCTACCGCAACGACAGCTCCGAGCCCGCCGAGATGACCATGGCCGTCTCCATCCCGCCGGTCCGCTCGCACAGCACATGACCGCCGGACGGCCACCGGTGGCGTGACCGGTACGCGTGCACCCCTCGGCGGTGTGACGCGGTGGCCCGGTCGAGGGGCGTGCGGGCCCGGGCGTCCGGCGTGCCGGCCCGGCCCTGGGCACTATCCGCCCTGGGGGCGGTGCTCCCGCAGCCAGCGGGTGGCGAAGTCCACGGCTGCCCGGAGGCGGAAGAGACGGCTGGGTGCCGCACCCACCGTCCCACCGCGCACCTCCCCGGCGGCGTCCGACCGCTCGAAGGCGGCACCCAGGGACGGGAAGTCGCTGTCGTCCAGCCGGATGTCCTCGTACTCCCACCACCGGCGTCCGCCGTCCGACGCGACCACACAGCGGTACAAGCGGCGGGGCGGTGCCGGGAGCCGGTACTCGGCGAGGTGGAAGGCGGTGCAGCTGCCGAAGCCCGTCCCCAGCAGCAGGACATGGGCATCGGCCTCGTAGAGCCGGGCGAGAGGGGAGTCCTCGCCCAGATGACAGTCCGGTCGGTGATGCCCGAGCAGCCTCGCCGCAGCCGGACCGACCGCGGCGAACGACGTCTGCGGGTGCGCACTGCGGACCGCCCCCGGAGTCAGCCGGACCGATTCGGCCAGCCGCCCCATGGAGGGCGCGGGTGAGGTGGCCCGGTCGAAGGGCGGCATCTGGGCCCGCACAGCCGCGCGCTCCTCCTTACCCAGGCCGCGGACGCGGTCCAGGTGGACGGAGGACGTGTCGGAGTTCTCCGGGGTGAAGGTGGGGACCACCAGGGTGCCCTGCGGACCCAGCGCCCGGCGAAGGGCCCCGGCCATCGCTCCGGAGTCCCCTCCGGCGGCACGCATGGACGCGTGCACCAGCAGGACGCCTCCCCGCTCCACGCCGAGCGCCTGGAGCTGGGCCGCGACCCGGTCAGCGGGGACGGGATGCCGTGTCACGGCACGCATTCTTCCCGCCGGAAGCCGGGCCCGGCACCACGCAGGTCAGGACCGGCGGCCCATGCGGGGTATCTCGATGGCGGGACAGCGGTCCATCACCATGTCCAGGCCCGCGGCGCGCGTGCGCGCGTACGCCGCCTCGTCGATCACGCCGAGCTGGAACCAGACCGCCTTCGCGCCCGCGGCGACCGCCTCGTCGGCTACCGCGCCGGCCTGGTCGCTGTTGACGAAGACGTCCACCACATCGACGGGGAAGGGGACGTCCGCCAGCGAGGCGTACCCCTGCTCGCCGTGGACCGGCTCGGCCTTGGGATGTACCGGGACCACCCTCTTCCCGAAGCGCTGGAGGACCTGGGCCACCCCGTAAGCCGCCCGGGAGCGGTTGGAGGACAGGCCGACCACCGCCCAGGTGTCGCCCGAGTCCTGAAGAATCCTGCGGACCGTCTCATCGTCTGCGTACATGCCCCGACAACGGACGATCCGGCCCGACCATTCCCCACGAACGGGTGAACGGCCTGGCGGATCGTCCCCCGCAGGGAGGGTTAACGGCGCCGGCGGAGGGGCGCATAGGGTGGGCTGATGCAGGAGCAGTACCGGACCGTCGCCCGCGCGGGCGTCCACGAGACCGAGGTGAACCGGTCGCGCTTCCTCTGTGCGCTCGCCCCCGCCGCCACGGAGGAGGAGGCGCAGGCGTTCGTCGCACACATCCGCAAGGAGCACCCCACCGCCACGCACAACTGCTTCGCGTACGTGGTCGGCGCCGACGCCTCCGTGCAGAAGGCCGGTGACGACGGGGAGCCGGGTGGAACCGCGGGCGTCCCCATGCTCCAGATGCTCATGCGCCGCGAGACGCGCTACGTCGTCGCCGTGGTCACCCGCTACTACGGCGGTGTGAAGCTCGGCGCCGGCGGGCTGATCCGGGCCTACGGGGGAGCGGTGGGGGAGGCGCTGGACGCGCTGGGCACGGTCACCCGGCGGCGCTACCGGCTCGCCACCGTCACCGTCGACCACCAGCGGGCGGGCAAGCTGGAGAACGACCTTCGCGCCACCGGCCGGAGTGTGCACGACGTGCGCTACGCGGAGTCGGTGACCATCGGCGTCGGCCTGCCGGACGCCGAGGTGGAGGAGTTCAGGGCCTGGCTCGCCGACGTCACGGCCGGCTCCGCCACGCTCGAACTGGGCGGCGAGGCGTACGGGGACGTCCGACCCGGATGACGGGTCACGGACCGCACGGCGTTAGCGTGGCCGGGGCCGGTGCGGGAATCGGTGCGGGGCGGGGGGAGGGGCCGGTGCGGCCCAGGGGGCGGAGGAGACGGAACATGCCGGTCGGAGCGGTCGGAGCGGTCGGAGCGGTCGGAGTGAGGGCATGAGGATCCTGCACACCTCGGACTGGCACCTGGGGCGGTCGTTCCACCGCGTGCCGATGCTCGACGCCCAGGCCCTCTTTCTCGACCACCTCGTGCGGACGGTACGGGACCGTGAGGCCGACGTGGTCGTGGTGGCGGGCGACGTCTACGACCGGGCCGTGCCACCTCTCTCGGCCGTCCAGCTGTTCGACGACGTGCTCCACCGGCTGGCCGCCGCCGGCGTGCCGACGATCATGATCTCCGGCAACCACGACTCGGCCCGCAGGCTCGGCGTGGGTGCCGGGCTGATCGCCCGGGCGGGCATCCACCTGCGCACCGACCCCCGCGGGTGCGCCACCCCCGTCGTGCTGGCCGACGCGCACGGCGAGGTGGCGTTCTACGGGCTCCCCTACCTGGAACCCGCCCTGGTCCGCGACACGCTGGGCGCGACGAGGACGGGGCACGAGGCGGTCCTCGCCGCCGCCATGGACCAGGTGCGCGCCGATCTCGCGACCCGTTCGGACACCACCCGCTCCGTGGTCCTCGCTCACGCGTTCGTCGCGGGCGGCGAACCGAGCGACAGCGAACGCGACATCACCGTCGGTGGAGTCGCCGCCGTCCCCGCGGGCGTCTTCGACGGGGTCGACTACGTCGCGCTCGGGCACCTGCACGGCTGCCAGACCGTGACGGAGCGGGTCCGCTACTCGGGCTCCCCGCTCCCGTACTCCTTCTCCGAACACACCCACCGCAAGACGATGTGGCTGACCGACATCGGCGCCGGCGGGGAGATCACCGCCGAACGCGTCGACTGCCCCGTCCCGCGCCCGCTCGCGCGCCTTCGTGGGCGTCTGTCCACGCTGCTCGACGATCCCGCCCTCGCACGGCATCAGGAGTCGTGGGTGGAGGCCACCCTCACCGACCCCGCACGGCCGGAGGAGCCGATGGCCCGCCTTCTGGAGCGCTTCCCGCACACGCTCAGCCTCGTCCTCGAGCCGGAGCGGCCCGCCGGGGACCCGCCGGACTCGTACGGGCAACGGCTGAAGGGGCGCGACGACCAGCAGATCGCGGAGGACTTCGTGGCACACGTACGCGGCGGCAACGGACCCACCGAGCCGGAACGCGCTGTGCTGCGGGGGGTCCTCGACGACGTACGGGTGCAGGACGGCGTGCAGGAGGTGGCTCGTTGAGACTCCACAAGCTCACCCTCACCGCCTTCGGCCCCTTCGGCGCCACCCAGGAGGTCGACTTCGACGCCCTGTCGTCGGCCGGCCTCTTCCTGCTGCACGGCCCGACGGGTGCGGGGAAGACGTCGGTGCTCGACGGCGTCTGCTACGCGCTCTACGGAGCCGTGCCCGGTGCCCGGCAGAGCCCCGGCACCTCCCTGCGCAGTGACCACGCCCCGGTGGGCCTCCCGACCGAGGTACGCCTCGAGCTGACCGTCGGCGGGCGCCGACTGGAAGTCACCAGGTCACCCGCCCAGCTCCGCCCCAAGAGGAGGGGCGGCGGCTTCACGACCGAGAAGGCGCAGAGCGGACTGCGCGAGTACGACCCCGAGAAGGGCTGGCAGGCCCTGAGCCGTTCCCACCAGGAGATCGGCGAGGAGATCGGCGGCCTCATCGGAATGAGCCGCGACCAGTTCTGCCAGGTCGTGCTGCTGCCGCAGGGCGATTTCGCCCGCTTCCTGCGGGCGGACGCGGAGGCCCGCGGCAAGCTGCTCGGCAGGCTCTTCGATACCCGCAGGTTCGCAGCCGTGGAGGAGCGGCTGGCCGAACTGCGCCGCGCCGCCGAGGCCAGGGTCAGGGCCGGCGACGAGCAGATCCTCGCCCTCGCCCAGCGCATCGCCCAGGCGGCCGGGCCCGCGGCGGACGACACGGCACTGCCCGGGGCCGGGCCGGGCGAGCCCGGACTCGCCGAAGGCGTACTGGAATGGGCCGCGGTCGCACGCACCGGCGCGCGCGAACGGCTCGACATCGCCCGGTCCGCCCTGTCCCGCGCGGAGAGCCGGAACACCACTGCCCGCCTCGCGCTCGAGGCGGAGCGCGAACTCGCCCGTCTCCAGCAGCGGTACGAGGAGACGCGTCGTCGCTCCGCGGCACTGGAGGAGCGCCGGCCGGAGCACGACCGCTGTGCCGAACAGCTGGCAGACGCCCGCAGGGCGGACCGTGTCGCCCCGGCGCTCGAACTCCGCGACGAGGCCGAGCGGGCCCACCGGATCGCCGGGGAGGCCCGGGAGCGGTCACGCGCCGAGCTGCCCCCGGAACTGGCCGACGCGGGAGTCGAGCAACTGGCCGGCACGGAGCGCCGCCTCAGGGCGGAGCTGGGCGCCCTCGACGCCGCCCGCCGTGCCGAGCGGCGCAGAAGCGAGATCGACGCCGAACTGGCGGACCTGGAACGGCAGTCCCGAGCCGACGAAGAGCTGATCCAGGAGGCGGCGGACTGGATGGCCGGGTGGGAAGCCACCCGCCAGGAGCTGACCGCACACGTCCAGGTCGCCCAGGAGGCCGCCACCCGGGCCGAACAGCTGGCGGGCCGGCTCGCACCGGCACGCCGGCGACTGGAAGCGGCCCGCCGGCGCGATGCCCTCGCGGAACGGGAGGCGCCGGCTGTGGAAGACCTGACGGCGGCCCGGGAACGCGCGGTGACGGCGCACGAGACCTGGCTGGGGCTCCGCGAGCAGCGACTGCGGGGTATCGCGGCCGAGCTGGCCGCCCAACTGGTCGACGGCGCGCCCTGCGGGGTGTGCGGCTCGGCCGACCACCCGGAGCCGGCCCGCCCCGGCGACGGCCACGTGGACCGGGCGACGGAGGAAGCCGCTCTCGCGGATCACCGGCGCGCCGACCGGGCCCGCGCGGAGGCGGAACGCGACCTGGAACTGCTCCGTGAACGCGTGGCCGCGGCACGGGCGGACGCGGGTTTCGCGGACCGGGGGGACGCCGCGGACGACGGAACGCACCCCGGCGAGGGGGCACGGCCCGGCGAAGGGGCGGCCGCACCGCACCCGGCGGGCGCGGACGGACCCGGCTCCTCCCGCCCGGGTGCGGACGTCTCCGTGACCGTCCTCGAGGCGGCCGTCGCCGGACTGACCCGGGAACACGAGGCCGCGCACCGCCTGGCCGCAGGGACGCACGCGGCCAGGGAGGCCCTGGCCGCGGCCGAGCGGGAGCACCTCGGACGGCTGGACGACCGGCAGCAGGCCGAGCGGCGTGCCGCGGCCCGTACCTCGCGGCGCGAGGTACTCGACCGGGAACGTTCGGTCCTGGAGGCCGAACTCCTGCACGCCCGCGGCGCTTCGGACTCCGTCGCCGCGCACGCGGCCGCACTCGAACGGCAGGTCGCGCTGATTGCCGGGGCCTCCGAAGCACTCCGCGCCGAACAGCGGGCCGCCGAGCAGCGCAAGGAAGCGGACGGGCGCCTCGCCGACGCCGCCTTCCGGGCCGGGTTCGACACTCCGCAGGCCGCCGCGGCGAAAATCCTGAGCGACACCGCCCAGCGAGAACTGCAGCACCGCGTCGACGCCTGGCAGGCGGAGTCCGCAGGCGTCGCCGACCGGCTCGCCGAGCAGGACGCGCGGGCGGCCGCCGGGCGGCCGCCCGCCGACCCGGCCACCGCCCAGAAGGAGTACGACCTGTCGGCGCGGCTGCTGCGCGACGGCGCGACCGGGCTCGCCGCCGCTCAGGAGCGCTGCGCCGAGCTCGACCGGCTTTCGGCGCGCGTGGCGCACGAGGTGCGCGCTCTGGGGCCGCTGCGCCAGGAGTACGAACGGGTGGCCCGCCTTTCCGGGCTCACCGCAGGCACCTCCGCCGACAACGAACGCAGGATGCGCCTGGAGTCCTACGTACTCGCGGCCCGCCTCGAACAGGTCGCCGCCGCGGCGACGGCCCGGCTCCGCCGGATGTCGTCGGGCCGCTACACCCTGGTCCACTCCGACGCGCGCAGCGGTGGCCGCAGGGCCGGTCTGGGCCTGCACGTCGTGGACTCGTGGACGGGCCGGGAGCGCGACACCGCCACCCTGTCCGGCGGCGAGACCTTCTTCGCCTCACTCGCCCTGGCACTCGGCCTCGCCGATGTCGTGACCGACGAGGCGGGCGGCGTACGGCTGGACACGCTCTTCATCGACGAGGGCTTCGGCAGCCTCGACGACCAGACGCTGGACGAGGTGCTCGACGTCCTGGACTCACTGCGCGAACGGGACCGCAGTGTCGGCATCGTCAGCCACGTGGCCGACCTGCGCCGCCGGATCCCCGCCCAGCTCGAAGTGGTGAAGGAGCGGCACGGGTCGACGGTGCGCCACCGGGCGTCCGGCACGACCGGCGGCTGATCGCCCGGCGGGGGAGGGGCGACGCGTACACGATGCCGGTGATCCCTACACCTGGGCGTGAGGAACGACGTCACGCTCCGTGAGGCCGGCGACGTCGTCCTCTTACTGCCCGGCGTAGGCGTGGTCCCAGCCGGTGTTGCGGGTCGTGGCGGATCCACCACGACCCGGGGCGGGGGAGCCACCCCGGGTCGTGGTGGAGTTGTGTTTCGGCGCAGCGCCCGTCGGTCAGTAGCCGGTGCTGACGGTGACGCCGCTGAAGCTGCTCACGGCGTACAGGCTGATGTAGTGAGCACCGGCCGACGGGTGGTCGATGGTGAGGGTGTGGCTGTTGCCGGCCCCTGTGGTGCGCCGGGTGTAGCTGGTGGTGCTGGGCCAGCCGCTGGGGCTGTAGTACAGGTCCGCGTCGCCCGTGCCGCCGACGGTGGTGATCTTCAGCTGGGTGGTGCCGGCCGGCACGTAGAGGTAGAGGTAGGCGTAGTCACCGGTGGTGGCGGACTGGTTGCCGCGCCGGCAGTTCTGGCCCAGCTCCCTGGGGTCGGTCCCGGTGCATTCCGTGCCGGTGCCTCCGCCGCTGCTGACGGTGACGGTCCTTGTGGCGGTGGAGGTGGCTCCCTTGTCGTCGGTGACGGTCAGCTTCACCGTGTAGGTTCCGGCGGAGCTGTAGGTCTTGCTGGGGCCGGTGGCGGTGGAGGAGGTGCCGTCCCCGAAGTTCCAGGACCGGGAGGCGATGGTGCCGTCGGCGTCCGTCGACTGGTCGGTGAAGGTCACCTTCAGGTCCTGGACGGCGGTGGTGAACGCGGCGGTGGGCGCCTGGTTGCCGGGCGGGTTGGTGCCCCCGCCACCGCAGTTGCCGGCCGCGCAGCCCGCCAGCCAGGTGTACCAGTCGTTGTTGTAGCGGGTGCCGATGGTGCTGGTCAGGTAGGTGCGGGCCGCGTTCCAGTTGCCGGACCGGTAGTGGCCGAGGACGGTGGCCATGTCGGCGCGGTGGTTCTCGAGCATGTACCGGACCGCGAGGTAGCCCCAGCGGTAGATGCGCGTGGTGTCGTTGGCGTATGTGGTGTCGAACAGGGTGCTCAGGGCGTAGGTGCGCAGACCCGCCTCGGTCATGGCCGCGTCGTAGGGGACGCCGCGGTAGGAGTAGGAGACGTACTCCGCGAAGCCCTCGATCCACCAGACGGTCGGTGTGGTGGTGCCGGCGCCGAAGTCCCCGTACATGTCGAAGCGGCCGTCGAGGTAGTGCGTGTACTCGTGGTTGAGGTTCCAGATCTGGAAGTCCGGACGCAGCCACTCGGCTTCGTAGGCGATGAAGCGGGGCTGGTTGCCGGCTGCCGCCGGGTCCCCCTCGAGGTACATGCCGCCGTTGTTGGTGTCGATCCCGTACATGGCACCGGCGTAGGTCTGGTAGTCGGTGCTGGAATCGAAGACCACGACCTCGATGGTGCTGTTGTTGTCGTTGCCGACGGGCCCGTTGTCGCGCACGACGTCGTGGAAGTACGCGTCCTGGCTGCGCAGGCTGGAGCAGCTGGAGGCCAGCTCACCGGAGGTCATCTGCTGGGCCTTGACGGTGATGGTGGAACTGCACGGGTAGGTCACCGCCAGCACCGATCTCTCCAGCTGCGCCTGCAGGTTGCAGGTGCCGTAGGAGGAGCAGTCGGCCTTGTCGTAGTAGTCCGTCATCTCGGCCACGCCGACCCAGAGCGGGGCGGTGGTGCCCGTGATCGAGCTGGAGTTCAGCAGGCCGACGGCCAGGGGCCGGACCTTGCTCCGCACTGCGGAGTGCTGCAGGAACCGGCCGAGTTCACGTCCGGCGTTGGACGTGAGGTAGGACTGGTCCGTCCCCAGCAGTGCGAGGTGGCTGGAGGCGAAGTCGTACAGTGCGTCGATCAGGCTGGGGTCGGACTGGACGGCGGTGACGAACTCGGGCACCTGGTGGCCGCGGAAGGTGACGGTGTAGACGTTGTTGGCGGCGATGAGCATCCAGCGGGAGGCGTGCCAGGAGGAGTTGTAGTCCGCCAGCATCCGCCTGACGACGTATATGTAGCGGGCGTTCTCCTCGGCGCTGTCGATGAGGGTGACGGCCTCGGCGAGCGTCTCGCCGTTGGCGTCCGTGACGTCGCGGGAGTGGGCGTTGGCGAAGAAGGCGTCCAGACCCGAGCGGATGGCGGTCTGCAGGGTGCTGCCGTATGCACCCACCGCGCCGGCGTTGTAGTAGTGGACGTAGTAGCCGGCGCGCAGGTAGAGCACGAGCTGCGGCATACCGGTGCTGGAGTTGCCGGGGTAGGACGCGGAGCCGTCGCGCAGGGCGTAGGCGACTGTGCTCATCTGGGCTTCGCGGAAGGCGGAGTAGGCGTCCCCTCCGGTGAGGTCGAACAGCGTGTTGACGCAGTCGGTCGTGGACGCCTTGATCTGCTGTACCAGCGCGCTGCCGGTGCGGCTGGTGAAGTCGGAGACGTTGCACGCGGCGGCTGCGGCGGCAGACTTCTTGCCGGCTGTGCCCTTGGGCGTCGTCTCCTCGGACACGGAGGCCCGGACCGGCGGCTTCTCGGGCCGGTCGTAGGACTCCTTGAGGGCGTCCTTGCTCGCCGCGAGCGGCGGGAGTTCGGACGCTTTCAGACGTCCCTCGCTGACGTGCCCGGTCTCCGCTGGGGCGGACTGCGCCGCGGGCGGGGGACCGGAGTGCTTCTCACTCCCTGCCGCAGCGTGTGCGGCAGCCACCGGGGCTCCGGTGCGGGCGCTGGCCGGCTGCGCCAGCAGACCGGCACCCATGGCGGCGGTCAGGGCCAGCGGCAGCGCCGCGCTCAGACTTCGCCGGACGAGTGACATTCTCACTATGCCTCCGAGAGGGGGGTGGGCCACGCGGTGTGTGGCCTGTGGGGGATAGGCGGGGTGGCCGCGTTCCGGGAAGCGCCATGCGGCCGACCTGACGGGAGCACGACCGGCGTCCATGGTTGACATGGCCACGACCTGTGCCATGTACCATTGCACACGTCACATATCTTGGGGAAGTCATCGTGGGGAACTGAGGGGCGCCGCGTGGCGTACGGAAGCCGTGCGTCGGTCAAGAGCGGGCACGCGGAAGGGGGCCGCGGCGCACGGTCCGGATCCACCCCGCCTGCTCTCCGGTTCAGGTACCGGCTGCTCCGTCAGCCGTCAGCCGTCAGCTGTCAGCCGTCGGGGAAGGGGTTTCGGCGGCTGGGCGGGCTCCCGGACCGACGGCCGCCGGCGCGGGCCGCCGGGCGCGGCAGCTCTCCTGCGCCCTGGGGTGGCGCGGGAAGGTGCAGCCGCTGGGCGGCGGAGCCGGGCTCGGCGGGTCACCGAGGAGCGCGAGGTGTTCACGGTGGTGCTCCGCGACCGGATCGGGGAGCGGAACGGCGGAAAGTGGCGCCTGGGTGTCCGGGTGGGCCGGAGCTCCGTACGCATCCCGCTTGTCGCCGATCCCGGCGATGCGGCCGAGTGCGTCAATGCCACCCGGTCGTGGGCGAGGGGGAGGAGACCGGGACCCGAGTCACGCTGCAGGTGCTCCAGCAGGTGTCGAGCGCGGAGACGGGGGTGTCGGTCACAACGGTCCGGGGACCGGTGGCCGGTGTGCGGGCGATGTCGAGGCACAGGCCTGGCCCCCTGGAGAGCGTGGGGAGGGGTGTCACCGTGTGCGACTCGTACTCCGGGCCCGGTGGCGGGGACACGCTGCCGCTCTGCGTGACCGGGGTGGCGGCGGTCGCAGGGGGTGTCCATGGCCGGTGTGTATGCGCGGCGCGAAGGTCTCGTCTCCGGCGCACGCCGTGCCGCCCCCGCAGGGCCGGCGAGAACGTCAGCGGTTGCCGAGTCGAAGAGCCAGCCTGCGCTCCTCGGCTTCCGCTCGTCCGTCGGCCCACAGGGTGCGCACGTGTGAGAGATGGCGGCGCATGCAGTCCTCCGCCTCTTGCGCCCGGCCGCCTGCGATCAGGTCGAGGAGTTCGACGTGCTCCTGAGCGGAGGCCACCAGCCGGCCCGTCTCGTTCAGACTGCCCAGCCCGAACAGGCGTGAGCGCTTGCGCAGGTCGCCGACCACCTCCACGAGGTGGTGGTTGCCGGCCAGGGCCAGCAACTCCAGATGAAACCGGTGGTCCGTCTCGACGTACTTCAGAAGGTCGTGCTCCTGAGCCGCCGTCACGATCTGCTGGGCCAGCGGTCGCAGGGCCTCCAGCTGATCGACGCTCGCCACTGCGGTGACGCGGCCCACGGTGGGAACCTCGATCAACGTCCGGATCTCGGTGAACTCGTCGAGGTCCTGGTCGGTCATCTCCGTGATGCGGAACCCCTTGTTGCGCACCGCTTCGACCAGGCCCTCCCTGGTCAGATCGAGCATGGCCTCGCGCACCGGAGTGGCGGACACGCCGAACTGCGCCGCCAGGGTGGGAGCGGAGTAGACGACACCCGGACGAAGTTCGCCCGCGATGAGAGCTGACCGGAGCGCGGTGGCGACCTGATCGCGTAGATGAGTCTGGACGGAGATCGCCTGCGGTTCGAGATGCGGCATCGTCGTTCCTCCGTGTATCCAGCCCGATGACCTCCCCACCATACAATGTCACGTTGCCCAGGCCCTGGCCATTGTCTTCGGGTCATCCGGATGTATAGCCTGAGAAATGGCATGTGACATTGCACTGGCCGTTGCGGAGGAGGAGTCGGTGACCCTCAAGGTCGTCGTGGTGGGCGCGGGCGTCGTCGGTGCCGCGTGCGCCTTTCACGCCACTGCGGCGGGCATGGACGTCACCGTCATCGCCCGCGGGCCTGTCGGCGCCGGAACGACGAGCCGCGGTGAGGGGAACATCCTTGTCTCCGACAAGGAACCGGGCCCGGAGCTCTCCCTGGCCCGCCTGAGCCGCACGCTCTGGGAAGAGGCCGGTGAGGAGATCGGACCGGAATCCTTCGAACTGGAACACAAGGGCGGGCTGGTCGTCGCCGGAACCTCCAAAGGTCTCACGGCGCTCAACGCGTTCGCCGCGCGACAGGCGGCGGCCGGTGTCCGCGTCGAGCCGGTCGAACACGTCCGTGATCTGGAGCCCCATCTCGCACCAGGTATCCCGGGCGGCGTCCACTACCCCGATGACGCGCAGGTGCAGCCCGTCCTCGCGGCCGCCGCGCTCCTGAACGCCGCCGTGGCACGCGGTGCGCGCCTGCTGACAGGCGAGGTCACCGCGGCCACAGCCGGCCGGGACGACCGGGTCACGGGAGTGCGGACGGCGACGGGCGACCTACTGTTCGCGGATGCCGTCGTCAACGCCGCCGGGACCTGGGGAGGCGAGGTCGGCCGCCGGCTCGGCGCACCCATCGAGGTGTTGCCACGCAGGGGTTTCGTCCTGGTGACCGAACCGCTGCCGCCGATGGTCCGCCACAAGGTCTACTCGGCCGACTACGTCGCCAACGTCGCCTCCTCCGGTGCGGGCCTGGAGACGTCCTGCGTGGTCGAAGGCACGCGCGGCGGCACCATCCTCATCGGCGCCAGCCGCGAACGCGTCGGCTTCGACATGACGTTGAATCCCGCCGTGCTCACCACGCTCGCCGCGCAGGCGTGCCGGCTCTTCCCTTTTCTGAGGAAGGTCCACCTGATCCGCGCCTACCGCGGGTTCCGCCCGTACTGCCCCGACCATCTGCCGGTCGTCGGCCCCGATCCGCGCGTCCCGCACGTCATACACGCGTGCGGGCACGAAGGGGCGGGTATCGGACTCGCCCCCGCGACAGGCGCGCTGGTCACCGCCCACCTGCTCGGCCGCCCCTGGCGCGGCGCCGACCCGGCGGCATACACCGCTCTTCTACCCGACCGCTTCTTCACCTGCGGAGGTGCGCCGACGTGAGCACGATCATCATCGACGGCGAGCCCCTGCCGTTCGTCGAGGGACAGACCGTTGCCGCAGCCCTCGTGGCTTCGGGCCGGGTCGCTTGGCGTACCACCCGCGTCGGCCACCGCCCGCGCGGCATCTTCTGCGGTATCGGCGTCTGCTTCGACTGCCTCGTGACGATCGACGGCGTCGGCGGGCAGCGTGCCTGTCTGGTGCCGGCACGCCCGGAGATGACCGTCACGACCGAGGAGGGTGACGATGGGTGAGCCGCAGGACCTCGTCGTCGTGGGCGCCGGGCCGGCCGGCATGGCCGCGGCCGCCGCCGCTGTAGCCGGTGGGCTGCGCGTCGTGCTGGTGGATTCCGGCACCGCCGTCGGCGGTCAGTTCTGGCGGCATCCGCCGGAGCACGCGCGAGCCGCGATCGCGACCAAGGACCTGCACCATGGGCTGCGCCGGTACCGCGTCCTGTGCGACGCGCTGGCGGCGGGTCGAGCGGCGGGGCTGCTCGAACTGCGTCTGGCGCACCACGTGTGGTCCGTCGTCCGCGAACACGGCGGATTCGCGGTCCACACGGTCGACCGGCGTGACGCGCCCCGGGAGAGGGCCGTGGTCCTGCGCGCACCCAGGCTCCTCGTGGCAACCGGGGCCTACGACCGGCAACTGCCCTTCCCGGGATGGGACCTGCCGGGTGTGCTCACTGTCGGAGGCCTCCAGGCACTGCTCAAGGGCGGCGGAGTCGCGGCCGGCAGCCGCGTGGCGCTGGGGGGAACCGGCCCGTTCCTGCTGCCGGTGGCGGCCGGCCTCGCGGCGCGCGGAGTCGACGTGGTCATGGTGTGCGAGGCAGCCGATCCACGAGCGTGGCTGCGGCACCCGGGCCCGCTGCTGCGCAACCCGGGCCGATGGGCCGAGGGCGCCGGGTACGGTGCCGCGTTCGCACGCCACCGTATCCGGATCCTCCCGCGCACGGCGATCGTCGGAGCCGAGGGCGGCGCCCGGGTGACGTCGGTCCGGATCGCCTCGCTGACATCCGACGGCAGGCCGCGCCCGGGCACGCAACGGCGGGTCGACGTCGACACCGTCGGCGTCGGCTGGGGATTCACACCGCAACTCGACCTGTTCCTCCCCCTGGGCTGTGCGCTGGCGGCGTCGGCGGACGGCAACTCGGTCGTCGCCGTCGACGACGGGCAGCGCACCACCGTTCCCGGTCTCTACGCCGCAGGTGAGGCATGCGGAGTGGGCGGGGCGGCACTCGCGGTGGGCGAGGGACGCCTTGCCGCCGCATCCGTTCTCGCCGACGCGGGTGCGGCCCCCGTGCTGAGCAGAAGGCGCCTGGGCGCGGTGCGCGCCGCAGTGGCCAGGCAACGCGCCTTCGCCCGGGCGATGGGTCTTGCCCACCCGATTCCCCCGGCATGGCCTTCGTGGCTGACCGACCGGACCGTCGTCTGCCGCTGCGAGGAGGTGACCGCGGGAACGGTCCGGGCCGCCTGCGCCGACGGAGGCGCTCATGACCACCGGCAGGTCAAGCAGCTGACCCGGGCCGGTATGGGCTGGTGCCAGGGGCGGATGTGCGGGCCCGCCGTGCACTGCCTCACAGCGCACCAGCAGGCATACGTGCCCGCGGAACGGCTCGTGGCGACGCCCGTCACCCTCGGGGCCCTCGCCGGGCTCGACGAACAACCGTCGACACCGCACGGACGGCTCTGACCACCGACAAGGAGTGTTCATGAACGAGACCCGCAAGCCCTGGCACGGCGTCATCGTCGCGACCGGTCTGCCCTTCGGCGACGACCTCACCGTCGACTTCGCCGCCTACGGCGACAACGTCGCCTGGCTCGCCGAGCAGGGACTGCACGGTGTCGCGCCGAACGGCTCGCTGGGCGAGTACCAGACGCTGACGTACGAGGAGCGCGACCGCGTCGTGGAGACGGCCGTCGCGAACGCTCCCGCGGGATTCACCGTCATGCCGGGCGTCGGCGCCTACGGCGGCACCGAAGCCAGGCGGCACGCGCAGTTCGCCCAGGACGCAGGCTGTCAGGCGGTCATGTGCCTGCCCCCCAACGCCTACCGTGCCGACGACCGCGCGGTCCTGGAGCACTTCGAACTGGTCGCCTCGGTCGGCCTGCCCGTCACCGCGTACAACAACCCCATCGACACCAAGGTCGACCTGCGCCCGGAACTGCTGGCCAAGCTGTACGCCGAAGGTCTCATCGTCGGCGTCAAGGAGTTCTCCGGCGACGTACGGCGCTGCTACGAGATCTCCGAGCTCGCGCCCGGCCTCGACCTGATGATCGGCACCGACGACACCCTCCTGGAGGTCGGCCTGGCCGGCGCCAAGGGCTGGGTCGCCGGCTACCCCCAGGTGTTCCCCAAGGCCTGCCTCGCGCTGTACCACGCGTCGGTCGCCGGCGACCTGGAGACGGCGCTGCCGCTCTACCGCCAGCTGCACCCGGCTCTGAGGTGGGACAGCAAGATGGAGTTCGTCCAGGTCATCAAGCTCGGCCAGGAGATGATCGGCCGCCGGGGCGGCCTCTGCCGCCCGCCGCGGCAGCCGCTGAGCCCTGAGACCGAGGCCGTCGTACGCGCCGTCACCCAGGGCCTCATCGACGCCGGGGTGAACTGACGATGCGCTCGACCGTCTGTTACCACGCGGTCGACTCGCACACGGAAGGGATGCCGACCCGTGTGATCACGGGAGGTGTGGGTGTCCTTCCGGGGGCGACGATGTTCGAGAGACGGCAGCGGTTCGTCGCCGAACGCGACCACCTGCGCACGCTGCTCATGTGCGAGCCGCGCGGGCACGCATCGATGTCGGGGGCCATTCTTCAGCCCTCGACCCGGCCGGACGCCGACTTCGGCGTGCTCTTCGTCGAGGTCTCCGGCTGCCTGCCGATGTGCGGGCACGGGACCATCGGCGTCGCGACCGTCCTCGTCGAGACCGCCATGGTCGAGGTCGTCGAGCCGGAGACCCTGGTACGGCTCGACACACCGGCGGGCCTGGTCACCGCCCGGGTGCGGGTCCGCGACGGCCACGCCGAGTCGGTGACTCTGGAGAACGTGGCCTCCTACTGCCACGCACTCGACCAGGTCGTCGACGTCCCCGGCTACGGTGCGGTGCCCTACGACATCGCCTACGGCGGCAACTTCTACGCCTTCGTCCGCACCGACGACCTCGGCATCCCCTTCGCGCGGACGCACAAGCAGCGGCTGCTCGAGGCGGGACTGTCCATCATGGACGCGATCAACGAGCAGAGCCCCGTGGCCCACCCGGAGA
Source organism: Streptomyces sp. NPDC020780 (assembly GCF_044334475.1). Lineage (NCBI taxonomy): Bacteria > Bacillati > Actinomycetota > Actinomycetes > Kitasatosporales > Streptomycetaceae > Streptomyces > Streptomyces sp. NPDC020780. The sequence continues at coordinate 629,568 of NZ_JBIRTB010000003.1, read as the reverse complement.
ACCCCGCCATCGACGTGTGCCACCACGTCTATCTCGAGGCTCCCGGATCGACCGCGGAGCACTCCCGGCACGCCATGGCCATCCATCCCGGATGGTTCGATCGGTCGCCCTGCGGCACCGGCACCAGCGCCCGTATGGCGCAGCTGTATGCGCGCGGGCAGCTGTCGGTGGGCCAGGAGTTCGTCAACGAGTCCTTCATCGGTTCCCGGTTCGTCGGACGGATCCTGGGAGGCACGTCGGTGGGGGACCGGCCGGCCATTCTGCCCTCCGTCACCGGCCGTGCCTGGATCACCGGAACCGCCCAGTACCTGCTCGACCCATCGGACCCCTATCCGGCCGGCTTCGCCCTCTGAGCGACCGCGTATGCCGCCCCGCGGCATACGCGGATGGCCGAGAGCCCCACCCTCATCACGGGAGCCCCGATGTCTACCGCCCCGCGGCATCGGCCGCCGTCACCCAGCGCGGTGTCCGGCTCGGACGGCGAGGAGGGCGGCGAACAGGTCCTCGCCGTCCTCCCCAGCGGGCAGCCCGCTGACCTGGCCGTCCCCGACCTCCACCACCCGCCACACCCCGTCCGTCCGCAACGCCAGATCGGTCGTCACCCACCGGCAGCCGAGAAGGCGCACGGCCTCGCCGACCGCGTCGAGCGCCGGGGCGGGCACCTGGCCGGGCGTGTCCGGGTGGGCGGTGACCAGGACCGCCGACCCGTCCACCCACCACACGCGCGCCTCACCGCCGGCCACGAACGGTTCATAGGCCCGCAGCACCACACCGCCGGTCAGGTACTCGCCCTGCAGTTCGACGAAGCGGGCGACGACGGAGGTGAGCCGGTCGGTGTCCGACAGTTCAGGCACGAAGCACGCCTCCTCCCACTCGTGCTTGCGGGACTTCACGAAGTCCTTCACGATGCCGGGCCCGGAACCCAGCCCTCCCGCGAGCCGCGACCAGGCCGCGGCTTCCGGCAGCGCGGCGGCCTCGGACGGCGCGCCCCAGACGCTACGCGGAGTCAGGTTCGCGAACGTCGCGTACCAGCCAGGGAGTTCGTGAGCGGTGCGGTAGGAGGAGGCGCTCGTGAGGAGGGTGCAGCCACGCGCGGCGAGCGCCTGCTCCAGTTCCTCGTAACGGCCGGCCGGGACCATCCAGCCCCGGTACCAGTACGCCCCCGAGTCCCGCCGTACGGCCCGGCCCAGCGCCTCCTCCGGGTCTCCGGAGAGCAGCGCGTCGTGATCGATCAGGGCGATCCGCGCACCGGCCCCGCGCGCCGCGGCCGCCTCCCGGGCGAACGCCGGGTCCGGGCGGCCCGGGCGCAAGGGGTCGCGGCAGAACAGGAAAGCGGGCGGCACCATCGGTGACTCATTCCTCGAACCGCCCCGCGGCCAGGGAGGAGCGGGCGGAGACGCGGGCGGTGAAGCGGGGGGCGAGCGACGGGAGGGAGGCGCGGGCGTGCCGGACCGGGGCTCGCACCCCGGTCCGGCACGTCGCCCCCGCGGTCAGAGCCGCGACAGCTCGTCCACCAGGTCGTCCAGCCCCAGCGAACCTTGCGAAAGGGCAGCCATGTGCCAGGCCTTGAGGTCGAACGCGTCGCCGTGCGCCTTGCGGGCGTTCTCGCGTCCCAGCAGCCAGGCACGCTCACCCAGCTTGTAACCGATGGCCTGCCCCGGCATCGACAGATAGCGGGTCAGCTCGCTCTCCACGAAGTCGGCCGGACGGCCGCTGTGGTTGCCGAAGAACTCCTGGGCCAGGTCCGGTGTCCACCGCTCACCCGGGTGGAACGGCGAGTCCGCGGGGATCTCCAGCTCCAGGTGCATGCCGATGTCCACGATCACCCGGCAAGCCCGCATCATCTGCGCGTCCAGGTAGCCGAGCCGGCGCTCCGCGTCCGGCAGGAAGCCCAGTTCGTCCATCAGGCGCTCCGCGTACAGCGCCCAGCCCTCGGCGTTCGCACTGACCTGACCGATGGAGGCCTGGTAGCGCGAGAGGCTGTCGGCGACGTGCGTCCACTGCGCGATCTGCAGATGGTGGCCCGGCACACCCTCGTGGTACCAGGTGGACACCAGGTCGTACACCGGGAAACGCGTCTCCCCCATCGTGGGCAGCCAGGTGCGCCCCGGACGGGAGAAGTCCTCGGACGGGCCGGTGTAGTAGGGCGCGGCCGCCCCTCCCGCCGGAGCGATCCGGGACTCCACCGTGCGTACGCGCTCGGCAAGTTCGAAGTGGGTTCCGTCCAGGGCCTCGATCGCCTCGTCCATGAGGTTCTGCAGCCAGACCCTGACCTCCTCCACACCCTCGATGTGCTTGCCGTGCACATCGAGGTGCGCCAGCGCCTCCCACGGGCCCGCGCCCGGCAGGATCTTGGCGGCCTCGGTCTTCATCTCCGCAAGCAGGCGGTGGTACTCGGACCAGCCGTACGCGTACGCCTCGTCCAGATCCAGATCGGTGCCGTTGAACTGACGCGACCAGAGGGCGTAGCGCTCACGGCCCACGGTGTCGGGGGCACCTTCGATCGCGGGGGCGTACACCTCGCGCATCCAGTCGCGCAGTGCGACGAGCCCCTCGGCGGCCTGCCCGGCGGCCTCGTCCAGCTCGGTGCGCAGCGAGTCCGGGCCCCCGGACACGAAGTCCTGGAAGAATCCGGGGCCGTCCTCCCCGGCCCAGGCGCCCAACTGCCCGATGAAGGTGGCGGTGGGGCGCGGGCCCGCGTACAGCTTGCGCTCCAGACCGAGCGCCAGAGAGGCGCGGTACCCCTCGAGGGCGCCGGGGACCGCCCGCAGGCGTTCCACGACGGCCGCCCAGTCCTCCTCGGTGGCGGTCGGTGTCGCGGTGAACACCTCGCGGATGCTGTGCGCGGGCGAATGGATGTTGGAGACGGCTCGCAGGCCCTCCTCCGCGTCGTGGACGGCGAGCTCGGCCGTCAGCCGCTCCCGCAGCAGCCGGGCGCAGCGCTGCTCGGCCTCGGTGTCCGCGCCGGGCACCCGCTCCGCCGCGTCGAGCTCCGCCAGCGTGCTGCGCATGAGGCCGGCCATGGCCTCCTGGCCCGCCGGTGAGAAATCGGGCAGCCGGCTGGAGCTTTCCCCGACCCCGAGATAGGTACCGGTGATCGGGTCGAGTTCGATGAACGCGTTGACGTAGGCGTCGGCGACCTGGCGGGGCAGCGCGCTGCTCGGTGTATCTGACATGGCGCCATCCTCGTACGGCGGAGGGCTCCGCGTCACGTGGATAAGACCTCGGCCCGGGAGGATTCTTGCGCCGCACCGGGACTCGCGCACGAAGCTCCCGCACGAAGGACCCGTACCGGACATTCTTCCGGTGGTGGCGAAGAGCTCCCGATGCGGCCGGGGAACGGCCTACGGTCCCGAGGCCTCGGGCCGGGGCGGTGGACCGGCCGGAGTCCCTGTGTCCCGTGCGGGCGGCAGCAGAGGGCCGCACTCCCACTGCTGGAAGATCAGCCTGGTCTCCACCCGCGCCACCTCCCGGCGCGAGGTGAACTCGTCCAGCACCAGCCGCTGGAGATCGGCTGTGCCGGCGACGGCCACATGGACCAGGTAGTCGTCGGGACCCGTGAGGTGGAACAGGGCACGGGACTCCGGGAGCGCCCGGATCCGTTCGACGAACGGACCGATGAGCTCACGCCGGTGCGGGCGGACCTGCACCAGGAGCAGCGCCTCCAGACCCCGGCCGAGCCGCGCCGGGTCCAGCCGCAGCTGATGGCCGAGGATCACACCGGCGCGGCGCAGCCTGGCCACCCGGTCCAGGCAGGTCGACGGGGCCACCCCGACCTCGGCGGCCAGCTCCCGGTACGTCGTCCGGGCATCGTTCTGCAGGAGTCGCAGAATGTGCAGATCCACCGGGTCGAGAGCGACAGAATCGGACATCGGGCGAACGTAGCACGGGACTTCTCCCCCTGTGGCCGGTCTCTGTTCAGAGTGGCGGCATGGACACCGAAGCTTCCTCGCTGACATCCCCGGCCCCCTTCCGGTCCAGGGCGCTCGCCACCGAAGCCGTGCACGCCGGACGCGACGATCTCGCCTCTCTCGGCCTGCACGCCGCGCCCATCGATCTGTCCACCACCTACCCCTCCTACGACTCCCGGGGCGAAGCCGAGCGCATCGACACCTTCGCCGCCACCGGGGCGCAGCCCGACGGGCCGCCGGTCTACGCCCGTCTGGACAACCCGACGACGGCCCGGTTCGAGACCGCGCTGGCCCGGCTGGAGGGGGCGGAAAGCGCTGTGGCGTTCGCCAGCGGAATGGCGGCGCTGACCGCCGTGCTGCTGGCCCGCGCGAGCGTGGGCCTGCGGCACGTCGTCGCGGTGCGCCCGCTCTACGGCTGCAGCGACCACCTGCTGGGCGCGGGCCTGCTCGGTACCGAGGTCACCTGGACCGATCCGGCGGGGATCACCGACGCGATCCGCCCGGACACGGGCCTGGTGATGATCGAGACCCCCGCCAACCCGACGCTCGCCGAGATCGACATCCGGGCCGTCGCCCACTCCTGCGGTTCCGTGCCGCTGCTCGTCGACAACACCTTCGCCACTCCGGTACTGCAGCGGCCGGTCGAGCACGGCGCCCGGATCGTGCTGCACAGCGCCACCAAGTACCTCGGTGGCCACGGGGACGTCATGGGCGGCGTCGTCGCCTGTGACGAGGAGTTCGCGGCGACCCTGCGGCAGATCCGGTTCGCCACGGGCGGTGTGCTGCACCCACTGGCCGGATATCTGCTGCTGCGCGGTCTGTCCACGCTGCCGGTGCGTGTCCGCGCCGCCTCCGCGGGGGCCGCCGAACTCGCCCGCAGGCTGTCCGCCGACCCCCGCGTCGCCCGGGTGCACTACCCGAAGCTGGGCGGGGCGATGGTGTCGTTCGAGGTGTACGGCGATCCGCACCGGGTGATCGCGGGGGTACGGCTCATCACTCCGGCCGTGAGCCTCGGCAGCGTGGACACGCTGATCCAGCACCCGGCCTCCATCAGCCACCGCATCGTGGACGAGGGGGACCGGCAGTCCGCGGGCGTCGGCGACCGGCTGCTGCGCATGTCGGTCGGGCTCGAGGACGTGGAAGACCTCTGGGCCGATCTCTGTCAGGCGCTCAGCGACGGCTCCGAGGCTCCGTCTGCTCGTGCGGGGCGGGCGGCCGTGCCGGAGAGGGAGCCGGAGCGGTCGGCGCGGCCAGCCGGGCGGTGATGACGAGGGTGCCCTCCTCGATCTGGTAGTCGAGGGGCAGCGCGAGCGCGCGCATGGCCGCGACCATGCCCGTGTTGTGGGCCTGGGTGACGGCGTAGACACTCTCGCAACCGGCCTCGACGGCCAGGGCCACCAGCCGGGCGAGGAGCTCGGAACCGATCCCGCGGCGCTGCCAGTCGTCCTCGACGAGGAGGGCGACCTCCGTCTCGTCACCGTCCCAGAGCAGATGGCCGAGCCCCACCAGCCGGCCGGACGCCGTCTGCACGGCCAGCGTGCGGCCGAAGCGGGGGCTCAGCAGGTGGTCGAGGTAGCGGTCGGCGTCGCCGACCGGGCCGTGGTAGCGCAGCGCGAGAGTGGGTTCCGAGCAGCGGTCGTGCATCGCGCGGGCCGCGGCGAGATCGCTCCGGTCCGCGCGGCGCACGGTGATCTCGTTGCCCTCGGGAAGGGTGAGGACGTCCTCACTGTGCGGTACCCGCGGGCCCAGCCGGGCGTCCAGCTCGACCAGGGCACGCGCGCGGGCGAACTCGGTCGGCGTGAAGGGCAGGTACGGGCGTTCCACCGTGATCACCCCGCCCGAGGGGTCGCGCAGCCGCATCACGGTCTCCTCCAGCACGCCTTCCACGGGCGCGCTCTCCCCCGTGGGGCGCCCGGTGATCGACAGGGCGGGCAGCGAGTGGATGGTGCACCGGCCGAGGAGTTGGCGCAGCGCGAGCGGCAGTTCGGCCGCGTCCAGGGCCGTGCGGGTGGCCAGACCCAGGACCCGGGTGGGCGTGTCGACCAGATCGTGCGCGTCCGCCCGCTCGATCCAGGTGGACGAGCCGCCTGCCGCGGAGACCTCCCGGGTGAGTTGCCGGGCCGGCAGCGCCGCCGGGGCGCGCAGCAGGAATTCGTCCACCGTGCCCCGGGCGAGGGGGTGGGTCTGCAGGGTGAGGATGTCGATCCGGTGCCGGGCGAGCGCGGTGCAGAGCGCGGCCAGGGTCCCGGGAGCGTCCCGCACCGTGGTCCGCATCCGCCACAGCACCGTCTCGCCCGCCGCCTCGGCGTCGGTGCCGGCGTAAGGCGGCTCCGGGTGCCGGCCGGCCCCCCTGTCGGTGGCCGGGGGCGGGGCGTGGCTGTGCCGCCGTGCCCACCACGTGTGGAACGCGGCCGTGGCGGCCAGGGCCACCGCCGAGGCGATGAGCAGATACGGGCCGTCCGGCTGGTGCCCGATCAGGTTGGCGATCGCGTCGGCCACGGCGACCGCCGTGAAGAGAGCGGCGAGTTCGATCAGGTCCCGCCGCCAGTGGTGCGGGCGGCGGGCACTCTTCGCGGATGTCACGTCAGTCATGCCACCACTGTGGCCGAACGGTGTTGCCTGACCACGAACGCACTGTGACCGATGGGTTACGGGTGGATCCGGTTGCCTGTCGGCGCCTTCCGTACGCACCCGGCCGGGGCCGTGCCGCCGGAACGCCGCAGGTGGGGACCGTGCGAGGAGGGCGGCTCCGGACGAGCGGTCCGGGCCGACCGTCCGCCGCCCGTGCTCACTGTCCCGTGCCCCAGGCGGCAGCACCTACGTCAGCCCCCGCCGGCGGCCGGCGCGCCGACCCGGGACGAACATCGGCTCCGCGGCCTCAACCCGCCGTGACGGCCTCGGACAGCAGGCCGAGACCACGCCCGATGACGGCGGGAGCCAGGTGCGCGTAGCCGAGTACCAGCCCCACCGTGCCGTCCTCGGGGTCGGCCGCCCCGTAGTCGCTCAGCGGGCGCAGCGCGATGCCGGCGGCCGCCGCCTTCCGTAGGAAATCCGGCCCGGGGCCGAACCGTCCGGGCAGGCGGGCGATGAGGTGCAGGCCCGCCGCGATCCCGCTGACCTCGGTCCCGGGGAAGTGCTCCTCCAGCGCCGCTGTCATGGTGTCCCGCCGCTCCCGGTATGCGCGCTGGCAACGGCGCAACTGGCGGTCGTACCCGCCCCGGACGACGAAGTCCGCGAGTACGGCCTGGTCGAGGGAGGGGTTGCCCAGGTCCATCGTGCGCTTGCGGGCGACGATGTCGTCCGTCATCGACGCAGGTGCGATCAGCCAGCCCAGCCGCAGCCCGGGGGCGAGGGACTTGCTGACCGAGCCGGTGTGCACGACGTGTTCCGGGTCCAGCCCCTGCAGCGCGCCGACCGGAGCCCGGTCGTAGCGGAAGTCCCCGTCGTAGTCGTCCTCCAGGATCACGCCCGACGTACGGCGGGCCCAGTCGAGGAGTGCTTCGCGCCGCTCCGCGGAGTAGGCGATCCCGGTGGGGAACTGATGTGCCGGTGTCGTGACCACGGCGCGCACGCCGGAGCGCAGCAACGGCGCGACGGACAGGCCCTCGTCGTCGAGCGGGAGGGGTGTCGTGGCCAGTCCCGTGGAGGCGAAGAGTGAGGCGTGTTCGGGACTGCCGGGGTCCTCCACACCGACCACCGAGGCGCCCCTTCCCCGCAGGACGAAGCCGAGCAGAGTCGTGGCCTGGGCCACGCCCGAGCACACCACCAGGCGCTCCGGGTCGGCGACCACCCCTCGCCGCCTGGTCAGCAGGGAGGCGAGCGCCTCGCGGAGTTCCGGCAGGCCGCGCGGGTCCGGGTAGCCGAGCGAGCTGTGCGGCATCCGGTCCAGCACCGCCCGCTGGGTCGCCGACCAGGCGCTCCGTGGGAAGAGGGAGAGGTCCGGGATGCCGGGCCGGAAGTCCACCCGCACGACCGGCGCACGGGGTGCCAGGTCGCGCACACCCCGGGCCGCGGCGGGGCGCACCGCACCGCTGACCCAGGTGCCCGCCCCCCGGCCGGAACGCAGGTAGCCCTCCGCCGTCAGCTGCTCGTACGCCTCGGTCACCAGGCCGCGCGACACCCCGAGATCGGCGGCGAGTTCACGGCTGGCCGGAAGGCGGGTCCCCGCCGGCAGCCGGCCCGAACGCACCGCCTCGCGCAGGGCGGACTGCAGCGCCCGGCCACGCCGGCGTGCCGGAGCCGAGACGGCGGGCAGGAGAAGCTCCCAGGCGGCCGAGACGGGCGGCCGGTCCGCCGCCTCGTTCGCCGCGGCCGGCGGATTGGTCCCCGAAGAGGTCATGGAAGTGGACCTTAATCGGGGCCACGCCTCTCTCTAGCGTCGGTTCCATGAACGTCACGTCGCTCCGCGGAGCAGTTCTCGCGGCCTTCGCCTGCGTCCTGGTGGGCGCGTCCTTCACCGCGAACAGTGTTCTCGGCGACTACCCGTACGCGGGCGGCCAGGCACTGAGATACGGGCTCGCCGCACTGCTGCTCCTACCGGTTCTGCGCCGGGGCGGCGGCCCTGGCCCCACTGCGCTGCGGACCCTCACGGCACGGCAATGGGCTCGGCTCGCCACCCTCGCCGCCATCGGCATGGTGGGCTTCAACCTCGCCGTACTGGCTGCGGAACGATCGGCCGAACCGGCCGTGCCCGGGGTGTTCGTCGGCTGCGCGCCCCTCGTGGTGAGCGTCCTCGTTCCCGCCCTGGAGGGACGCCGCCCCTCCCGGACGCTTCTCTACGCGGCCTGTCTCGTCGCTGCCGGGGCGTTCACCGTGCAGGGCTGGGGACGGACCGACCTGTCCGGCATCCTCTTCTCCGCCGGCGCGCTCGCCGGGGAGGTCGGTTTCGCGGTGCTGGCCGTGCCGGTGCTGCGTCCGCTCGGCCCGAGGCTGCTGTCGGCGACCGTCTGCGTCCTCGCGGCCGCGGAGTCGGCGGTGCTCGGCCTCATGCTCGACGGCCCGGAGTTCCTGCGGATCCCCACGGCAGGGGAGACGGCGGCCCTGCTGTGGCAGGCAGCGGTGGTCACGGTGGTCGGCTTCGTCTGCTGGTACAGCGGGATGCGCCGCATCGGTGCCGAGCGCGCCACGCTCTTCTCCGGCCTGATCCCCGTCTCGGCCGCGCTCACCGCGCCGCTGGCCGGGACAGGGCTCTACGGGCTGGGCCAGGGGGCGGGGAGCCTCCTGGTGGGCGTGGGGGTGGCGCTCGGATCGGGCGTCCTCGGGCGGCGTGCCGCCGACGCCACCGGGCACGCCGGAGGGCCGGGCGGGGGAGGTGCGGAGGCCGGGACGCACGGAGCGGGGTGCGGGGCCTCAGCGACTGGTGTCGAGAATGACGCGTGCCACGGCGGCGGGGTCGTCGTTCATCGGTACATGGCCGCAGCCGGGCAGGCGCACGAGACGGGCCTGCCGGACGACCTGCCGGGCGCGCACGCCCTGCCGACGCGGGAGCAACCGGTCCCGCGTGCCCCAGGCGATGGTGACGGGGATGTCCGGTACATCGTCGGTGAAGGCGGCTCCCCGGCCGACCGAGAGGGTCTGGTGGAAGCCTGTGGCACCGCGCAGAGCGACGGCCTCCGCCACGACGGCGTCGGGTGAACGCCGACCGGGCCGGGCGTAGATGGTGCTGGTGAGCGCGGCCCGGCCCGGTGCGCTCCGGGACAGCCGCACGATCAGGGGCATCGGCATCGTGAGCGCCGCCCCGCGCATGGCGCGCAGTACTCCGAACGCGTAGCGGCGCTCGTATCCGGACCAGAACCCGGCAGGGGACAGGGCCGTCACCGAACGAACGAGTCCGTCACTGCCCATCATCAGGGCCAGCAGGCCTCCGAGCGAGTTCCCCGCGACGTGCGGACGTACCACGCCGATCGCATCGCAGAAGGAGCCGAGCAACGGGGCAACGGTCCGCACGTCGTACGGGAGCCCGTCCGGCAGCCCCGGCGAAGCGCCGAACCCGGGCAGGTCGACGGCTATGACGTCCCGCTCGGCCGCCAGGATCCCGGCCACGGGTGCCCACGCCTGGTGGTGATGGCCTATGCCGTGGAGCAGCAGCAACGGTGCGCCGTCACCGCTGCGTTCGTACGCCAGGGAGACCGTGCGCCGGCCGACGGCCGAATCGACCGTGAACGAGACCGTGTTGGCCATGCTGCTCCTCAGGGCGATCCGGCCGGAATACGGGACCGGGATGCGGTATGTATGCACGGTAGACGAGCCGTCAGCAATGATTACCGTCGGGTAGCTCGCGGTTCAAGGGGATGGAGGCGATTTCCGCTGGACACCGCCCGGTGTCTCGGTTGGGATGGGGAGGTGACTGCCGACACCGTGACGGATCTCTTCGAGGAGCATCGGCCTGTCCTCACCGGGGTCGCCTACCGCATGCTCGGGCGCGTCGTCGATGCCGAGGACGTCGTGCAGGAGGCGTGGCTGCGGTGGTCCTCGGCGGACCGCGACGCCGTGCGTGAGCCCCGGGCGTTCCTGGTGCGGATCACGACCCGGCTGGCCATCGACCGGCTCCGCCATCTGCAGTCCAGGCGTGAGACCTACGTGGGTCCCTGGCTGCCCGAACCGGTGATCACCGAGTTCGGGCCCGCCGTCGCCGACACGTCGGAACAGGCGCTCCTCGCCGATTCCGTCTCACTCGCCGTACTGGTCGTCCTCGAATCGCTCTCCCCCCTGGAACGGGCGGTTTTCGTGCTGCGCGAGGCCTTCGGCTTCCCGTACGCGGAGATCGCCGCCACCCTCGACCGGTCCGAGGCGGCGGTACGGCAGCTCGCGGGCCGGGCCAAGCGTCACGTGGAGGAGCGCAGACCGCGGTTCGACGTCGATCCTGCCGTGCGCCGCGACCTCACCGAACGGTTCCTGGCCGCCTCATCCGGTGGGGACCTCGGCGCGCTTCTCTCCCTGCTGGCTCCCGATGTGCGGTTGGTCAGCGACAGTGGAGGCAAGGCGAAGGCGCCGCGCCGGATCATCGAGACCGCCGACAAGGTCGGCCGCTTCCTCCACGCTGTGGCCGGGGGCCGGCCCCCGGGGATGGAATTCTCGATCGTGGAGCTCAACGGCGCCCCCGCTCTCCTGACCCTCGTCGACGGGAAGCCGGACACCGTCTTCCAGGTGGAAGTGAGCGAGGGGCGCATTCAGCAGGCCTATATTATTCGCAATCCCGACAAAATGGCTGGATTGCTCCTCGGCTGAGGCTGACCGGATGGTCGCGGCGGGGTGCTTGAGGCGGGTGCTCCGATGTGATGGTCCAAGCGGCCCGGAGTGTGATCCGCTGTGCAACACCACTCTGAGCCTATGCGGATGTGGGCTTTTGGCTGCCCGATAGCCGCTTCTGCGCGAACGTCCTGTGAACGCTCTGCGCCAGAGTGTCGTTCCGCTCCGTTACCGGGAGACGATTGGTCTTGACCAAGGTGGTGCGCCGTCCTAAGGTCGTGAGCGTTAAGACAAGAACCTTTAATAAATAACGTCGCGGAAAAGCCGCTCGGCGATTGCGGAGGACAGGGTGGGGACCACGCAGCTGGAATCGGTGCAGGAGCCGAAGTACTGGCACCTCAAGACCGTGCTCAGTGAGGCGCTCGACTCGGACTTCGCGGTGGGAGAGGTTCTGCCCAACGAGCGGGATCTCGCGGCGCGTTTCGGTGTCGCCAGGGCGACGCTCCGCCAGGCACTGGAGCAGCTCGAGCTCGAGGGCAGGCTGCAGCGACGCCGCGGGGTGGGTACCACGGTCGCTCCGCCCCGTGTCGGCGTGGCTGTCGCCGCGGCACAGCACGGCTGGGCGGACGGCGGAACGGACGAGGCGTGGCAGCCCGTCGAATGCACCACCGCGCCCGCCCCGGCTTCGGTCGCCGCCGTACTCGACATCGATGTCGAAGAAGCCGTGTACGTGGTGCGCCGTATCCGGGTGAGTCACGGTCAGGCCGTAGCGGCCGAGCTGCTCTACGTCCCCGAATCGTCCGTGCCCGACCTCTCGGCGATCGACGCCTCGTCCGGCCCGGCCCGGGCCCGTGGTGTCCTGCGGGAGCTGCACCGCCTCGGCCTGGACGGCCAGGACCGCTCCGTCGAGCTCGGGTCGGCCCGCGCGGACGACGCGAAGGAGCTCGACCGTCTCCCGGGTGCGCCGGTGCTGGTGGTCACCACTCGGTACTTCGCCGCCTCCGGGACAGCGGCCGTTTCCGTGGCCACGTACCGAGCCGACACGTGCCGGCTGACCTTCGGGGACTCAGGAGCCGTGGAGATCAGCCACGAGCGTCAGGAGCGCCAGGCCTCCTGACTTCCCGTCACGTGCGTCTTGCGGCCTTTCGCCGGGGGGCGGTGGAGTTCGCGTGGTGCCGCGTTCCCCTGTTCCGGCCTTGTCCTACGCGTGCGCTGACGCGTTCCCCTGTTCCGGCCTCCTCGCCCTGAGCCCGCCGTGACTCGTCCGCGGACGGGCTCCGGCAGTGCGGCCTCTGCCTGCCTACCCGCCTGCCTACCCGCCTGCCTGTTTGCCTGCCGGCCTGCGCCGGGGAGCCATGCGCTGCATCGGAGGCTGAGCCGTAAATGGGCCCCGCATGTGCGGCCCGTCTCGTTGACCTGCGGGCGTGGGCGCCCGTCGCGGGCTACCGGTGGGCCGTCACTCTCTCGTCCACCGCGAAGAGCTGCTCCTCGACGTGGTCCAGCGCGAGTCGGAGAGCACCGGTGGCGACGGCTGCCTCGCCCAGGAGGGAGAGGCTCACCCGGGGGGGACGGAGGCAGTATCGGGCCAGTTCGTCACGGAGCGGGCCCAAGACGCCGTCGAGGCCGGCTGCCCAGCCGCCGATCACCACGAGTTCGGGATCAAGGGCCAGGACCAGCGCCGCCACGTCGTGGACCAGCCGCTGGATGAAGCGTTGGACAGCGGCCTGCGCCCCGGCGTCCCCTTGCCGGGCCTTGGCGAACACGGCGGCGACAGCGCGCTCGTCCAACGGATCCAGCGGGGTGTCGGTCGTGGACAGCAGGTGTTCCGGAGTGACATCGCGCCCCAGAAGGTGCAGCGCGCCGATCTCGCCCGCCGCGCCGCCGAACCCACGGTGCAGCCTTCCGCCGATCAGTGAACCGGCGCCCGGGCTCAGGCCTGCCAGCACGAAGACGATGTCATCGGACTCGGTTGCCGCTCCCTTCCAGTGTTCGGCCACCGCAGCGGCATTGGCGTCGTTCTCCACGAGCACGGGACAGCGGAAGGAGCGTCGCAACCGCTCACCGAGCGCAAGGCCCGTCCAGTCCGGCAGCGCCGTACCCAGCCGCACGGTGCCATCGGCCTCGACGATGCCGGGACTGCCCACACCGACCGCACGCAGACTGCTCCGGGCCACGCCCGTGCGCCGCAGGACCTCGGCTATCACAAGGCGGACCTGTTCGAGCCTGTCGTCCGCGCAGGCTGTCTCGGAGACCTCACGCGAACCGGCGCCGACGATACGTCCGTCGAGGCCGGACAGCAGGGCGGACACCCGGTGCGAGCCGATCTCTATCCCCAGCAGGTAGCCGGCCTCGGCCCGGAACCTGAACCGCCTGGCAGGACGGCCTTGTCGCCGTGCCGCGCTCTCGTCGGGCGCTGCTTCGACGACCAGCCCCGCCGCGAAGAGCCCCTCGACGACGCCTTCGACCGTGGGGCGGGACAGTCCCGTGATGCGGGTCAGATCCGTGAGAGTCGGTGATTGAGCCCCTCGCAGGGCGTGCAGTACCACCGCGGAATTGATCCGCCGCAGGAGAGACGGGTCTCCACCAGTCAGCCGGCCCACGGTGTGTCCTCCCAGGTCGTGCACGTGTCTGCCGGATCGTACTCGTTGGTCCAGGCTGCGACGACCTGTCCCCGGAGTCGGTACCGAGAGGTGACCTGGGTCAGCTCGGGGCCACGAATCCGGACTCGTACGCGGCGATCACCGCCTGGGTCCGGTCCCTGGCCCCCAGTTTCGCCAGCACGGAACTGACGTGCGTCTTCACGGTCTCCACGCCGACCGTGAGCGTGGCCGCGATCTCCGCGTTGGACAGGCCTCGTGCCATCAGCCGGAGCACGGCGGCCTCGCGGTCGGTGAGTGCGGCCCGTTCCATCGTGGCCCGCGCCTTGCTCGTGCCGTACTCGGCGGCGAGCCGACGGACGGCGGCGGGAAAAAGCAACGACTCGCCCTCCGCTACCAGCCGGACCGCGTGCACGATCTCGGCAGGCCGGGCGCGCTTGAGCAGAAACCCGTCAGCCCCGGCGCGCAGCGCCTCGTACACGTACTCGTCGTTCTCGAACGTCGTCACCACCAGGATCTTCGGCGGGTCAGGGACGGTGCGCAGCACCACACGGGTCGCCTCGATCCCGTCCATCAACGGCATCCGTACGTCCATCGCCACGACGTCCGGCCGTGTCCGCCGCACCAGGGGAATCACCGCCGCGCCGTCGGAAGCCTCACCCACCACCTCGATATCGGATTGGGCTTCCAGGACCGCGCGCAGCCCCGCGCGCACCAGAGGCTCGTCGTCGACCAGAAGAACGGTTACCGGCATTGCTCCAGCGTATGCGCTGGAGCGGAAGACTCACCTGCACCAGCCACTCACCCTCGTACGGTCCGGTCCTGGCCTTCCCGCCCAGCAACGCCGCCCGCTCCCGGACACCCCGCAGCCCGTCACCGACGCCGGCTCTGCGAGGCGTACCCGTCAGCGGGTTGACCACCTTGAGCTCCAGCCACCCGTCCACGACGGTAATCCTCACCCGAACGGGAACGCTGCCGGCGTGACGAAGAACGTTGGTGAGCGACTCCTGGAGGATCCGGAAGCCTTCGCGGGAGACCGGGCCGGGAATCAGGTCAAGGGGTCCGGACATCTCCGCGTCGATCTCCGCCCCGGAGGCGCGCGCCGATTCCAGCAGGCGGTCCGCCTCGACCAGGGTCGGGTGCCCGCTGACGGGTGTGTCCGCTTCGCGCAGTACCCGCAGGACCCGTTCGAGGTCCTCCAGGGCATTGCGGCCCGTTTCCTCGATCACGGCCAACGCCCTCTCCGTGAACTCAGGGTCCCCCGCAGCCCGGGCGGCGCCCGCCTGGATCACCGCGACCGTCAAGGCGTGTCCGATCGAGTCGTGCAGTTCGCGTGCTATCCGATTGCGTTCGAGCAGCTGCTCGGTGCGGGCCTCGAGGGCGGTCATCCGTTCCGCTGTTGACGGGCCGAGCAGCTGACGAGCAGCTGCCGTCATCCACGCGCCGCACCCGACGACCAGGGCAAGCAGCGCCACGATCGGCAGGGGAGCGAGCAGCGCCCACAGCCAGCGTGCCTCGACCCCACGCGTCATCCAGTACGCGCCCGCGCCGGATCCGAACGATGCGTTGACGAGATCCATCGTCACCGCAGGCAGCCAGACCGTTCCGAACCCGACCACCAGGGCGAGGAGGAGTCGTACCTGAAGCCAGGCCACCGTGCGCCAGCGTTCCGCCCATGTGCTCGCGGGCGCGGTGGAGATGGCAGCGTCCTGGCGACCGCGTTCGTCGGGGGTGAGAAGAAGTTGAGCCTGAACGCCTTCGGCGAGACGCATGGTGGGAACCAGCCCTACCGGAACGGCGATGAGGAAGGGCATCCACGGAGTGTCCGGGGAGATGAACAGCCACACGCTGACGACCGCGGTCGGGATGAGCAGATGAAGCCAGCGACTGAAGGTGGCGGGAGTGGCCAGCGGTCTGAGTAAGCGGCGCATGTCGCCATCGTGCCAGCGGGGGTCGAAGCACGGCTCCCCCGAGCGAGGGAGACGGATCACCCGGCGGGGGGAGCCGCAGACCGGTAGCCGGCGGCCAGTCTGAGGTCATGACCAGCATCGAAGTGCACGAGCTCACGAAGAACTTCGGATCGACCCGCGCCGTCGATCACCTCACGTTCAGTGTGCGCCCCGGCCGTGTGACCGGCTTTCTGGGCCCCAACGGCGCGGGCAAATCCACCACCATGCGACTGATCCTCGGCCTTGACCGCCCCACAAGCGGCAGAGCCACAGTCGGCGGACATGCCTACGCCTCGCTCGACACTCCGCTGCGTCGCGTCGGTGCGCTGCTGGACGCCCAGGCGGCGAACGGTTCGCGTACCGCACGCGACCACCTGCTGGCTCTGGCCACCAGCAACGGCATACCCGGCAGCAGGGTGCGCGAGGTGCTCGAGCAGGCAGGCCTCGCGTCGGCGGGTGATCGGCGGATCAGGACGTTCTCGCTGGGGATGCGGCAAAGGCTCGGTATCGCGGCGGCGCTGCTCGGCGACCCGGATGTGCTCATGCTCGACGAGCCGTCGAACGGCCTGGACCCGGAAGGCATTGTCTGGATCCGCGAGCTGATGCGCATGCTGGCCCGGGAGGGCCGGACTGTACTGGTCTCCAGTCATCTGATGAACGAGACCTCGTCGTTCGCGGACCATCTGGTCGTGGTGGGGAAAGGGAGGCTTCTCGCCGATCTTCCGATGCCGGATTTCCTCGCGTCCCGGACGCGGCCCAGCGTTCGGCTCCGTACGACCGAGTCCGGCCGGCTGCGCGACATGCTGACCTCTTTGGGGTACGTGCCGGTGCGGGAGGAGGACGGGCGCTGGACGGTCGAGGGAGCCAGGGCCGAGGAGATCGGGGCAGCGGCCGCGCTGGAAGGCATCGCACTCTTCGAACTCGTTGATCAGCAGGCCACCTTGGAAGATGCGTACTTCGCCCTCACGGCGAATGAAGCAGAATTCACCGCTGCCTGTCCCTCGAGCGGCATTCAGGGGGCCTGACCACATGACCATGTCGTTCACTGCGGTCCTGCGGTCCGAATGGATCAAGGTCACAACGGTGCGGTCCGTCGCCGGATCCCTGATAGCGGTCTTCGCCGCCACACTGGTCATCACCGTGCTGACGTCCGCGACGATCGGAAAGGGAGAGAGGGACAGCCCGGATGCCGAATTGCTCTTCTCCGCGTTCTACGCGCTGAACTTCGGCCAGATCGCCGCCATCAGCTTCGGAGCGACCGCCGTGTCGTCCGATTTCCTGAACGGCGCCCTGCGCATATCGCTCGCGGCGGTTCCACGCCGCAGCCTCTTCTACATCGCAAAGATATCCGTGATCGGCGGACTGGCCCTTGCCGTGGGACTGGTCACCAGCTTCGCCACGTTTCTGGTCGGGCAGGCGTTCATGGGCCCTCGTGCGATCGGCCTCGGCGAGGCAGGCGCACTGCGTGCCGCGTTCGGCGGGGGCATCTATCTGGCCCTGATGGCCCTGCTCGCGGCAGGGCTGGCGGCACTGCTGCGTAGCGCGGTCGCGGTCCTGAGCCTGCTCATCCCACTCGTTCTCATTGCTTCCTTCGTGGTGGGTGACGTCCTGGGCGGAGCCGTTCGCTATCTGCCTGACCAAGCCGGGCAGTTGGTCCTTCACCAGCACCCGGAGGGCAGCCTGGGGCCGTGGACGGGTCTCGCGGTCACCGCTGTTTGGGCCGGCCTCGCCCTGCTCGCGGGCGGGTGTTCGGTGAGGCGCAGGGACGCCTGACGCGAGGGGCATGGGGCCGGCGGCAGTCGGTGTCCGCCACCGGAGTACTGCCCTCGGACCGGGCCGACACCGGAGCGGGCAGGGCGGAGCCCCGGCAGGCGGTGACGACTGTTCCGACGTGTCCGCAGGCCTGAGCGAGGCCTGCGAGGTCATGTGTCAGTGCAGGCAGGTTTACTGACGGTATGACGACCGCACACCACCTGCGTCTTATCGACGGAATGCGCGCCAGGGAATTCCCCGCGGGGCGGGTCGCATCGGGTTCGGGAGTCAGTGGGCCGGGCTTCCACACAGCCTACTTGTACGGGGAGGACAAGCCATGGGGCGAAGAACGCGAGGGCGTCGACCAAGGAGACGTCGACGAAGCGGAACAGGTCGTGCGTCGGGCGCAGTGCCTGGCCACACATGACGCCCTTCTCACCCTGCTCTCTCTGCGCTGGGGACCACCCCAGGTTGTCAGCCTGTGGAGCGCGCAGGAACGGATGATGGCGGGCGAGGTGATAACTGAGCCCTGGGTCGGTCCTGTGGCGAGCGGTGAGTATCTCCAGCTATGGCGGGTGGAGGACCGGTGGGTGGCTGTAGTCCTCTACGAGCAGGTTGAAGGGCCGGGCTGTGAGCTGAGCGTCCTGGTGACAGAGATCGATCCGCCATGAGCCCACCCCTCCGGCCGAGCGGCGATGCCGTTGTGAAACGCGTCGGGAGGGTGGCCGCTTTCGCTACGGGCCGCTTTCGCTCACCGGCCCCCAGGTCAGTCCGAAGGCGGCAGTAGAGTTCCGAGCGGACCGAGATCCAGGTTCAGGTCCCGCATGGAAAGGTCGTAGCGAGTGCAGAGCTCGATCATGCGGTCATGAAGGATCATCAGTGCGGCTCCCAGACGCTCCTCCTGTTCCTCTGTGAGGTCCCCGGCGTCGACCCTCTGCAGGGCCTGGCGTTCCATGAGCTGTCGCAGCAGTTCCACGAGGGTGAGGACGAGCTTGATCAGATCCCGTTCCACCGTGTCGGGGTCGGTGTTGATCCGATGGGCCGGTGGCTGGGGCCCGTTGCTGCCCTGGGGCGGGGCCGGCAAGAGCCGGAAGGCGCGGGCGGCGGCTTCGGCGACTTCGTCCAGACGGTTGGCGGGCGGGTGTTCCTCATCTGTCATGGTCGTCTCCTGCCGACACTGAAGTTGCCTGCCACGGGGAGGGATTCCGTTCGCTGATGGAGACGATCAACGCACGGAGGGAGATACGGACGAGGTCGACATCGGCGATCGACAGCACGATGTCGCCGGTCAGCACGACGCCTCCGGTGAGCAGCCGGTCCAGTAGGTCGATCAGCGCCACCTGCCGTTCCGGGAGCGGGCCCTCCGTCTCGGTCGGCGTCCTGTCCGGCGGTATCACGACACTGACCTCCCTGGCGGTTCGGGGGCGGCGGGGGCGGCGAAGGAGTAGGGGGCCCACGGCCCGGTGACCTCGACGCGCACTCCAGGAAGTCCGTTCGCCGCCTGTGCGACGTCGGCGCGGAAGTCCTCGGCGTGCCTCAGCGGGACGAGGTATGCGTCGTTGACGAGGTTCTCCCCCTGCTCGGAGGCCAGCCCGCCCTGCTGTGCCCGGTGCCGGACGCGGTCGACCGCGTAGGCGCTGGCGGCGGACTCGACGCGCCCGGCTGCCTCATCGGCGTGCCGGTAGGCGTCTTCGCGAGCGTGTCGCTGCGCTCTGCGGTGACTGAGATAGGCACGCCCCGGGCTCAGACCCGCACCTGGGTCCGGGTCGGCCGGGGCATCGGCCGCGGGCTCCTCGACGTAGATCTTGACCCCCCACTCGACCTGCGCGGCCAGGTCTTCGAGCCGGGCGGTGAACGCGCCGCAGCGGGTCCGGAGCATGGCTCGCACCCGCTCGTCGTCGCGGTACATGGTCACCAGACGCAGTGGCAGGACGGTGGTGCGGGCGGCGAGGGCATCAACCACCCGGTGGTGGGCGCGGGCAGTGGACTCGAGCCAGTCGAGGTCCTCCAGGCGCACTCGCAGCACGGCCTCGTCGAAGTCCTGCTCGGGAACCTGGCTCACTGCGGCCACCAGGTCGTCACAGGCCTCCGCCCGCACCAGATCGACTGTGGCCCCCGCCACCCCGACGAGTTCGGACACGGCCTTCCCCAGCGATCCGTCGTCACGCGCGACGGCATACGTATAGGTGAGGGAGCCGGTCATGACTTGTCCCGCTTCTTACCGCGGGGGGCGCTCCGACGGGCAGGTGAGGTCCTGGGGGGAGCCGCGACGTCGCTCTCCTCGTCCCCGGCCGTCAGCGCTTCGTCGCCTTCCCGTAGCGCCTCGACCTCGGCCCGCAGCCGCTTGTTCTCGTCGGCGAGTGAGCGGTAACCGTCGTTGGCGCGGGAGGACAGCGAGGGGTCATGTTCCCACCAGTCGATGCCCATCTCCTTCGCCTTGTCCACGGACGCGACCAGCAGGCGCAGTTTGATGGTCAGAAGTTCGATGTCCAGGAGATTGATCTGGATGTCGCCCGCGATGACGATGCCCTTGTCCAGGACCCGCTCCAATATGTCCGCGAGATTGGCCGAGGAGCCCTGTCCGTACGGGGTGCCCCGGGACGGAAGGTCTCCCATCCTCCTGGCGACGGGTTCGGTCACGGCCACTGCACCTCGATTCCCTGGTCTCCCGCCGTACTGCGGGAGGGCTTGACCCCGTGCCCGCCGCACCGGCGGGAACGCGGTCACATGTCGACGCCCTGGGCGTGGGCCCTTATCTCGTCCAGCCGGTCCAGCAGTTCGTCTTCCCGCCGGTCGAAGGTGTCCTCGTCGATCTCTCCGGCCAGCAGCCGCCGTTCGAGCTCGGCGAGCTCCCGCTGGACGGGACCGGGGTCGTAGTACTCGTTCTCCGCCGCCTCGACGACGTGCTCGACGACCCAAGCCGCTCCGCGCACGGGGGCCAACGGAAGGGTGGCGAGCTGGGTCAGCAGTCCCATGGGGTCTCCTAGACGAAGCTGTACGGGGCAAGCGGTCCGTACAGCCGAAGGTCGAAGTCCGGTCCCAATCGCTTGGCCAGACCGCGTTCAGCCGCGAGGAAGGCCTCCTGCTCCTCCCGGTCCACCAGGAAGGAGATGTTCAGGAAGTCGTCCCCCGAAGGCTGCGACGCGTGCTGTTCCTGCGCGAACTCCGTGAGGGGCTCCGCGACCGCGTCGGCCATCCGCTCCTGCCGCACCCGCACTTCGCGAGAGACGAGTTCTCCGAGCGCAAGCGGTGCTTCCGGGCCGCCCCGGCCGTTCCTGATCTCCTCGTTGAGCCTTCTCGCCTCCTCGGAATCCTGGAGGATCTGACGCAGGAGGGCGTTCTCCTCGTGAGCGGCCTTCACGTTGTACTCGACGCATCCGTCGAGCGCCCGCAGGCGTTCGAGGAACTCCTCGGTACGCTCGTCCAGCACCGCTCTGACGGCGTCGTCGTCCGTGGTGGTGAAGCCGAACTGCAACGGGAGAATCGTGCCGTCGGCCATCAGGCTTTCCTGCACCGCCTGGTGGGCCCCGAGATCCCGGCGTTTGGGCCGTAGTCCCTCCGGGGCGTCACTGACGACAGCGGACAGTTCTTCCGAGTGCACCGCGCGGAGCGTGGTGGGCGGGTCCCCGACTCCGGTCATACCGTCCAGTTTCTGGGGATGCGCCCTGGCGACGATGCTGTAGACGTATACGGCCATGGCTCACTCCTTCCGGCGCCGCGTGGCAGGCCGGCGCTTCGGCCGTTCCCGCCTCTCCTCGGCTTCCTCGTCGCCGTCCCGGCCTCCGGTGACCGCATCGGTCAGTGCCTCGGCCGCCCCGCTGAGCGCCCCCTTGGCCTTGCCCTGGGACCCGCTCTCGGTCACCTCCCCGACCAGGTCGGTGAGCTGTGAGGGTGCCTTGCGGCCCTCCTCCAGGTCGAGGCGGTTGCACGCCTCGGCGAAACGCAGGTAGGTGTCCACACTCGCCACGACGACACGGGCGTCGATCTTGAGGATCTCGATGCCCACCAAGGACACACGCACGAAGACGTCGATCACCAAGCCGCGGTCAAGAATCAGATCGAGGACGTCGTAAAGGTTTCCGGACCCTCCTCCGCCGGTCGAGACTGCTCCTCCGCCTTGCGGCACCACAGTCATGGTGCCTCCCTTCAGTGACCGATCCCGGTCCCGGTATGGCCGGGCTCAGCCGCGTCGGTCGGTCTGTCCCCGGGTGTACCGGCGGGTGCGTTCGTACGACACGATGTCGCCCACCTTGTCCAGCGTCACCCGGTAGCTCGCCATGACGCTCGTGGTGCTGGGGACGCGCTCCAGCTCGACGACCTCCAGATCCGCCTGCCAGCCGTCCTCGGTGGGCCTGACCGCCGACACGCCCTCGGGCGCACGGCCCAGGAGTTCTCTCAGCTGCTCGGCCGCGTGCCGCATGGCTTGAGCGGCCGAACCACTGCGTGCCGAGCGCTTCGTTTCCGCGCTGCCGCTACCACTGCCGCTGGCCCGCCCGCCGCTCGTCTTTTTCGCGGTGGTCTTGCCACCCGGACGCCGGGGCCGGTCGGTCGCGTCCTCTTCGCCTGCGGCCATGTTCCCTCCTCCGTTGTCGGAGGTGACTCACTGTCCGCACCACTCATGTGGCCCAATCACATGATAAAACGCCCGAGCGGTACTGTCCCGGGCTGCTCCGAGCGCGGCACCGAGCCGGCCGGCTCTCCAGGTGCCCCCGGGGAGGGGCCTGTGGATCAGGAGTCGGGGCGTCCGGCTTCGGGGAGCGGCGTACCGTCGGGTCCGGGCATGGCGGATGCCCGCAGGCGGGCGTACTCCTCCGCCATCGTCCTCACGGTCCAGCGGGCGTTGAGGCCACTGGGGTTGGGCAGTGCCCAGACGCGCGCTCCACCGATGAGCCGCTCCTGCGGGCCGATACGCGCTGTGCGCTCCCCGAAGGCGGTGCGGTAGGCGGTGACGCCGACGACGGCCAGCCACCGCGGAGTCAACTCTCTCACTGTGGCCGAGAGCAGCTTCCCGCCCTCGAGGAACTCCTCGACGCTCAGCTCGTCCGCCCGGGCGGTGGCCCGGGCTACCACGTTGGTGATGCCCAGCCCGTAGTGCGGCAGTTCCCCCTGTTCCGACGGCTTCAGCAGCCTGGGAGTGAAGCCCGACTGATGCAGCACCGGCCAGAACCGATTGCCCGGGTGAGCGAAGTGGTGACCCGTGGCGGCCGACATGAGGCTCGGGTTGATTCCGCAGAACAGCACGTGCAGACCGCCCGCGACCACGTCGGGTACGACGTGGTCGCGGGCGGCGAGAAGCTCCTCAGGAGTCATCCGGCGGTAGGCGCGGACGGCCGTCAGAGGATGGAACCGGGAGCGTAGCCCGCGGCCTGCGGGTGCTGCTCGATGATCTCCTCGATCCGGGAGACCAGGGCGGTGACCTGGTCCCCTGCCGCACCCGTGAAGGAGAGCTTGTCGGCCATCAGGGCGTCGAGCTGCCCGCGGTCCAGCGGAATGCGGTCGTCGGCGGCCAGCTTGTCCAGCAGTTCGTTGCGCTCGGCCCCCTGCTCGCGCATGGCCAGGGCCGAAGCCACCGCGTTCTCCTTGATGGCCTCGTGGGCGACCTCGCGGCCGACTCCCGCCCGTACCGCACCCATCAGCACCTTGGTCGTGGCCAGGAACGGCAGGTAGCGGTCCAGTTCCCGCGTCACGACGGCGGGGAACGCTCCGAACTCGTCCAGCACGGTGAGGAAGGTCTCCAGGAGACCGTCGAACGCGAAGAAGGCGTCCGGCAGGGCCACCCGGCGCACCACGGAACAGGACACATCGCCCTCGTTCCACTGATCGCCCGCGAGCTCACCGGTCATCGAGGCGTAACCGCGGAGGATCACCATGAGCCCGTTGACGCGCTCACAGGAGCGGGTGTTCATCTTGTGCGGCATGGCGGACGAACCGACCTGACCCGGCTTGAAGCCCTCGGTCACCAGCTCGTGTCCGGCCATCAGCCGAATGGTCTTGGCCACCGAGGAGGGGGCCGCGGCCAGCTGCACCAACGCGGTCACCACGTCGTAGTCGAGTGACCGCGGGTAGACCTGGCCGACGGAGGTGAAGGCGTGCGCGAAGCCGAGGTGTCCCGCGATCCGCTGTTCCAGGTCCGCGAGCTTGTCGGCGTCGCCACCCAGCAGGTCCAGCATGTCCTGGGCAGTGCCCACGGGCCCCTTGATGCCGCGCAGCGGGTACCTGCCCAGCAGGTCTTCCAGCCGTCCGTACGCCACGAGAAGTTCGTCGGCGGCGGTCGCGAAGCGCTTGCCCAGCGTCGTCGCCTGAGCGGCGACGTTGTGGGAGCGCCCCGCGATGACCAGCTCCCGGTGTTCGGCCGCCAGCTTGCCGAGACGGGCCAGGACGGCGACCGTGCGGTCGCGCATCAGCTCCAGCGAGAGCCGGATCTGCAGCTGCTCGACGTTCTCGGTGAGGTCCCGGGACGTCATGCCCTTGTGGACCTGCTCATGGCCGGCGAGGGCGTTGAACTCCTCGATCCGCGCCTTCACGTCGTGGCGGGTGATCTTCTCGCGCTCGGCGATCGAGGCCAGGTCGACCTGGTCGATCACTCGCTCGTAGTCGGCCGGCGCCGCGTCAGGGACCTCGATCCCGAGGTCCTTCTGAGCGCGCAGCACCGCCAGCCAGAGCTGACGTTCCAGCTTCACCTTCTGCTCGGGGGACCAGAGGACGGCCAGCTCCGTGGAGGCATAGCGGCCGGCCAGGACATTGGGGATGCGAGGCTTCGCAGACACAGCAGTCACGTGTCCGGATTCTACTGGCGGTTTCTGCAGGCCGGAGCCGCGGGCCGGTCTGTGCTTTCCTACGAAGGGGTGCCGACCGCAGGGGCCGCCGCCGTGTCCCGCGCAACCGTACCCCCGCACTGGAACGGGCCGGAGAAGCCGGTCAGCCGTCCAGCCGCCGCCAGCCCGTGACCGGGCCGGGGGCCGCGCCGTCCCCGGGGGTGACCCAGAAGCCCTGTCCGAGCCCCGCGTCGAAATGGGCGCCGGCCCGCCCGTCCCCGGACGACCGTCCGGTGAGCCGGCGGCCGATCCACGGCATCAGATGCTGCCGGGCGAACCGCACGTCGTCGACCCGCCGGCGGGTCCAGCGGGCCGGCGGTGACACCGGCATCGGGGTCTTCCAGTCGCTCTCCGCCGGGAGACCGAGGGTCTGCCAGACCGCTTCGGCGACCCTGCGGTGCCCCTCGGCCGTGAGGTGCAACCGGTCGACGTCCCACATCCGGGGATCACCGAGCGACGGAGCACCGTACAGGTCGGTGACGAGCGCGCCGTGGCGCGCTGCCAGGTCGTCGACCAGGGCGAACAGCTCTTCCATGCGCGGGCGGAAGCGTTCCATCACCGGACCGTTGCGCCCGGGACTGCGCATGAGCACCAGCACCTTGCACGCCGGTGCGAGGCGCTCCACCGCCTCCTCCAGCCGGCCACGGACCATACCCATGTCGCACTTCGGCCGCAGGGTGTCGTTGAGCCCTCCGACGAGGGTGATCACATCCGGCCGCAGTGCCGCAGCGACCGGTACCTGCTCCTCGACGATCTGGCCGATGAGCTTGCCGCGTACGGCGAGGTTGGCGTACCTGAACCCCGGAGCGCGGGCCGCGAGCCGGGCGGCGAGGACGTCGGCCCATCCGCGGTACGAGCCGTCGGGCAGCAGGTCCGACATGCCCTCGGTGAAGGAGTCGCCGACGGCGACGAGACTGGTGTAATGGGCATTCAGTTCCATGGCGATGCGATCGTACCGCGGGACCGTGCCGTCACCCGGGCGTCGTGAGCGGGGGCCCACAGCCGGAGGCGCGGTCGGAAGCGCGCGGCCGGCTCCCGGGGAACGGCCTGTGCGGAGGCCGGCGGGGGACCGGTGATACGGACGCGAGGGCAAAAGGAGAGACGCCGGCCCGGCCGTGGAACCGGCCGTAGCCCGTAGCCGTAGCGCCGCGCAGCAGGAAGGGGGCGCGGCCGCAGCCGCGCCCCCTTCCTGCTTGTCACCGGACGCCGGCGTCAGCGCGCCTGGGCCCTGCCCACCAGCTCACGCAGTACGTCCTCCATCGTCACCATGCCGGCCAGCCGGCCGTCCTCGTCCAGCACCGCCGCCAGATGCGTACGGCTCCGGCGGAGCGCGGTGAGGACGTCGTCGAGCGGGGTCGTCGCCCGTACCCGGGCGATCGGCCGCAGCGCCGACACGGGGAACGGGACATCGCGCGGCGCGGCGTCCAGAGCGTCCTTCACGTGCAGATACCCGATGATCCGCTGTTCGCTGTCCATGACGGGGAAGCGCGAGAATCCCGACTCGGAGGAGAGCCGTTCCAGTTCCTCCGGTGTCGTCCCGACCCTCGTGTACAGCACCCGGTCGACGGGCAGCGACACGTCCTGAACCGGGCGGCGGCCCAGTTCGAGCGCGTGACGCAGCCGCTCCGCCGAGCGGTCGTCGACCAGTCCGGCGTCCCCCGCGTCCTGGACGAGCCGCGCCAGCTCGTCGTCCGAGAAGGTCGCGGACACCTCGTCCTTGGTCTCGACCCTCAGGAGTTTGAGCAGGGCGTTGGCGAAGGCGTTGATCGTGAAGATCACCGGCCGCAGCGCCCGCGCCAGGGTCACCAGGGGCGGCCCGAGGAGCAGGGCGGTACGGGCCGGCTCGGCCAGTGCGACGTTCTTCGGCACCATCTCGCCCAGCAGCATGTGCAGGTACGTCGCCACGGACAGCGCGATGACGAACGAGATCGGGTGCACCAGCCCGTCCGGGACGCCCACCACGTCGAAGACGGGTTCCAGCAGATGGGCGATGGCGGGTTCGGCGACGATACCCAGGACCAGGGTGCAGAGCGTGATACCCAGCTGCGCGGCGGCGAGGAGGGCCGAGACGTGCTCGAGCCCCCAGATCACGCTCCGCGCCCGCCGGTTCCCGGCCTCGGCCTCCGGTTCGATCTGGCTGCGCCGTACGGAGATCAGGGCGAACTCGGCGCCGACGAAGAAGGCGTTGACGACCAGTGTCAGCAGGCCGATGAAGAGCTGGACGGCAGTCATCGTTCGTCCTCCGTCGGCTCGTCGGTACCGGGCAGCGGCGCATGCAGCAGGGCCCGGGCGGCGCGGTGGCCGGAAGCGTCCACCACGTCGATCCGCCAGCCGGTCAGCTCGACGGTGTCGCCGACCACCGGGATGCGGCCGACTCGCGTGGCCAGGAGGCCCGCCAGTGTCTCGTAGGGCCCGTCCGGCACCCGCAGTCCGATGGTCCGGAGCTGGTCGGTGCGGGCCGCGCCGTCTGCGGACCAGAGGGTGCGCCCGTCCGCGTCCTCGCCGGCGGGTGCCAGGTCGGGCGTCTCGTGCGGATCGTGCTCGTCGCGCACCTCGCCGACGACCTCCTCCACGATGTCCTCCAAGGTCACGACGCCTGCCGTGCCGCCGTACTCGTCGATGACGACGGCCATGGCCGTCTTGCCGGACAACCGGTCCAGCAACCGGTCCACGGTGAGGGTCTCCGGTACGAGCAGGGGCTCGCGCAGCATGTCGGCGATCCGCTTGCGGGGCCGCTGCTCGGCAGGAACGGCCAGGACGTCCTTGATGTGGGCCACCCCGACGACCGAGTCCAGATTGCCCCGGTACACGGGGAAGCGTGAGAGACCCGTGGCGCGTGTGGCGTTCGCCACGTCCTCGGCGGTGGCCTGGACGTCGAGGGCGGTGACCTGGACCCGCGGCGTCATGACGTTCTCCGCCGTCAGCTCGGAGAGGTTGAGGGTGCGCACGAACAGCTCGGCCGTGTCGGCCTCCAGCGCTCCCTCCTTCGCGGAGTGGCGTGCCAGGGCCACCAGCTCCTGCGGACTGCGCGCGGAGGCGAGCTCCTCGGCCGGTTCGAGGCCGAAGCGGCGCACGATCCGGTTGGCGGTGTTGTTGAGGTGGCTGATGAACGGCCGGAAGACCGCCGTGAAGACGCGCTGCGGGGTGGCGACCGTCTTGGCCACGGCCAGCGGCGACGAAATGGCCCAGTTCTTCGGGACCAGCTCGCCGACCACCATCAGGACCACGGTGGACAGCGCGGTGCCGATCACGAGTGCCAGCGACGAGGACGCCCCGGGCGACAGTCCGGTCGCTTCCACCGGTCCCCGGATCAGCTTGGCGATGGACGGTTCGGAGAGCATGCCGACCACCAGGTTGGTGACGGTGATGCCGAGCTGCGCGCCGGAGAGCTGGAAGGTGAGGCTGCGTACGGCCTTGAGCGCGCCCGCCGCACCCCGCTCTCCCCTCTCGACGGCCCGTTCGAGATCGCCGCGCTCCACCGTGGTCAGAGAGAATTCCGCCGCTACGAAGGCACCGCAGGCGAGGGAGAGCAGCACCGCCACCAGGAGCAGGAGCACTTCGGTCATCGGTTCACCTCCGTCCCATGATCGGACAGGGTGCGGAGGTTTGCTCGACGTCGGCTGTATCGACTACTGGGAGGCTCGCCCATGGGCGGACGCTCACACCTTTCAACGGAATGGACGGTTGGCGACCCATAGTAAAGGATCGGCAAAATGGGTGACGTGCCGGACGGTTCCCCCGCGGCACCCCGCACCCATGCTCTCAGCAACGGGAGGGCCGCACCGAGCCGCCGGTACGCGAGCGGTGAATCGCCCGCTGTGGAGCGCGCCGGGAGGGCGAGGCCGACGTGCGGGCCGTCGCCGACGCGCCGCGCCGTGCCGGGGGCGCCGGGGAGGGACCGGCCGTGCTCTCCGCCCCCTCCAGCGGGGGAGCAGGGAGCGGGAAGGGCACGCCCCGCCGCCTGTCGGCGTGAAGCCACCGCGCCGCCGTGCGTGAGGCCCGGGCGGCGCCGCACACGACGCCACGGAGTCGACGTCCACCACGCCACCGGGTACCCGGCTCACGAAAGGCTCAGTCCGTGAACGGCCGGTGCGCCACGCCGAGCACGCACGGCGTGGTCGGCAGTCGCACGCCCTTCTCCGGAATCCGCAGCCGGCGGTAGGCCACCGGCTCGAAACCGGCCGCCCCGATCGCCCCGACCGAGTCCCGAGCCGTGTGGCAGCCCCCGAAGAGCAGCGGCCACACAGTACGGTCGGCCACCCGCTGAGCCGCGGCCAGCGCCCGTCCGGGAGCGAGTGTGTGCTCGAAGAAGCGCAGCTCGCCGCCCGGTCTCAGCACGCGCCTGATCTCCGCGAGTGCCCGTGGCAGGTCTCGCACGGTGCACAGGACCAGCGAGGCGACGGCCGCGTCGAACGCTTCGCTCTTGACCGGTAGGGCCTCGGCCGTCCCCGGCACCACGTCGACGGGCACCTCGGCACGCAGCCCCGCGACGACCGCCAGCCGCCGCAGACGGCGCTCGGGCTCGATCGCGACGACCTCGGAGACGGATCCCGGATAGTGCGCGAAGTTGAGGCCGTTGCCCGCGCCGATCTCGATGACCCAGCCGGAAAGCCCGGACAGGAGTTCCTCGCGATAGGCGGCGATCCCGCCCCTGAGGTCGGCGGTCACGCTCATCCGGGCGTAGAACCGCGAGAAGACCGGGTGGTGCACCGCGTCCTGCGGGACTCCCGTGCTGCGCGGACGCATGACGAACCTCCTTGGGAGGGCAAGGTACGGCTCCCTTGATTCTCCCCCGCGCGGAGCCGCTCAGCCGCTCGCCGGACGTGCCGGTTCCCGCCGGTTCCCACCGAGCTCCGGTGCCAGCCACCGCGCCGCCCGAGTGCGGAAGTCGGCGGGGGCCAGTGCACCGGCCCCGGCCGGAACCACGCCCAGCAGCGGGGCGCCCGCCGCCACCGGCAGGTCGTCGATGTTGCACCGGGCGGCCAGGTCCGGTTCGGCGGGCATGCTGCCCACCACCACGCCGGTGCATACGAGGCCGCGCGTGCGAAGGGCCTCCGTCGTCAGCGCCGTGGCGTTGAGCGTCCCCAGACCGGCGGGCGCGACGACGAGAACGGGGGAGGCCATCAGCCGGGCGGCGTCGGCGAGCGTGGAGCCCTCGCCGTCGAAGCGTACGAGCAGCCCGCCCGCGCCTTCGACCAGGACCAGCTCGTGGTCCGCAGCGAGCTTCTGCGCCGCTTCGGCGACCTCGTACGGGCGGACGGGGGCGAGCCCGGCCCGGCGGGCGGCCGTCCCGGGGGCCAACGGGTCGGGGAACCGGGCCAGTTCGACGGCCGTCACGTGACCGCCGGCCAGCCTGGCCACCTCGGCCGCGTCACCCGGCTCCCCGGGTGCCAGGCCGGTCTGGGCGGGCTTGAGCACCGCCACCCGCCGGTCCCGGAAGGCCGCGGCCACCGCCGCCGTCACGATCGTCTTGCCGATCTCGGTGCCCGTGCCGGACACCACCAGAATCGTCATCTCACCCTTCCCTCGCCGCCGCGCACACGGCCCGGCAGATCCGTGCCACGTCGTCGTCACCCGTCACGTACGGCGGCATCGTGTACACGAGGTCGCGGAACGGCCGCAGCCACACCCCTTCGCGTACCGCGGCTCGCGTCGCGGCCTCCACGTCCACCTCGTGCCCGAGCTGTACGACGCCGATGGCGCCCAGCACCCGCACGTCCCGCACACCGGGCACGGCGGTGGCTTCGGCGAGCCCCTTCCGGAGCCCGGTGCCGATCCGCTTCACCTCCTGCTCCCAGTCCTGGCCGAGCAGCAGGTCCACGGACGCGCAGGCCACCGCCGTGGCCAGCGGATTGCCCATGAACGTGGGCCCGTGCGCCAGCACCGGCACCTCCCCGCTGGAAATGCCCTCCGCCACACGGGACGTGCACAGGGTTGCCGCCAGTGTCAGGTAGCCGCCGGTCAGCGCCTTGCCCACACACATGACATCGGGGGACACCCCTGCGTGACCGGCCGCGAACAGCTGCCCCGTACGGCCGAATCCCGTCGCGATCTCGTCGAACACCAGCAGGACGTCGTTCGCGTCGCACGCCTCCCTCAGCACCCGCAGATAGGCGGGCGAATGGAACCGCATTCCGCCGGCACCCTGCACCACCGGTTCCACGATCACCGCGGCCAGTTCGTCGGCGTGGTCCGCGACGAGTTCTCTCAGGTGGCGCGCGTACGCCTCGTCGGGCTCCGCGTCGAAGCCGTCCGGCGGGGCGTCCGCGAAGACCTGGCGGGGGAGCGCACCCGCCCACAACTCGTGCATCCCGCCCTCGGGATCACACACCGACATGGGCTGCCAGGTGTCCCCGTGGTATCCGCCCCGCCAGGTCAGCAGCCGGTGCTTGCCCGGACGCCCGGCCGAGCGCCAGTACTGCAGGCACATCTTCACCGCGACCTCGACCGAGACCGATCCCGAGTCGGCGAGGAAGACGTGCCGGAGCGGCTCGGGAGTGATCTCCACCAGCCGGGCCGCCAGCCGGACGGCGGGCTCGTGCGTGAGCCCGCCGAACATCACATGGCTCATCCGGTCCAGCTGGCTCCGCGCCGCCTCGTTGAGCACCGGGTGGTTGTAGCCGTGCACCGCCGACCACCAGGACGACATGCCGTCCACCAACTCGTGCTGTCCGTGGGCGGGTTCGGCGAGGCGCAGCCGTACCCCCGAGGCGGACTCCACGACCAGCGGCTCCTGCCGGCCGGGCATCGGGCCGTAGGGGTGCCAGACGTGGGCCCGGTCCAGCGCACGCAGTTCCGCCGGCGCGAGGGAATCAGGCATTGGGCGCGAGGTCCGTCCCCGCACCGCGCCGGCGTACCGATACGAGGTCCGTGCGAGCCGCCGACGGGGCCCCGGCCGCCTCCGGTGCCCGGGCGCCGTCCTTTGTGGCGGAGACCGGCGCGTCCCCGCACGGGGCGCAACCGCCCTCGCGGGAACCGCAGGCCCCGCCTGCCTGCGCGCGGTGCCCGGGCAGCGTCGTCGTGTCCGCTCCCTCGACCTCGAACCCCGCGTCGGTGATCATGTCGAGGTCGGTCTGCCCCGACTGGCCCTCGCTGGTCAGGTAGTCGCCCAGGAAGATCGAGTTCACCAGGTTCAGGGCGAGCGGCTGCATCGAGCGCAGGTGCACCTCGCGCCCGCCCGCGAGCCGCACCTCGACGTCCGGGCAGACGAACCGCACCATGGCCAGGATGCGCAGGCACCGCTGCGGTGTGAGGTGCCACTCCTCGGCGAGCGGGGTCCCCTCCATCGGAATCAGGAAGTTCACCGGAACCGAGTCGGGGTCGAGTGCACGCAGCGAGAGGACGACGTCCACCAGGTCGGCGTCGCTCTCACCCATCCCCGCGATCAGGCCGGAGCACGCGGACAGTCCGGCGGCCTGGGCCTGATGCACCGTGTCCACCCGGTCGGCGTACGTGTGGGTGGTCGTGATCTCCCCGTACGTCCCCTCCGAGGTGTTGAGGTTGTGGTTGTACGCGTCGGCGCCCGCGGACTTCAGGCGGTCGGCCTGGCCCTGGGAGAGCAGGCCGAGGCAGGCGCACACCTCGACGTCCTCGTGCTGCTCCTTGATGGCCTCGATGGTCCGGGACACCCTGTCGACGTCCCGGTCGGTCGGCCCGCGCCCGCTCGCCACCAGGCACACCCGCTTGGCTCCGCCGGCCACACCCGCGGTGGCGGCCTTCGTCGCCTCCTCCGGCTTCAGCCAGGTGTACTTGAGGATGTCGGCCTTGGAGCCCAGCCGCTGCGAGCAGTACGAACAGTCCTCCGGGCAGAGCCCGGACTTGAGGTTTACCAGGTAGTTCAGCTTCACGCGCCGGCCGAACCACTGGCGGCGCACCTTTCCGGCCGCGGCCACCACATCGAGCAGGTCGTCGTCAGAGGTCGCCAGCACGGCGAGCGCTTCGTCACGGGTCGGCAGTTCGCGCCGCAGTCCCTTGTCCACCAGCGTGTTCAGGAGGTCCATGGCCCTGATCCTGACGCACGGCACCGGCATCGGCCAAGGAGGAACCGGACAGGAGAGGTGGCGGAGGGTGTGTGTATTGCCACACCCTGACCCGCTGCGCACCCCGCTAGGGTCTGTGAGCTGCCTACAAAAGGGACCGCCCCATGTCCTACGCCCCGTTCGCCTGGATCGACGACGAGGCGCGCCGCCGCGCGGACGCCGGACTCCTCCGGACCCTGCGTCCCCGGCCCGCCGTACCCGCTCTGCTGGATCTTGCGAGCAACGACTACCTCGGACTGTCCCGCCATCCCTCGGTCACCGAGGGAGCCGCGGAGGCGGCCCGGACGTGGGGTGGGGGCGCCACCGGCTCGCGGCTCGTCACGGGGTCCACCGCCCTGCACGCCGAACTCGAACGCGCGCTGGCGGAGTTCTGCGGTTTCGAGGCCGCCCTGGTGCTGTCCTCCGGGTACGCGGCCAATCTCGCCGCCCTCACGGCGCTCGGGCGGCACGGCTCGCTGATCGTGTCGGACGCGCGGAACCACGCCTCGATCGTCGATGGCTGCCGGCTCTCCCGCGCCGACACCGAAGTCGTGCCCCACGCGGATCCGGAGGCGGTGGGCAAGGCACTCCGGGCGCATCGCGGGCGGGCACTGGCCGTGACCGACTCGGTGTTCTCGGTGGACGGCGACGCCGCCCCGCTGGGCAGGCTCGCCGAGGTGTGCCGGGAAGAGGGTGCGGCCCTGCTCGTGGACGACGCGCACGGCCTGGGCGTGCTGGGCGAAGGCGGCCGGGGAGCGCTCGCAGCCGCCGGTCTCGCCGGGGGTGAGGGCATCGTCGTCACGCTCACCCTCTCCAAGTCCCTCGGCAGTCAGGGCGGAGCCGTCCTGGGACCGGCCCGGGTCATCGACCACCTGGTCAACACCGCCCGTACGTTCATCTTCGACACCGGCCTCGCCCCCGCGGCCGTCGGCGCGGCGCTGGGCGGCCTGGCGCTCCTTCGCCGCGAGCCTGAGCGCGCGGGCAGGGCGCGCGCCGTCGCCGCCGAACTGCACGGACGGCTGACCGCGGCCGGGCTGACCGCCGTCCGCCCCGACGCCGCCGTCGTGTCCGTCCGCGCACCGTCCGCCCACGCGGCGGTGCGCTGGGCGGCCGACTGCCGGGCGGCCGGCCTCGCGGTGGGGTGTTTCCGCCCTCCGTCGGTCCCGGACGGAGTCTCCCGCCTGCGGCTGACGGCGCGGGCGGACCTGACACCCGAGCAGATCGAGAGCGCCGTGGCGACGGTGGTGGGCACGGCGCCCTCTCCGGTCACCGGTGAAGGCGGAGAAGAGGAGATGCCGAACGGCTGAGGCCCGATGAGGGGCTGGAGGCGGCTGCCGACCGCGTAGGGCGGTAATGACGCACCCGGGTACGGGAGTTGAGCGACCTGGGTCACGTGGCGCAGCCGGCCCTCATGCCCCTGGAGCCGTCGGCCCCGCGCTCCACGGCCTCCGCCCACGGTGCGTGGAGCAGCGGCCCCCTCGGGCGGAGCGCTCCGAAGCGTAGAGGGCCGTTGTCGTGCCTGTGAGCGGCCGGGAGGGCGCGGATCGGCGTCAGCCCGATCCGGGACGGCGGCAAGACGGTCTCGATCACCCCTCCCTGGGCCGTACCCGCGCAGGCCCTGCCCTGCCCTGACCTTTACCTGACCGGAAACCAGACCGCGGCGTCCGGGCGGGCGGGGCGGACCCGGCAGGGCCTCAGTGAGCGGCGGCCCGTCCGAAACCGCTGCGCAGCAGAGCCCTCAGCGTGGCCGCCGCGGCGGTGTTCCGCTCTCCCCGGTGCGCCACGGAGATCGTCCGGCGGAACTCCGCGTGTTCCAGTCGCCGTACGGCCAGAGGTGCCGAAGACATCGCCGCGACCATCTCCGGCACCACCGCCACGCCGAGCCCCGCGCTGACCAGCGTCGGTGCGGCGCTCACCGCGCTGGGGCTCGTACTGGTCGCCGCGCCCCTGCTGCACTGACCCGGCCACGGCGCGGCCGGGTGCGCGACGGTCCGCGACGGCCGTTGGAGTGTGCACGCGTACACGGGTGCGGTGTACGCGTGCACCCCGGAGGCGCGTATCAGCACACGGGCGAACAGAGGACGTGCGTACAGGTGTACGGACGTCAGCGGACCCTTCCGTACCAGACGCTCTTCGACCAGATCTTCTCCAGTCTGACCACCGCCCCGGTCTTCGGGGAGTGCCAGATCCTGCCTCCGCCGGCGTAGATGCCCACGTGGTACACGCTGCGGCCCGCATGGAAGAAGACCAGGTCGCCGCGTTGCCGCTGCGACCTGGTGATGTGGCGCGTGGTGTTGTACTGCTGCTGGGCCGTGCGGGGGAGTTTCTTGCCCGCCTTCTTGAAGGCGTAGAGCGTGAGGCCCGAGCAGTCGAACCGGTGGGGGCCCGTGGCGCCCCACCGGTAGGGCGCCCCCTTCTTCGAGGCGGCGACCTTCAGCGCCTTCGTCGAGTTGGTCGCGGCTTCGGCGTCGTCGACGATGCCGGGCGCCAGCATCGTGGTGCCGACCGCGAGTGTGAGAACCGAGGCCGTACCGACCCGGGCGAACAGAGACGGGACATGAACCTGCGCAGTCATGCGCAACCCTTCGTCAGCCGCCTGTGAAGGATGACCTGTCGGGTTCGGGCTGGCGAAGTTGCCCGGCCGCGCTCGGCGGCTTCACCCCGAGGGCTGTCCGGAACGGGTGTCCGGGCGGCCCGTTGTGCTCGGGTCCTCCACTCCTGCCGATCCACTCCTGTCGACCAGGCGTCCGGACGGCGGCAGGACTCGGCGTCCGCCCGGACCGCCCCGCCGCGGTGGCGGGGGCTTGTCGTCCCACGGATCTTTACTCACGCGGTGTCTGTTTTCCGAACTGAAAAGGCGTTATGTGAGAGTCGTCACGGCTGGCCCGTTCGGGTGGGCGGGGCTGACGCCGCTCCCCGGAGGTCCTGCCGCACCAGCCGCGTACCAGCGGCGGAACAGGGTGTTCCGCTCAGCGTCCCCACGCGATGCGCAAGTTGAACTGTCCCTCCTGAGGGGGGCTGTCTGAGCCGAACGAGGGAGGAAGATTCCTCGGCCCGCCGGGCGTGTCGCGGCGCGTGCGCCGAGAAGCGGAGAGGATGCGGCAGTCGGGCGACCGGGAGCTCAACTCGTAGCGGTCGGCGGCATGGTGACCCACCTGGCGCGCCGGTCCCCGACCAGCCTGCGCAGGGGCGGACCGGTGTCTCCGCGTGGATCTGCGTCTCGCTCCTCTCGTGCGTGATCGCCGGCGCGTCCCGCAGGGGAACGGCGCGGGGCCGGCGCCCGCGGCGACCGGGGCGCTCCGCAGGTATCGCCGCAGCGCGCCGGATCGGTCCGGCCGATCCGGCCGACCACACCCAGAGACGCAGCCATCGCATTCACCTTCGGCGCGGGCCGGTACGGGAGCGTCCCCGGTGGGGCGTCGCCCGGGGGGTCCTCGCCGAGCCGGATTCGCCGGGCGCGGGAGGTGGGGCGCGGCGGGCCGGGCCTGCCGCGCCCGGGCCGCGCTCGGCGCCCCTGATGTACATGGGTCGGCAAAAGATCAGTTAACGCGCCGGAAAAACTTCCGCCCTAACGTGCAATACCTGGCCGCGAGGCCCTCTTCCACCTTCAACAAAGTGTTGAAGGTGGATAGGGTCCCGCTGCGCCCGGAGCCGGTACCGGGCGGAAGACGAAGAGGTGGAAGCGTGCAACTGACTCCGCACGAACAGGAACGCCTGCTCATCCACGTGGCGGCCGATGTCGCCGGAAAGCGCAGGGCGCGCGGGCTGCGGCTGAACCATCCCGAGGCGGTCGCCCTGATCACCTCACACCTCCTGGAGGGTGCGCGTGACGGCCGGACCGTCGCCGAACTGATGGCCTCGGGAAGGAAGGTGCTCACCCGGGAGGACGTCATGGACGGCATCCCGGAGATGATCCACGACGTCCAGGTGGAGGCCACCTTCCCGGACGGCACCAAGCTCGTCACCGTCCATGAACCGATCGTCTGACGGGAGCACACCGATGATTCCCGGAGAGATCCTCTACGCGGACGGCACCGTGCCGCTCAACGAGGGGCGCCCCGTCACCCGCCTCACCGTCCTCAACGTCGCGGACCGCCCCGTCCAGGTCGGCTCGCACTACCACTTCGCCGAGACCAACCCGGGTCTGGAGTTCGACCGTCCCGCTGCCCGCGGGCTGCGTCTCCATATCGCGGCGGGGACCGCCGTGCGCTTCGAGCCCGGCATCCCGGTCGACGTCGAGCTCGTCCCGCTCGCAGGTCTGCGCGTCGTTCCCGGGCTGCGCGGCGACACCGGAGGTCCTCTCGATGCCTGAACTCAGCCGTGCCGTATACGCCGACCTGTTCGGCCCCACCACCGGCGACCGCATCCGGCTCGCCGACACCGATCTCGTCGTCGAGATCGAGGAGGACCGCTCCGGGGGGCCCGGACTGGCCGGTGACGAAGCCGTGTTCGGCGGCGGGAAGGTGATCCGGGAGTCGATGGGCCAGGCGCGCACCACCCGCGCCGAGGGCGCGCCCGACACCGTGGTCACCGGCGCCGTCATCATCGACCACTGGGGTGTCGTCAAGGCCGACATCGGCATCCGAGGCGGTCGGATCACCGGCATCGGCAAGGCCGGCAACCCGGACACGATGGACGGCGTCCACCCCGACCTCGTCATCGGCCCCGAGACGGAGATCATCGCGGGCAACGGCATGTTCGTCACGGCGGGGGCCATCGACGCGCACGTCCACTTCATCTCGCCGACCCTGATCGACCAGGCGCTCTCCGCCGGCATCACGACACTCGTCGGGGGTGGAACCGGGCCCGCGGAGGGCAGCAAGGCGACCACCGTCACCCCAGGACCCTGGCACCTCGCCCGGATGTTCGAGGCACTGGAGGAGTACCCCGTCAACATCGGCCTGCTCGGCAAGGGCAACACCATGTCCCGCGAGGCCATGCACTCCCAACTACGGGCCGGAGCACTGGGATTCAAGATCCACGAGGACTGGGGCGCGACCCCCGCCGTCATCGACGCCTGTCTGCGCGTGTGCGAGGAGACCGGAGCCCAGCTCGCCATCCACACGGACACGCTCAACGAGGCCGGCTTCGTCGCCGACACGCTGGCCGCCATCGCCGGGCGCACCATCCACTCGTACCACACCGAAGGTGCGGGAGGCGGGCACGCCCCCGACATCATCACCGTGGTGTCGGAGCCGTACGTCCTGCCCAGCTCCACCAACCCCACGCGTCCGCACACCGTCAACACCATCGAGGAACACCTCGACATGCTGATGGTCTGCCACCACCTCAACCCGGCGGTACCGGAGGACCTCGCCTTCGCCGAGTCCCGGATCCGGCCCTCGACCATCGCGGCCGAGGACATCCTCCACGACCTCGGCGCCATCTCGATCATCTCCTCGGACTCCCAGGCGATGGGACGCATCGGTGAAGTGGTCCTGCGGACCTGGCAGACGGCCCACGTGATGAAACGGCGACGCGGCTCCCTGCCCGGTGACGGTCCCGCCGACAACCACCGCGCACGTCGCTATGTCGCCAAATACACGATCAACCCGGCCGTCGCCCAGGGACTCGACCGGGAGATCGGCTCGGTCGAGACAGGCAAGCTCGCCGACCTCGTCCTGTGGGACCCGGCGTTCTTCGGCGTCAAGCCCCGGACTGTGATCAAGGGCGGCCAGATCGCCTACGCGCAGATGGGAGACGCCAACGCCTCCATTCCCACCCCCCAGCCGGTCCTGCCGCGCCCGATGTTCGGCGCCGTCGGCCGGGCGCCCGCCGCCAACTCCGTCAACTTCGTCGCCGAAGCGGCGCTGGCGGACGGGCTGCCGGAACGGCTGGGCCTCGGCAAGCGGTTCGTCCCGATCACCAGTACGCGCGGAATCACCAAGGCGGACATGCGGGAGAACGACGCTCTGCCCCAGGTCCACGTGGAACCCGACAGTTTCGCCGTCACCATCGACGGGGAACGGGTCGAGCCCGCACCGGCCGCCGAACTCCCGATGGCCCAGCGTTACTTCCTCTTCTGAGCGGCGGACGGCACCTCATGACGACACGCGCCGCACTCCTCGTCCTTGCCGACGGCCGCTTCCCGGCCGGAGGCCACGCCCACTCCGGAGGGGCCGAGCCTGCCGTCAAGGCGGGCCACATCCGTGACGCCCGGAGCCTGGCGGACTTCTGCCTGGGCCGGCTGCACACCACCGGCCTCACCGCCGCGGCGCTCGCCGCCGCGGCGGCCCACGGGCTCGACCCGCTCGCCCTCGACGAGGCAGCCGACGCCCGGACCCCCTCGCCCGCGCTGCGGTCCGTGGGACGCAAGCTCGGCCGCCAGCTCATGCGGGCGGCGCGGGCGACCTGGCCCGGCCCCGAGCTGGACGCACTCGCCGCGGCCCGCCCGCGCGGCGCGCACCAGCCCGTCGTCCTCGGCCTCACCGCACGCACGGCGGGCCTCGGTCCGGAGGACGCCGCACACTGCGTCGCGTACGAGACCGTCAGCGGACCCGCCACCGCGGTGGTCCGGCTGCTCTCCCTGGACCCCTTCGAGGCCACCGCAGTCCTCGCCCGCCTCGCGCCCGCGCTCGATCGGGTCGCCGAACAGGCCGCCGCGGCCGCGAGGGAAGGCATCGACGCCCTGCCCGCCGCCTCCGCACCGCTCCTCGACATCACCGCGGAGGCGCACGCGGCCTGGCCCCTCCGGCTGTTCGCGTCCTGACGCCACCGATTCCCGATTCCCGATCCTCACAGGAGCCGCACCCATGCACCTCGACCACGCCCATGACGGACCCGCGGCTCTCAGCGCCGACGCCGTGCGCCCCGACGGAACCCGTCGCGCCCTGCGCATCGGCCTCGGGGGGCCCGTGGGTTCCGGGAAGACCGCGACCGTCGCCGCCCTTTGCCGTGTCCTGCGCGACCGGCTGTCCATCGCCGTGGTCACCAACGACATCTACACCCAGGAGGACGCCGCCTTCCTGCTCCGCAACGCGGTGCTGCCCCCCGAGCGCATCCAGGCCGTGGAGACCGGCGCCTGCCCTCACACCGCCATCCGGGACGACATCTCCGCGAACCTCGAAGCCGTCGAGGACCTCGAGGACTCCGTGGGGCCGCTCGATCTGATCCTCGTCGAATCCGGGGGCGACAACCTGACGGCCACCTTCTCCAAAGGGCTCGTCGACGCCCAGATCTTCGTGATCGACGTGGCGGGCGGCGACGACATCCCGCGCAAGGGCGGACCCGGCGTCACCACCGCCGACCTCCTCGTCATCAACAAGACCGACCTCGCCCCCTACGTCGGCTCCGACCTGGAGCGGATGGCCCTCGACGCCGCCGCCCAGCGCGGCGACCTCCCGGTCCTGTTCACCTCCCTCACCGGCGAGGACGGCGTCGCGCCCGTGGCCGGCTGGGTGCGGGCGCAACTGGCCGCCTGGGCCGCATGAGCGTCAGCGCCACCGCACGGATCACGGCGGTCACCGACGGCCGCGGCTCCACCCTGCTGCCCGTACTGGAGAGCGACGGGCCACTCGCCGTGCGCCGCACCAGATCCCCGGAGGCCGGCTACGCACGCGTCACGGTGGTCGGCGCCATGAGCGCACCCCTCGGCGGCGACCGGCTCGCCATCGAGACGCGGGCCGAAGCCGGGGCGCGGCTGTCGGTGGACTCCGCCGCGGCGACCGTGGCACTGCCGGGCGCGGGGCCGGACGCGGGCCCCGCGTCGTACGCCATCAGGCTGAGCGTGGGGGAGGGGGCGGTGCTGCGCTGGCTTCCCGAACAGCTCGTCTCCGCCCGCGGCAGCGAACTGGACATGGTTACGCAGGTCGAACTCGCCGCCGGTGCACGCCTGGTGCTGCGGGAAGAGCAGATTCTCGGCCGGCACGGTGAACGGACGGGCAGTCTCTCCACCCGGCTGACTGTCCGTCTCGCCGGCCGGCCGCTGCTGGACCAGCAGGTGGCGTACGGACCGGCCGCGCCCGGTGGCTGGGACGGTGCGGCAGTGCTCGGCGGTCACCGGGCCGTCGGCCAACTGCTCGTTGTCGACCCCTTGTTCGAGGGTGCTCCGGCGGCGCCGAGACTCCTCGGTCCCGCCGCCGTGCTCACCCCGCTGGCAGGGCCGGCCGTGCTCGTGACGGCACTTGCCGCAGACGCCCGGCTCCTGCGAGGCATCCTGGACGAGGCACTGAACGGGCTGTCGCACGGAGCCTGACCGGACCCTCGGCCGCACGGAGCCGGTCCGCCCCGGCGGCAGCCCGACCCCCGGAGCCGGCTTCCGGTCCTGGGCGAGGAGTCCGAGCGGCAACCCATCCAGGAATGCGCCCACCACCCAGGCCGGCGAGTGCGGCGCGCCTTCGCGTACGAGGCCGTTGCGCTCGGCGGAGCGCAGCGTCGCGTCGTCGTCCGGCAGTGTGCCGATCTGCGGCCGGCGCAGGCCGCGTACGACGGAACGGGGGCGGCACCGTACTGCGGCCACGTCCCGCAGAGGCGGAGCCGCCTCGGGGCCGGGGCCGTCGTGCGGTACGGGCCGGCGCGCGGTATCCGGGACGCGGTATCCGGGACGCGGCATTCGGGACGCGAGGACGCGGGATGCCGTGAATCGCCCGATTTCGATCCACCGGCCATGCCCCGGTCCGCTCAGCGGGACCCGGAGCACCGGTTATTGGTTCGGTAAAGAAACACGTGTACGCCCTGTTCTCAGCAACCCCACAGGCGAAAGGATCCGCTGGACACACGAACGACTGTGCCGCTACGAGCGGCGCATCACGTAGGGGGAGGTTCCACTTGAGACGCACAGCAGTGCTCGGCTCGGCCGGCACTCTGATCGCGGGCACGCTCATAGCGGGCGCGATAGCCGCACCGGCGGCCAACGCCGACGGCCGTCACCACGGCAACCCGGAGGCGCGTGGCGTCCAGCTCGCCGCGGACCGGGCGGAGAAGGCCGGCATCGACTGGGCGGCCTGCCCGGCGGACTGGGCGATCTCGGCGCCCATCCAGTGCGGTTGGGTCACCGTGCCGCTCGACTACGCGAAGCCGAACGGCAAGCAGATCAAGCTCGCCGTCGACCGTCACGTCAGTACGGGCACGAAGGCCGAACACCAGGGCGCGCTCCTCTACAACCCCGGAGGCCCCGGCGGTTCGGGCATGGCGTTCCCGAAGCGCATCCTCAACAAGAGCCCGCTGTGGGTGAACGCCGCCCAGGCATACGACTTCGTCGGCTTCGACCCCCGCGGTGTGGGCCACTCGGCACCGATCTCCTGCATGGACCCGCAGGAGTTCGTGAAGGCGCCGAAGGCGGACCCGGTCCCCGACAGCGAGGCCGACAAGCGCGCGCAGCGCAAGCTCGCGGCCGAGTACGCGGACGGCTGCGCCGAGCGCAGCGGCGAGATGCTGCCGCACATGACGACCCCCAACACCGCCCGCGACCTGGACGTCATCCGCGCCGCACTCGGTGAGGAGAAGCTCAACTTCCTGGGCGTCTCCTACGGCACCTACCTGGGCGCGGTCTACGGAACGCTCTTCCCGGGCCACGTACGTCGCATGGTCGTCGACAGCGTGGTCAACCCCGCGAAGGACAACATCTGGTACCAGGCCAACCTCAACCAGGACATCGCCTTCCAGACCCGCTGGGACGACTGGAAGGCGTGGGTCGCCAAGAACGACGCCACGTACCACATCGGCGACACCCCGGAGAAGGTCGAGCAGGCGTGGCTGACGCTGCGCGCGGCCGCCAAGAAGAACCCGATCGGTGGCGTCGTCGGACCCGCCGAACTCATCGGCTTCTTCCAGAGCGCGCCGTACTACGACTCCGCCTGGGCACGCACCGCCCGGACGTGGAGCGCCTATCTGGGTGGCGACACCCAGGCGCTGGTCGACGCGGCGGCACCCGACCTGTCGGACACCGCGGGCAACGCGTCCTCGGAGAACGGCAACGCCGTGTACACGGCGGTGGAGTGCGCGGACGCCAAGTGGCCCACCAGCTGGCAGAAGTGGGACCGCGACAACACCCGGCTGCACCAGGACAACCCGTTCATGACCTGGGCCAACGCCTGGATGAACCTCCCTTGTGCGACCTGGTCGGCCAAGCAGCAGACCCCGCTGGACGTCCGCACCGGCAAGGGCCTGCCGCCGGTGCTGATCGTGCAGTCCACCCGTGACGCCGCCACTCCGTACGAGGGCGCCGTCGAGCTGCACAAGCGCTTCGCGGGCTCCCGCCTCATCACCGAGGAGGGCGCCGGCTCCCACGGCGTCACCGGCCTGGTCAACCCCTGCATCAACGAGCGGGTGGACACCTACCTGCTCACCGGGAAGACCGACCCGCACGACGTGACGTGCACCCCGCACGCCACGCCGAAGCCGTAACGGGCACCGGTATCCAGGGGGCGGCCGGACTTCGGTCCGGCCGCCCTTCCCGGTGCTCGACACGGGCCGACCCGCCGGCGGCCCGGCGCGGTCCCCTGCCGGTCGCTCATGTCCGGTTCCCCGACCGGCTGTCGCTCCCCGTACCCTTCATCTCTCTGGCCCCCATCTCCCCGGCCCCGTTTCCCCGCCCTCCTCGGCTCCGTCCGGCCTCACCGCTCGCCAGCCAGGCGTCCTCCGCCGCGTAGTCGAAGAGGTCTCCGTGCGGGTCGTACGCCGCGGCCATCGAGGGAAACGCGGCGCGCCAGTCACCGGCGTTCCGCCGCAGCCGTTCGGTGAGCCACTCGACGGTAGCCGGCAGCGACTCGGCGTAGCCCGTCACCGGTACGTATCCCAGCTCCCGCCCGGCGGCCGTCATGTCGTAGACGACCGGATGCTCCGCGCTCCAGGGGGTGCGGCCCAGTGCCGGCTGCGGGGCAGCCGCCTCCATCAGCACCGTCTCGGTCCGCCACCCCATGACCGCGTCGACGGCCTCGCCTATCTCGGCGACGGTCGGGGCGTAGGGATCCGCGGCGTTCAGGACCCGTGGACCCGGACGCTGAGCCGCGAGCCGCACCATCTCGGCGATGTTGGAGACATGCGCCGGGCCGAACCGGCTCCTTCCGCCGTGGGCGAGCACCCGGCGACGACGGCCGTCCAGCACCCGCTTGACGAAGTACAGCTCACGAGGGGTACGGCAGTGCGGGCCGTGGACCGCACCGGCACGAAGGACGGTCACAGGCAGCCGGCCGGCGGCTGCCATGAGCGCCCGCTCCAACGCGATCTTGCGGGTGCCGTAGGTCGCCGGGCCGGGCGCGACCGTCGGACAGCTCTCCGGGATCGGCTCCGGGTAGCGCGGGAACCCGTCGGGCTCGTCCTGCGTGTCGAAGCTGCGGCCATGCTCGTCCGCGTACACAGCGCCGCTGGATATGACGACCGCCGAACCGATCCGGTCCGAGAGATCCGTCAGCTGGGTGGCGTGCTCCTCGCCGAAGGCGATCATGTCGACCAGCACGTCACAGCCCTCACCCAAGGCGGCGGAGAACGCGCCGTCCTCCTCACGGTCGAACACCGCGTCGCGCACCTCCGGGCCCCAGGCGCTGTCGCGCCGGCCCCCACGCGAGGCCGCCGTCACCTCCCACCCGTCCTGCACCAGGGCACGCACTGCGGCCCGCCCGATCTGCCCGGTGGCGCCCAGCACGAACGCTCGTCCTCTGCTCATGACGAGGACGCTACGGCGCCCGCGCCCTCGCGGGCCAGGGTGATCGGCCGAGAGCAGATTCCCCGCTCAGCGTGGCCGGCGCGGGAACTTCCTGGGCTGCTCGGCGGTCTGCGACGCCTTCACCTTGACCGCGTACTCATCGACGTACTCCTGTTCGGACAGGCCCAGGATGGCGTACATGATCTCGTCCGTGACCGCCCGGATCGCTGCCTTCTGGTCCTCGAGGCCGGCGAAGCGGGAGAAGTCCAGCGGCTTCCCGAAACGGATGGTGACCCGCTTGATCCGGGGCACGGTCTGGCCCGGCGGCTGGATCTCGAACGTTCCGACCATCGCACAGGGAATGACCGGGACCCCTGCCGTGATCGCCATGACCGCGACCCCGACCTTTCCCTTGTACAGCCGCCCGTCGGGGGAACGGGTGCCCTCCGGGTAGATGCCGAGCAGCTCACCCCTGCTCAGCACGCCCAGCCCTTCACGGATCGCGGCCTTGCCGGCTTCCTTGCCCGACCGGTCCACGGGGATCTGGCCGATGCTGTGGAAGAACGCCGCAGTGAGCCGCCCCTTGATGCCCGGGCCGGTGAAGTACTCGGCCTTGGCGAGAAAGGTGATCCGGCGCCTGATGATCGCAGGCATCAGGAAGTGGTCGGAGAACGACAGGTGATTACCCGCGACGATGGCCGCCCCGTCCTCAGGGATGTGTTCGATCCCTTCGATGCGTGGCCGGAACAGCAGCCGCAGCAGGGGGCCCAGCAGGACGTACTTGAGCACGTAGTAGAACACGGGCGGCTCCTCGGTCT
This sequence comes from Streptomyces sp. NPDC020780, assembly GCF_044334475.1. Classification (NCBI taxonomy): domain Bacteria; kingdom Bacillati; phylum Actinomycetota; class Actinomycetes; order Kitasatosporales; family Streptomycetaceae; genus Streptomyces; species Streptomyces sp. NPDC020780. The sequence goes on along the minus strand of NZ_JBIRTB010000003.1, from coordinate 584,939 downwards.
GCCTGATCGGCTCCAGGACTGCGTTCCTACCAGGTCGGTCGTGATCTCGGAAGAAGACGGCCCGGCAGGCACACCCCCGCGCGCGCCCCCCTCGACCGGCGGCAGATGCCACGAGGCCGCCCCTCGACGCCTCCTCCGGTGCCGACCCTCGTCTCGCGGTCACCCGGGGGTGCGATGCGCCTCGCCCTTCTGTCCAGCCTTCCCGGGCTGGACACCGCCGAGGGAAACTTCCGACGCGCAGCCTCCCCCCTTCCCTGACCGGGCCCGCCTGTGCGGCAACGACCCGGCAGGTTGCGAGTGCCCGGCGACGGACCGGAGAAACGGACCGGAGCGACCAGCGAAAGCGAATTATGGGTTGATTTCGACTTGAACCCGATTTTCTGGGCACGCGTCAAGGAGGGCCTGTACGGGCGCGATCGTGACGCACGCAGGAGGAAGAGGCGGCTTCGGTGCCAGGAAAGCAGGAACTGCCGTCGACCCTGGAGCGGTCCTCGCCGGACGCCCGGCGCACGTGGATCAAAGCCCACGATTCCGCCGTCGAGCAGTACGGCGAGGGCGAGCGCTCGCACCGCGTGGCCTACGGCGCGCTCAAGCACACGTACGAGAAGGTCGGCGACCACTGGGAACGCAAGGAGAACCGGCGCAAAGGCCCCTCCGATCCCCGGTCGGCCCGGCCGCGCCGGCAGGGCGGACGGAGCGGCGAAGGCGTCGACGAGGCGGCTTCCAAGCAGCATCTGTACGACGTGGCCAAGCGGCTCGGAGTCGAAGGGCGGTCCCGGATGTCCAAGCCCGAACTGCTCGAAGCGCTGCGCAAGGCGAACCGGTCGAAGACCCGGCAGGCGAGGAGCTGATCTGCGGCCCCGAGCGGCGCACGCAGGCCGGAGCCACGCCCCGACGGCGCAGTGGCCGGACGCGACGCCCGGACCGACCGCCTCGCCGACCCATGACCCCGAGGAGGAACCGTGCCCCAGCCCTCACCGCCCCCCGGCCCCGCCCGAGGCAGGTCGGGAACGGAGCCGCTCACCGCGCGCAGCGCCCTCGGCCTGCGCCTCGTCCTGTCCCTCGGGGGAGTGGCGCTGTTCATCGCCCTCACGGTGCTGCTCGCCTTCTGGGCCGCGTCGTCCGGAGCGAACGACTCGCCCGGCCCCACACCGCTCGCGGTGCTCGCAGGGCTCTGCGGCCTGTTCGCCGTGATCGCCGCCGTGGACCTCGTCGTCATCCTGCGCAGACGCTCAGGGACGCGACCCTGAACCGGCAACGCCCCGTGATGCCGGGCGCAGCTCCCCCTCAGATGGACGGCTCACGCGGATCACGGCCGAAACGTGTCGTCCCGCGCCCGGTGCCGGACCTCGCCGGTGCGCCGCGGAGCCGGGCCAGGTCGGCGAAGTACCCGGCCTCCCGTTCCACGATGCACGGAGAACGCGCCGCCTTCCACTCCGGAAGCGCAGGAACGACCGGACCGCCACCCTCAGAGGGCCCCGGGGCTGTTCCGGACCTCGACCGGGCCGTCAGGCCGTCCACCGGCCCGGCCGGCCACGGCGGGTGGGCACCCATCCACCGGGGTCAGACGTCGCGGGTGGCGAGCATCCCCACGGTGGCCAGCCCCAGCACCACCCAGCCGAACCAGAGCCAGCCGTTGCTCCCCAGAGCCACCGTGTACGCCGTCACCGCGACGAGCGTTCCCACGGTGAGCACTCCCATGGTCTTCGTGGATCCAGGCATGAGCGCACGCTCCTCACCGGCCGCACGGCCGTCGGAGCCATGGTCACCCGGCGGGCACCTCCACCGCTACTGCCGGGCCTGCAGGGAGGCCAGATACGCGTTGTACGCGTGCAGCTCCTGGTCGCCGTCCCGGTCCGCGGCACGGTCGGAACGCTTGGCCGTCCGCTGCTCGGAGCGGTACCACTGGAAGACCAGGGCGATCAGCACCAGCACGGACGGGATCTCGCTGAAGGCCCAGGCGATGCCCCCCGCCGCGGACTGATCGCCCAGCGCGTCGATCCCGAGGGAGGCCGGCGGATTCTCGTACGCCTTCACCATCGGCTGGCTCGCCATCATCAGCGCGATTCCGAAGAACGCGTGGAACGGCATACCGGCGAAGAGTTCCAGCATCCGCATCACGTAGCCGGGGCGGTGCGGTCCGGGGTCGACGCCCATGATCGGCCAGAAGAACACCAGGCCGACCGCGAGGAAGTGCACCATCATCACGACGTGACCGGTCTTCGAGCCCATCAGGAAGTCGAACAGCGGAGTGAAGTAGAGGCCGTACAGGCTCGCGATGAAGAGCGGGATCGTGAACACCGGATGGGTGATGATCTTCATGTAGCGGCTGTGGAGCAGCTTGAGCAGCAGTTCGCGCGGACCGGTGCGGCCCCTCCCCGCCACCGGAAGCGCCCGCAGCGCCAGCGTCACCGGGGCGCCCAGGAGCAGCAGGATCGGCGACACCATGCTGATGATCATGTGCTGCACCATGTGGACGCTGAACATGAGCATGCCGTAGTCGTTGAGGCCGGTGCACATCACCAGGGCGATGGACAGCACGCCGATGACGAAGAACACCAGCCGGTTGACCGGCCACGCGTCGCCCCGCCTGCGCAGACGCAGTACTCCGTAGCCGTACAGGGCCAGCGCGGCCACGCAGCCGATCAGGAAGAAGGGGTCCGCGGAGAATTCGAGCCCACGTCCCAGCGTGAACGGCGGCAGGTCCATGTTCATGCCGTGCCCGCTGTGATCCATCTGTTCACTCCCGCTGGGGACGTCCCCGTTTCGTGCCGGTTGTCCGGTCCAGAGTAGAACCGCCCCCGGCCGCTGATGCGGCCGGGGGCGGTTCGTAGGACCTCGTGTCCGTCAGAGCACGCACTCCGCCTCGGCGTAACGTTCGGCCGGAACCGTCTTCAGGGTCTCCACCGCCACGGCGAGCGGGACCATCGTGATGTCCGTGCCGCGCAGCGCCGTCATCATGCCGAACTCGCCGCGGTGCGCCGCCTCCACCGCGTGCCAGCCGAACCGGGTGGCGAGGACCCGGTCGTACGCGGTCGGGGTCCCGCCACGCTGCACGTGTCCGAGGATCACCGGGCGGGCCTCCTTGCCGAGGCGGTGCTCCAGCTCACCGGAGAGCTGGGTCGCCACTCCGGCGAAGCGCTCGTGGCCGTAGATGTCCGTCTTGCCCTGGTCGAACTCCATGGAGCCCTCCCGCGGCTTGGCGCCCTCCGCGACGACGACGATCGCGAACTTCTTGCCGTCCGAGAACCGCCGACCCACGAGCGAGGTCAGCTCGTCGATGTCGAAGGGCCGCTCGGGGACGACGATGGCGTGCGCGCCCGCCGCCATGCCCGAGTGCAGGGCGATCCAGCCCGTGTGACGCCCCATGACCTCGACGATCAGCACCCGCTGGTGCGACTCGGCGGTCGTCTTCAGCCGGTCGAGCGCGTCGGTCGCCACCCCGACGGCCGTGTCGAAGCCGAACGTCACATCGGTGGAGGCGATGTCGTTGTCGATGGTCTTGGGCACGCCGACTATGGGCAGCCCCGCCTCGGAGAGCAGATTGGCCGCCTTCAGCGTGCCCTCGCCGCCGATGGGGATGATCGCGTCGAGGCCGAGGTCGGCGACGTGGCCGCGGGCCCGCTCCACCCCGTCACGCAGATGAGCGGGCTGGACCCGGGAGGAGCCGAGAATCGTGCCGCCCCGGGCGAGGATGCCGCCGACCGCGTCGAGGTCGAGCTTGCGGTAGTCGCACTCGAGGAGGCCCTTCCAGCCGTCGTGGAAGCCGATGACCTCGTCGCCGTGGTCGACCACCGCGCGGTGCACGACGGAGCGGATGACGGCGTTGAGGCCGGGGCAGTCGCCGCCGGAGGTGAGCACACCAATTCGCATTGCCCGGGGAACCTTTGCAACGTGGGCCGACGACCGGACCACGTCGTCCGGTTGGATCCCCGCCACCCTACCGGCGCAAGGTGGCGGGACCGAACCCACCGTCCGACTGCTGGACGCCCCGCGGCCGTCCACGAAACCTCCCGGGCGTGGACGGCCGGCACCGGCGGAGCCACCCCGTGGGTGGCCGCGCCGGTGCGGGCGACCTCAGGCGGGCTGCGTCGCCGAGGCGATCCGCTCGGCGCGCAGGGCCTCGTACCACCGGTCGTCGGTCGGCGGCAGCGCGTTCACGTCGAGCGCCAGCTTCAGCAGGTGGTCCGCGATCAACGGATTGCGCGCCAGCACGGGACCGTGCATGTACGTGCCGAACACCGTGTCGTTGTACGCGCCCTCGGTACCGTCGCCCGTCCCGTTGCCCCGGCCGATCCGTGTGCGGGCGAAGGGCCTGGCGGTCGGACCCAGGTGGGTGACGCCCTGGTGGTTCTCGAATCCGGTCAGCGGCGGGAGCCCGAGGTTCGGGTCGATGTCGCCGAGCACGTCCCCGACGCAGCGCGCGCCCTCGCCGCGCGTGGAGACCACGTCGAGCAGGCCGAGGCCGGCCTCCCGCTCGCCGAGGTCGTTGATGAACTCGTGGCCGAGGATCTGGTAGCCCGCGCAGACCGAGAAGATGATCGCGCCGTTGGACGCGGCCCTGCTCAGCCCGCCGTCGCGGCGCAGTCGCTCCGCGGCCAGCCGCTGCGGCCGGTCCTCGCCGCCGCCGATCAGGTAGATGTCGCCCGACGTCGGGATCGGCTGGTCGCTGCGCACGTCCACGCGCGCCACGTCGAGACCGCGCTGCCGTGCCCGGCGCTCCACCACCAGGGCGTTGCCCTGGTCGCCGTAGGTGCTGAGGAGGTCGGGATAGACCCACACCAGCCGCAGGCCGTTGTTGCTCATGCTTCGTCCTCTCCGGGGGTGGCCCGCGCGGGGGTCAGTTGCCGACACGACGGCGCAGATCCTGGAAGGCGGTGTAGTTGGCGATGACCTCGATGCGGCCGGGCGGGGCCATCTGGACGGCCTCGTCCAGGGTCTCGCAGACGCGGAAGTCGAGTCCGGCCACCTCGAGCCGGACCGCCAGGTCCAGCTTGCGGTCACCCAGTACGAAGATCGGGTGGCCGTACAGCTGGGTGTAGTCGACGTCCCACAGCCACGAGGTGTCCGTGCCGTCCGCGCCGCGGGCGTTCACCGACAGGATCACCGGGGTCGGCGGCGGATCGATGAGGGAGAACGTCTCCAGCCAGCCCGCCGGGTTCTTCGCCAGCAGCAGCCTCAGCTCGCGGCCGAGGAAGGAGACCACGTCGTAGCGGCCCGCGACCGCCTGCACCTGGTACATGCGCTCCAGGGCGACCTGCGGCGGTACGCCGAAGACGGCGGCCACGGCAGCCGAACTGGTCGCGTTGGCCTTGTTGGCCCGGCCCGGGAGCTGCAGGTGGATCGGCCACGCCGAACCGTGCGGGTCCAGGACGTAGTCGCCGTTGAGCGCCCAACTCGGCGCGGGGCGGCGGAAACCGCACTCGCCGCAGAACCAGTCGTCACCCGGGCGCTGCATCACGCCGCCGCACGACGGGCACGACCAGGCGTCGTCCTTCCACGCCTGTCCCGCCGCGACCCACACCACGTTGGGCGAGGAGGAAGCGGCCCAGACGATCAGCGGGTCGTCCGCGTTGGCCACGATCACGGCCTTCGAGCCGGAGAGGCCCTCACGCCACTGCTCGGCCAGCATCCGCGTCTCGGCCGCCCGGTCCAGCTGGTCGCGGGACAAGTTGAGCAGCGCGATCACCTTGGGTGTGGTGTCCCGGGCCACCCCGGCGAGGTACTTCTCGTCCACCTCTATCACGCCGTACTTCGCGTCCGAGCCGCCCGCCAGCGCGGAGGTGATCCCCGCCGGCATGTTGGCGCCGAGGGCGTTCGACACGACGGGGCCGGCGGCGCGGAGCGCCTCGGCGATCAACCGCGTGGTGGTCGTCTTCCCGTTCGTCGCGGACACGAGGATCACGTCCAAGTGCTGCGCCAGCCGCCCCAGCAGGTCGGGGTCGAGCTTGAGCGCCACCCGGCCGCCGATCACCGATCCGCTGCCGCGCCCCGCAGCGCGCGACACCGCCGCCGCGGCCTTGCCCGCCGTCACGGCGAGCTTGGCCCGCGGCGACAACGGCTCCGTGTTGCCTGCCATCGTCCTAGATCCTCCTTGCATCGGTCCGCGCCCAGCCTATCGATGTCCGGGCCGACGGCCGCACCGCGGCACCGGGCGGAACGTGGAGGTCACGTGGAACGTACGCTTCTGCCCATGCGAAACCGCCCGATCCCCGGCAGTTCCGGACTCGTGCACGCCGTGAGCGTGCTCGGGGACCCGGTGCTCCACAGTCCGTGCGAGGACGTCACCGACTTCGGCCCCGCGCTCGTCCAGCTGGTGGAGGACATGTTCGCCACCATGTACGCCGCCCAGGGCGTGGGGCTCGCCGCCAACCAGATCGGCGTGCCGCTCAAGGTGTTCGTCTACGACTGCCCGGACGACGACGAGGTGAGGCATCTGGGCCACGTGGTCAACCCGGTCCTCGTCGAGGCGGACGGGATCACCGTACGCGGCCCGGAGGGATGCCTCTCACTCCCGGGCCTCGAAGCGGGTACCCCGCGCTTCGACCGCGCCGTGGTCGAGGGCAGGTCCGTGACGGGGGAGCCCGTGCGGGTCACGGGTACGGGGTGGTTCGCCCGCTGCCTCCAGCACGAGTGCGACCACCTCGACGGCCGGGTCTACACGGACCGGCTGACCGGGCTGCGCCGCTCCAGGGCGCTGCGCGCGGCCCGGCGGGCGCCGTGGGCGCGTACCGGCTGAGGCCCGCCCCGCCTCAGAAACCCGGACCGCCCGGCAGATCGCCCGCCCCGGCCAGCCTGCCCCAGAGGAGGTCGGCGAGACTGCGCACCAACTCCTCGCGCGTGCACGGGCGGTCGCCCAGCCACCAGTCGCCGGCCGCGTGCATCATGCCGACGATGCCGTGGCCCCAGATGCGGGCCATCCGCTCGCTGTCCGGGCCGAGGTCGACCCGTTCGGCGATCACCTTGCCGAGTTCCTCGCCGAGGCGGCGCAGCAGGGGAGCGGAGTGCCGGCCGACGTCGAAGCCCTGCTCGGTGGAGGGGGCCGCGTCGTCCGAGGGGTGCATCAGGAAGCGGTAGACCTGGGGACGGGCCTCGATCGCGGCGAGGTAGGTGTCCAGCGTGGCCTCGACGCGTTCGCGCCGCTCCGCGGGGGCGTCGAGCGCGGCTCGCAGGGCGCTGAGCAGGGCGTCGGTGTGGCGCTCGGCGAGCGCGCGGTAGAGGCCGCCCTTGTCGCCGAAGTGGCGGTAGAGGATGGGTTTGGTGATCCCGGCCTCTGCGGCGATCGCGTTCATCGACGCCTGCGGGCCGTCCCTGAGCACCACGCGGTCCGCGGCCTCGAGCAGTTCCCGGCGCCGCCGTTCGGCCGCCGTCCGCTGCCGTTCCGCCCCTCGTGTGGTCTCCATGGTGTGTCTCCCGCCCCGGCTGTCCCGCGATCGCTCCTGACGCCCGGGAAACCTAACACCCCGCCCGCCGGTGCGCGGATCGGCGGCTGGCCGGTTGACAGTGTCTACTTGCTGGTAACAGACTGGTGTTACCGTCAGTAACGCACGGTTGATCCGAAGTGCATGGAGGGAACATGGCCGAGTTCACGCTCGAGCTCAACGATGACCAGAAGCAGGTCCGCGACTGGCTTCACGGCTTCGCCGCCGACGTGATCCGCCCGGCCGCCTCGGAGTGGGACGAGCGTGAGGAAACGCCCTGGCCCGTCATCCAGGAGGCGGCCAAGGTGGGCATCTACTCCCTCGACTTCTACGCCCAGCAGTTCTTCGACCCTACGGGGCTCGGCATCCCCATGGCCATGGAGGAGCTCTTCTGGGGCGACGCCGGCATCGCCCTGTCCATCGTCGGTACGGGTCTGGCCGCCGTCGGCGTCCTCGCCAACGGGACCGAGGAGCAGATCGGCACCTGGATCCCGCAGATGTACGGCGACGCCGAGGACGTGAAGGTCGCCGCCTTCTGCTCCTCCGAACCGGACGCGGGCTCGGACGTCGGCTCCATGCGCACCCGTGCGGTGTACGACGCCGCCAAGGACGAGTGGGTCCTGAACGGCACCAAGACCTGGGCGACCAACGGCGGCATCGCCAACGTGCACGTCGTCGTCGCGGTCGTCGACCCGGAGCTGGGGACCAAGGGGCACGCCTCCTTCATCGTCCCGCCGGCCACGCCGGGCCTCTCCCAGGGGCAGAAGTTCAAGAAGCACGGCATCCGCGCGTCCCACACCGCCGAAGTCGTCCTCGAGGACGTCCGGGTCCCCGGCCACTGCCTGCTGGGCGGCAAGGAGAAGCTCGACGAGCGCCTGGCCCGTGCCCGCGAGCGCGCCGCGGCCGGCGGCGAGCGCGTCAAGAACGCGGCGATGGCGACGTTCGAGGCCTCCCGCCCGGCCGTCGGCGCGATGGCCGTAGGGACCGCCCGCGCCGCCTACGAGGTCGCCCTCGACTACGCGAGGACCAGGACCCAGTTCGGCCGCCCCATCATCGACAACCAGGGGATCGCCTTCCAGCTGGCCGACATGCGCACGCAGATCGACGCAGCCCGGCTGCTGGTGTGGCGCGCCTCCTGGATGGCGAGCGCCGGCAAGCCGTTCACCGCGGCGGAGGGGTCGATGTCGAAGCTCTACGCCAGCGAGACGGCGAAGTCCGTCACCGCCCAGGCCGTGCAGATCCTCGGCGGCAACGGCTACACCCGGGAGTACCCCGTGGAGCGCATGCACCGGGACGCGGCGATCTACACCATCTTCGAAGGCACGAGCGAGATCCAGCGTCTGGTGATCGCCCGCACCCTGTCGGGGATGCCGATCCGCTGAGGGCGGAGGCAGCCCCACGGGCGCGCGAAGGGCCGGACCGGATGCCGGTCCGGCCCTTCGCGCCCGTCACTGCTGCGGGAGGTGTGCCTCGATGGCCGCGAGGACCTCGGGAGCCTCCGGCTCGGTCCGCGGGCGGATCCGGGCGACCGGCTCGCCGGCCGGGGAGATCAGGAACTTCTCGAAGTTCCACTGGACGTCGCCCGCCGCGCCCTCCGCGTCGGCGATCTTCGTCAGCTCCGCGTACAGCGGGTGCCGGTCCTCGCCGTTGACGTCGGTCTTCTCCAGGAGCGGGAAGCTGACCCCGTACGTCGTCGAGCAGAAGGTCCGGATGTCCTCGGCGGTGCCGGGCTCCTGGCCCGCGAACTGGTTGCAGGGCACCCCGAGCACGGTGAAGCCGCGGTCCCCGTACTCCTTCTGCAGCCGCTCCAGACCCGCGTACTGCGGGGTGAGGCCGCACCGGGAGGCCACGTTGACCACCAGCACCGCGGAACCCTCGTAGGCGCCCAGGGTGGTCGGCTCACCGGTGAGGGTGCGGAGCGGGATGTCGTGCAGGGACATGGAGGTCCTCCTCGTAGGCGTGGCGTCGCTGTTCATTGTGACGGCTCGGGCGCCACGGGACCGACGGCCTTGTAGTAGAACGTGGTCGACCTGAGGACACCCGCCGGGTCGCCCGCGTACTCCGGGACGGAACCGCATTCCGTCCACCCCGCCGAGCGGTAGAGCTTCTCGGCCGGGCTCCCCGTCTCGGTGTCCAGGATCAGCAGGGTCAGCCCCTCCTCGGCCGCCGACCGCTCGGCGGCCGTGAGCAGGCTCCGGCCGATGCCGTGCCCGCGGGCCGCGGGGCGCACCATCAGCTTGGCGACCTCGGCCCGGTGGCGGGCGTTCGGCAGGGCGGGCTTGACCAGCCCGATCGTGCCGACCACCTGTCCGCCGTCCCGGGCGATCCACACCTGGTGCCGTCCCGCCTCCACCGAGGCGGCACGCGCCCGCCACCACGTGGCGGCGGTGGCCCGGTCGAGCGGCGCGAGGAATCCCACCGAGGAGCCTTCCTCGACGGTCTCGATCAGCAGGGCCGCCAACTCATCTGCGTAGGTGACCAGTTCGGGGCCGGAGACAGGGACGATCTCGGTCATGGAGCGGGCCTTTCGTGTGCACGGCCGGTGAGGGCGCGGCAGGGCGATGTCATGGCAGGACAATCATCAGGGTGACGGACCGGCTCAGGGCCCGGGGCAGCGCACGTCTCGGCTGAGAGGTCGGTCCAGGTCACCCCGGGGAGGAGGCGTGAGCCTCCGCCGGGGGCCGGTCCAGTCTGAGCGTCGAGACGTACGCCACCACGACGGAGACGATCACCAGCGGCATGACGGTGATGCCCTCGCCTCCCAGGAGGAGCGTGGCCAGCAGCACCGAGGTCATCGGAAGTCTCAGCATCGCCACGGACATGGCACCGATGCCCATCGCGAAACCGGCGGTCACGTCGAGGCCGGGCAGATGGGAGAGGGCCAGGCCGCCGGCCGCTCCGACGAACATCGCGGGAAAGACGGGGCCGCCCCTCAGGGCGCTCAGCGACGCGCAGAACGCGAGAGCCTTGCACACGAGGAGAAGCACGAGTGTGCCCGCCGAGTACCCGGCGCCCGGGGCGACGAGACCGCCCAAGGCCTCCTGGCCGGAGTACAGGACCTGCGACGGGCTCTCACCCGTGCTCTCGGCGTACAGGAGCGCGAGAACACCGACGACCGCACCCGCCGCCATGCCCGCCGTCACCACCCGCTGCCCGGCCCGCTTCTGCAGGGACAGCGACAACCGCCGCACCCCCGCGCCGACGAAGGCCGCGGCGAGCCCGAGGGCGACGGCCCAGCCGAACTCGGCGACGGTGGGCGGACCGGCGTGCGGTACGTGGGGCAGGGTCAGGGAGTACGTTCCCAGCCCCGTCCACGCACCCAGGCCGACGAAGATGAGCGAGCCGATGCCGGCGGCCAGCAGCCCGGGGACGAGGACCAGGCCGAGCGTCATCCCGGCCAGGCCGGAGGCCTCCATCAGCAGGAACGCGCCGAGGAGCGGCGAGCCCAGCAGGGCGCTGACGGCGGCGAAGCTTCCGGAGGCCGCCACGATGGCGCCCGCGCCGGGATCGATTCCGGGCCTGACCAGACGTACGGCGTACACGGCGAGCCCACCCCCCAGGGCGATGAGCGGCGCCTCCGGGCCCAGCACCGCGCCCAGCCCCAGAGAGGCCAGCGCGGCGAGCGCGATGCCGGGGAGCTCCGCAGGGGTGGGAGGCCCGGCCTTCACCGCCATGCCCTCGGCCGGCCTGTGCCCGCCGGTGCCCGGGAGATGCCGGACGGCCAGGCCCGTCAGCAGTCCGGCCGCGACGAGCAGTGGCACCGGCCACCAGGACGGCGTGCCGTGGAATCCGAGCGCACGGGGCAGATCGCCGTAGGTCAGTGTCTGGAGCTCGTGGACGAGGGCGAGGAAACCGAAGGCGGCGGCCGAGATGGGGGCGCCGAGCACCGCCACCATGACCAGGAGAGCCGCGTAGCTCCGGCTGCGTACCACCGTGAGGGGATCCGGCGGCTGCGTGCCCGGCGCTCCCGGATCGGCCGACATGCTCATGGTCTCCTCGGTGTCCGGCCCCGCCGGAACACGGCGTTCCGCAGGCTCCCCACGGTGATACCACGATGTGGTGTTCTGTCTGTGATGTACCCGCTGGGGAGGGGCGCCGGGTCCGCGTGCGGCGGGCACCCGGGAGGCTGAGAGGATCCGCGGATGGAGTCGTCCCCGCCCCTGCCCGGGCTCTTCCCCGAGCCACCGCCCGAGCTACGCCCGGCCGCCCCTCGCCGGCCGGTGCGCTGCGCCCTGTGCGGGCGCCCCCTCACCGGCGCGGAATCCCGGCGAACCGGCCTCGGGCCCGCCTGCGACGCCAAACTGCACCCCGCCGGACCGGACATCCGCACCCGCCGGCACGAGGTGGAGCAGGACCCGCTCCCGGGCACCTGACCCGGGCCGGGGCCCTACGCGCCGTCGAGCCGCCGGAACAGCCCCTCCTGCACCACGGACACCAGCAACCGCCCCTCGCGGTCGTAGATCCGGCCCCGGGCCAGCCCCCGGCCACCCGTGGCGATCGGCGACTCCTGGTCGTACAGGAACCACTCGTCGGCCCGGAACGGCCGGTGGAACCACATCGCATGGTCCAGCGACGCCATGTCGAAGCCGCGCGGCCCCCACAGCGGCTCCACCGGGATCCGGACGGCGTCCAGCAGCGTCATGTCGCTCGCGTACGTCAGCGCACAGGTGTGCACCAGCGGGTCGTCCCCGAGCGGCCCGACCGCGCGCATCCACACCGCGCTGCGCGGATCCGCGTCCCTGGTCTCCTCCCGCGTCCAGCGCAGCCGGTCGACGTAGCGGATGTCGAAGGGCTGCCGCCGGGCCATCCGCTCCAGGGCCTCCGGCAGCGCGCCCAGGTGCTCGCGCACCTCGTCGGCGACCTTCGGCAGCTCCTCGGGTCCGGGGACCGTACGGGCGGGCGGCAACTGGTGCTCGAAACCCGCCTCCTCCGGCCGGTGGAACGACGCCGTGAGAGTGAAGATCGTCCGGCCCTGCTGCACGGCCGTCACCCGGCGGGTGGTGAACGACCGGCCGTCCCGCACCCGCTCGACGTCGTAGACGATCGGCACGCCCGGGCGGCCGGGCCGCAGGAAGTAGGCGTGCAGCGAGTGGACGGGGCGGTCGCCGTCGGTCGTGCGACCGGCCGCGACCAGCGCCTGTCCCGCGACCTGCCCTCCGAAGACCCGCTGCAGGGACTCCTCCGGGCTCCGGCCGCGGAAGATGTTGACCTCGATCCGTTCCAGGTCGAGGAGGTCGACCAGGCGCTCGGCGGGGCTCGTCATCCGGTGTGTCTCCACTTCTTCCCCGGGTCGGTGGGCGGTCACAGCTGACCCACGGCCGTGACCCGGACGACCGCCCGCCCCTCCTCGTCGGAGGCCGCCAGATCGACCTCCGCCCGGATACCCCAGTCGTGGTCCCCGGCCGGGTCGGCGAAGGCCTGCCACACCCGCCACAGACCGTGCTCCGGGTCCTCGTCGATCTTCAGCAGTTTCGGGCCGCGCGCGTCCGGCCCGGTGCCGAGGTCGTCGTGCGCGTCCCAGTAGCCGTCCATCGCCTCGCCCCAGGCGTCCTCGTCCCAGCCGGAATCGGCGTCCAGCTCGCCCAGGTCGCGAACCCGGTCCAGCGCGGCCAGCTCCACCCGGCGGAACATCGCGTTGCGCACCAGGACCCGGAAGGCACGGGCGTTGGCCGTGACGGGCTTGACCTCGTCCGCCCGCTCCTGCGCCTGCTCGGCGGTCTCCACCTCCGGGTTGGCCAGCTGCTCCCACTCGTCGAGCAGACTGGAGTCCACCTGGCGCACCATCTCGCCGAGCCAGGCGATCAGGTCCTCCAGGTCCTCCGACTTCAGGTCGTCCGGAATGGTGTGCTCGAGGGCCTTGTACGCGCTCGCCAGATAGCGCAGCACGATCCCCTCGGTACGGGCCAGCTCGTAGTTCGAGGTGAACTCCGTGAAGGTCATGGCCCGTTCGTACATGTCCCGGATGACCGACTTCGGCGACACCGGGTGGTCGTTCACCCACGGGTGGCTGGTGCGGTACACGTCGTACGCGTGCCACAGCAGCTCGCTCAGCGGCTTGGGGTACGTGACCTCCTGGAGCCGTTCCATCCGCTCCTCGTACTCGACGCCGTCGGCCTTCATCTGCCCGACGGCCTCACCCCGCGCCTTGTTCTGCTGGGCGGCGAGGATCTGCCGCGGGTCGTCGAGGGTCGACTCGACCACGGAGACCATGTCCAGGGCGTACGAGGGGGATTCGGCGTCCAGCAGGTCGAACGCGGCCAGCGCGAACGTGGACAGCGGCTGGTTGAGCGCGAAGTCCTGCTGGAGATCGACGGTGAGCCGTACGATCCGGCCCTCGGCGTCCGGCGTGGCGAGCTGCTCCACCACACCGCCGTCCAGCAGCGACCGGTAGATGGCGATGGCCCGCCGGATGTGCCTCAGCTGCGCCTTGCGCGGTTCGTGGTTGTCCTCCAGCAGGTGCCGCATCGCGTCGAAGGCGTTTCCCGGGCGGGCGATCACCGAGAGCAGCATCGTGTGCGTGACCCGGAAGCGCGAGGTCAGCGGCTCCGGCTCGGACTGGATCAACTTGTCGAAAGTGGTCTCCGACCACGCGACGAAGCCCTCGGGGGCCTTCTTGCGGACCACCTTGCGCTTCTTCTTGGGGTCGTCGCCCGCCTTCTTGACGGCCTTCTCGTTCTCGATGACGTGCTCCGGCGCCTGCGCGACGACGAACCCTGCCGTGTCGAACCCCGCCCGGCCCGCGCGGCCGGCGATCTGATGGAACTCCCGCGCCCGCAGCGTGCGCACCCGGGTGCCGTCGTACTTGGTGAGGGCGGTGAACAGCACCGTCCGGATCGGCACGTTGACGCCGACGCCCAGGGTGTCCGTACCGCAGATCACCTTCAGCAGGCCCGCCTGCGCCAGCTTCTCGACGAGCCGGCGGTACTTGGGGAGCATCCCGGCGTGGTGCACGCCGATCCCGTGGCGCACGAAGCGGGAGAGGTTCTGGCCGAACTTGGTGGTGAAGCGGAAACTGCCGATCAGGTCGGCGATCTTCTCCTTCTCCTCCTTCGTGCACATGTTGATGCTCATCAGCGACTGCGCCCGCTCCACGGCCGCGGCCTGGGTGAAGTGCACGATGTAGACGGGTGCCTGCCGGGTGTCCAGCAGCTCCGTCAGCGTCTCCGTGATCGGGGTCAGCCGGTACTCGTAGCTCAGCGGCACCGGCCGCGTCGCCGAACGCACCACGGAGGTCGGCCGCCCGGTGCGGCGGGTCAGGTCCTCCTCGAACATCGAGACGTCGCCGAGCGTCGCCGACATGAGCACGAACTGCGCCTGCGGGAGCTCCAGCAGCGGGATCTGCCAGGCCCAGCCCCGGTCCGGCTCCGCGTAGAAGTGGAACTCGTCCATCACCACCTGGCCGATGTCGGCGTACCTGCCGTCCCGCAGCGCGATGGAGGCGAGCACCTCCGCCGTACAGCAGATGACCGGCGCGTCGGCGTTGACCGAGGCGTCACCGGTCAGCATGCCGACGTTCTCCGTGCCGAAGAGCTTGCAGAGGTCGAAGAACTTCTCCGAGACCAGCGCCTTGATCGGAGCGGTGTAGAACGTCACCTTGTCCTGGGCCAGCGCCGTGAAATGGGCACCCGCGGCCACCAGGCTCTTTCCGGAGCCGGTGGGGGTGGAGAGGATCAGGTTCGCGCCGGAGACCACCTCGATCAGCGCCTCCTCCTGAGCCGGGTAGAGGGTGATGCCCTGCGATTCGGTCCATGACGAGAAGGCCTCGAAGAGGGCGTCCGGGTCGGCGGTCGGGGGCAGCTGATCGATAAGGGTCACACCCCCATCTTGCCTGCCCGGTGTCCGGATGGGAGAACCGGAGGACGACGCGATGATCACGGACGATACGCTGCCCACTCAACTCGGCCGCCCTGCCAAGGCAGTGGCGGCCCGGCCGCGCACGGGCCGGATCACGATGGGGGCGGGAACAGCCATGATGGGACCGGCACACTCACTGTCAGGGGCGGCAGCCTGGCTGGGCGTGGGCGCCGCGGCCGCCGCCGCGGGCCACACCATGCCCTGGCCCGTCCTCGCCGTGGGGGCGCTGATCTGCGCGGGCGCCGCACTCGCCCCGGACCTCGACCACAAGTCCGCCACCATCTCGCGGGCCTTCGGACCGGTCTCCAAGACCATGTGCGAGATCGTCGACAAGCTCTCGTACGCCGTCTACAAGGCGACGCGGGGGCCCGGCGACCCACGCAGGAACGGCGGCCACCGCACCCTCACCCACACCTGGCTGTGGGCCGTGCTGATAGGCGGCGGAGCCTCCGCCGCCGCCGTCCTCGGCGGCCGGTGGGCGGTCCTGGGCATCCTCTTCGTCCACCTGGTGCTCGCCGTCGAGGGACTGCTGTGGCGGGCGGCCAGGGTCTCCAGCGACGTCCTCGTGTGGCTGCTGGGCGCCACCAGCGCATGGATCCTCGCGGGAGTGCTCGACCAGCCGGGCAACGGTTCGGGCTGGCTGTTCGACGCGCCCGGCCAGGAGTACCTCTGGCTCGGGCTCCCGATCGTCCTGGGCGCCCTCGTCCACGACATCGGAGACGCACTGACCGTCTCAGGCTGCCCGATCCTGTGGCCCATCCCGCTGGGCCGCAAGCGCTGGTACCCGGTCGGTCCCCCGAAGGCCATGCGCTTCCGGGCGGGGAGCTGGGTGGAGCTCAAGGTGCTGACGCCCGCCTTCATGGTGCTCGGGGGAGTGGGCGGGGCCGCGGCCCTCAACCTCATCTGACCGCCGCACGGTCTCCGCCGGACGGTGTGCCCCCAGCCACGACCGGCCGCGGTGTAGCACCATGAACCCATGCTGCTCGCCCGGCTCGCCCACGTGTCCCTGGAGGTCGCCGCGGCGTCGGCACGGACCCGGAAGACCGGCCTGCTGGCCGGACTCTTCCGGGAGGCCGGGCCCGACGACGTCCCGATCGTCATCCCCTACCTCGCCGGACGCCTCCCGCAGGGGCGGCTCGGCATCGGGTGGAGCGCCCTGGGCGATCCGGTGGCACCCGCGGACACACCCTCGCTGACCGTGGCCGGGACCGACGCGGAACTGTCGGCGATCGGGGCGCTCACCGGCCCGGGCTCCCAGGCCGCACGCAAGGACCGCCTGCAGCGGCTCCTCGCGGCCGCCACCGCGGAGGAACAGCACTTCCTCCGGAGCCTGCTCACCGGCGAGGTACGCCAGGGAGCGCTGGACGCCGTGGCGATCGACGCCCTGGCCGCCGCCACCGGGGCGCCCCCCGCCGACGTGCGGCGTGCCGTCATGCTGGGCGGCTCGTTGCAGGCCGTCGCCCGGGCGCTGCTCGCGGACGGCCCGGAAGCGCTCGCCGCCTTCCGGCTCACCGTAGGCCGGCCGGTCCTGCCGATGCTGGCGCACACGGCACGCTCGGTCACCGAGGCCATCGACAAGCTGGGACCCTGCGCCGTCGAGGAGAAACTGGACGGCATCCGGGTGCAGGTGCACCGGGACGGCCCCACGGTGCGCGTCTACACCCGCACCCTCGACGACATCACCGACCGGCTGCCCGAACTGGTCACCGCGGCCGCCGGTTTCCGCGCCGGAAGCTTCGTCCTGGACGGCGAGGCCCTCGCCCTCGACGACGACGGCAGGCCCCGCCCGTTCCAGGAGACCGCCTCGCGGGTGGGCTCCCGCCGGGACGTGGCCACCGCCGCCGCGGCGGTCCCCGTCAGCCCCGTCTTCTTCGACGTACTCGCCGTGGACGGACGCGAGCTCCTGGACCTCCCCGCCTCCGAGCGGCACGCCGAACTGGCGGCGCTGGTGCCCGCGCCGATGCGGGTACGGCGCGTCACCGTGGCGGACCCCTCGGACGGTGCGGCACGTGAGGCCGCCGTGGCGTTCTTCGAGGAGACCCTGGCGCGGGGACACGAGGGCGTGGTGGTCAAGGGAGAGGCCGCGCCGTACAGCGCCGGCCGGCGCGGCGCGTCCTGGCTGAAGGTGAAACCCGTACACACCCTGGACCTGGTGGTGCTCGCCGCCGAGTGGGGCCACGGCAGGCGCACGGGGAAGCTGTCCAACCTGCACCTGGGGGCACGGCAGGAGGACGGCACGTTCGTGATGCTCGGCAAGACCTTCAAGGGGCTGACGGACACCCTGCTCGCCTGGCAGACCGAACGGCTCCAGGAACTGTCCACCGGCGACGACGGGCACGTGGTGACCGTGCGTCCGGAACTCGTCGTGGAGATCGCCTACGACGGGCTGCAGCGCTCCACCCGCTACCCGGCGGGAGTCACCCTGCGCTTCGCCCGGGTGCTGGGCTACCGCGAGGACAAGCCGCCGCAGGAGGCGGACACGGTCGAGACCGTGCTGTCACGTCAGACATGACGGCGGCCCCCGCCCGGGGGCAGGGGCCGGAGCCGGGGCAGGGACCGTGGGCCGAACGGCCGGCTCAGCCGTGCCCGCCCGCCGACGCCGTACGCGCGTGGATCTGTTCCGCGGTGAGGTAGGCGTCCGTGTACTCGAAGTCCCGCAGGGTCGCGGGCTGGCGGGCCTGGAAGCCCGTCCGCACGAAGTCGTCCCCGGCGATCGCGTTGAGCATCCAGTTGGTCAGCACCCGGGTCTTGGCCACGTTGGTCCGGAGCGCCGACCAGTGGTAGCCGCGCGCCACGGCCTGCGCGGGCAGACCCTTCAGCTCGATGCCCAGCGGCTTGGAGACGGCGTCCTTGCCGCCGAGGTCCACCACGAGACCGAGATCCTTGTGGACGTAGGGCTGCAGCGTCGTGCCGCGCAGGGAGGCGATGATGTTGCCGGCCAGCGCGCGCCCCTGGCGCATGGCGTGCTGCGCGGTGGGCGGGCAGATCGCTCCGTCACCCTTGGCCAGGTCCGGGACCGCCGCCGCGTCGCCGAGCGCGAACACGCCGTCCGCGCCGGGCAGCGACATCTCGGGTGTCACCGCCAGCCGGCCGCGCACCGTCTCGGCGTCGAGCGTGGCGACGAGCGGACTGGCCGCCACCCCCGCGGTCCAGATCAGCGTGCGGCAGGGCAGCACCCGGCCGTCCGTGAAGGTCACCTTGTCGGGCCCCGCCTCGGCGACCGAGACCCCCAGCGACACCTCGATGCCGCGCCTGCGCAGGATCTCCAGGGCGCTGAGCCCGAGCTTGTCGCCGAGCTCGGGCATGAGCTTGGGCGCGATGTCGATCAGGTGCCACTTGATCAGCTTCGGATCCAGCCGCGGGTAGTGCCGGACGGCGCTCGTGGTGAGCCGCTGCAGACACGCGGCCGTCTCGGTGCCCGCGTAACCACCGCCGACCACGACGAACTGGAGCCGCGAGGCCCGTTCGGCCTCGTCGTGACTGGCGTCCGCCAGGTCGAGCTGGGAGATGACGTGATCGCGGATGTAGGCCGCCTCGGCCAGCGTCTTCATGCCGCGGGCGTTGTCCACGAGACCGGGGATGTCGAACGTCCGCGTGACGCTGCCGGCGGCCAGCACGAGGTAGTCGTACGGCTCGTTCACGATCTCGTCGGTGATCTTGCGGATGACGCAGACCTTCGCCTTGGTGTCCACCCCGATGGCCCCGCCCGGCACGATCCGGGTGCGGTGACGACGGCTCCGGCGCAGGGAGACGGCGACCGACTGCGGGGTCAGGACCCCGGAGGCCACCTGCGGGAGCAGCGGCAGGTACAGCTGGTACGAGAACGGTGTGACGAGCGTGATGTCCGCCTCGCCGGGGGCGAGACTGCGTTCCAGCCGGCGCACGCACTCGATCCCGGCAAAGCCGGCGCCGACAACGAGAATCCTGGGTCGTGCCACGGTGTGCGTCCCTTCTCGGGCTTACGCGGTCATCGCTCGCCTGCCCCGGATCCGGGGCCAGTCACTCCTCATCCTCACCGGAGGGCGGGGACTTCGCCTCTTGTACGGCGGCGGTGCCCGGTCCCCGCACCGGCCCGGGCGGTCTCCACCGGGCCGGTGCGGGGCGCTCATCCGTGCCAGGACCGCCAGAGGGCCGCGTACGCGCCGTCCGCCGACACCAGCGCGTCGTGGCTGCCCAGCTCACTGATCCTGCCGTCCTCGACGACCGCGATCACGTCCGCGTCGTGCGCCGTGTGCAGCCGGTGCGCGATGGCGATCACCGTGCGACCGTCGAGCACCCGGGCCAGCGAGCGCTCCAGATGCCGGGCCGCCCGCGGGTCGAGCAGCGAGGTGGCCTCGTCGAGGACCAGCGTGTGAGGATCCGCCAGGACCAGCCGGGCCAGCGCGATCTGCTGTGCCTGCGCCGGGGTGAGCACCTGGCCGCCCGAACCGACCTCCGTGTCCAGGCCGTCCTGGAGGGCCCTGGCCCAGCCCTCGGCGTCGACCGCCGCGAGGGACGCCCACAGCTCGGCGTCCCCGGCGCCCGTACGGGCCAGCAGCAGATTGTCCCGGAGCGAACCGACGAACACGTGGTGCTCCTGGTTGACCAGGGCCACGTGGGTCCGTACCCGCTCCGCCGTCATCCGGGACAGCTCGGCCCCGCCCAGCGTGACCTCACCCGTACGGGGGGCGTAGATCCCGGCCAGCAGCCGTCCCAGGGTGGACTTGCCCGCGCCCGACGGGCCGACCAGCGCCAGGCGCGTACCGGGGGCGACGTCCAGCGACACCTCGTGCAGGACGTCCACGCCGGCGCGGTAGCCGAAGCGCACGTCGTCCGCCCGTACCCGCCTGCCCTCGGGGCCCACCAGGTCGTCGCCCGCGTCCGGCTCGATCTCCCGCACGCCGACGAGCCTGGCCAGCGACACCTGGGCCACCTGCAGCTCGTCGTACCAGCGCAGGATCAGGCCGATCGGGTCGACCATCATCTGCGCCAGCAGCGCGCCCGTCGTCAGCTGCCCGACGGTCAGCCAGCCCTCCATCACGAACCAGCCGCCGATCAGCAGCACCGCGCCGAGAATCGTCACATAGGTGGCGTTGATGACGGGGAAGAGCACAGAGCGCAGGAACAAGGTGTACCGCTCCCAGGCCGTCCACTCCCTGACCCTGCGGTCCGAGAGCGCGATCCTGCGGGCACCCAGCCGGTGCGCCTCCACCGTCCGCCCGGCGTCCACGGTCTCGGCCAGCACCGCAGCCACCGCCGCGTACCCGGCGGCCTCCGAGCGGTACGCGGACGGAGCCCGCCGGAAGTACCAGCGGCAGCCGATGATCAGCACGGGCAGGGCGATCAGCACCGCCAGGGCGAGGGGCGGGGCCGTGACCGTGAGCGCGCCGAGCAGCAGCCCGACCCACACCACGCCGATCGCCAGTTGCGGCACGGCCTCACGCATCGCGTTGGCCAGCCGGTCGATGTCCGTCGTGATCCTTGACAGCAGGTCTCCCGTACCCGCCCGTTCCAGAACACCCGGCGGCAGCCCCACCGACCGCACGAGGAAGTCCTCGCGCAGATCGGCCAGCATCTCCTCGCCGAGCATCGCCCCCCGCAACCGCATGGTCCGCGTGAACACGGTCTGCACGACCAGCGCCACCGCGAACACCGCCGCGGTCCGTTCCAGGTGGAGGTCGGTGACCCCGTTCGACAGGTCCTCCACCAGGCCGCCCAGCAGGTACGGACCGGTGATCGAGGCGATCACCGCGATGGCGTTGACGGAGATGAGCACCGTGAACGGCTTCCGGTGACGCCGCAGCAGAGAGCGGACGTACGTCCGTACGGTCGTCGGTGTGCCCACCGGCAGGGTCGTCGCCGACTGCGGCGCGGCAGGGTCGTACTCGGGGCGTGCGACGCCGATCATGCCCTCTCCTCGATTTCCTCGATCGCCTCGGCCGACCGCGGCGCGTCGATCCCGGCGAGATCCTCGGACGCGGCCGGAGCCGCCCTCTCGTCATCCGTCTCACGGGTCACGACCGCCCGGTAGCGCGGCTCCTCCCGCAGCAGTGCGCGGTGGGTTCCGACCGCCACGACCGTGCTGTCGTGGACCAGCACCACCCGGTCGGCGCAGTCCAGCAGCAGCGGGGACGAGGCGAACGCCACCGTCGTGCGGCCCGTGCGCAGCTGCTTGATGCCCACGGCGACCTGGGCCTCCGTGTGCGAGTCGACGGCCGACGTCGGCTCGTCCAGGACCAGCACCTCAGGGTCGGTGACCAGGGAACGGGCCAGCGCGAGCCGCTGGCGCTGGCCGCCGGACAAGGACCGGCCGCGTTCGGTGATCCGGGTGCGCATGGGGTCGCCGTCCGTGTCGACGGACGCCTGGGCCAGCGCGCCGAGCACGTCCCCGCACCGGGCGGCGGCCAGCGCGTCCTCGGCGGTGACCGCCCCGGAGCACGGTACGTCGAGCAGCTCCTGCAGCGTGCCGGAGAGCAGCACCGGGTCCTTGTCCTGGACCAGCACCGCGGCCCGCGCGGAGGCGAGCGGCAACTCGTCCAGCGGTACGCCGCCGAGCAGGACCGACGGGACCGGCCGTGGCGCGTCCCCGGCCTCGGCGCCGGAGGTTTCCTCAGGGCCGGTGTGTGCCGCGTCCTCGGCCTTGCTGGAGGACGTGCCCCCTGTGTCGGCATGCCCGCCGAGACGTTCGGCCAGCCGGCCCGCCTCGTCCGGGTCACCGCAGACCACTGCGGTGAACAGGCCCCGAGGAGCCATCAGTCCGGTCACCGGGTCGTAAAGATCACCCTCGGGCGCCGCGGCATCCATCGTCGAGGGCCGGGCGCTGCGCCGCAGCGACAGCACCCGGACCGCGCGCTGCGCGGAGGGCCGGGAGAAGGAGTACGCCATGGCGATCTCCTCGAAGTGCCGCAGGGGGAAGAGCATCAGGGTCGCCGCGCTGTACACGGTGACCAGCTGGCCCACCTCGATGCGGCCGTCGCGGGCCAGGGTCGCCCCGTACCAGACCAGTGAGATCAGCAGGACGCCGGGAAGGAAGACCTGGACGGCCGAGATGAGCGCCCACATCCGCGCGCTGCGCACGGCTGCCTCGCGTACCTCCTGGGAGGCACGCCGGTAGCGGCCCAGGAACAGTTCCTCGCCGCCGATTCCGCGCAGCACCCGCAGCCCGGCGACCGTGTCGGACGCGAGTTCGGTGGCCCGGCCCGCCTTCTCGCGCTGCAGGTCGGCACGGTGGGTGGCCCGGGGGAGCAGCGGCAGGACGGCCAGGGCGAGGAGGGGTACGGCGATGGCCACCAGCACCCCGAGCGAAGGCAGGTAGAGGACGAGCCCGACGCAGATCAGGACGAGCGCGGTGGCGGCGGCCACGAAACGTGACAGTGCCTCGACGAACCAGCCGATCTTCTCGACATCGCCCGTGGAGACGGCGACGACCTCGCCCGCCGCGACCCGCCGGGTCAGTGCCGACCCGAGTTCGGCGGTCTTGCGGGCCAGCAGCTGCTGGACGCGCGCAGCGGCGGTGATCCAGTTGGTGACCGCCGTGCGGTGGAGCATCGTGTCGCCGACCGCGATGAGGATGCCCAGGAGCACGATGAGCGCCCCGGCGAGGGCGAGGCCCCGGCCGGAGCGTTCGATGACGGCCTGCACCGCGAGGCCGACGGCCAGCGGCAGGCCGGCGATCGAGCACTGGTGCAGCAGTCCCCAGGAGAGTGACTTGAGCTGGCCGGTGAGCTGACCGCGCCCGAGCCAGAGGAGGAAGCGTGGGCCTGAACGGACATCGGGGTCGCCGGGATCCGAGTACGGAAGATCGCGAATCTGCATGACGTCCAAAGGATCGGAAGGGCGGAGGCCCGTGGCGGGCCTCGTGGAACAGGGGAGCAAACCGTGCAAGGTTCGCGTCCCGCACCCGTCCGGGGCAACCGATTAATCGCGCCTGGGTGCGAGGGGGGCTCGGTGGCGGACGGGACTGACACCGCCGATCCGTGGAGGCCGAGGGTCCCGTGTGGCCGGCGTTCCGCTCGCAGTCGATGTCCTTCGTGCGGCCGGCGTTCCGCTCGCAGCCGACGTCCTTCATGCAGCCGACGACGTCCTCCGTGGTCCCGCCGATCCTGTGAACGGCCGTCGTCGTGTCTCCGCCGCCTCCGTGGAGCCGACGGGGGAGGGCTCCACGGAGGCGGTGACGCGGAATTGTTCTACGGCGACCGGCGGTGCCGTGGGTGGGGCCCGTACGGCCCTACTCCGCGGGCTTGACGGAGTCCATGCCCGAGCGGGCCTTCTTCCACTCGCCGCGGGTGAAGTCCGGGATCGGCTGCGGAGCGCCCTTGGCCTTGATGGAGAGGTGGCTCAGCGGCACCGGCGCGGTCCAGGTGGCCGCGTCGTACACGTCGAAGTCGGGCACGAGCCCGAGGCGTAGGCACTGCATCAGCCGGAAGACCAGCATGTAGTCCATTCCGCCGTGACCTCCCGGCGGGTTGGCGTGCTCCTTCCACAGCCAGTGGTCCCAGTCCGCGTACGCGGAGAAGTCCGCCCACTGGTCGTTCGTGTGATCGGGCTCGAGGTAGATCCGCGCCGGGTAGTCCTCGAACACGCCCTTCGTACCGCCGAGACTGTTGATGCGTGAGTACGGGTGAGGCGTCGACACGTCGTGTTCGAGGCGGATCACCCGGCCCTTGGCGGTCTGGACGAGGCTGATCGTCCGGTCGCTCTCGATATAGGTCTCCTTCCAGCTCGGGTCGCCGGCCGGCATGTGCTTCTCGCGGTACTCGGCGAGGCCGAGGGAGGGGGAGCCGACGCTGGTGATGCTCACCGCGCGGTCACCCCGGTTGACGTCCATGTAATTGGCTACCGGCCCGAACCCGTGGTTGGGGTACAGATCCCCGCGCAGCCGGGTGTGCCACAACCGCCGCCAGGGGCCTTCGTAATAGTCGGGATCGAACATCAGGCCGCGCAGATCGTGGTTGTACGCGCCGGCGCCGTGCAGCAGGTCGCCGAAGAGACCCGCGTGGGCCATGCGCAGCACCCGCATCTCGTTCCGGCCGTAGCAGCAGTTCTCCAACTGCATGCAGTGCCGCCGCGTCCGTTCCGAAAGGTCGACCAGCTCCCAGAGCTGGTCGAGCCGCAGAGCGATCGGACACTCGACGCCCACGTGCTTGCCGTTGAGCAGGGCGGTCTTCGCCATCTCGAAGTGGAAGTCCCAGGGCGTTGCCACGTAGACGAAGTCGACGTCCCCGCGCTCGCAGAGGTTCTCGTAGTCGTCCTCGCCCTTGGTGTACACGGCCGGCGTCGGCTGCCCGGCCGCCGTCACCTTCGCGGCCGCCCGCTCCGCCTTGGCCTTCACGGGGTCACAGACGGCGACGACCCGGACGCCGGGGACGGCGAGGAACAGATCGATCATGCTGCCGCCGCGATTGCCGAGTCCGACGATGCCGACCCGAACGGTGGAGCGCCGGTCGAAGGGCACCCCGGCCATCGTCGCGCCCTGGCGGGCCGGGGCGTGGGCGGAGTCAGGGGTGGGCGGTACAGCGTCGGCCGGGCGGCGGTCCGCCGCCGACGCCGTACCGCTTCCGAGTCCGCCGAGACCGAGACCGGTTCCGGCGATTCCGGCCGCTCCGGCCGCTCCAGCCGTGGTGCGAAGCACCGAACGACGGCTCAGCGAGGCGGTGTCCGGTGTCCGGTGGTTCTCGTCCGGGGCGTGGCTGCGGTCCTGGGCCTGTGAAGCGTCGTCATTCATCGAGCCTCCAGAAAGGGGGATCCGACGGTGCGCGTACGGTCCGGAACCCGCGCGCGCGTGGCGGGTTCCCGAACCTCGGTAAGGACCTTGGACGGCGGGACTGCTGGTGTGCAAGGGATGCGATTGGACTCTCGCGCCCAAACCATGGACTTTTCGAAGGACGGAGGTGGAGGCCCGGCCGACGGACCGTGCTCCAAGGGCAACCGGCAAACGGGCAAGGGGCAGACGGACAGCGGATATCGAGTCAGCGCGCAACAGGCGATGAGCCGAGAGGCAAGGGGCAGTGAGGCGGCAGGGACGCGTCGAGCCGGGCTGCGGAGGCGGCACCGTGCGGCATGGCTGCGCATGGGCTGCGGTCGGCGCGGGGGTATGAGCCAGCAGTCAGCAGTCAGCAGTCAGCAGCCGGTCACGCCAGTCAGTGAGCAGCCGGCCACGCCAGTCAGCCAGGGTGGCCCTCGGCCCGGATGCTGGACGGTGCGTCGGCCCGATCGGCAACCTCAGCAGCGGCGGCGCTCGGGCATCCCGTTGACGAGAGCGGTCATCAGGCCGCTCAGCACTTCTCGCTGATCGGCTGTCAGGGGCGCCAGGATCTCCTCCGCAGCCGCCTTGCGCGCGTCGCGCAGCGAGCGGAGCACGGCCCGCCCCTCCTCGGTCATCTCGATACGGACCACCCGTCGGTTGGTCGGATCGGGAACACGCCGCACCCGCCCGCTCGCCTCCAGGCCGTCCACCAGGCTCGTCACCGCCCTCGGCACCACGTCCAGCCGCGCGGCCAGGTCGGCCATCCGCGGCGGGCCGTCGTAGTGCGCGACCGTGCGCAGCAGGCGAAACTGCGCAGGCGTGATGCCTATCGGCTCCAGCTGGCGGCTCTGGATGCGCTGGAGCCTGCGCGTGAGCCGAAGCAGCTGTTCGGCCAGGAGGCCGTCGGAGTCGGGGGAGTCCATGCGGGAACAATATCAGGACCCGGTTCATTGTGAGTAGAGGTAACAATGAGCTAAGCTCTCAAAGTCACCTTTCATCCGCCGCCGGGGTCCCGTGCCTGCCGGCCTCCCGCCGTCGAAGGAGCCCATGAAACCCGACGAACCTCTGTGGACACCTCCCGACGGAGGCGTACGGCAGCCGCCCGCCGAGCTCGGCCGTATCTTCCGCCTCTTCCATCCCTATCGAGGCAGACTCGCGGTGGTAGGGCTGCTGGTCGGCGCCTCGTCGCTGGTGTCGGTCGCCTCCCCGTTCCTGCTCCGCGAGATCCTGGACACCGCCATCCCCCAGGGTCGTACGGGGCTGCTCACCCTGCTCGCCCTCGGCATGATCCTCACTGCCGTGATGAACAGCGTCTTCGGCGTCCTGCAGACCCTGATCTCCACGACGGTCGGCCAGCGCGTCATGCACGATCTGCGCACCGCCGTCTACACCCAGCTGCAGCGGATGCCGCTCGCCTTCTTCACCCGGACCCGCACGGGCGAGGTCCAGTCACGCATCGCCAACGACATCGGCGGTATGCAGGCGACGGTCACCTCCACCGCGACCTCCCTGGTCTCCAACCTCACCGCGGTCATCGCCACCGTCGTCGCCATGCTGGCGCTCGACTGGCGTCTCACAGTGGTCTCACTGCTGCTGCTGCCGGTCTTCGTCTGGATCAGCCGCCGGGTCGGGCGGGAGCGTAAGAAGATCACCACGCAGCGCCAGAAGCAGATGGCCGCCATGGCGGCCACGGTCACCGAGTCGCTGTCCGTCAGCGGCATCCTGCTGGGCCGCACCATGGGCCGCTCGGACTCGCTCACCCAGGGATTCGCCGAGGAGTCGGAGCGCCTGGTCGACCTGGAAGTGCGCTCCAACATGGCCGGACGCTGGCGGATGTCGACGATCGGCATCGTGATGGCCGCCATGCCCGCCGTCATCTACTGGGCTGCCGGGCTCACGCTCCAGGCGGGGGCCACCGCGGTCTCCCTCGGCACCCTGGTCGCCTTCGTCTCGCTCCAGCAGGGCTTGTTCCGGCCCGCGGTGAGCCTGCTCTCCACCGGCGTACAGATGCAGACGTCCCTGGCCCTGTTCCAGCGGATCTTCGAGTATCTCGATCTGGAAGTGGACATCACCGAGCCCGCGAAGCCCGTCCGGCTGGAGAAGATCCGCGGGGAGGTAGCCTTCGAGGACGTCACCTTCAGCTACGACGAGAAGAGCGGCCCGACCCTGAGCGGCATCGACGTGACGGTGCCCGCCGGCACGAGCCTGGCCGTCGTCGGACCGACCGGTTCGGGTAAATCCACGCTCAGCTATCTGGTGCCGCGCCTGTACGACGTGACGGGCGGCAGGGTCACCATCGACGGCGTCGATGTGCGGGACCTCGACTTCGACACCCTCGCCCGGGCTGTCGGCGTCGTCTCCCAGGAGACGTACCTCTTCCACGCCTCGGTCGCCGAGAACCTCCGCTTCGCCAAGCCGGACGCCACGGAGGAGGAGATCGAGGCCGCAGCTCGTACGGCGCAGATCCACGACCACATCGCCTCCCTGCCCGACGGCTACGACACCCTCGTCGGCGAGCGGGGCTACCGCTTCTCCGGCGGCGAGAAGCAGCGCCTCGCGATCGCCCGCACGATTCTCAGGGACCCGCCCGTGCTCATCCTCGACGAGGCGACCAGCGCCCTCGACACCCGTACGGAGCACGCCGTGCAGCAGGCGATCGACGCCCTGTCGAAGGGCCGCACCACTCTCACCATCGCCCACCGCCTCTCGACCGTCCGGGACGCGGACCAGATCGTCGTCCTGGACGGCGGCCGCGCGGCCGAGCGCGGTACGCACGAGGAACTGCTCCGGCAGGACGGTCGGTACGCCGCTCTCATCCGCCGCGACAGCCGTCTGACCCCGACGGCCACGTGACCCGATCCGACCTGGCCTCGGCGGGCCTCCGCAGGTGGCCGACCCTCGCCGTACGGCGTGTTCGCCGCTCCTGAGAGCACTGCTCAAGGGTGCAGATGTCATCTCCGTGATGCGCAGCGGCGACGAAACGCAGAACGATCACGCGTTCGCGCGAACACACGATCCCGCGTCCGTCTGTTCCGGCCCAGGGCCGGGGCCGCACGGATGCGCCCCGATATCAGGCCGGGACACGGTCCAGCAGCCGCGTGATCGAGCGGACCGCCGCCCGCCCGGCCCGGTTGGCGCCGATCGTGCTGGCGGACGGGCCGTAGCCGACCAGATGGACGCGGGGGTCCCGCACGGCCTGGGTGTCCTCGACCCGTATGCCCCCGCCCGGCTCCCGAAGCCGCAGGGGAGTCAGGTGATCGACGGCGGCACGGAAGCCGGTGGCCCACAGGATCACATCGGCCTCGACGGTGCGGCCGTCGGCCCAGGCCACGCCGCTGGGCGTGATCCGGTCGAACATGGGAAGCCGCTCGAGCACCCCCTCCGCGCGTGCGCGCCGGATGGCGTCGTTCAGCGGCAGCCCGGTCACACTCACCACGCTCTGCGGCGGGAGACCGCGCCGTACGCGCTCCTCCACCATGGCCACGGCGGCCCGCCCCTCCACCTCGCCGAAGGGCCCCTCGCGGAACACGGGCGGCCGTCGCGTCACCCAGTGCGTGGCCGCTGCCACCTCGGCGATCTCCATCAGGTGCTGGGTCCCGGAGGCGCCACCGCCGACGACGATCACCCGCAGCCCGGCGAACTCCGCCGGGCCTGGGTAGCCGGCGGTGTGCAACTGCCGCCCGCGGAACGTCTCCTGGCCCGGGTAACGCGGCCAGAACGGCCGGTCCCAGGTGCCCGTCGCGTTGATCAGCGCTCGCGTCGCGTACCCACCCTCGGACGTTTCGACGAGCAACCGGCCACCCTCACTCTCGCGCACGGCGCTCACCTCCACCGGCCGGTGCACACGCAGACCGAAGCGGCTCTCGTACGCGTCGAAGTAGGCACCGATCACCTCGGAGGACGGCCGGCCGTCGTCGGCGCCCGTGAGCTCCATGCCGGGCAGAGAGTGCATGCCGTGCACCTTGCCGTAAGTCAGCGAGGGCCAGCGGAACTGCCAGGCACCCCCGGGCCCGGGGGCGTGGTCGAAGACGACGAAGTCCCGGTCCGGCGCGAAACCCGCGCGCCGCAGATGGTAGGCGGCGGACAGGCCCGCCTGCCCCGCGCCGATCACGGCCACATCCAGCTCGCGCACCCCAGAATCGTTCACGCTTCTACCAACTCTGGGTGGGTCCTGGATCTTCCCGACGGTGCCATCCGCACCACCGGCGTCAGAATGGGGCCATGCCTGAATCCTTCGCCACCCACATCCTGGACATCACCACCGGACGGACCGAGACCGTCACCGACCTCACCGCCGATTGCGCACGCTTCCTCGCGGACGCGGCCCACGGCCGGGACGGCCTGCTCAACGTCTTCGTGCCCCACGCCACGGCCGGCATCGCCGTCCTGGAGACCGGAGCCGGCAGCGACGAGGACCTCCTGTCCACCCTGCAGACCCTGCTTCCGGCCGACGGCCGCTGGCGCCACCGCCACGGCACCCCGGGCCACGGTCGCGACCACGTGCTTCCCGCCCTCGTACCCCCGCACGCCACGCTGCCGGTGATCGGCGGGCGACTCGAACTCGGGACGTGGCAGTCGGTATGCCTGGTGGACACGAATGTCGATAATGCGGAGCGGCAGGTGCGGCTGTCGTTCCTCGGGTAGGGCTGCATCTGCCGTCACTGCAGGAGCGATGTCCGGCCGCACCGAGTGAGACGCCGCCCGGATCGGTGATGGCTATGTGTTGACTCCGGCCGACGGTTGGGGGTGGTGTCGAACCGTCCGGCTGTTCCCGGGAGGTTGTCGGCATCAGGTGACAGGATGCCGTGCCATGACCGCACCGATCAGTGCGTCGTGGACGCGCATCGAGAACTGGCTGGCCCGGAATGCTCCGTCGACCTACGCTGCGCTGGCGCCGCCCGCGGATCCGGCGGACATCGCCGCAACCGAACGGGTCATCGGCCAGCCACTCCCGGAGCCCTTGGTGATGTCGCTGTCGCGACACGATGGTCTCCTCGACCGCTGGCACGTGCTGCTGCCAGGGTTCTACAGCCTGCTGAGCACACGCGGGGTGGCGGTCGACTGGCAATTCCGTGCCCCCTACTACGACAAACGTACGGCGGATGAGGAAGGAGACGAGACGGAGTACGACTTCATGAAGATTGGCAGCTCCGTCCTGTATGGACATCCGCAGTTGATCCCCGTCGGGCGGGATCTCGGAGGAGGGGGCCTCGTGCTGGACAACCGTCCCGGGATCAACCGCGGGCGCATCCACGAAGTCGAGGCCACGGAAGGCGTTACGTTTGGGGCACACGAGATGTGGACCTCCCTGCCGGTGCTCATGGATGCAGTCGCCACCTCCCTTGAGACCGACCAGCCCCTGGACGGCTACGCGCCTGTTGTGGACGTGGAACAGAGACTGCAATGGGACTTCCGACCGCTGCGCCGTGATCGGACCTAGCCCGGGCGTGGGCCTGATGCAGCAGCGGATGGTGAGGTCGGTGGAGCCTCAACATGGCTCTGTCTGGGGCGACTACGTTGCTGCATGTCTCAACGCATGTCGTCGTGCCACGACAGGCCGGTGTGTACCGGCGGTTCAGCTCGACGTGAGTGTGCGCCGGTGTTGGTCAGCGGAGGCCGGCACCCTCATGATCGGCTGCCGCCCCAGGCGGCCGACGTGTGGTGTATGCGGTACCCGCCGAGCGCAAGGTGCAGTGTTTATGCTGTCAACATGCTCTATCCTGGAAGGCGGCTTGCGTCCCGTGTACGGTGAGGTCTATGAAGGACAACGCCGCTTCACTGGTCGGCCCCCTGGTCACTGGTTCCGAGATCGCTCGGTTGGCCGGTGTCACTCGGGCTGCCGTGTCCAATTGGCGTCGGCGCTATGACGACTTCCCCGCGCAGGCGGGCGGCGCCGCGAACAGTCCGCTCTACGCGCTCGCCGAAGTCCAGGCGTGGCTGGACAAGCAGCGCAAAGGCCAGGAGGTATCACCCGAGGTCGAGCTATGGCAGGCCATGAGAGCCGCGTACGGCGAGCAGATGGTCGCGGGTCTGGCCGAGGTGGCAGGGATGCTTGCCGGAGAGCAGGCGGCGGGATTGCCGGACGATGTCTCGGCCCGTGTACGGACGCTTGCGCGAGCTGAAGCACCCGTCGACCTCGTCAACGGACTGACCGAGCGCTTCATGGACTCGGCTCGGCGTGCCGGGTCGGACCAGGTGACCTCCGAGCGCGTGGTGCGGGCTGTGTGCCACTTCGCTCCCGAACTGCCGGCGGCCGCTACGGTCTTCGATCCCGCTTGTGGAATCGGGGTGCTGCTCCTGTCCGTCGCCGCGGAAGCGGGCGCGCCTTGTCGCGGCCAGGAGATCGATGCTGACAGCGCCCGCTTCGCGCAGCTTCGCGCCGACCTCCTGGACCGCCCGGACGTGCGCATCGTGGCGGGTGATTCCCTGCGTGAGGACGGATGGCCAGACCTCAAGGCGGACCTGGTCGTCTGCGACCCGCCGACCGGTGTGACCGAGTGGGGGCGAGAGGAACTGCTGCTCGACTCGCGATGGGAACTCGGTACTCCCTCCAAGGCCGAAGGAGAACTGGCGTGGCTCCAACACGCCTATGCGCATACCGATGCCGGCGGCCAGGTCCTCATGGTCATGCCCGCCTCGGTCGCCTACCGCAAGGCAGGCCGCCGTATCCGGGCGGAGCTCGTACGCCGGGGGATCCTGCGCCAAGTGGTCGCTCTACCGCCCGGGACAGCGACCTCCCACGCCATGCCCGTACATCTGTGGTGCCTGCAGCGTCCTGAGAGCACGGGGAGCGCGGAGATGATCCGGGCCGTGCGCATGGTTGACCTGACCGACAACAGCCCGGACGGGGATGTGGACCCACGTCCCGACCAGATCGCCGACGTGCCTCTGATCGAGCTCCTCGACGACACCGTCGACCTGACCCCCGGCAGCCATCTGAGGGCCCGGCACCGCGACTACCCCGAGGAGTACGCCACGCTGCGCGAGGAGCTGACGGACCAGATCCGCCGACTCGCCGCTCTCCTGCCCGAGCTGGCGCCGGGCGGTGGACCGGGCTCACTGGACGCCGCCTCGACCAGCGTCGCGGAGCTCGCCCGCGCCGGACTCGTCTCGTACGACGGTCCGGAGCCCGTATCGGCCAGCGAACAGCTGGACACGGACTATCTGCAGGGATTCCTGCGCAGTTCCTTCAATACCCGCCGGTCCACGAGTGCCAGCGGGTCCTACCGCCTCGATGGCAAGGGTTCACGCATCCCTCGTATGGGCATCGACGACCAGCGTCGGTACGGTTCTGCCTTCCGGGCTCTGTCCGTGTTCGAGGAAGGCATGCGCAGGGTGGACGAGCTGAGTCGACAGCTCGCCGAAGTCGCCCGCGACGGCCTCGCCACGGGAGCCCTGGCGCCGGAGGAGTGAGAACAACAGCAGGCCGGCCCCAGCCGGGGCGGCCCGCTGTTACCCGCGGCCGGGGTGACCGGTCAGGCGGTGCCGGCCAGGAACGGGCTCGGAGCTCCGTTCCACGTCACGCTCAAGGTTTCGCGGGCACGCGTACAGGCGACGAAGAGGAGACAGCGTTCGCGGAGCACGTCTGCCTCGTGCTGCAAGGGATCCACCTCGCGTGGGGTGATCTCACGAGCGAAAGGGACGGCGCCCTCGTCGACGGCGAGAACGGACACCGCCCGGAATTCCAGCCCCTTCATCGCGTGCATGGTCGCCAGCCGTACTCCCTCGGCCTTCTGCGCGGTCTGACCCTTGACCCGTAGCACCGGGATGCCGGCGCCGGTCAGCTTCTTCTCGGCCGCGTCCAGGGAGAGGTTGAAGCGAGCACACACTCCGATCTCGTGCGGTGCGAGGCCTTCGTCGAGTAGTGCACGGACGTGGTCCACCAAGCCCTCGGTCTCCTCCTGCCGCGTCGTGTACCCCTGCACCTGGGGGCGGCGCCCGTGCAGCAGGGACCGGTACCCGGCCAGCGAGTCCGTCCCCTCGCCCTCGAGTGCTCCGATGGTGACGGGCGTGAGGAGCCGTGCCGACCAGGAGAGAATCTCCTCCGTGGAACGGTAGTTGACACGCAGCCGGAAGCTGCGGCCGACCGTGACTATGCCCAGGGAACCGAGCGATACCCGGGAGTCGTAGATCCGCTGGTGAGGGTCACCGGTGACGAACAGGTCGTCCGGGCCGGGAGAGACGGCGGCACGCAGCACACGCCACTGACTGGGGTGCAGATCCTGGGCCTCGTCCACGACGACATGGGCGTACGGAGCAGGATCGCCGGACAGGAGTTCCGCCGCGCGGACGCAGACCCGCGGGTGTGTGGTCTCACCGCGGTCACGCAGAAGCTGTTCGAACCGTTCCACACCGCTCCACACCTCCCGGCGCCGCGCGTGGCCGAGGCCGGTGCCCCGGCCACGACGGCTCGCGCCGAGGTAGGAGTCGAGATCGCGGAGATCCTGGCCGAGTACGACGTGCCGGTACTCCTGCGCCAGGAACTGGGCGGTGAAGGGCAGATCGAGCTGCTTGACGGCCTTCTCCCACAGCTGACGTTGTTCCCGGTCCCCGACCGGCCTGGGTACGGTGCCGGACTTCGCGCGCACGACACCGTTCGCGTAGGCGTCGACCGTCGTCACGTCCACCCGCCTCAGGAGTTCTTCGTCCTCGTCGAGCAGAAGTCCGAGCATCTGGCGCAATCCGGCGGCGAGCGCGTTCGTGTACGTGGTGAGCAGGACACGGCTGTCCTCACGGCGGCTGAGCAGGTGCTTCACCCGGTGCAGGGCGGCGACGGTCTTGCCTGTCCCCGGCCCTCCGGTGACCTGGACGGGACCCCCGTACGAGGTGCGGTAGGCCACGCGGCGCTGGGAGGGGTGGAGGAAGACGCGCCAGGCGTCGAACGGCTTCTCCAGCATCTCCTCCAGCTCGTCCGGGCTGGTGACCAGGCGGATGCGCGCAGGAGTGTTGGCGATCACGGTGGCCAGGTCCTCGACCGGCTCCGCGGGCGCGTCGGCGGGCCGGCGGACGGCGACGACGTCCCGGTAGACCTCTTCCGGCCCGAACCCCTCGGCGAGGTATTGCAGCACCTCCAGCTGATCCTCCGGCAAAAGCGTGGCGAAAGCGTCGAGCTGGGCCTTGTCCACGAGGGAACGAGCGGCGCGCAGCACCTGGTCGTCGATGCCAAGTCTGCGCAGAGTGCCGTCGGAGACACCCGCGAGCAGCAGTTCGGGAGCGTTGCGTGCGGCCGTCTCGTACAAGGGGGTCAGCTCGTCCAGCGCGACCGCGTCGCGTACCTCCAGGGCTCTGGTCGCGGTATTGGCGCTGTACAGGCGCTTCGCCGCCCAGGTGTAGGCGTCGTCGTGCGGCAGGACGTTGACCAGCAGGAACATGTCACTGCCGTCGTCGGGGGCGAGGACGACGCCCCGCCAGAAGTCGGTGATGCGGATGGTGCGCATCCGCGGATCGCGGGCGCTCCCGACGGACTCCAGGTGCAGGCCCTTGTCCGCGGTGAGTTCGGCGGCACTCAGGGTCTGGAACTTCTCCATGGCTTTGCGGACACCTGCTCGAACCGGCTTCTCCAACTTGTCGTAGCCGTCCCAGAAGCTCTGGGCGAAGGCGAGACGCGGCATGAGATTCCTTCCTGCCTGACGGTTTTTCATGATCACGGATACGGGGTGGTTCCGGCTGACCTTCCGGCGATGT
Source organism: Streptomyces sp. NPDC020780 (assembly GCF_044334475.1). Taxonomy (NCBI): domain Bacteria; kingdom Bacillati; phylum Actinomycetota; class Actinomycetes; order Kitasatosporales; family Streptomycetaceae; genus Streptomyces; species Streptomyces sp. NPDC020780. Next base: position 550,256 of record NZ_JBIRTB010000003.1, on the reverse strand, counting down.
CCCGCAGGGTCGAGAGGATCTGTCCTGGTTCCCCGGAGAGGTCGAGGGTGTGCTGGTACAGCCGCACTCCGTGCCCGTCCTGCCCGGCAGCCGATCCACGTACCTCGTGGCAGCGCTCTTGCCGTCCCGCCGCGTACACGAGGTGAGCCTCGCGCAGACCGAGCACCGTGGCGTAGGCGAGCGCCTGGTACAGGTCGGCGTTGTGGAGCCCGTTGGCCGTTTCCACCTTGTACTTGGCGTCGATGACGGCGAGCGGCCTGCGGCCGTCACCGGTGCGTACGACGAGGTCGGGGCGTATGCGCACAAGACCCGCGGTATCCAGGTGGTGAGAATCCTGGAGGTACGCGGTCACACCGTGCTCCCGGAAGGCCTCGCGCAGAGCGACCGTGACGAAATCCTCGAACAGTTTGTTCATGTCGAGCAGGAAGCCGTCCACGCTGAGCGGTTCGTCACCGGCCGGCCGGTGTTCCGGGGAGGTACCGCGCAGGACGGCCTCGGCGAGCCGAAGCGCGGGCTGGTAGCGGGAGTTCAGACGCGACGGCTGCCAACGCGGCAGCTGCTGTCCCCGTATCAGTGACCGGGCGTCGGCGAGGCGCACGCGCTGATGGGCGAGGCGTCGTCGGACCGGCCCAGGTACCCCCGGCAGCCGCAGCAACCGCTCGGCGGCTGCGCGCAGGATGCGGTTCTCGGCGGTGTCGGCGGTATACGCGTCGTAGGCGATCTCCACGGGCGGGGTACGGCCGAAGTGCCGCCGGATCTGCTCGGCCTCGCGCAGTCGCCCGCGTACGACCAGTGCGGATTCCTCGACTTCCCGGTAGCCCTGGAGGACCCCCCGTCGCAGCGCCGCGTCGATCTGCCGCTCCACGGCGTGCGCGAGGGCGGGGACGATGTCGTCGTGTTCGCCGGTGTCTATGGTTCCCTCCCGGCTGTCGCGCCAGGCGCGTACCGGATCGAGACTGAAGCCGAGGAGGAAGAACAGCCGGCGCACAGGGGTCTTGGGCACGATCCGTACGACCTGGCCGCCGGGCATGCGTACGGCGCCGACCCGGCTGCCCGCCCGCAGCACCCAGTGACCCTCCCTGCCGGGGTCCGGGGCCGCGCTCTGCAGGATGCCGGAGCGCGCCAGGGCCAGCCCGGCTTCGACGTTCATGGGGGTGGAGACCGCGGGCCCGTACTCGTGGAGCGTCACATCGCCCACGGTCATGGTCGCTGCTCGCGCAGCGAGGAAAGACCGTAGCGAAGGGCGACATCGAGACCCTCTCCGTAGTGGTGTTCCTCGAGCAGCGGGAGGATCTTCGTGCGCCAGGTGCGTTCGAGGCCGCCGTCGCGGTACACGCCCGGCTTCATCAGGTACGAGGGGCCGATGGCGAAGTCGGCGTCGTCGATACGGGCGTTGAGAGCGTCGAGCAGGTGAGCGGGTTCCGTCTCCCTGCCCTCACGCTTCAGCCAGCGCGCGAGCAGCCCGGCGGTCGGCTCGGCGCGGGGGGAAAGCTCCACGAACGCGAAACGACGCCGCATCGCCGCGTCCACCAACGCGATCGACCGGTCGGCGGTGTTCATGGTGCCGATCACGAAGAGGTTGGGAGGCAGCGCGAAGTCGTCCCCGGAGTAGGTGAGCCGGACGGACTTCGTCCGGTACTCCAGGAGGAAGTAGAGCTCCCCGAAGACCTTCGCGAGATTGGCACGGTTGATCTCGTCGATGATCAGGAAGTGCGGGACGTGCCGATTGCCCTCGCGGGAGGCGAGATCGGCGAGCTCCCGGAGGGGGCCCGCGGTCAGCCGGAAGGCCACCTCGCGCGTCTCGGCGTCCTCCACGGGCCGGAACCCCTCGAAGAAGTCCTCGTAGGAGTACGACGGATGGAACTGCACGATCTTGACCTGCTCGGGGCCGCCGCCGAAGTACTCGGCCAGCTTCATCGCCAGGTAGGTCTTGCCCGTGCCCGGCGGGCCGTAGAAGACCAACTGCCTGTCGTCCGTCAGGAGCTCGCGCACCTCTTCCAGCCAGGCCCGGTCATGGACGAGGAGGTCGGCCGCGAGGGACTCGGTGACGTCGGGCAGGGACAGCTCCCGCTGCGCCGGCCGCCCCGCGGCGGACTGTCCGGCGGGATCGTCGGTTCCTGGGGGGCCGGAGGGGCCGGTGTTCCCGGTGAGCACCTCGAGCGCTTCCATGACGCCGGTGAGATCGACCACGTCATGCTGGACGGACAGCTTCTGCTGCACTGCCTCCGGCAGTTCGTCGTACGGGTGGCTGTCCGTCTGCCAGGCGACGGAACGCCGCAGATCGGAGAGGCCACCCGGGGACGCGGTCTGTACGGCCTCCCCGGTGATCCGTCCGATGTGAAGCCGGCCGTCGCCGATGGTGGCCACCGTGTCACCGACGCGCATCTGGGTGAGAAAGGCGTGCAACTCGTCGACGAGGCCCCGCTTCTGGCTGTACGAGGCCGCGCCCTCGTACCCCTCCTCGACGAAGCGGCGCAGTGCGCTCTTCGTCGGTTCGCTCTCCTCCAAGGGTGGCAGGTGCGCGCCCGCGAGTGAGACGGCCCCCTCCTCCAGCCACAGCTGTCGGACCAGGTTGTGCCCCGAGACGTTGGAGCCCCGCACCAGCCATGCCTTGCGCGGGGCGCGCCAGCCGGTGGACAGGTAGTCGGCGAGCGGGTGGCCCTCGACGGTCCGCCAGGACTCGGGGCCGGAGGCGTCGTAGCCGTACACCAGCGCGGCGGCGGCCGAGGAGGAGTTGCACGTGATGTCCCGGGTCGCCACCCACGGCCGAGACTGCTGCGGCCGCTCGGGATCCACAGGGACGTCGGCCAGCGCCTCGCTCTCGCGCAGCTCCGCACGGAAGCGGCGTGCGTGGTCGCCCAGCCCGGGCCACGCTTCGGCGGCCACTGACGAACCCTTCTGCAGGACGAACTTGTGCGTGCCGTTGCCGCCGAACTCGGTGAGCAGATGTCCGTGCGCCTCACCGCCGTCCTTGGGCAGCTTGATGCGGAACTCGGGCGTCCCGGGCAGGCGGTCGTGCTGCGGCATGGGTGACCTTCCGGTTCGACGTAGGAGCGCGGCTTCGCACAGCTTACCTGTTGACGTTGTCAATTGATTGATAGTCATAAGTGATCACAAGTGATCTATCCGTTGACGATGTAAACGTATCTGACTACGGTGTGGATGCATCCGATCGGCTTTCCGAACGGAACTGGTGCTCAGTCGCACGAGTGGGGGCGCTGTGAACGGAAATTCGACGGCTGAGGCCGAACGTCGCACAATCGAGGAGAAGTTGCCCTCTGTCATCGAGCGGCTGAGGAGCTGTGCCTCGCCTGCGGGCATGGTCAGCCGACGTGCCTTCGCCATGGAAGCAGACCGACTCGGTCTCACGACCGATGAGCAGCAACGGAGGCTCTGCAAGGGGCTCGAGGCGCTGGGCATTCATGTGAAGACCCCGCGCCGCTCCGCGCGTCGGACGTCCCCCGCGCGACCTGCCGTCATACCCGTCGCAGGTTCCGCACAGGCCGAGGGTGGGGATGACGTGCTGCATCCTGCCGCACCTGCAACCGAGTTCGTCCCCTCCGAGGCGGCGAAACGCCTGGCTCAGGCCAGGCGGATGCTGGCCCGCTACGCGGAGGCCGACGGCACGGTCAGCAAGCTCGCCCACGACGGTGTGGTGCGGCTCCTTGGGCTGGGTCCTGCCGATGCGCGTGAGCTGACCGCCGGCTTGCCCGTCACTCGCCCTCGGCCGCTCGGCGCACCGGCCAGGGCCGTGACACCAGGAAGGGCCGGATCGAAGGAGTTGGCGTCCGTTCCGGCGCCGAGCACCAAGAAGTCCACCTGCTCCGCTGTTTCCGCCAAGGACGAGTCGCTTTCGGGGGCCGTCCGTGCGGCACGGGCCGTAATGGAGGAGGACCGGTGGCGGCGGAACGCGGGCAAGGTGGTTCTTAGGGCGGACGAGGAGGTCGGCCTCGCCGCGCTTCTCCGCGGCGGAACCGACCGCCTCGGCCGCGATGTTCCGAAGGAGGAGATCGCGGGACTCTCGCGCGACAGCGAGCGGTGGCGGGCGTACGAGTGCTTCGTCCTGCACAACCAGCGGCTCGTGTGGAAGATCGCACAGGGCTGTCAAGGGCGTGGACTGGACCTAGAGGACCTCGTCCAGCACGGAACTCTCGGACTAATGCGCGCGGTCCGCAGGTTCGACGCCACCAGGGGCTACAAGATGTCCACCTACGCGACATCGTGGATCAAGCAGGCCATTTCGCGCGGCATCGCCGACGAGGGCACCATGATCCGGCTGCCTGTGTACATGCACGAGCGCGTCAGCAAGGTGGCCGTTGCCGAGCGCAAGCTGCTGAGCGAGGGCCGGCCCCGGACCGTCGACAACGTCGCCTACGCGACCGGCCTCACCTTCGCCGAAGTGGAGGACGTGCGCAGGATCAGCCGGCCCACCGACTCCCTGGACCGCGTCATCGGTGACGACATCTCGCTCGGTGACCTGATCATCGGGCCGAGCCGGTTGCCCGGCCCTCCCACGGTGCTGCTCCGCAAGGAGTTCCAGGGGCGTCTGCGGCACGTCCTGGAACACCTGCCCGACAGGGACCGGCACGTCGTCGTCCGGCGCACAGGGCTCGACGGCGACGAGCCGGACACGCTGGAACACATCGGGGCCATCTACGGCGTAACCCGCGAGCGCATCCGTCAGATCGAGCCGAAGGCCAAGGCCAAGCTCCTCGGCCAGCTGATTCGTCACGGAATGGCCCCCTCCCACTTCTGAACCGGCCGCGTCCGACGAACCGGCTGTATTCCACCCGATCCGAAGGAACCCGCACATGGACCCGCGCCAGGAGCTGGTCGACTACCTCACCCGTCAACTCGTCGGCCCCGTCGGCGACGACGACGAGGTGCTCGACGCGCCGCCCGACCGGCAGTACCTGATGGGCACGCTCTACCCGCAACAGGCGGACCTCCAGCGGCAGCTCGCCCTCGCGGCCGACGAGCCCGAGGCGCCCGCCGCCGAGGAGGACGCCCCCGACGCGAACCCGGCCGCCGATCCCGTGCCGGAGACCAACAGCTGGCTGCCCGCCTCCCTCGGCCTCAGCTTCTACACCAAGGCGGTCCACATCGAGGTGAGCTGTACCGCCGCCCGCTACGAGACGCGACGCAACGAGTTCGGGCGCGGGCGCCGTTGGCAGCGCGTCCCGCTCCCGCCCGAGACGCACACGATCGGCCCCGACCGGAGCGAGGTGTCCGTCCTCGAGAGCCGGGCGAAGATCCAGGTGACCCGTCGCTCCTACGGCGACGGCATGCTGATCACCGTCGCCCTGATCAACGAGAAGCACCACGACGGTTCCGGCGGCAAGGCGCCGAGCTGGGACGACATGCTGTTCCAGTGCGGGCTCACCGTCCGCCCCGCCGGAGCTCCCGTGCTGCCCTACCCCAGCGTCCGGCTCGCCAGCCGTGACCCCGAGGAGCGCGAACTGCGCCTGCAGTACCGCCACGTCGTCACCCATGCCGTCGGCCACGGCTGCGCCGTACGTGAGGAACGCGGCGAGGAAGACCGGGTCGAACTACTCGCCTGCGAGATCCTGCCGCGCGCCGAAGTGCCCGCCTTCCGCGCCGGCGGTCCGCTCGACGCCCCCGTGCTCATTCTCTCCCACCTGGTCGACCCGACCGTCGACCGAGATCAACTCCGGGAGGAGCTAGCCGAGTTCGCCGCCGCCTACCATGCCTGGTACGTCGGTCAGCGCTCCGTCGAGGTACCCCCCTGGGGACGGGAGGCGGCCGAGCGCATCCTGGACCGCGTCCGCCAGGCGGTCTCCCGCATCGAAGCGGGCGTGCGCACCCTGTGCGACCCCGACCGCCCCGAACTGCTCGCCGCCTTCCGCGTCGCCCAGCGGGTCATGCTGCTGCAGATGCGGCATTCCGCCTCCGACCAGGCCGGCCGGCGGCGCCAGCGCTCCGAGGCCGTGGCTCTCGACCCGCCCGTCGACCCCGACGCCACCTGGCGCCCCTTCCAGCTCGCCTTCTTCCTCCTCGCCCTCGACGGTGTCGCCGACCCCGGCCACCGCGACCGCGGGACCACCGACCTGATCTGGTTCCCCACCGGCGGCGGCAAGACGGAGGCGTACCTGCTCCTGGCCGCCTTCACGATCGCCCTGCGCCGGATTCGCGGCGAGGGCGGCGGCACCGCCGTCGTCAGTCGCTACACCCTGAGTCTGCTCACCACCCAGCAGTTCCAGCGCGCCGCCACCACGATCTGCGCACTGGAACACCTGCGGCGCGGCGAACCCGGACTCGGTCTCGGGAGCGAGCCGGTCACCATCGGCCTGTGGGTCGGCGAGACGACCACCCCCAACAAGTTCCAGGCAGCCAAGGACGCCTTCGACCAGCAGCGCGAGGCCACCCACCCCGAGGACGTCTTCATCCTCGACCGCTGCCCGTGGTGCGGTACGCGCATCTTGCCGGCGAACCGGTCCAGCGTCCGGTCCGACTACGGAGTCCACGCCGAGAAGGACGAGTTCGCCTTCTACTGTCCCCGGGACGAGTGCTGCTTCCACGACGTCCTGCCGGTCGCCGTGGTCGACCAGCACCTCTACGAGAACCCGCCCACCTTCGTCCTCGGCACCGTCGACAAGTTCGCCCGGCTGGCCTGGGAGCCCGACTCCGGCCGTCTCTTCGGCGCGGGCACCGGCAACCCGCCCCCGTCCCTGATCATCCAGGACGAGCTGCATCTGCTCACCGGACCCCTCGGCACCACGGTCGGCCTCTACGAGGCGGCCGTCCTGGAGCTGTGCACCGGCCCGGACGGCCGTCCGCCGAAGATCGTCGCCGCCACGGCCACCATCCGCCGCTCGGCCGAACAGGTACGCGCGCTCCACCACCAGGACGTCCAGCTGTTCCCGCCGTCCGGTCCCGACGCCCGCGACAGCTTCTTCGCCGTCCCCGACAGCGGTCGCCCCGGACGCCTCTACCTCGGTGTCATGGCCCAGGGCCACACCGCGGGCCGAGGCGCCGTCGCCACCACGGCTGCCATGCTCCAGGGCGTCCACCAGCTTCCCGAGGAGCACCGCGACTCCTACTGGACGCTCGTCGCCTACCACCACAGCCTGCGGGAACTCGGCCGTACCGTCACCGCGGCCGGTGACGACATCCCCGCCCAGCTCCGAGGCCTCGACGAGGGTACCGGCGTCCGTGTGCTGGGCGACGTACAGGAACTGACGAGCAACCTGAAGCGTGCCGAGCAGCCCGTCCTCCTCGACCGTCTGGAGAAGCCCTGGGAGGACCCCCTGTCGGTCGCCTTCCTGCCGTGCACCAACATGCTCTCCGTCGGTGTCGACGTGAAGCGGCTCGCCTACATGCTCATGCAGGGCCAGCCCAAGACCACCGCCGAGTACATCCAGGCCACCAGCCGCGTCGGCCGCCACCGCGTGCCGGGTCTGGTCGTCACCTACTTCAACGCCACCCGCCCGCGGGACCGGTCCCACTACGAGACCTTCATCGACTACCACCGGGCCCTGTACCGCTATGTCGAACCCGCCAGCGTCACCCCCTGGTCCCCGCCGGCCCGCCGCCGCGCCCTGCATGCCGCACTCGTCGTCCTGGTCCGCCACCGGCTCGGCCTGGCCGCGGAGAACCAGGCCGGCCGGATCACCGGCCACCGGGACGAAGCCGAGCGGATCGCCGACGCCCTCGCCGAGCGCGCGGCGGCCGCCGAGCGCGGTGCCACGCGCGCCGACGCCGTACGCGCCAACGCCGTACGCGCAGACGTCCGGGCGGAGCTCGGCTACCTCCTCGACGACTGGTACCGGCAGGCCCGGACGGCTGCCGCCGAGGGTAAGGACCTCTACTACCGCAGCCAGGGCAAGGGCCAGCACAACCTCCTCAAGACCTTCGAGCAGCGCTACGGCCTGTGGGAGACCCTCAACTCCATGCGCAGCGTGGACCGCGAGTGCCAGATCACCGTGACGGGAGCAGGGAAGTGAAGCGCAAACTCCGGGTCCGCCAGGCACAGACCGTGCTGCCGTTCGGTGTCGGCGCCGTGCTCGACGTGCAGGGCGAGTCCTTCGTCGCCGCAGGCATCGAGAGGTGGCCGGACCTCAAGACGTCCGTCCCCTCCGACCGGCTCGCCGCCCGTCTCGGCGTCAAGGGCTTCTACGCCGCGCCCCACACCCTCAACGACCGTTACGACCAGGCCGACCGCCCCGGTGTTCCCCACGTCCGCTTCCCCGGCTGGCTCTTCTGCGGCGCCTGCCGGAGCATGGTCCGCTTCCTGCGCGAGATGGAGAAGCACGGCGAGCCGCCCGTGTGCGCGTCCTGCGCTGCCGCGCCCCGCCTCACGCCGATGCGGTTTGTCCGCATCTGCGCCGACGGGCACCTCGACGACGTCGACTGGTGGTACTGGGCCCACTCCCGCCTCGCACCCGAACTGCGCGACTCCTGCCCGGATAAGAAGCACCCGTGGAAGGCACGCCGGCTCAGCTTCCGCGTCGCCGACCGCGCCTCCGGACTCGAAGCGCTCTCGGTGCGCTGCGGAGCGACACGGCAGGACGGCAAGCCGTGCGGCGCCGAGCGGGACCTGCTCGACGTCCTCGGACCCCAGGGAGGCCACTGCCCGGGCCGCAACCCCTGGCAGCGCCGGGACGAGAACGCCACCTGCGGGCAGCAGGTCCACATCGTGCAGCGCACCGCCGGCAACGTCTACTACCCGGCCGTGTACTCGGCCCTCGACATCCCGCAGTCCGCCGAACCCCCGCGCGCGGAGCAGGACGCGGCCGAGGCCGTCCGCGGCCATGGCTGCTGGCCGCTCCTGCTCGACGCCCCCGATCAGTCCCGGGCCGACACGTTCCGCAGGCTGATCAAGGAGGACACCGAGGCACCCGACAGCCTCATCGACCAGCTCGTCGCGGAGGCCACGGGCGCTCCCGCGCCCACCCCTCCCGCAGCCGGCCCGGACGCACGGAAGACCGACCTCAGCCGCGACGAGTGGAACGCCTTCGACGCCGCCCTGCTTCCCGAGCCCACGGGCGATTTCGCGGTCCGCCGCGGCGGCCTCGGCCTCGACGGGGAGACGGAGGAGCCCTGGGCCGCCCTCGACGAGCACATCGGCGGCGTCGTCCTCGCCGACCGGCTCCGTGAGGTGCGGGCGCTGACCGGGTTCCGCCGCCACTCCCCGGGAGGCACGCTCGTGCCCGCCGACACCAGCGGACGCCTGCGCTGGCTGCCGGCCACCGAGGTCTACGGCGAGGGCATCGTCCTCACCCTCGACGACAAGCGCCTGACCACGTGGGAGAGCGACCCCCGCGTCCGGGCCCACGTCCACGCCATCCGTGCCGACCTGGACGCGTCGTTCCGCGGCGACCAGCTCGCCGAGACCGCCGGTGGCGAACTCTCCCCCCGCTTCCTCCTCCTGCACACGGTCGCCCACCTCCTCATCCGCCAGCTCTCCTTCGACTCCGGCTATACCACGGCCAGCCTGCGCGAGCGCGTCTACGGCCGCCCCGAGCACGGTCAGCACGGACTGCTGATCTACACGGCCGCCGGTGACGCGGAGGGCACACTCGGCGGCCTCGTCCGGCAGGGCGAGGCACCGCACTTCGCCGAGACGCTCATCCGCATGCTGGAGGCCGCCGCCTGGTGCTCCGCCGACCCGCTGTGCGCCGAGCACACCGGCCAGGGCTTCGGCAACCTCAACCGGGCCGCCTGCCACGCCTGCACCCTGCTGCCCGAGACGAGCTGCCAGACCGGCAACACTCTTCTCGACCGTGCCCTGGTCGTCGGCTCCGCCCGCGTCCCCGGCTACTTCACCGACGTCCTCACCGCGAGCCGCGAGTACGCCGCCGCCATCGTTCAGGGATGACACCCATGACCACCACGAACACCCCCGTCCTCCATCCCGACCTCACGCAGGCCCAGCGCGACTGCCTGGACGCCTTGCCGTTGACGGGCAACCACGTCGTCAGCGGCCCGCCCGGCAGCGGCAAGAGCCTGCTCGCCGCGCACCGCGCCGTCCACCTCGCCCTCACCGGCCGCCCCACCGTGCTTCTGTCGCGCTCCAACCTGCTGCGCCAGCTCCTGCGCGACACCCTCCAGGGCCTCACGATCCCGGGCGCCCCGGTGAAGGCATCCACCGTTCATGCCTGGGTCCTGAAGCACTTCGGGTACGCCGCACCGCGCACCCAGGACGGCTGGTTCGACTGGACGGCCCTCACCCACCAGGCCGCCGCCTCCCTCGGCGAGAACGAGGCGGCCACGCCCCACCTCGTCGTCGACGAGGGCCAGGACCTGTCTCCGGGCTTCTACCGGCTCGTCCGCCTCTCAGCCGCATCGGTGACGGTCTTCGCCGACGAGTGCCAGCGCCTCACCGACACCAACTCCACCCTCACCGAGATCACCGACGCCCTCGGTCGCGCGACGGGGCGCGCCGAGGTCTCCGGCAACCACCGCAACACCCGCGAGATCGCGTCCCTCGCCGACCACTTCCGCACCGGCGGCAGCGCTTCCCCCATGCCCTTCCGCAGCGGTGTCCTGCCCGTGTTCCGCCATTACTCCGGCGCCAAGGACCTCGCGGACGACATCGCAACCACAGCGGCGCGGCACCCGGCGGACCGCATCGGCGTCATTGTCAACTCCTCGCGCACGGCGGCCGACCTCATGCGACGCCTGGAACGCTCCGGCCTCGCCCACGAACCCCAGCTCTACAGCTCGGCGGCCACCGCCGGCCGCTACCGCGACCTCGACCTCGCCCGCCCCGGCGTGGTCGTCGTCCACCGCGCCAGCGTCAAGGGCCTCGACTTCGACACCGTCGTCATCGCCGACGCGGAGTCCGACTCCGCCACCGACCCCACGGCGGCGACCCTGCGCATGGCCTACTACGTCATGATGACCCGCGCGCGTCAGCGGCTGGTGCTGGGCTGGCAGGGCAGCAGGTTGCCGCGGCACCTGGAGGGGCTGGAGGGGTGGGTGCGGACGGGATGACGGCACGATATCTCGACGCCAGGGCTTACGCGCGCACAAAGCGAGAGGACCACAACCCCGATGAGTAGGACCGATGGCACCAAGGGGCTTATCCAGCAGACCTTCGACAAGGCGTTGGTCGTCCAGCAGCCGCTGGCGGAGAGGCACGTCGCTGGTTTGCGGCGATCCCACCCCGACGACACCCCGCTCGATCTGATCCGGCGGTTGGATCGCCACTACCTTTTCAGCGTCACAGTGTCAGGAGGGGCATCCGGCGCGGCAGGGATCGTGCCCGGCACCGGGATTCCGACAGCTCTGGCCGATGTCCTGCTCTTCACCGAAGCGTCCGTGCTCTACACGCTGTCGCTGGCCGAGGTTCATGGCACGCATCCCGAGGACATCGAGCGACGCAGGCTCCTGGTCCTGACGGTCCTTCTCGGCGATAGAGCGATCACGGCTCTAGACAAAATGATCGGGCGCACAGGCCTCCATTGGGCACGGCGCATCGTCGATGCGATCCCCATGAGCGCGATCAATCGGGTCAACAAGGTGCTGGGTCCGCGGTTCATCACCAAATACGGGACCAAACAGGGGGTCCTGGTGCTCAGCAAACAGGTGCCACTCGGTATCGGCGCCGCGCTCGGCGCCGGTGGCAACCATCTCGTAGGACGAGTGACGATCAAGTCCGCACGCACCATCTTCGGGGAGCCTCCGTCTAATTGGCCCGGTGCCTGAACAGGTGAGCAGGGCGTGCCCACGGGTACTGCACCGGTCAGGTGCCTATGGGGCGGGGCCGTAAGTCGGACGAGAGGGCGCAGAGGACAGCGCACATGTTGCGATTTTCGCAACACGTCGATACGGTGAGGAAATGACCGAGACTGTGATCGACCGTGTACGTGGAGTCATGGACGCAGCCTCCCTCTCCCAGACCGCGTTCGCCGAGCGGGTCGGCCTCTCCCCGGACAAGCTCTCCAAGTCGCTCAGCGGCGTGCGTCGCTTCAGCTCCCTGGATCTCGCCCGCATCGCGGAGGCCACCGGCACGACGGTGGACTACCTGCTCGGTGGACGCGAGCCGGTGCGCCCCCGCTCTGCCGCCCGTTCCGTCGGTGCGGTGGCCGAAGGGTCCCGGTGGGCCGAGGTCGAGGCCATCGCCTGCCGGTTCCAGAACGCCTACGACGTGCTGGACCTGCTCGGCCGGCCCCGCACGATCCCCGACCTGCCTCAGCCCCGCCCTGAACTTGAGCGGTACGTCGACCAAGGGGAACGCCTCGCGTCCGACTTCACGGACCATCTCGCGCGGCGAGGCGCGGGGGCTCTCGCCGGTATGGATCTCCCGGCCCTCACCCGCCTCCTCGCGGACCACTGCGGAATCGACGTGGCGCTCGTCGACCTCCCCACCCAGGCTGCCCTCTCCGGCGCGACGTGGCAGTCCGACGACTTCCGCATCGTTCTGCTCGCAACCACCCAGGAATGGACCCGGGCGCGCTTCACCCTGGCCCATGAGGTGGGACACCTCCTCGCCCGGGACGCCCAGGACCTGCGAGCCGACGCGGTACCGGAACCCGGCAGGCAGAAGGACTACACCGAAGTGAGGGCCAATGTCTTCGCCGCCCACTTCCTGATGCCCGAACCCGAAGTGCGAGCTGTCTGGGAACGCACGGTCACCGACCGGAACGCTCCCACGGACGCCGAACTCAGCGAGCTGGTCGTCGCCTTCAAGGTCTCGCCGAGCGCGCTGGCCGCGCGACTCCACCGCATCGGACTCCTCGACACGGCCCGCCGGGACAGGTTCCGTGGCTTCACCACCGAGATCTGCCACGTCCTCGCGGGGCGGCTCGACGACCACTACCGCCACCGCGCCGAATCCGCCGTGGCGCGCCCGCCACTCGTCCCGATGGCAGAACTGCACGCCGCGTACGAGGCCGGCGAGACGACCCTCCGCCCTCTGGCCGCCTATCTGGACTGCACTGTCGATGACCTGAGAGCCATACTCGAGCCGTCGCGCGCCCCGCGGGCGCTGCCGGAGGATGAGAAGGGCGACCCGGTATTCCAGCCATGACCAACCCCCCGGACCACTCCAGCCGCGTCAGCCTGTTCCCCGACAACACGGTTCTCTGCAACTTCGGTGCCGTGAGCCGTCTGGATCTCCTCCGCAAGGTGCTCGGCGGGTGTGGCCGCTGGACCGAAGCGGTGGCGGAGGAGGCCCGCCGCTCCGCCGCCTACGTCCGCGACCTCGGCCAACTCCCCGTCGAGGGCTGGCTGGGGGAGCCGATCGAACTGTGCACCCAGGCTGAGATCATTCTCGCGGACCGACTGCGACGAGCGGTCTTCGGTGGCATTCCGAGCGAGCCCCTGCGTCATCTGGGCGAAGCCGAGACCCTCGCCCTGATCCAGACGAGGAAGGAGTTCGCCGGGGCCGTCTGGATCACGGACGACCGCGACGCGGGCGAGTACGCCGCGGCGCGCGGGATTCCCGTCAAGAACACCGTCACCCTCATGCGCGAGGCCGCCGTGTCCGGGCTCATCCATCATGCGGAGGGGCACCGTCTCCTCCTCGGGATGGTCGCCGACGGCCGGCACATCCGTGGCGTTCCGGACCGCGCCGAGCGCCTATTGGACTGACCCGTCCAGGGCGGGCGCCCAGATCATTTCTTGGGCTTCTGGAGCTTGGTAGCAGAGAGGCGCCTTCCGCCCATCTCGATGATCAGGCCGGCGGCCTTGAACGTGAGGTTGAGGGCAACGCTCTCCGGAACCTGCTGGTCGAGGCCGAGGTGTCCGATGATGTAGTCGCCCATCTGGACATCCGGGTCCAGCCGCTTGAGGACCATGTAGGCGATGGACTCGGCCTCGACCTCATTGCGGGCATGGGCCGTGAGGCGTTCCTCACCGGAGAAGGGCCGCGACTTCCGGTCGGGCCAGGAGCCCCCGGGGCCCGCACCGAGGTGCCCGCACAACAGGTGGCCGAGTTCGTGGGCAAGGGTGGCGTACCGGTCCAGCAGAGGCAGGTTCCGGTTGACCTCGATCTCGAACAGCGTCGGGTACCTCTCCGGTCGATCCCCGGGCCTGCTGCCAGAACGCTCGACGAACCCGCCGGACCTGCTGCGATACGCACGCCCGCAGGAGGAGGCCCCGTCATTGACCAGGGTGAGCCGGATTCCCAGGGGTGCGAGGTTCGTCCCGGTGTGGTGCCAGACCTCGACGAGCTTCTTCTCGCCGACCCGAGAGGACACCGACGCGGGGGCGGTGATCGTCCTGGGCAAAGGCTGAGCCCCGGGCAGGGCTTCGGTGTCCCCGACGTCGTACACGAGCATGTAGGGCCCGCGCGGCTGGAAGATCAGCAGCGGCTGGGCACCGGGCTTGAGCACGCGCCGGTACTTCGACATCCATTCCGAGGAGGACAGGACATGGCGGGCCCCGGGCTTCTGGATGTGGACCACCATCGCGTTGAACGGGGCGTACCGCTTGAACCGGCCCACGAACTCGAGCATCTGCAGGTAGTCCGCGGACGAGCGATAGCGCTGGGCGCCGCGGACGAGGTCGTCGATCGAGGCCTTGGCCAGGTCTGACTGCGAGACCTCGACCTCTTCGTCCCAGTACCAATCGAGCCCGTGCTGCGCGCTCGTCGGTTCTTCGTGCTCGAGTGGGATCTCGCGCAGCCGCTTCCAGTCCGCGAGTTGTTCCTCGGCCCAGCCGGGCTCGACCATGTGCGCGAACGACAGCAGTCCGGTCACGTGGGCGTCCAGCTCGGCCAGGCCCTTGAACTCCTGGTGACGGCTGTGCTGCTCGATACCGAACGACGCGGCCCCTCGCACATGTTTGGTGATGCGGCGCTTGTACTCGCGCGTCAGGCGAGGAGTGGGGCCGTCGACGAGGATGCCCAGCACGCTGCGGCGTGCACCGGGACGGGCCACGTAGGTCTTCTTCGTGTTGAGTCTCATGCCCAGCGGAGTCAGTGCCTTCTTCACGCCGCTCACGAGGCGGTCAGCCTTCTCGTGGCGAACGAGCCGCCGACTGGAGAAGTACATGTCGTCGCTGTAGCGCGTGTAGCGCAGCCCCAGGGACTCTGCCAGGTGCGTGATCGCGGCGTCGACGTCCCGCATGACGATGTTCGACAGGTATCCGCTGGTAGGAGCGCCCTGCGGCAGGAACCCCTCGCGGGTGTCCTTGTAGAGCAAGTCGGGCCGGCTGACGGTGAAATTCTGCCCCGTGGCCTCCAGGTACACACTGCGACGCCCGGTGCCACGGTTCGTCCACGTCCGGCTCGGCCCGGGCGGAGACACGGTGACCAGCCGGGCGGTGGTGTACGTGCTCAGGGTGCGGCCGACACGACGCAGGCCGACCTTCCGGCAGCCGTCACCGGCCTCCACAAGATCGATGCGGTACTCCCGCTCCGTCGGGCGAGCCCAGGCGTCCTTCAGTGCGGCGTGGACATGCCGTTCCCGGATGCTCCCGAAGAAGTCGGCGATGTCCAGGCGGATCACGGTGTGGGCACGCAGATGGATGGCGGCACAGTCCACGACCGAGCGGCCACCTCGGTAGGCGAATGCTGCGGGGTGAGGCTGGAACCCGGCCGGAAGAGTCCCCAGACGGGCCAGGATTCCCTGCTGCAACTCGGACAACCGTGGGACCGGAGCGTGCAACGTCCGTATCCCGCCGCTGTGTTTGGGGATCCGGTGCTCGGTGTACGGGAAGATCGAGCCGCTGACCACCGCCTTGAGGAACTGCGCAGGGTCAAGGTGCAGGAAGTTGTCTGCCATCGTCACCGAACCGCCTCGTCCCTCCCTGTGAGACGCAGTCGGCGGGCCTCACCTTGAGTCGTTCCACCGCAACGCCACGGGCGGTCCGCTGTATCCCTCCGCCACCCTGTGCAAGCACAGGGCCCGATCCCCAGCACCCGATGTGATCACCACCGAGGTGCCCCGGACCGGAGGGCCCACCGCAAGGGATGGGTTCCTGAGACCGGCCGACTGCGTTGAGGTGGATCGTAGCCTGCCGTTGATCTGAACTCATTGGTTCAGGCCACCCGGTGACACACCGAACAGCGAGCCCACCACACCGTTCGGCAGCAGGGATGACGGCCGCGAGCCTCCGACGCGGAGGCGGACGTACGAGGCCGTCCGCCGGAACCGGTTTCGCCGCTACTGCCCGCGATGTGTCATGTGCTCGCGGGCTCGACGACCCCTACCGCCGCCGCGCCGACTCCGCAGCGGCTCGGCCCCCACCGCTCGTCCCGATGCCAGAACCGGTCGCCTGCTCGGATCGGCCCTCTGCAGCTCCTGCGCCGTGGGCTGAACCGCACGAAGGCAGGAGCACGGTGAGGTCGCGTGCGCCACGCCGCCGCCTACTGTCGGCGACACTGGATGTGTGGATGCGACGAACACCGCGCCGAGGTACTGCGGGACCGCTACCGGCCGGCTGCCCGAGCACCTGCGGGAGCTGGCAGGCCCCGTCGAGGGCACCGTCGACCTGCCACTCCATATTGCCTGGTCCGGGCAGACGAGCTACAGCCTGGACCGCCCGAAGTCCCGCATGACGCTTTACCGGACCGTCCTCGCCGAGGGTCTGTACGAGGACGTGGCGGCCCTCCTCCATCATCGGCTGCTGGCCGAGCAGTGGCCCGTTCTGCGTCGCCTGGTCAGCCCTTATATCCGTGAGGTCTGGGAGGATGCTTTCCCCGAGCTGCCCCGCACCGCTCCGGTCGACGCGACCGCCGCGTGAAGCTCACGCCGCTCCACGAGCGTCTTCTCGCCGGCATCCTCGACCTCGGCTCTCCCTATCCTCTGGTCCTTACCGGCGGATACGCCGTGCAGGCCCACGGCCTGGTCGAACGCTTCAGCCGTGATCTCGATGTCGCCACCGAGAACCCCGCCCCGATGGGCGAGATCGTCGCCGCCCTCACGGCAGGCCTCGCCGCGCGCGGCTGGCGGGCCACGGATGTCCAGACCGACCCGCTCAGCGGCCGGTTCCTCGTCATCGACCCGGCCACGGGCGAGGAATGCGAGGTGGACGTCCTCAAGGAGGCCTTCTGGGCCCCGCCTGCACAGACTCCCTATGGCCCCGTCCTCTCCCTCGACGACGTGATCGGCACCAAGGTCCGTGCTCTCGCCGTCCGGGGGACCGTCCGCGTCCTCATCGACGTCCAGGCCGCCTCCCGCCACCTGGACCCGCCCGAGCGGGCAACCGACGACTTCGTTCACGCCCCAGGCGTCGCGGACGCCGTCGGCCTCCCCTCCGGCGACACCGGAACCGAGGGCGTGGCCCCACGAGGTCACGCCGTCCCTGCGCGCCGCGATACCCCGCGAACTTGGCGGCGATGTCCGCGCACCCCGCAGTACGGTGACGTGCGTGATCAGAAACAGACTCCTCGCCACCCTCCTCGCCGTGGGCCTTCTCGTGATCGGTGCGCCTGCCGCCACCGCGCAGGACGAGACGCTCGTCAAGACCGGCGTCATCTTCAACAGGCCGAGCGGCACGACCGCCGAACAGGGCGCGATCCTCAGCCACCTCGGCCGCCTCGTGAACGGCGCCCCCGCCGGATCGACCATTCGCATATCCCTGTACGCGTTCGGGTCGTCCTGGCTCGCCGACCAGCTCGTGAAGGCGCACCAGCGGAACGTCAACGTGCAGGTCATCGTTGATGACACCAGCGTCGCTGCGGAGTGGATGGGCACGTCGGGGAGGGTGGTCCGGGACAAGCTCCAGGCCGCCTTCGCGGTGCTGGCCGCGCCCGATCAGACGTCGTGGTTCCGGGTGTGCGCGGCGGGCCGTCCGTGCCTGGCCGCAGGGACGGGCGGCGTGAACCACAACAAGTTCTTCCTGTTCTCCCGATCCACCGGCAGCGGTTCGCCCACCACAGGCGCGGTGGTCGAGAACATAGTGGTGCAGTCCTCCGGCAACCTCACCACGTGGGACCGGGAGTCCGGCTGGAACGACGCGATGACCGTGACCGACAACGCCGCCCTGCACACCGGCTACGTTCGCTACTTCGACCTGATGGCGGCCGCGCAGGCTCAGCCGGACGGGTCGAAGGCGGTGAGCGACCTGGCGATCGACGTGGAGGCCGGGCAGGCCAAGGGTTACTTCTTCCCGCGCTCCTCGACCGACGTCGTCGAGAACATCCTCAGCATGGTCGAGACCCCGGTGCCGAACGCCGACGGAACCGCCGCACCGGTCTGTCACGGGAACACCCCGGGCCACGGCACCTCAGACGGCCGCACCGTCATCCGCATCGCCAACGGACACATCTCGCGCCCGGCCGTAGCAGAGAAGCTGTGGAGGCTCGCCGACGCGGGCTGTTACATCGACATCGTCTACGGCAAGCTGTCCGACTACTCGGCCACCGGCACGCACCGGGAGACGGCGTACTGGCTGACGCGGTCAACCGAGAAGGGAAAGATCTCCCTCCACCGCCTGGAGAACGACGGGACGGCGAACCCCGCCGCGCCCGAGGTCTCCGGCACGACCACCCACACCAAGTACCTGCTGATCGAGGGCTCGTACAAGGGCGTGAAGGATCAGAAGCTGGTCTTCACGGGCAGTCACACCTACACCGGCCTGGCGCTCACCGCCAACGACGAGACGCTCTTGAAGTACGCCGGTCCCGAGATGCACGACGCCTATGTGACGAACTTCCGCGACCAGCGCGCCGCCGCCCTTGCCGAGTCCCAGTACGGCGGCGTCTTCTAACTAAGTTGGACGCGCTTGAGGACCCACGTCAGGGCCGGCCAGGGAGCGCAGGCAGACACAAGGGCGAGGAGCCACCCTGCCCAGGTGGACGTGTGAAGAAGGGACTGCCAGGACGTGGGGCAGGTCGTCGGGGTTATGCAGCCAGGGCTGCGGGTGGGGTCATGATGGCTTCGTACTCGATGGGGGCAATCGGGCCAGGGTGCGGACGCCGGTCCGCAAGGGCCGGCCGTGGAGTGTGCCGCTGGAGGACCGGGCCCAGCCGGTCGCGGCCCATAGTCACGGAGCGCGGATGCTTCACAGAAGTTGGGCCAGAACCGAAACTCGACGACATCACTCTCACGTGGAACCGGGCGATCCCCGCGCTGAGCAACAGACGTTCCTGGAACGCGTGAACAAAGCCGGACCTCGTCCTGCCGGGGCCCGCTGGGCTGTCAGCGGATTCAGTCGCCGGCTAGCAGCTGCTCGCGCAGGATGTCGGCGTGCCCGCAGTGGTGGGCCAGCTCGCGCAGGACTTGCAAGTACACCCAGCGCAACGTGCGTGGGCCGGCACGGTGGCCGGTCACGACGGTGTCCAGCGGCAGGTTGGCGACCACCGCCCGGGCCGTAGCGCAGGCCTCCCGGTGGGCCGCCGTGACGGAGGCGACGGTGTCGTCGTCGGCGAGCCGGAAGGACTCGTCCGGGCTCAGAACCAAGCCGAGCTCCCGACGGGACGTGCCGCCGACGCACTCCTCGAACCACACCCGCTGCATCCACGTGACGTGCTTGAGCAGTCCGAGCAATGTTGTCGCCGACGGGACGAGCCGACGGCGGGCCTGCTCCTCGGTGAGGCCGTCGAGGGTTACCTCGAGGGCGCTCCGATACTCCGTGACGAACGCATCGAGCTGGGTGCGTTCGTCATCCAACGGCACATCGAACGAGCCCATCAGAGTCTCCCATCACGGGCGCTGAGCAGGGGGTCGCCGTACGCGCGTACCGGTTCCCCCACCATCTTCGCGGGCAGACAGCCGTAAACGATCACTCAACCTTCGGTGAGAAAACCTAGCGGTCACCCACCTTCGATGACAACTGTCCGGTTTCGGATACGTCCGAGTGAGGTGGTCCCCGTCAGGGTCATCGACAAAGCGCCGGAGAGGACGGTGAACTGAGGCGGCGCGCCGGCGTGGTGACCGCTTTCCCGTACGGACCGGCCCCGCGAGCGTCGGGCGAAGGCCCACCGGCACGCACTGGTCAAACAGGATGTGGATGGGGGAGACTGCCGCGGCGCGACGCCACTCCCCCCCGGGTTCTGGAGGAACGATGCCCCACCCCATCAACCGCCGGCTGTTCAAGGCCTCGATCGGCGTCCTGGCGGCGGCCGCCGTTCTCGGACCGCAGATTCCCGCCTCGGCCGCACAGGACCCCTCGGCCCGGGTCTTCATGGTCAACCCGGTTCAGGCCACCGGTGACCAGGGCCTGACCGACGACAAGGACGCGGCCACCGCCGTGCCGGCGTCGGCCTACACCACTGCGGCGCTGCGCAACCTCGACGGCAGCGGCTCCCTCAGCGGCACCTGGGTGACCATCCGGTCGGAGACCGGCTCAGCGGCGCGCCCGGTCGACGGTGCGTACGTCTACGACCGCCACAGCGACCAGTTCGAGCAGGTCATGGCCTACTTCTGGGTCAACGAGTCGCAGGAGTATCTGCAGAGCCTCGGTTTCGGCACCGAACTGCCCGCCGCCAACGCGCGGCAGCAGCCGGTACGCATCAACCAGTGGGGCGCGGACAACTCCTTCTTCACCGACAAGAAGGCCGAGATCCGCTTCGGCAAGGGCGGTGTTGACGACGCCGAGGACGCCGAGGTCATAGTCCACGAGTACGGTCACGCCGTGCACAACGCCCAGGTCCCCGGCTTCGGCACGTCCGAGGAGGCCGGCTCCATCGGGGAGGCGTTCGGTGACTACCTGGCGGTCTCCGTGGGCGACCACGCCGACGCGAAGTACGGCTGGCCGCGCCACACCGATCTCGCCTGCGTCGGCGACTGGGACTCCGTCAGCTACACGTCCGGTCTGCCGCACTGTCTGCGCAGGGTGGATGGTGACAAGACCTACGCGGACAAGGTGGGTGAGGTACACGCGGACGGGGAGATCTGGTCCCGCGCCCTCTTCGACATCCGCACGGCACTGGGGGCGCGCACCGCGGACCGGATCATCGTCAACGCCCAGTTCGGCTTCGCGCCGGACACCAGCTTCGAGGACGCGGCGCTGAAGACGATCGCTACCGCCCAGGACATGTACGGGGCCCATGAGGCCGACGCGGTCCGCCAGGCATTCGCTGCCCGGGACATACCCGGCGTGTGACGCTCTCCGCCCCGCCAGGTCCGGGACCTGGACCCGGCGGGGCGGCGGCTGCTCCGTGACGGCTGTCGCCATCCGCTCGTGCGCCCTCGCCCTACCGCAGGCCGCCGCCGCGGCGCCCGCCGGGACGTACAGTGCCTCCGAACTCCCAGGTCTGCCGGGCGGTGGAGCGCGCCGACGTTCAGTCCGTCAAGCGCACCGGCTCGACCACCGGTACCCACGGCGGTACCGTCACCGCGCTCAACGTCACCGTCCACCCAGGACCGCCGTACGAGCTGCCTCGCTCGGCCCCTCGGGGCGGGGGCCGAGTGAGGCGGTCCATGCGGGGGTCTGTTCAGCGACCGTCGTCGCCTTCGACGCCCAGGAATGCGGGGTGGACGTTCTCGAGGAGGCGTTCTGGGCCCCGCCCGCCCAGACGTCCTACGGCCCCGTCCTGTCCCTCGACGACGTGGTGGGCACCAGGGTTCGTGCTCCTGCCGGCCGCCGCGTACGGGCTCACCTCCCGGCAGGCCGAAGAGCTCACGGCGTGGGCGGAGGACCTGGGGCGCGGCACTGTGAGGTCGCGTGCGCCACGCCGCCGCCTTCTGTCGGCGATACTGGATGCATGGATGCGACGAACACCGCCTCCCGCGCCGAGGTACTGCGGGACCGCTACCGGAGTCGGCTGCCCGAGCACCTGCGGGAACTCGCCGGCCCCGTCGAGGGCACCGTCGACCTGCCACTCCATATTGCCTGGTCCGGGCGGACGAGCTACAGCCTGGACCGCCCGAAGTCCCGCATGACGCTTTACCGGACCGTCCTCGCCGAGGGTCTGTGCGAGGACGTGGCGGCCCTCCTCCATCACCGGCTGCTGGCCGAGCAGTGGCCCGTTCTGCGTCGCCTGGTCAGCCCTTATATCCGTGAGGTCTGGGAGGACGCTTTCCCCGAGCTGCCCCGCACCGCTCCGGTCGACGCGACCGCCGCGTGAAGCTCACGCCGCTCCACGAGCGTCTTCTCGCCGACATCCTCGACCTCGGCTCTCCCTACCCTCTGGTCCTCACCGGCGGATACGCCGTGCAGGCCCACGGCCTGGTCGAACGCTTCAGCCGTGATCTCGATGTCGCCACCGAGAACCCCGCCCCGATGGACGAGATCGTCGCCGCCCTCACGGCAGGCCTCACCGCGCGCGGCTGGCGGGCCACGCATGTCCAGACCGACCCGCTCAGCGGCCGGTTCCTCGTCATCGACCCGGCCACCGGCGAGGAATGCGAGGTGGACGTCCTCAAGGAGGCTTTCTGGGCCCCGCCTGCCCAGACTCCCTATGGCCTCGTCCTCTCCCTCGACGACGTGATCGGCACCAAGGTCCGCGCTCTCGCCGACCGGGGCACCGTCCGCGACCTCATCGACGTCCAGGCCGCCTCCCGCCACCGGTCGACCGCCGACCTGGAGACCCTCGGTCGCCGTCGCGCCCATGACGAGTTCGACCTGGGTGACCTCCGTGACCGGCTCACCGGTGCGGACTGGTACGAGGACGAGGACTACGCCGCGTACGGGCTTACCGCCCGGCAGATCGAAGAGCTCAAGGCGTGGGCGCTGGAGTGGGCGGAGGACCTGGGGGTGCGGATCCACGACGAGAACGCCTGACGAGTCCGTGCCCCTCTCCGCCAGGCGCGGCCGTATCGCGGCGTCCGTACGGCCGTTCTTCTGTCAGGGCCGGAAGACCCGTCCGGTCGAGGCGATGTGCAGAGCCTTGGGCAGTTCGCAGGGGCGCGCCCTTGGACGAGCGTGACGGATTCCGCCGACATGGGAATGTGGGGGCCGGTTTACGGAGTCCGCATCAGGTTGCGGAGGTTGCCGACCAGGGCGTGGATGTCGCGTTCGGCGGGAGGGTCCTCGGGGCCCACAGGGTCTGCGGGGGCGCTTTCGGGTGCCGGGGTGCGGCAGGGGCGGCAGAGGCCGTCGGGGAGCGTTTCGGAGGGGCCGGGCCTGCCGCAGTCGGTGCATTCCACGAGCAGGCGGCGTGCGGGAGCGTCCGGCGAGGCCGGTGTCGGGGTGGCGGGGAGGTGCGGCGGGAGCTTGTCGCGGAGGCGGCGGCGTACGAAGCCGACGGGGGAGTCGACCTGGGTGGGGAGGCCGGTGGTGAGGACGTGGGTGAGGTAGTCCGTGCTGACGCCCCGGTCCAGCCAGGCGGCGGCCAGGTTCTCCAGGGCGGCGCAGTCGGTGGCGGAGAGGGCCAGGCGGGGGTCGGTGAGGCCGAGTCGGGCCAGGGTGAGGTAGGCGGGGGAGGGGTGGCTGCCTGTGACCGGCTCCGGGGTGCGCTGTCGCGGCACGGACGGGGCGTGGGCGGGGGTGGGCTGCGGGTCCGGTTGCGGGGCCGTGCGTGGGGCGAGCCTGGGGGGCGTGGCGGGGGGTGCTTCGGTGGCCTGTGTGACGGGGGGTGCCTCGGGGGTTTCGGGGGCGGCGATCTGCGGGGCTGGTGTCCCTGCGGCGACCTGCTGTTCGGCGGGAGTGTCGAGCGGGGCCCACGGGGGTGGCGGCCCGGCCGGTAGTGCTGCTGCTTCCTGGGCGACTACCCGGGTGTTTTCGGCTGCCGCGAAGGCGTCCCACCATTCGTTGTCCCGGGCGGTGCGGGACCAGTACGTGAGGGTGACCCAACGGCTTTCGCCTTCACCGGTCCGGCACTGTGCGCGCCGCAGGTGACCGGCGACGGTCAGGGCCCTGAGGGCGCTGCCGACGGCCATCTGACCGTAGAGCGGAAGATGTTTGGCCAGTGTTTTGATGTCCATGGCCGCGCCGTCGGGGAGGTGGTCGACGTACCCCGCGATGTGGCGCTCACGCTCGGGCAGCAGCGCGAAGTCGTCTGCACGCGGTGGGCGTTGGTCCGGTGCGGAGCGTTTGCCGTAGCCGCGGGGGGACTTCGGGTACGGGTGGGAGGGTGCGGGGGTGCGCAGGGCAGGGCTAAGGTTCTTGGCAGCCACGAGATCGGTTCCTTCGATCTTGGGGTGAGACCCCGGCCGGTGTTAGCGCACCGTGTCGGGGTCGTTTCGTTGGGGGCACCGTAAGCAGTCATGACGTCACGTTGCAAGCTGATCACATTTAGTCATACTGGCTGGCCGTGGCGGGGTGGGGAGGGTGGGGAGGTTTTCCCAACCCCCTTCTTCTACCTACCGGTTATCAGAGAGCGCTCGGATCCCGGAGTCCGGATCCCGGCACCCGAATCTCGACGCTCGAGCGCCGGGCCCGGCGCTCCGGATGTACACACGAACGAGTGAGTCGGCGCATCCCGGCACTCGAATCCCGAATCTCGGCACCCGGCGCTCGGCGTTCGGGTGCCGGGTCCAGGTCGGGAATTGCCGGGGGAGACGCGGGCCCCATGCTCCCCCGTGCGTCCGGCGAGACGCCGTCCTCCGGGCCGCCTGCCCCGTAAGACGTCCGTGCCGCGTGCCGAGGTGCGGCGGGGCTCCTGCCGAAGCTGGCCCGCCCTCCCCGATCGAGATCGATGACGGCGAGGTCAGTCTGGTGGCCACCGATCGCTGTCGTCTGTCGACGCGTGTCCTGCGGCCGACGGCGCTCGATGGAGGCCCCTGCCGCCTGATGGTGCACGCGACCGACCTGATCGACTTCGGGTCATGGGCAGCGCGAGTTCACCAAGTCACCGTCCAGGCCGGATCGGACGGGACCCGAGCACGCGGTACGCCGGCGTCCCGGGTTCTGGCGACCGTCGATGACCCGTTTCCTGACTACCGCGAGATGCTCTCGGCTCTGGCCCCGCCCGAACATCGCGTGATCGTGGATCGCTGCTCCACGGAAGTTTGTGGAGGGGTGTTGATCAGAGCCAGTCCGCTGAGGTAGTGGCACGGCGACTTCGCCAGCCGCGACGACCTGATCGACAAGCTCGAGACCTACGTCATCGGGCACAACAAGACCGCCAAGCCCTACCGCTGGACCTACGACGACATCCCACTCAAAGCTGCCTGAGCAACACCCCTCCACGAACGTCCACGGAGCAGCATCAGCGCCGCGCCCGAGTGCCGAGGGCCGCCAGGCCGAACAGCACACCGCCCGCCAAGAACCACGGCTCGTACAGGAAGGTGGCGAAGCGCTCAAGGTCGGTCAGTTCGTCGGCCGTCCGGGCGCCGACCGCGAGGGCGGTCCAGTCCACCACCGAGGGCAGGGCGTGCACCACCATCAGGGCGGTGGTGCCCCAGGCCGTCGTCCGCAGCAGCCGACGCGGGATCAGGACGCCCCACGGCCGGATCAGGGCCAGCGCCAGGGCGGTGGCGACCAGGGAGAGCGGGATGGCGACCACGTCGATGATCAGCAGCGGCAGGTTGTCGCCCAGCGACAGCCCGGCCGGGAGGCCGGTCCGGCCGCCGAGCAGCCAGTACAGGTGGACCAGGGCGAACGCCAGACCCCAGGCGGCGGCGCCGTAGGAACCTGCCATACCCCACCAGGAGTTGGCGTCCCGGTAGGAGATGTGCTGAGTGGTGGTGGCCATGCGGACCACGATGCCCGTAGCAGGACGGGCCCGGCATCGTCCGGGCGGACCATCCGCCTCCCTCCCCAGGGGGAGGACGAGGTCCACCCCGGGAAGGAGTTGGCGGTAGGCCAGGAGGTTTCGTCCGACAGTGGCCATCTGAACACCCCTCCACGAACTTCCACGGAGCAGCACAGATACCGGCCCGCGCGGCGGAGGACCACGGTCCGGTGCCGCGGGACACCGGCGGACACGGGACCGGGGCCAGAACCGCCGTACGAGCTGCCTCGCCCGGCCCCCGGAACGAGGGGGCCGAGCGAAGCCGTTCACGTGGGGTCCGTCCAGCGACCGTCGTCACCTTCGACGCCCACGAATGCGGGGTGGACGTCCTCAGGGAGGTGTTCTGGGCCCCGGCTGCCCGGCCGCCCTGTTGCAGGACCGCGAAAACGATGACGGGGGCGCGGATGCACGAGGAGAACGGCCGACGACTCCGGGCCCCTTCCCGCCAGGCACGGTCCACGCGTTGGTCAAGGCGTCGACAGTTCGGCGCGGACGGTCTTGCCGCCGGGTGGGTGGGGCACGCAGTCCCAGCGGTCGGTGAGGGCGGCGACGAGCAGCAGGCCCCGGCCGCCGGAGTGCAGCGCCTCGGGTTCGGTGTCCGCCGGAGGGGGCTGCGGGTACACCTCTCCGCGGGCGTCGGTCACTTCGACGCGGAGGCGGCCGGCCGCCGGGTCGTAGGCGAGGGTCAACCGGAAGCAGCGACCCGGTACGAGGCCGTGGAGGACGGCGTTGGCCGCGAGCTCCGCGACCACGAGCTCGGCACGCTCCGTGAGGTCCTGCGGGGCGCCCCAGGTGCGTAGCTCGGTCCCGGCGAGCAGGCGGGCGAGCCGGGCGCCGCGTCGCGTGGACGACAGGAGCTGGCTGAAGGTGCGGGAGGGGCTGGCGACCTGGGGCAGTACGTGGTTCATGGCGTCAGAGTGGCGGTCGGATGCGCGTGGGGGCGAGAGTCGCACCCCGTACGCGGAGTCAGCGTACGGGCACGAAGAGTGGACAGTACGATGCCGGGTCCGTCACGCTGAGTGGTGAGCTCGGGGCGGTGTCAGGAGCCGTCTCGGTGCGGTGCGGAGAGAGGCAGGCGCGGATGGACAGCGGTGTGGGGGAGGCGGCCGGGTGCGTCGGCACGCAGGCGGTTCCGGCGGGGGACTGGGAGCGGGAGCCGCATCCGTCCGACAGCATGCGTACGTTCGGCGCGGTGGTCCAGGCGCTACGCGAACACGCGGGGCTCAGCCGGACCGAGTTCGGCGAGCGGGTCCGGTACTCCAAACACACCGTGGAGTCGGTGGAGTTGGGGCGCCGGATGGCGGACGAGGTGTTCGTGGAGCACGCGGAGGAGGCGACCGGGAACACCGGTGCACTGCGCAAGGCCGCCCGGCATCTCACACGGGGCGAGGTGGGGCTCGCGGCGTGGTTCCGGCGGTGGGCACGGCTGGAGCGGGAGGCGGTGAGCCTGTGCACGTACGAGTGCCGGCTGGTGCCGGGGCTGTTGCAGTCGGAGGCGTATGCGCGAGCGGTGTTCGACAACAGCATCCCGTTGCTGATCGAGGAGCAGACGCAGGCCCAGCTCACCGCGCGGATGGAGCGTCAGGCGATGTTGCGGGAACGGCCGACCGTGCCGTTCAGTTTCATCGTGGAGGAGTCGGTCTTCCGGCGGTGCCTCGGGGGAGCGCAGGTGCAGGCGAACATGCTGGACCACGTGCTGGAGCTCACCGCACCGCGCAACGTGACGTTGCAGGTGGTGCCGCTGGAGTTGCCGTTCCACGGGTGCTTGGATGGACCTGTCCAACTGGTGGAAACCTCGGAGGGGCGGCGACTCGGATACTCCGAAGGGCAGCAGAACGGGCGGCTGATCTCCGACCCGAAAGAGGTGAGCCTGCTCTGTCGACGCTATGACACACTGCGCTCGCAGGCCCTCAATCCCAAGGAATCCCGGGACCTGCTGGAGCGACTTCGAGGAGAGCGATGAGCAGCGGTACTACGGAACTCGCCTGGTTCAAGTCCAGCTACAGCGGCACCCAGGGTGACAGCTGTGTGGAGGTCGCGGTCGCCGAACAGGCCGTGCACGTGCGGGACTCCAAGGATATGACCCGTCCTGCGTTCGTGGTGGACCGCGAAGGCTGGGGACAGTTCGTGCGGTTCGCGTCGGAGTGCTGAGCGACTTGATGGCGTGCCCTCTGCGGAAGTGGCAGGCGGCACGCCTTCGCCGTGCTCAGGGACCTTTTGTCTTGCCCGCGGGGGCGTAACCGAGGGCCGCACGGTCGATGAAACGGTCACCGAGGTCGCGCACGGGCGCGGGTTTCGGCTTCTGTACGGCGTTCTTCGCCGTGGACTTCTTCGGGGTGGGCTTTTTGCCGCCTGCACGCCCAGCTGGTGTCGCCTTTGCCTGCTTTGCGCTCTTCGCGGCCGGCGTGTTGCGTGCTGCGTACTTTTTGCGGAGCGCCGAGAGCTTCTCGCGTTCCTGGACGGCCACGTTGGTAGGGAGGGCGTTCGTGAGCGCCCGGGCCCGGCTGAGCGCGTAGCGCGCCTCGTGCCAGCGCTTCCTTTTGATGGCCGAGCCGGCCACCCCGATGGTCTGCTGCAACGCCTTGATCTTCGCGGGCTGCCGCTTGGGTATCGGCCTCGGGGAACATCGGTACAGTCGTTGGCGCTGAGAATGATCATGTCGGTTAGCACACGGGCTGGGGGCTCCGCTGGGGTTCGCGGAAAGATCGCCGGGCGGGTGCCGGTGCTGGCTACGGTCCGCTTCGTGCCGGTGGAGTTTTTGACTGATGAGCAGGCCGAGGCGTACGGGGAGTTCGCCGAGGAGCCGACCCGGCCTGAGCTGGAGCGGTTCTTCTTCCTGGATGACGTCGACCGGGATCTGATCGCGCTGCGGCGCTCGACGCACCACCAGCTCGGCTTCGCGCTCCAGATGTGCACGGTGCGCTACATCGGCCGGTTCCTCCCGGACGATCCGCTCAACGCCCCGTGGCCCGTGGTCGAGCACCTGGCCGCGCAGCTCGGCATTGAGGACCCGTCGGTGGTGAAGCGGTACACCGAGCGGCCGAAGACGGCGTACGAGCACGCGTGGGAGATTCGGGATGCTTACGAGTACCACGAGTACGAGGACCCGGAGTGGTCGCGGCGGTTCCGTACGTTCCTGCACGGGCGGGCGTGGACGCACGCCGAGGGGCCGAAGGCGCTGTTCGACCACGCGGTGGGCTGGCTGCGCCGCAACCGCGTGCTGCTGCCCGGGGTGAGCGTGCTGGCCCGGCAGGTGTCGGAGGTCCGCAAGGTTGCGGACAAGCGGCTGCACGCCACCGTCGCGGGGGCCGCCCGCCGCGCGGATGCGGCGTTGCCCGGGGACCTGGTGGCGACGCTGACGACGCCGCCGGGCTCCCGGTTCTCGGAGCTGGAGCGGCTGCGCCGGCCGCCGACGCGGACGACGGGCACGGCGTTCGCCCGCGCACTGGAGCGGGTGGACGAGATCGGCGCCTTCCAGCTCGGGCGGCTGAAGCTGTCGCAGATCCCGCCGAACCGGATGGCGGCGCTGGCCCGGTACGCGCTGGGATCGAAGGCGGCGCTGCTGGAGCGGGCAGCGGAGCCGAAGCGTACGGCGATGCTCACCGCGGTGATGCGGCACCTGGAGGCGAAGGCCATCGACGAGGCCCTGGACCTGTTCCAGGTCCTCATGGCCACCCGCCTGCTGAGCACGGCGAAGCGGAAGACGGAGAAGGAACGCCTGTCCACGCTCCCTCATCTGGAGAAGGCGTCGCGGACCCTCGCGCGGGCGGCGAAGGTGCTGTTCGAGGAGCTGGAGCTGGTCGAGGAACACGGCACGGACGTGGACGTGGCCGCGCTGTGGGCGGCGCTGGAGGAAGTCGCCCCGCGCGCCGCCGTGATGACCGCGGCGGCCGCGGTGGTCTCGCTGGTGCCCGAGGACGAAGGCTCGGCCGAGGTCGCGATGCGGGCCGCGCTCGCGACCCGGTACGCCACGGTGCGCCCGTTCCTGTCGCTCCTGGGCGAGTCGAAGGCGCTGGACGCGGCGAGCGCCGGCAAGCGGGTCCTGGCCGGGGTTCGTAGCCTGCCGGTGCTGGCGCGGCGGAAGACGGGCGTCAAGCCGCTGCTGCCGCGCGAGGTGGACGACAAGCTCGTGCCTCCGGCGTGGCGCAAGGCGGTGTACGCCAGCCCCGACCTGCCGCAGGGCGCGGTGGACCGGGACGCGTACGTGGTGTGCGTGCTGGAACAGCTGCACCGGGCCCTGAACAACCGCGACGTGTTCGCCTCGCCCTCGCACCGCTGGTCCAACCCGCGGGCCCGCCTGCTGGAGGGCCCCGAGTGGGACGCGGTGTGCGAGGACGTCCTGGCGGCCCTGAGCCTGGACATGCCCGTCGAGGAGCACCTGGCGGAGCTGGTACGGGGCCTGGATGCCGGGTGGAAGCAGCTCGCCGAGCGCCTGGAGGAGGCGGGGCCGACGGCGAAGGTCTCCGTCGAAGTGCAGGACGACGGGCGGGTGAAGCTGCACGTCGACAAGCTCGGCGCGCTCGGCGAGCCGAAGTCCCTGACCTGGCTGCGCAAGCGGGTCGAGAAGATGCTTCCGAAGATCGACCTGCCGGACCTCCTGTTCGAAGTCCACTCCTGGACCGGGTACCTCGACGCCTTCGTGCACCTCGGGGACGGCACCACCCGGATGAAGGACATGCCCACCTCGATGGTCGCGCTGCTGGTATCCGAGGCGTGCAACATCGGCCTGACCCCGGTGGTGAACCCCGGCTACGAGGCCCTGACCCGGGCCCGGCTCGTGCACGTCGACCAGTACTACCTGCGCGCCGAGACCATCGCCGCGGCGAACGCGCGGCTCATCGCCGCCCAGGCCAAGGTGACCATCGTGAAGTTCTGGGGCAGCGGCTTGCTCGCCTCGGTCGACGGACTGCGGTTCGTCGTGCCCGTACGCACGATCAGCGCGGCGCCGTCGCCGAAGTACTTCGGGTTCAAACGCGGCATCACCTGGCTCAACGCCGTCAACGACCAGGTCGCGGGTATCGGGCAGATGGTCGTCCCCGGCACCCCCCGCGACTCCCTGCACATCCTGGACGCGCTGCTGAACCTGGACGGCGGGGTGAAGCCGGAGATGGTGGCGACCGATAACGCCTCGTACTCCGACATGGTGTTCGGCCTGTTCAAGATCCTCGGCTACAACTTCTCACCCCGGTTCCGCGACCTGGACGACCAGCGGTTCTGGCGGGCCACGATGCCCGGCGTCGAGACCGGCACCTACGGGGCGGTGGAGGACCTGGCCCGCAACCACGTGAACCTGAACAAGGTGATCACGCACTGGCCGGACATGCTGAAGGTCGCCGGGTCCCTGGTCACCAACCAGGTCCGCGCCTACGACCTGCTGCGGATGTTCGGGCGCGAGGGGCGCCCGACTCCGCTGGGGACGGCGTTCGCGGAGTACGGGCGGATCGCGAAGACCGAGCACCTGCTGCGGGTGGTCGACCCGGTGGACGACACCTACCGCCGTCAGATGAACCGCCAGCTCACCGTGCAGGAGTCCCGCCACAAGCTGGCGAGGGACGTGTGCCACGGCAAGCGCGGCACCATCCACCAGGCGTACCGCGACGGGATGGAGGATCAGCTCGGCGCCCTCGGCCTGGCCCTCAATGCCATTGTGCTGTGGACGACGCGCTACATCGACGCCGCCGTCGCCCAGCTCCGGGCCGAGGGCCACGAGATCCGCGAGGAGGACATCGCCCGCCTGTCCCCGCTCAAGCACCGCAACCTGAACCTGCTGGGCCGCTACAGCTTCACCGCCTCCACCCCCGCCGCCGGCGCTCTGCGCCCGCTGCGCGACCCGGACGCGCCCGAGCTGGACGAAGACGATGTCGGCCAGGAGTGAGCGTCGGCAGCCCGGCCGGGGCAGTCAGTTCGTGTGCCACCGCCGTGTTGCGGCCGGGTACGCAGGAGCGTGATTCAGGTGCTGACCTGCGGGTGTGCGGGGCTGAGGTAGTGGACGGTGCTTCCAGCGGCGTGCTCGGTCAGCAGCTCCTGCAGTTCGCCAGCGGCGGTCTTGAGGAGGTGTCCGTCGCGGGCGTTATGGAGGGTTTCCAGGACGAAGGCGACGTGGGTGGAGTCTTCGGTGACACGGGTGCGGTGGGCATCGCGGTGGTTCCAGTGGCGGGTGAGGACGTTGGTGGTGTCGGCGTAGATGATCTCGCCGGGCTTGGGGTTCTCGACGGTGTCGGGCTCGCCGAGCGGGGTGAAGGTCTCGGTGCCGTCGGCGTAGCGGATCTCGATGTCGCCGGTGACATGGTCGAGATTGAAGGCGCCGGCGGGCAGGCCGTGGCGGACGGAGACCGCGTTGTAGGAGTCGACGGCCGGGTTGATCCGCGGCAGGGTGCCCTTCTTGGCCATGCGGCGGCCCAGCGCGTCGACGCTGGGGCGGATGCGGCGGGGGTTGGTGCCGAAGGAGCGGTAGGCGGTATGCCACGCCTCGATACGCGGATCGGCCTCGCCGGCGGGGGCCCAGGTACCGTCCGCGAGCTGCCGCTCCAGATCTTCCAGGGCGGTCGCGGTGGCCGGCCACGGTTCGTGGCCACGTAGACCGGTGGCGGTGACGACGGCGATGAGAGTGTCGGCGAAAGCGTCGGCGACGGCGGGACTGATGCGGAAGGTGGTCACAGGGGGTCCGTTTCGGGAGTGCGGGGTGAGTCGGAGTCACGCTTTCCAGGGGCCGATGCGGTCCAGGCGGCGTGTCTGCTGGTGGGCGGTGGGCACGTCCAGACCCTGGCTGCGCTCGGTGAGCCGCCGGGCGGTGTCGGCGCGCTGCTCGACGGGTTTGTGGTCGTCGTACTTGAACTTCGCACGGACCTCGGTGACGTCCAGGCGCAGGCCGCGGATGCCGGGCAGCATTCGCCCGTAGGGCGGCTGGTCGGGGTCGATGGGGGCGTGGTCGCCGTCGAACTGGAAGTGCGCCATCTGTTGGCGCAGCAGTTCGGCCTTGGCCGCCGGGTCGTCGACGATGGTGGCCTGGCAGGTGAACTGGACGGCGGCGTAGTAGCTGGTGGGGACGCCGTCGGTGGGTGGGGTACCCGGCTTGGCGCGCCAGGGGCCGGGGATGAAGGCGTAGTCGCTGGTGACGGTGAAGGTGACGTTCGGGTCGGCCTCGATCGTCTCCCAGACGGGGTTGGGGCGGGCGAGGTGGACCAACAGGGTCTGGCCGCCGACGGTGAAGTGGGTGGGCACGACGATCGGCGCCTGCCCGGGCAGGCCGTTGACGCTCAGGAGGCCGAAGTCGTGGCCGTCGGCGATCCAGTTCTGCCACTCGGTGTCGTCCAGGGCGGCGTCCCAGGGCTGGATGAACATACGGGGGGTCCTTCCGGACGGGGAGCGGGGGTCAGGTGAGAGCGAGAAGGCTGACGGCGACGGCGGCGGTGCCCAGGCCGATGAGCTGGGTGCGATGAATCCGCTCGGCGAGCACGGTGCGGGCGAGCAGGACAGTGCCGGCCGGGTACAGGGCGGTGATCACGGCGACGACGGCCAGGTCGCCGCTGCGGGCCGCGAGCAGGAACAGCAGGTTGGCCACCGAGTCCAGCACGCCTGCCGCCGCCGACATCGTGTAGGCGGGCTTCTCCGAGCCCAGCCTCCGGATCATCAGCCCGGCCGCGGCCAGCGTGACCGCGGAAGACACAGCCCGGCCGACAATCAGCGGGCCCACCCCGCTGTCGGAGGGTGCCTGGTGCAGGAAGATCAGCTGCAGGGCGATGGCGGCCCCGGCGCCGAAGGCCAGTAGTAGCGCGGTGCGCGAGGGGCGCATGGTGCCCGCGCCGTGTCCGGCGCTGACCAGCACCACCGCTGCCAGCGCCAGCGGCAGGCCGATCAGCCCGGCCAGGCCCAGGTGCTCGCCCTGCAGCAGTCCGACACCGACCGGCAGCATCGCCGAGATGAGCGCGGTCACGGGTGAGAGCACGTTCATCGGGCCGATCGCGAGCGTGCGGTAGAGCAGGGCGAAGGCGGCGGCTGACGCGACACCGGAGGCGGCGCCCCACGCGAGGGTGGCCGGGGCGAAGGAGGCGCCGAGGAAAGGCCACAGCAGCAGCTCGACGGTGAGCGAGGCCGGCGCGGCGATCATCACGGTGCGCAGGACGTGGGCCTTGCGGGCACCGAGGCCGCCAAGGAAGTCGGCGCATCCGTAGGCCAGGGAACTGCCCAGGGCCAACAGCAGAGCGATCACGGGTACATCCCTTACTATCAATGGAACGACTACACCGTACAACGCACCGACCGATTGTCGTCAACCGAACGACCGCGTGGTGCAGTGCAGTGATCCACCTGCATGGAGGGATGACAGCGATGGCCGAGACCGAAGCGGCACTGCGGACGCTCGCGCACAACGTCCGCGCGGCCCGTACCCGCGCCGGACTGTCCCTGGACGAACTCGGCCGCCGCGCCAAGGTCAGCAAGGGCGCCCTGGTCGCTCTGGAGAAGGCCCAGGGCAATCCCAACTTCGCCACCCTGGTCCGCCTCGCCGACACCCTGGGCGCCTCCGTTTCCGCCCTGATGGAGGGGCGGTCCGAGGAACGCGTCCGGGTGGTGAGCGCCGCCACCGTCATGCCCCTGTGGAAGGGCGAGCGCGGCAGCGAAGCCCGGCTCATGCTGACCACCAGCGGCCCGGCAGCCACCGAGGTCTGGCGCTGGACGCTGGAACCCGGCGAGGAATACCCCAGCCACCCCCACCAGGCCGGCGTCGTGGAGACCGTCAACGTCACCGCCGGGCAGATGGTGCTCGTCGTCAACGGAACCGACCACATCGTCGAGGCGGGGCAGACCGCCACGTTCGACGCTGATGCCCCCCACACCTACCGCGGCGCGGGCACCGAGACCTGCCATCTGATCATGACCGTCCACCTGCCCCCTGTCCCCGCGTAGTCCTGGGCGGGGACAGGGTGTCCAGACCGGACCATCTCTGTCTGTCGTCAAACGAACGTTTGACGACAGGTGCGGCGGGCGCCCAATGAACCCGTGCAATCCGGGGGTTCGCGACGGCTCGAATCCAATCAGATCCGATGGTGATTGCTGACAGGGTTTGACGACAGATAGGGTCCGGTCCTCCGTACGGAAGGGGCCCTCGGTGGCGAACCTGGTCTACAAGCGGGTCTCGACCGACCGGCATTCGACGGCCCGGCAGAACCTCGTGCTGGACGAGGCCGGGATCGAGGACCCGATCCCGTTCGAGGAGGAGCCGGGTACCTCCAGCCGCCTCCATCCCCTCCAGCGGCCGAAGTTCCGCGAACTGCTCACCTACGCGCGGCCGGGCGACACCGTGCACATCTCCGAGATGTTCCGCCTCGTCCGCGGCACCCGGCACATCCTCGACGTGCTCGACGTCCTCCACCGCGACCGTCTCGCCCTGCGCATCCACGACGGCGCGTTCTCCGCCATGGACCTCACCGCCCGCCACCCGCGCACCGGCGAGCTCCTGTCCACCGTGAAGTTCATGGTGCAGACCCTCGCCGCCGCCGGCGAACTCCAGCGCGACCTCCAGCGCGAGCTGACCTACGACGGGCTGCGCGCCGCCGAGACCAAGGGCAGCAAGGGCGGACGCCGCCCCGCCGTGGCGGCCGCGCAGACCGCCGACGTCCGCACCGCGTACCTAAAAGGCCACTCCATCGCCGCCCTCGCCCGCGACCACGGCGTCAGCCGCGGCGCCATCCGCACCGCCGTCGCCGACCTCATGCCCGACCACACCGCCATCGAGGAAGACGCGCTCGCCCCGGAGCTGCCGGTCACCCTCGACATGCCGGGCAAGATCGCCGACTACCTCCGCACCACCGAGCTGGAGCCCGCCGAGCGCGCCGCGCTCGACCAGGGGGCGACCGTACGACGCGGCCAGGGCTACACCCTGCGCGTCAGCGCCGTCCCCGCCGTGCACCTCGGGCTCCTCGCCCGCTGCCAGCCGCTCGACGGGGGCCACGGCATTCCCGCGGTCCCGGCCCAGCGCAAGGCCCGCCGCGAGTACGAGAACCGCGTCAACATCCTCGCACCGAAGGAGCCATGATCGTTCTCAGCGCCAACGGCTGTACCGATGTTCCCCGAGGCCGGGTATGGGGGACTCGGCACCGCTGCTCCGCCGCTGCACTGCGGCACGGGTGCCCCAGTCCGCACCCGAGGTCAGGACGAAGACCGAACGAGGGTTGCTGCTTTGGCTTCGACGTACCACGTGCGTTGGTTCCTTGGATGAGCGAGGGGCGCCCCTGGGTGACCGCAGGTGCGGCCACCCGGGAGCGGTTCAGTCGTGGCGGGGGCCCTGGCCGGGGGGCGGGGTGAGGGTGGAGCGGTAGGTGCCGGACTCGCCCTCGGTGAGCGGGTTATCCATGGTCAGACCGGCGGCGGCCATGCGGTCGTATTCGGCGAGGATCAGGTTCTTGGTGTGATACTCGCCGTACTTCTTCTCATCCTTGCGCTTCACGATGGGGAACGTATCGAGGATATATGCCACATCATCGCGGTTGATGCCATAGAGATGGAAGAAAAGAGCGTCGAGCTCGGCACGGATTACAACGCGACGGTCATCTTCCCAGCGGAATGGGCCCCGTGTGTCGCCGATGTCGCGGGCGAAGGGAGTCATGTCCTTTGAAGTGTAGACGAGTTCGAGGATGCGGGGAGTGATGAACGGACCGTGCGGTTCGATGGCGCTGGGCGCGACCACCGGCAACTGCTGCCAGATGAAGAAGTTCATCGTGATTCCGCCGACCTTTTGCCGACTGGAGAAGTCATGGGCGAACGAGGACTGGCAGGCGATGAGTGATCCAAGAGCCGCCGTATCTAGGTACGACGTCATGATGGGGATTTTGTTGCCGACCCCAGACCGGGGGAAGATGAAGGAGATGGCAGTCCGCTCGTCGGTTGCACGGCAGATGTCGCGCCAACCCAATAGCCACTTACGGTCCCAGCCTTTGCCCGCCAGGCGGGAGGTGACACCCGCTTCCTTGATCTCCTGGTCGTTCTTATCAAATGTTCCAGTAGGGGTGTCGATTTCCGGCACCCAATAGCGGGGCAGGGGAGCACTGGTGGCGTCCTTTTTTTCTGCGAGGCTGAAGTCTCGAACGGAGCCGTCTTCGACGTAGGTGGCCCATCGGTGGTTGTAGTGATGCAGCATTTTCGCTTCGTATAGTGGAAGGAGGCGCTCCTTGCCACGGACCAGAACGTTGCCTTCGAGGCGCCAGCCGTCCTTGAAGAGATCGTCGAGGCTCTCACCGTTCTGTGCGTTAGGGCGAAACAGATGGGAGTCGTTCGACATGTGGAACATAGACATGAACGTGATGCCCCAGGGGTTACCGCCCGTGGTCTTGCTCTCGTCGATCAGGACCGGTAAGCGGCGGTGGATTCCCAGCGCGATTTCGGCGTCGCGGCTACTGCGAAAGACCGGGCAAGTTCCGGTGTTGGGGTTTAGGAGAATGATCTCTTCCGGCTTGAGGGGGAAAGTCTTCTCGGGGTCAGTCAGCTCTTTCGGGTCATGCAGAAAGAAGCCGAACCTGGCATCTTGTCCGGGGATTTCAGGGCCAGTCAAGGAAAGCACGCAGAACTTGAATGATCGGTGGACGCCAGGGAAGAGAGGTGCTGCGTTCTCGAAGTCGAAAAGTGCAGCCAATGAATTGTGTTCGACTAGGTCTTTGAAGAAGAACTGCGTCGTCGCGTCGGTCGCGACCCCGGTCGGGACGATCACACCCGTCCGCCCACGCGGTCCTGTCAGAGCGCGATCCGTCTCCGCGAAGACCGCGTACGTGTTGATGTCGCCGCGCCCTGTTAGCGGGAAGCGATTGCTGAGGCGGAGGAAGTGGCTCTCACCTTCAGCGCGGCGTTTGGCGGCTTCGAATCTGGTGTAGAGGTGGGTGCCGTCGGGATCGTTGCGCAGACTAGCGATGAGGCGTTTGCGGACGGCAGCAGTCTTGGCTTCCGCGATCCGTGGGTCGCGTTGCGCAAAGAACTCCAACTCCTGGAGCTTGACGCGCTCCCACGGCGGGTTCCCCACCACCGCGTCGAACCCGCCGGCCCACCCCGTCCCCGGCTGGACACCGGCGCCCGACTCCGGGACCGCGAACACCTCGGGGAACTCCAGGTGCCAGTGGAAGAAGCGGTACTGCTCCCGCAGCTCCCGGATCTCGGCGTGGGTGGTGTCCGGAATTGCGGACTGATCACGGCTCCGCAACGTGCGGAACACCTGGTCCGTCGGTGCCTCGGGAGCGCCCTCGCGCTTCGGCCAGAAGAAGGCGGCGCACCACGCGTCGGCGGCGTGGAGGTCGTGGACGTAGGTGGCCGACCGGGTGTGGGCGCGGTAGGCGGACTCCTGCGCCCGAACCTGCTCCAGGAGGTCGGACGGGGCCGTGGTGATCCTGGCGAGTTCTGCGGCGTAACGGTCGTTGCCCGGCAGCGTCTCTGTGTCGAAGAGCAGCTCGTCCTGGCCGCCCCGCTGGATCTTGTTCCGCTTGACCAGACCAGCCGCGTACTTCTTGTCGTCGCCCTCGATCGGCTTGAACGCGTCGTCCGGGATGCCGTCAGCCAGCAGTTTCGGCGTTGCCCCGATCAGGCCGTTGCCGTGTTTCACATGCGCGTCCAGAAACCCCAGCGCCTTGCCCGGTTCCATCGCCTCCAGCCAGAGCGAGACCTTGGCCAGCTCCACGGCCATCGGGTTGAGGTCCACGCCGTAGACGCAGCGGGCGACGACCTGGTGCAGCGCGTGCCGCACCGCGTCGACCGTCGGCTCGGGGTTGCGCTCGCGCACCGATGCCACGCGCTTGGCGATACGGCGTGCCGACGCGACCAGGAAGTGCCCGGACCC
Organism: Streptomyces sp. NPDC020780; assembly: GCF_044334475.1. Taxonomy (NCBI): domain Bacteria; kingdom Bacillati; phylum Actinomycetota; class Actinomycetes; order Kitasatosporales; family Streptomycetaceae; genus Streptomyces; species Streptomyces sp. NPDC020780. The sequence continues at coordinate 511,971 of NZ_JBIRTB010000003.1, read as the reverse complement.
ACAAGCCGGGTCGCAAACGGTCAGGGACAGCAGCTCGTCGACGATGTCGTCGGTCGGGTCGGGGTAGCCGGCCTCCGTGGCGCGCTGTTCGCCGCGCTTGACCGCGTCGTCAATCACCGGGTCGAGCGTCGTGTCGAGCAGGCACTCGATGAGCGAGGACGGGGTGTAGTAACTGCCCGTCGTCTTGCGGCTGTTGCCGGCCACCTCGATCAGTTCGAAGGTGCGGTCCGTGGCGGAGTGCTTGGGTTCCAGCTCCAGCAGCGATTCGTAGACCGAGCCCAGTTCCTCGGCGTCCAGGTGGCGGTAGTCGATGGGGCGCCAGCGGCGGGCGCCCGGGTCACGCATCTGGGCGAGGTGGCGGATCGCGGTGAGCAGCGACTCGTTGGACAGCTTCAGGCCGTCCAGCGGGGCATCTGCCTCCTTCGGGGAGAACAGGCCACCGAGGCCGGGCAGGCCCAGTTCGGGGCGTCCGCCCTCCTTGCCGAGGGCGTCGAGGACGATGCGCAGCGCCTCGTACTGGTCGCCGTGGGCGGTGCCCTGGCGGCGGCGGGCGCGCTCACGCAGCCGGGCAGAGGAGAAGAAGCGGTCGTACGCCTTCCGCTGGCGCTCGTCGGCCTCCGGGTCGAGGAGGGCCCCGCGGTCCTCGGCGACGAAGACGAACAGCAGGCGGTAGACCAGGCGCAGCAGGGCGTCCCGCAGTGCCTTGGGGTCGGTGTCCTCGCGCAGCCGGGTGTTGTCCGGGTGGCGCAGGAAGCCGGTACCGAGGGCGGTGAGGGCGTTCTGTACGCCCTTGCGCAGCTGGTCCAGGGCGCGGGCGCCGGAGCTGACGGCCTCGGCGCGCCACTTCTCCAGCCAGCCCCCCGAAGGGGCCGTACCCTCCGCCACTGATAACCGGGACGCGTGCAGCACGCAGTACAGCAACACGAACTCGCTGAACAGCTCGCCGTCGAAGATGGCTTCCAGGTCGAACTCGACGTACGCGGCGGTGGCGAAGGACGACGAGTCGCGCAGCAGGCGCAGTCGGCGGCCGTTGGTGAGGACGGCCCACAGGTGGGCCTCGGTGCGGTTGAGGCAGTCCTGGAGCATGGACTGCGGGGGTATCTGGCCGGAGGTCAGGCGCTTGTCGAGCTCCTGGTTCCAGGGTATTCGGTGGACGAGGGCCGGGCCGTGGCGGTGGGAGACCGGGAAGTGCTTGCCGGGGTCGGAGTCGGCCGGGATGCCCGGCGCGCCGACCTCCGCGAGCGCGCCGAAGTCCAGCTTGCGGAAGAGCTGGGCGAGCCAGTCGGTGTCGGCCCGGCCGGTCGGGTCGGCTGCCGGTGCACCGGTCTTCGGGTCGGCGGGCAGGGCGGCGCGCAGGTCGCGCCAGAGCGGCTTGAGGTACTCCCAGGCGCGCTCGGCCTCGTCGCGCACGGGGACCGAGGCGGGCAGGCCGTAGTCGGCGGACTTCGTGCCCGGCAGGTTCCGGGCCTCGGCGATGCGCAGCAGCATGTCGGCGGGGAGCAGGCCGCCGACCGTGGTGACGGCGGTGAAGGCCAGGGCGGTGCGGGTGGCGGCGGACATCAGGCTTCGGCTCCGGACACGGTAGAGGCGGGCGAGACGGGGGCGGCGGGCGGCACGTAGACGTACACGCCGAGGACGTCGGCGGGTTCCTGCGGGACGACCTTCAGGCCGCGGACGATCTCGTCGCCGGCCTTGCGGACCCGGCGGTGCGAGGCGTCGAGCTCGGCGGCCAGACGCGTGCCGTACTCCGTGAGGTGCGCGGCGAGGTCCGGCAGGCCGTCCAGGGCACGGGTGATGGCGTTGCGCGCCGCGTGCTCGTGGGTGTTCGCGACGGCGCGGGCTGCGAGCAGGGCGGCGGCCGCGTCGTCGTCCAGCCAGCGGGCGCGCGACGGCATCCCCTCGTAGGCCAGCAGCCGGGCGTCCTCGGCGACCACCTGCCGATCCCCGCTGCGGGACGGCAGGGTGAGGTGGAAGCGGTAGCGGACCAGGAGGAGCGTGGTGCGGAGGGTGACCGCGTCCGTGGTGACGACACCGCAGCGGCGCGCCGGTCGGGGTCCGGTCGCCTTCACGTCGAGCGCCGAGTCCAGGACGTACGAGGCGACGGCACCGATCGCCGGGTCGGTGCGGACCAGGGCGGCCTCACCGCGGGCGATCGCCGGCGAGGTGCGGAACGGGATCTCGCGGTTCTCCTCGACGAGCCGGTTGCCCAGGGTCGCGGCGAGCGCGTCCCGCAGGCCCGCCGGGGTGCCGCCGGCCTGGGCGGTGAAGTCGCCACTGCCGTCCCGAGGGTCGCGGACCAGCGCGTCCAGGTCCCGCAGGGCCTCCAGGGCGAAACCGCGGACCTCCTCCGCCCCGCCGAGAGCGGCCCGGACGGCGGCGACCTCGCGGGCCACCTCCTCCGGGTGGATCGCGCGCTGGGCGTACTTGGACTGGGAGGTCTTCTCCCGTTCGGCGGCCGAGGTCCACTCGCGCTCGATGCGGTCGAAGGACTCCTGGTGGCCGTCCGCCAGGTCGAAGAGGCTCTCCTGGCTGCCCTGCCGGCCGTGCAGCAGCAGCCACTCCACCACCGCGTCGGTGACTCCGGACGCGGTCTCGTCGGGGACGGAGACGGAGATGCCCAGGTCCTTCTTTATCTGCCGGTGCTTCCTGAACAGCACCTCCAGGACCTTGCCGTCTATGCCGTTGTCCTCGCCGTACATGGTGATGACACGGACCTGGTCGCGCTTCTGGCCGTACCGGTCGACGCGGCCCTCCCGCTGGTCGTGCCGGGTCGGGTTCCACGCCAGGTCGTAGTGGACGACGGCGTCGAAGTGGTGCTGGAGGTTGACGCCCTCGGACAGGCAGTCCGTCGCGATCAGCACCCGGCGGGCGGCCGGGTCGCCGTCCTCGCCCGCCTCCGCGGCGAGCTGCTCGATGCGCTCCAGGCGCTGCTGCGGGGAGAGGGTGCCGGTGACGGCGGCGATCTTCGTCTTCTTGCCGAGCTTGCCGTCGAGCTGATCGGCGAGGTAGGTGGCGGTGGGGATGTAGCGGCAGAAGACGATCGGGTGGTAGCCGTCCGCGATCAGGCCCTTCAGGTGCCGGGTGAGCGCCTTCAGCTTCGCGTCCTCGGCGGGCCCCACCAACTTCGATGCCTTCTCGGCGAGTTCGAGCAACCGGGCGCCCGCGTCCTCCGACTCGGCGGCACCCGGCGCGACGTCCATGCCCTCCAGCCGGTCGTTGTCCGCGGAGTCGGCGGCCACCGAGGCACCCAGCAGGTCCGCCTCGTGCGCGGTGCGGGCGACGGCGGACTCGGAGCGGGTCTTCAGCGTCTGCGCGGCGGCGGCCGGCGAGGACACCATCGAGCGCAGCAGCGCGATCACCGACCACCAGGCGATCCGGGCCTCACGCCTGCCCTGCTCCCCGGCCTCCGCGACACGGTCACGCGCGTAGGCGATGGCGTCGTCCAGCAGCGCCCGGTAGGCCGGTGCCAGCTTGTACGGCTCGTCCTTCGTCCAGCGGTCCGAGGGGAACGCGGTCCGCTCGGCCAGCGAGTCGTCGGCGAGACCGTCCTCCTTGGTGAGGTAGTCGCGGACGTCGGCGCGCTTACGGGCCACGAAGTGCTCGGCGAGCTTCGCCCGCCCCGCCGGGGACTCCAGGTCCAGGGTCGCCAGCTCGGGCCGTACGAGACCCAGCAGGTTGCGGAAGGCGGACTCCTTGCCGGAGTGCGGGGTCGCCGTGAGCAGGAGCAGATGACGCCCGGCGTCGGCGGAGACCTTCCGCAGCAGCTCGTAGCGGAGCTGGTTCGTGGCGGAGGACGGCCCACCGCCCTGCGCGGCGTCGTCGGCGGCCACGCACGAGTGCGCCTCGTCGACGATCACCAGGTCGGGGCAGTGGCGTACGAAGTCCTCACGGTGCCGGGTCGACTTGATGAAGTCCGTCGAGATGATCGTGAACGCGTGTTTGTCGAAGAGGGACTGACCCAGCTCGAGGCCGCGCTCCAGCCGCGACACCGTGGAGGCCAGGACCAGTTCGGCGTCGATGCCGAACTTCCCCCGCAGCTCGCCCTGCCACTGCTCGGCCAGCGCCGGGGCGCACAGCACCGCAAGCCCGGAGGCCTCGCCCTGCGCGAGCAGTTCCTTGGCGATCAGCCCCGCCTCGATCGTCTTGCCGATGCCGACGTCGTCCGAGATCAGCAGCCGCACGGTGCGCTGGCGTAACGCCATCAGCAGGGGGACGAGCTGGTAGGCCCGGGGTTCCACGGCGATCGACGCCAGGGAGCGGAACGGTCCCGCACCCGACCGGAAGCCGATGCGCAGCGCCGTGCGCAGCAGACCGGCGGCACGCTGGTCGCCCAGGTCTGCCGGGCTCGGCGCCGCGAACTCGGCCGGGCGCACCTCCTCGAAGGAGGGGAAGACGGCCGCGATGTCGTCCTCGCTCCCGCCCAGGGGGCGCAGCACCAGCATGTCGGCGGCGCTCTCGGGCAGCACCACCCATTCGCGGCCGCGGGCGGCGACCAGCGAGCCGGCTGTGTACGTGAGGCTCATGAGAGGTATCGGTTCCTAGTGATCGAGGCGGGGTGGGGGCGGTCAACGGAGGTGGAAGTAGGCGGCGTTGTAGTCGGTTATGGCGTCCCAGTCCGCGTCCGTGGGGAAGCGCACCACGTCCCAGCCACGGTCCTCGAGCCGGTAGCCGGCCTCCAGATCGCGGGCCGCGTCGGCCGGTTGACCGGGGACGTCGACGAACACGGCGAGGCTGGCCCCGTCCAGGCGGAAGACGAGGTCGGGGCACGCCGCCGCCTCCGGGACGAGGACCTTGACCTCGTCCGGCAGCCGGTAGCCCTTCGCCCTGAGCCAGCCGAGGAGGTCGCCCCGCGCGACCAGGGTCGCCAGATCCGCCTCCAGCACGGTCGGCGAGGGCACCTCGGCACTCGTATGAGAGGGCTTCACGTCGTGCGCCGCGGGGGTGCTTTCCTGGGCGGTGCTTCCGCCGTCCGCCGCCGGGGCCAGCCTGCGGAAGAGTTCGCTGCGGGACTCGCCCCGGTCCTCCCGCTCGGTGCGGGCGCCGGCCAGCCGCTCCAGCAGCGGCCGGGCGCTGTGCCGGCTCAGCCTGCGGTGATGCGTCTGGTTCGCGTAGGACAGCAGGCAGGCGTAGCAGCCGCGGGCGCACTTCTCGTCGTCCGACGGTCCGCCCTCGTCCTCGCCGGTCTCCGGGTCGAAGTGGCAGATCTCCAGGGCGGTCCGGGCCGCCTTGGCGAGGGCCTCCTTGTCGTGCTGGATCCGGCGCAGCACACCGGCGCCACCCTCGGCCGCCTCCGTGAACAGAAGGTGGCGGCGCGGGCCGTCGTCCGGAGGCAGCAGCTCCGCGGTCAGCTCGGAGTCCTCCAGCTCGAACGCCGCCTCGATGCCCCGCTCCAGCGCGTACAGGAACGACAGGGCCACCGGCTCGGGCTGCGGCTCGTCCAGGGTGACGACGAGGATGTTGCGGCGGTCCTCCACATAGGGCAGGACACGCCGCTTGCGGCGCTTCTCGTTGCCGTCCTCGTCGACCACCGGCATGCCGGTGCCCTCGATGGCGTCCGCCGCGGCCCGGTCGTTGAGCCAGCGGCCGTCGCCGAGGTCGAGCCAGTAGCCGTCCGGCTCGCCCTCCTTGTCGCGGACCCGGCCCAGGTTGGTGATGCGGACGGTCGCGGAGTCCCCGTAGTCCAGGTCGAGGACCGGAGCGCCTTCGCGGTCGGAGACATGGGAGGTGAGACGCCCCTTGCGGACGCCGTGGTCCTGGAACGCGTACGACGTCTCCAGGCGGAAACCCGCCCGGCGGCGCTCCTCCTCGTCGGAGGAGATCCGCTCACGCGGCGTCGTGTACACGGTGTGCAGGTGGAGCAGGCCGGTGCGCTTGCCCGTCAGCTGCTCGTGGCACATCGTGCAGACGTCCGCGCCGACCTTGACGGCGTAGTGGTAGCCGCAGCCGTCACAGCGCCTCGCCTCCGCCGTCGCCAGGTCACCCGAGGCGTCCGGCGGCAGCTGCACCCGGGTGACCTGGTAGCGGGCCCCCTCGTGGTAGATGAGCGCCCCGGGGCCGAACTCCCGGATCGCGAGGAACCGGGGACGCTGCAGGTAGTCGCCGTCGGCGTTGCGGCGGTTGCCGGACCGCGGGATGTACGCGGCCAGCGGGAGCCGCGGGAAGCTGTAACCCGGCAGGAATCCCTCGGAGGCCAGATAGCGGTACGGGTTGAAGTCGCTCATCACCGACTTGCTGTCGGACGAACGGTTCAGCAGCAGGTTCGTCTGGGTCTCCGCCTCGCGCCGGCGGGTCCGGGCCCGGCCCTGCTCACCGGGTGTCAGGGTGTGGTCGACGACCCGCTTGTTCTGCTCGTACTGGTCCATGACCGCCGCCCGGAACAGCTCCCGCCACCGGTCGAAGGACGCGTCGAACTCCTGCGGGGCCCGCTCGATCCGGTCCTCGATCCACTCGTCGTACCACCACGTGGTCGCCTCGAAGTCCCCGATGAGCGGGGCCAGTACGGTCCGGGCGGTCGCGATCGCGCGCCGGCGGGCGTCCTCGTCGAGGGACAGGTCGTGGATGTGGGGGAGGAGCGCCAGCGGCATGTGCGGATCGGGGCGGTCGCCGCCGTCCGGGTCGTAGGCGACGTCGACGACGTCCGGGATCGCCCTGCCGAGCTTCATCCCGGTCTCCGCCAGCCAGATGCCCTGCAGATGGGAGCGGACCAGGTCCTCGTTGGCGAGGTCCAGACGCGGCGGGGCCACCTGCCCGGACACCATGTCCTGGGAGCGGCGGAAGTAGTACTGGTCGTGGCTGTTGCCCGTGGCGCAGTACGTGGTCACGAGTGCGGGCTGGCCGGAACGGCCCGCCCGGCCCGAGCGCTGCGCGTAGTTCGCCGGGGTCGGCGGGACGTTGCGCATCATCACCGCGTTGAGCGAGGAGATGTCCACGCCCAGCTCCATCGTCGGCGAACAGTACAGCAGGGGCAGTTCGGCGGAGCGGAACTCCCGCTCGCGCTCCAGCCGGTCCTCCGGCGTCACCTGCGCGGTGTGCTCCCGGGCGAACAGGCCCGCCAGCTCGGCCGCCGCCGTCCGGTACAGGTCACGGAAGAACGGGTTGACCCGCGGCCCCTCACCACGGTTGTACGTGCGGGCCAGCGGGTCGATCGCGCCCCGCTCGCCGCTCCCGGCCCGCCAGATCAGGGCGGCGGCCGACACCCGGTACCCCATGCGCTTCTCGGCCGCCCGGCGCCGGTAGGCCGGTCCGGCGTGCTCCGGGGCCGCCTCCACCTCGCGCACCAACTCCGCCTCGCGCAGCACCCTCAACAGGTCCTCGATGATGCCCTGGACGTCCTCCGGGGGGAGGTCGCGCAGCTCGGGCAGATTCCGCCGCAGGTACTTGCCGAACTTGCCGCGGGCCGACAGGAACAGCGCGGAACGCTCCATACCCGGCCGCGAGCCGTACGGATAGGCGGTACCCACGGTGGGGCGGTCGCTCTCGCTCAGCACCCACGGACCAGCGAGGCGCTCCTCGCTCGCCCGCTGCAACGTGTCGAAGTCGTCGCGGAAATACCGCACGTCGATGGCGAGGGCGCGCCGCATGAAGTCCAGCAGCGTCCGGGCGATCTCCTCACGCAGCGCGGGGTCCGCGTCGCGCAGCACGGCGTGGACGGACTCCCAGCGGTCCGGCTCGGCGGCGATCCAGCCCAGGTCCTCGTAGTCGATGCGCAGCAGCCCCGTCTGCTCCAGATTCGGCATCGTGATGCGCCAGCCGCGCTCCAGGTCGCGGTAGAGCCGGTACCCCACGACGTCACGGAAGGCCTTCGCCGCACGGCTCTCCATCGAGGGCGCCAGCCTGGAGTGCTTCGTGTTCGCCGCGTACTCGCGGGACGACAGACCCATCACCTTCGTCACGGCCTCGGCGAGGTCGTCATGGCGCAGCCCCTCCTCGCCGGCCCGGACCGCGGCCTGGTGCAGGGCACCGCGCAACTGGGTCACCTGCGCGAAGTCGTTGAAGTGCCCGGCCTGGAGCGACGCGTCCTGCCGGTTGTCGACGAAGGTGAGGAGCTTGCGCGCCTCCTTGCCCAGGCTCTCCTCCGGCACCGCCCGCAGGGACTTCACGATCGACGCGGAGATCAGGGAGGTCGCCGAGGAACGCCCCTCCTGGTCGAGGGTGGCGAGCTTGGCGAAGTCCCGGCCGCGGGTCTGCTCGTAGGAGACCTGGCAGTGCACGCAGAACAGGAACGGCGCCGGGACGAACGCCGCCACCAGACCCTCGTCCGACTCGTTCCCGAAGGCGTCCACGACGACGCGCTTGGGCACCCGGGGGCGGTAGGACTTCTTGAGGACGGTCACGCCCTGCGCGTCCCGTTCGAGCCACGACTCGGGTAACCGCCTGTCGTCCACGGCCTTCTGCGCATCGGCGGGCCACTCGTAGTCCTCCCCGGGCACGCCCAGGTACAGATAACCCTCGCCGTCGCGGCCCCCGGAGGCGGAGGTGTCCCGGCGCGGCTCGTACCGGAACGCGCCGCTCTCCTCGGAGCGCCAGACGGTCAGGTACTCCTGACCGCACTCGCGGCAGAACGCCAGCGGGAACAGCGGCTTGCCGGCGCTGCCGGGCTGCTCCAGCTGGTAGGTGCGGGTGAGGGGGCGGGTGAGCGGATCCTCCAGCGTCGTGTAGACGGTGTCGCCCTTGGAGAGGAACTGGTGCAGCCGGAAGGCGAACAACGGCCTTTCCGTCACCGGGTGCTTCGCCTGCGCACCGGCCTCCAGGGTGGTGCGGATCGCCTCGCGCACGCTCTCCTCGGCCACACCCGAGGCGTCGGCCAGCTCGCCGGCCGCCGTCTCCAGGGTGCCCGGGGCACACCGGCGGTACCTCCCCGTGCCCTCCTCGCGCTCCAGACCGAACCGGGACTCCACCCAGCGGGCCAGCGAGTCCTTCGTCAGCGCGTCGTACGAGCGGGGTGCCGCCGGAACCCGCAGCCGCTCGGCGGGCACGTCCGCCGTGGCCTCCTCGGTCGCCCGGACGAGGGTCTCGCCGATGACCCGCTTCGGCAGGACCGTCGTACCGAACAGCCGGCCGGCGACCCTGGCCACCTCGCGCCGCTGGTCCTCCCAGGACCCCTCGGTGGACATGGTCGCCGAGGTGCCGATGCACTGCAGGGTCGCCGAGGCCCGGCAGGCTTCGCGGACCCGGCGGATCAGGAACGCCACGTCCGCGCCCTGCCTGCCGCGGTAGGTGTGCAACTCGTCGAAGACGAGGAACTGCAGCCCCTCGGCCATGCGGATCAGGCTGGACCTGTCGTCCGGCCGGGTCAGCATCAGCTCCAGCATCACGTAGTTCGTCAGCAGGATGTCCGGAGGGTTCCTGCGCAGCTCCCGACGCTGTTCGTCGGACTCCTGCCCGGTATAACGGGCGAAGGTGACCGGCTCGCCCCCCGCCCCGAAACCGTGGCGCAGGTACTTCTCCAGCTCGCCGAGCTGCGAGTTGGCCAGGGCGTTCATCGGGTAGACCACAATGGCGCGGACCCGCCCGCCCCCGCCGGGCCCGGCCGCCTGACGTTCCTTCAGGACACGGTCCACGATCGGGACGATGTACGCCAGGGACTTGCCGGAACCGGTGCCGGTGGTCAGGACGTAGGAGTCGCCCGCCTGCGCGGCCTCGATCGCCTGCCGCTGATGGAGGTGGAAGGTCAGCGGACGGCCGTCGGGGCGCCGCGCGTTCTCCTTCTTGCCCGCCTGGAAGATCTCCGCGCACCTGGGGTGCAGCACGCCGTCCCGCACGAGGTCGGTGACCTGGCCGCCGTCGGCGAAGAAGGGATTCAGCGACAGCCACGGGTCCGGCCACTGCGACTTCGCCGCCAGGTCGTCCTCGACGAAGCCTTCGATCCGGGCGTCCCGGATCACCGTCGCACTCTTGGTGAAGTCCTCGTACTCCTTGATCAGATCGGCGTGGATGCCGAAGACGTCCATCGTCTCGGGCAGGCGCGGCTCCCTGCGCGGCACGGGCGCGGGCGCGGCAGGGGTGCGCTCGGGGAGCAGGGAACGCAGCCGCGCCACCGGGTCCATCACCCGCCAGTGCGGGGCCAGCAGGTCAGCGGTGTCGTCCGGCGCGAGCGCGAGCGGGACCAGGGCGTCGTGGACCTGGGCGGCGTTCTCGGGCCGCAGGTCGGCGTCCTTCTCCAGCAGGCGGCCGACGAGCCTGACCAGCTCGGCGGGGAGGTCCGGGCGCACCAGGGTCAGCTGCGGCGGCGCTTCGTGCTGATGCTGCTCGGAAAGCTCGAAGGGCGTCCTGGCGGAGAACGGCGGCCGCCCGATGAGCAGTTCGTACAGGATGCAGCCGAGCGCGTAGAGGTCGGCGAGAGCGGAGACGGGTTCGGCCCGGAACTGCTCCGGGGCCATGTAGCGGGCCGTGCCGACGCTGACGCCCGTACTGGTCAGCCGCGTCTGGTCGGGATCGTCGACGATCGAGCCCATGCCGAAGTCGAGGACCTTGAGGGTGCCGTCACCGGTCAGCATCACATTGGCCGGCTTCAGGTCGCGGTGGACGACCCCGGCCGTGTGCGCGGCGGTGAGAGCCGCGGCGATCTGGGCTCCGACGGCGGCGGCCCAGGAGACCGGAAGCTGGGGCTCCTCGTCGATGAGGTCGGCGAGCGGATGACCGTCCAGCAACTCCATGGCCAGGTAGGGCAGACCGCTGCCGCCCTGCGTCCCGTCCACGCCGCCGTCGATCAGCAGGGTGAGGTTCGGGTGTCCCTGGGAGAGCATGCGCATGATCCGCACCTCGCGGCGGAAACGGTCGATCTCCTTGCCGGACCCGGAGGTGTCGACGGCGACCCCGGTCCGGCCGCGCAGCACGGTCTTGACGGCGACCTCGCGGTGCGGGGAGTCCGGGGCGGCACGCAGGTCCTCCGCCCGGTGCACCTCACCCATGTTCCCGCGTCCCACGACCCCCGTGATCCGGAACCGTCCGTCAACCGTACCCAGGCCCACGTGCCCTCCCCCGTTCCACCCGTCATGTGCAAGGACGGATATGTCTTGCAGGGAGTGTACACCTCCGGCTCTCGCGGAGGTTAGGTGTAGTACGTTTACGTCGTCAACAGCATGAAGATCTGTGAAGTCCGTAGCGGCAATCTCGGGTGCAACGAGGGCAGGCCGGGGCAGAGGTGTGGGCGCCGTCCCGGCGTTGGACCGATGACGGCCGACGGTGAACGGTCCCAGCCGGTGATCGTCAGGTGGCCATTCGTCAATCGGTCCATCAGCGGCGCTGATCGGACCGACCTCGACTCGACGTCGTGCGAGCGGACACCGAAGATGCGTCCATGTGCGGGGAAGGGATCGTGCTTGAGCCGCGAGAGATGACCCGGTCCGGAAGTCGGATGCGCGTGACAGGCAGGCGTCATGAGGGATTGCCGCGTAACACCAGTGACACGTCCGATGCTGTCGGCCGATGAAGGTCAGGTTCTCAACTCGCCCCGCGAGTATGGACTGCCCTCCGGGAAGCGAGCGGGCGTCAGCCTCGTAGGCAGCAGCGGTTGTCGGCCGACTCGAAGAGGCCGGCTCAGGTCCACGACTTCACGCTGCCATTCCTGCGCGCAGAAACCCGGCCCGGTCCTGCGCTCCAGGCGGCACGCGTCGACGGGTGGTGGCAGGGCAAGTTGCCCCCGCGCGACCGGTGACATCCGGGCCGGTCGGGGGTTACGGTGCCATCGAACAGAGTGACAACGTTGTCAGTCGTGTCAGGACTTGAAGGGAAATGCCCCATGCGGTTTGCTTTCAGACCGTTCCGTCCCCGTGCTTCCGGTATAACAGCCGGTCTGATGGCCGCCGTACTCGTGAGCGGTGGAGTGGTCGGCATCGCCCGGCCCGCCGCCGCCTCGGAGGCGGAACCGATCGATCTGGTCAATCCCTTCGTGGGAACCCAGAACTTCGGCAACACGTTCCCCGGGGCGAGCGCGCCGTTCGGCATGGTCCAGGTCAGTCCGGACACCGACGGCCAGGGCGGCTACGACTACAAGCAGGACTCGATCTACGGCTTCAGCCAGACGCACCTGTCCGGCGTCGGCTGCGGCGTCATGGGCGAGCTGCCCATCATGCCGACCACCGGCGCGGTCGACTCCGTGGACCCGAACGCCTATCGCTCCCCGTACAGCCACGACGACGAGCAGGCCGGTCCCGGTTATTACCGGGTGGGGCTGAAGAAGTACGGCATCGACGCGGAACTCACCGCCACCGAGCGCACCGGGTGGCAGCGCTACACCTTCCCCTCCACCGGGTCGGCCAACGTCCTGTTCAACACGGGCAAGGCCAACCAGTCCGTGCTGGACTCCGAGGTGCACGTCGTCGGTGACCGCACCATCGAGGGCCGGGTGCACGCCGGGGGCTTCTGCGCCGGGCACGACGAGCACACGGTGTACTTCAGCGCCACCTTCGACCGGCCCTTCAAGGCCTACGGCACGTGGGACGGCGCAGACCCCGAGCCCGGCACCCGCGACGCGGAGGGAGGCGGCCGGAAGGGCGCCTGGGTGACCTTCGACGCGACCACCGACCGGGACGCCGTCCTCAAGGTGGGGCTGTCCTACACCGGTGTGGAGGGCGCCCGTAAGAACCTGGCCGCGGAGACCGAGGAGTCCTTCGACTTCGACGGCACGCGCAAGGCGTTGCAGGACACCTGGAAGAAGCAGCTGGATTCCATCCGGGTCGGCGGAGGCGCGGCGGACCGGCAGAAGGCCTTCTACACCGCGCTGTACCACAGCCAGTTGCACCCGAACCTCGCCGGTGATGTCGACGGCAGGTACCAGGGGTTCGACAACAAGACGCACACGGCGAAGGACTACACGCCGTACCAGAACTTCTCGCTCTGGGACACCTACCGGCCGCAGAACCAGCTTCTGCAGATGCTGGAGCCGAAGGTCGCCCGGGACGTCGCGCTGTCGGTCGTCGCGGCCGGCCGGGACGGTGGCTGGCTGCCCCGCTGGGCGCTCGCCAACAGCGAGACCAACATCATGACCGGTGACCCGGTCACGCCCTTCCTCGTGGAGGCCTGGTCGAAGGGTCTGCTCGCCGGGCACGAGGCGGAGACCTACGCGTTGCTGAAGAAGAACGCGACCAGTACCCCGCCCGCCGACTCGCCGTACAACGGACGCTCGGGATCTGACCACTACACCGAGCGCGGCTACATCCCGTCAGGACTTGAGCTCGGCAAGGACTGCGCGGACAAGGGCGGCGACAACGACTGCAAGCACCCGGCGTCGGCGACGATGGAGTACTCCGCCGCCGATGCGTCGCTCGCGTTGATGGCCGACCGGCTCGGACACACGTCGGATGCCCGGATGTTCGCCGCGCGCGGGCAGTGGTACCGGAACCTGTGGGACTCCTCGATCCAGCAGTTCCGGCCGCGGACGGCCGACGGCACCTGGCTCACGCCGTACGACCCGGTCGAGGCGGCGCACCAGTTCCATGAGGGCGGCGCGTACCAGTACCAGTGGCTGGTACCGCAGGACCCGGCCGGTCTCGTCAGCCTGATGGGCGGCCGGAGCGCCACCGAGAAGCGGCTTGACTCCTTCTTCGTCCACGACAAACTGCTCACCGACCCGGCGGGCACCGCTCGGAACGACTGGATCTCGCAGCCGTACGACTACTACGGCAAGCCGACGTACAACCCGAACAACGAGCCGGACCTGCACGCCCCGTACATGTACAACTGGGTCGGCGCACCGGCGAAGACCGCGACCGTGGTGCGTGCGGCGATGACGCTGTTCACCAACGGGCCGGACGGGATGACGGGCAACGACGACCTGGGCACCATGTCGGCCTGGTACGTCTTCTCCTCCCTCGGCCTCTACCCGACGATGAGCGGCGGCGACTTCCTGGCCGTGTCCAGCCCGCAGTTCGAGTCGGCGACCGTCCGGATCGGCAGCTACCCCAAGGCGTCCGGCACCAAGGGTCAGGGCGGCACGCTGACGATCGAGGCACCCGGAGCGAGCGACACGAAGCGGTACGTGCAGAGCGTGGCCCTGAACGGCCGGGACGTACCCCAGACCTGGCTGAGCTGGAACAAGCTCGCGCACGGCGGAACCCTTGCCCACCGGCTCGGGACCTCCCCCTCCTCCTGGGGTACGGGCAAGGGCGCCCAGCCGCCCTCCGTCAACCAGGCGTCCCCCGACAGCCGCAAGCACGTCGACGCGTCGCTGCGTCCCGCCTCGGCGGTCGTCCCCACGGGTGACGCCGCACAGATCGCGACGTTCACGCTGGACGTCCTCGGGCAGGCACCAGGAAAGCTGAACGTATCGGTCACGGCGAAGGTGCCCAGCGGCTGGAAGGCCACGACGGCACAGCGTTCACCGCTGGTGATCGATTCCGGTCACCTCCCGGTGCAGAAGAGGGTGTCGCTCGACATCACCGTGCCGCCGGGCGTCGCGGCCGGGTCCTACCCGGTGGAGGTGAAGGTCGCGGGCCGAGGGGCGAACTCGGTCACCCGTAAGGCCACCGTCGTGGTGGGAGCCGCCACGATTTGCGCGAGTGAGGCGAACGGGCAGTGCGCGGTGGACCTGCGCGCGGACCTCGGCCACGACGGCACGGCCACGGTGGCGAAATCCGACGAGGGCGACTTCGACGGGCACGGCTGGAGCTATGACGGCGACCTGCTGCCCAAGGCGGGGCCGGTCACGTGGGACGGGGTGACGTACGACGCGCCGGATCCCACCGGCACGGCGAACAACTTCCTCGAAGCACACGGGCAGGCCCTCCTGCTGCCCGCCGGACAGCACAGCGCGCTGCGGCTGGTCGGCTCGGCGCACAACGGTCCTGTGACCACCACACTGACCGTGCACTACACGGACGGCAGCAGCACGGAGGTACCGGTGGCGTTCGGCGACTGGGCGGGCTCCGTGCCGGACGGCGGCACGGTCGTCCTCGACATGCCGCACCGCATCAAGCGGGGCAGCGGTGTCGACGGACCGTCCGTTCGGCTCTTCGGTACGGCCGCCGAGCTCGACGGGGGCAAGACGGTCCGTTCGGTCTCGCTGCCGGACGACTCCCGCGTCGAAATCTACGCGATGACGCTCGTGTAGAGAGGGACGGCGGACCGCCGGAACCCAGCCTGCGGTGCGCCGTTCCGGATCGGCGCACCCCTCTCCTCAGGGCCTCGGCGCGCAAGCGCCGGGGCCCTTCGTATGCTCGCCCACCCCGGCATCCGGCCCACCGTCCAACGGGCACCGACGCCTGACCGAGGTCGCCCCACCGTTCGCGGACGGCAGCGAGGGCGGCGGCTCGGGCGACTACGAGATCTTGCGCTGCTTGTTCCTCCAGCTCAGCGAGTTGGTGACCGACGTGAGTCGGGATTCACCTCGGAGCCGTGGACCACGAGAGCCAGGTCCGGCACGCCCCCGTACCGCTGTGTCATCCGGCCGACCTCGCCGGGCAGGTCGAAGGCCGTCTGGGGACCGGGCGCGGCGGTGTGGAGCTGATCGGAAAGAGGACCCCCCCTCGGGGCGGAAGCCGTGGCCGAGGAACCCGAGCAGCAGGGAGGCACGCGCCGCCTGCGCCTCCCGGGACACCTCCTCGACGGCGTCGGTCACCTCGGACACCGTTCCGGCCTCGCGCAGCTCGACCGACTCGGCCGGCGTTGTCGCCGGTGTTGTTCTCGGTGTCCGCGCGATGCGGCCCCTTCGTCGACGAAGTGTCCGTGCAGCGCGGTTGCTTCGTCACCGAGGCCGGATGGATCCCGAAGTCGGCAGCCACCTGTTTCCGCGCCACGCCGGAACTCCCCGGGACACAGCGTGGACAGTGCTCCCTATATGGGGCCCACCTGACGGCGAGGCAGGCCAGATGCCCCGCCACCCTGCTGCAGTCGCGTATGTCTGCAGGTAGCGTGATTGCCTGCCGCATGGAATGTCCATGTGTCCGGTCGGCCCGTGCGAGGGACTCCGGCGGCGAGCGAGGGGACCGTGATGAGCGAACTGACCAAGCCCGCAATTGTTGTTCCGGAGGGTGAGGCGCCCACCGAGCTGACGATCCGGGACCTCGTGGTCGGGGACGGACCCGAGGCGTTGCCGGGCAGGGTCGTCCAGGTTCACTATGTGGGGGTCACGTTCGCGTCCGGTAGGGAGTTCGACTCCTCCTGGGAGCGGGGCGAGCCGTTCAAGTTCGCCGTGGGTGGCGGCAGGGTCATCAAGGGGTGGGACCGGGGCGTGAGGGGGATGAAGGCCGGCGGCCGACGCGAGATCATCGTTCCCCCACGTCTCGCTTACGGCAAGCAGTCGCCCTCTCCGTCGATCCCGGCGGGTTCGACGCTGATCTTCGTCGTGGACCTGCTCACGGTGGTGGGCGGGCCGGCCCGTCGAGGCCCGGCGTGACCGGCTCCGTCTGAACCGCCTCACCGACGAAGCTCATCGTCCTCCCAGGTCAGCGCAGCCATCCGCCATCCGGCGGGCGTCCGTACGAACTGGGTCGTCTTGCGGCCCGCGCCCTCGAACCGCTCGCCGTTGTGGAAGCCGGACTTGCGGTATTCGCTGGTGCGGTGCGCGATCGACTCGAAGATCTCCGTCCGCTCGGAGACCTCCCACTCGGAGAACTCCGTCAGCGTCCCATCGGTGAGCATCTTCGCCCGGGGCTCGATGAACGCGTCGAGGTCGTGGACCACGGGGCCCGTGCGGGTGTTGTTGATGATCATTCCCTGAGGGATGAACACCTGGCGGATCACATCGACTTCGGGGCGGGAGCCGTTCGTGTTGTCGAACGCGCCGAGGAAGGCCGACATCAGGCGGTCGAGTTCGGCCTTGTCGGCCGGCGCGGTGCTGCCGGATGCGGGCGGCCACTCGTCGGAGAGCACCGACCAGATCTCTATGTCGAGTCGCTCGCCCCGGTATTCGGTGTGCCGCCGCAGCACCCCCTCCCGGGTCAGCCCGAGGCGCCGGGCCGCTTCGATGCTCCGGGTGTTGGCCGAGGAGACCCACCATTCGACGCGGCTCATCCCGCGCTCCCCGAACGCCCAGTCGATCAGTTCCCGGCACGCCTGGCTCATCAGGCCCAGGCCCTGGCCCGCTTCCTCCGACCAGCAGCCGATCTCGCAGTTCCCCGACGCCGTGTCGAAGCGTGTGAACATCACGCCGCCGACCAGGGTGCCGTCGCGCCAGACCCCGTAGATCCGGCCCGTGTCGGTGGCCTGCCTGTCGGCGTAGCGCTGGAGGGTGGCCGTGGCGGAGACGAGGTCGGTGCTGAAGGTCGCCCAGGGGATCCAGGGGTCGACGTTCGGGCGGGCCCGGTCGATGTGGTCGAGGAACTCTTGTGCGTGCGCGGGCTCCAGGGGGCGGAGCTGGGCGTTCTCGCGGAGCGGGAGGATGAACACGGTCACCTCGGTTCGATGATGCGGGGTACGTAACGAGCGTTCGGTACGTAAGCTAGCAGCATGCCGCCACCCGCACCCGGAGACCGTGAAGCCCGCCGCAAGGATGTTTCCGAGGCGGTGTGGGCCGTGCTCGCCGACAAGGGGTTCGGCGGGCTGACCCTGCGAGCCGTCGCCGCCGCGATGAACGGCTCGACGGGGATGCTCATGCACTACTTCCCGACCAAGCGGGCTCTGATCGCGCACGCGCTGGACCTGCTGGAGGTACGGACCGCGGAACGCCCGCGCCGCGCGCGGCCTGCCGAGGGGCTGCCGTCGGTGCGCGCCGTGCTGCAGGACATCCTGCCGCTGACGCCGGACGACACCGCCCGCAACCGCATCTGGGTCAGCTCGTGGGACCTCGCGCTTGCCGACGAGGGGCTGGCCCGCGAGCAGGCCGGGCGCTACGAGCGGTTGCGGGGGGTGGTCCGGCCGCATGTCGAAGCGGCGGGCCGGCTGGGACAGTTGGGCGATGCGGCTGCCGACGCCGAGCAACTGGCTGCGGCGGCAGTCGCGTTCACACATGGGCTGGTCGTCCAGGCGCTCTTCGACCCTGGCCGGTTCCCCGTCGAGGTACAGACCGCGATGCTCGACGACTTCCTGGCCTCGCTCGGGCGGTCGACTCCGCCTCCGCCCGATGCGCGCACACCGGATTGATTGCCCGGCCGACCTCGGCGACAGCGGACCGTGACATCTTCCCGACGCTTGACATGCGCGCGTCTATTGCTTGAATGCGCACTGTCGCGTTTTCGCGTTTTTCACAGAAGGAAGCCCCTCATGCGCCTCCGCCTCCCCCGTCCACGCCGGGCAGTGATCGCGCCCCTCCTGCTCGCCTGCCTCGCGGCGCCGCTCGCACCCACCTCCGCGGAAGCAGCCGGTGGCTCGATATGCAACAAGTACTGTGACGCCCGGGACCCGCAGTACGCCACGGGAGACCGCAGCCCCGTGACCGCGTCGATCCACTCCCGCACGATCGGTCTGCACCTCTCCGACAACGACGTGATGGGGTGGGCGTCGATCGCCAACGGAAGCCCCGGCGACGAGGTATGGCTCGACCGCTCCTTCGACGGCGGCAGGACATGGTCCTCGGGCAGCAAACTCGGCTCCACCAAGATCCCGCAGGGAGCCGCCGGCTGGCGCAGTCAGATGTACAACGTCGACGACTGGGCGAACGCGGGCATCGGTGCCCTGCGGGCCTGCGGCAAGGCGGGCGACCGGGCGGAGATCGCCTGCACCGGCTGGGCGCGCGTGAACTGGAACGCCTGGAGCAGGAGCACCGCGGCGGCGACCGCGCTGATGATGGGCTACAACAAGGCCACCGGCCGGTTCGCCGACAGTTGGTGGACCTCGGCCACCGCGCTGAGCTCGCTGATCGACAACATCCGGGTCAGCGGCATGCCGAGCTACACGTACGCCATCTCCAACACCTACGACAAACTCCGCGGCGCCGAGGGCGGCGACTTCACCAACAGCTACTTGGACGACACCGGCTGGTGGGGCCTGGCGTGGGTGGCCGCCTACGATCTCACGGGCGAGCGGCGGTACTTGGACACCGCCCGTGTCGACGCCGACCACATGCACGCCTACTGGTCCTCGGCGTGCGGCGGCGGAGTGCAGTGGGCGACCGACAAACCGTACAAGAACGCGATCACCAACGAGCTCTACCTGCATCTGAACGCGGCCTTGCACAACAGGATCTCTGGTGACACCACCTATCTGCGGCGAGCCAACGACGAGTGGGCCTGGTTCAAGAACAGCGGGATGATCAACTCGGGCAACCTGATCAACGACGGACTGACCGGCGCCTGTGCGAACAACGGCGACGTCACCTGGACCTACAACCAGGGAGTGATCCTCGCCGGCCTTGCCGAACTGCACCGTGCCACGGGCGACAACCGCCTTCTGGACAGCGCACGCACCCTCGCCGACGCATCCACCTCCTCCACCTATCTCAACCCCGGCGGCACCCTGCGCGAGCCGTACGAACCCGACGGCACCGGCTGCACCTCCGACGGCGACTCCTTCAAGGGTGCCTACGCCAGGGGCCTCGGCATCCTGAACAAGGCACTCGGCGACCACCCGTACTCGGCCTACCTCGATCGCCAGGCCGGCACCGCCTACGCCCAGGACCGCAACTCCCTCGACCAGTACGGGCCCCATTGGGCCGGACGGTTCACCGTGAGTGGCAACGGCTGCCAGCACAGCGCCCTCGATCTGCTCAACGCGGCTGCCGGCAGCTGAGCCGCCGACAGCCGGAGGAGCGAGCGGGAATCCGGAACGGGCGCGTCCGGTCAACGACCGGCGCCGTCCGGACTGCTCGAGTCCCCCTGACGACGTCTTGCACGCACCCCCGTCGTGGTGACGCCGGGGGTGACCAGGGCGCGCGCGGTACGGAGACTGGTAAGGGGGGGCGCCGCGCCGTCGATCCACCACGTCGGGCGGACCCCCGGACTTTGGGTACCGCTGCGGGTTCGTGCGGGCCGTGACTGGCCGCCGGAGCGGGAGCTGTCGGCCGAGGAAGTGGTTGACCAGGCATGGGCATATCGGCCGTTTGCCCTGTGACGCCGGTCCTCGGCCAAGAAGCCGGATCGCCCGTTCGACGGGGTACCGCCCGCTCTCCGTCGAAACCGGGCGGCCAACCGGTAGGTGACCGGCGCTCCTGACCAGTATTGCGGCGTCCGTACGGACCGTCTCATGTCGCGGCCCGACCGGGACGCTCGCGATGTGGGCCGAGGCCGCAAAACGGTGGACAGCTCTCGGGCGCTGGGCGACCATCGCCGCGATGAACATCGAATCAGTCCCCACCTCCCTCCCCAAACGTGTCCGCTTCGTCGAGCTCAACGCACGGGCGCTGCGAGCCCTTGCCGACGGTGACCTCGCCGGCGGCAGTGCCGAGGCCGGGGTCGACCTTGACGAACACTTCGTCGGCGACCGGGCCCGCTGGATCTTCGGCTATCGCGCTGACCAGCTCGCCGAGGACCCCTCTGCCGCGCCCTGGATCACGCGGGCCGTGGTATCCGAGCCGGACGGGGCCGTCGTCGGCGACGCCGGGTTCCACGGGCCGCCGGACGAGGCCGGCATGGTCGAGGTCGGCTACACCGTCGTGCCCGGGTTCCGCCGCCAGGGCTATGCCCGCGCCATACTGACGGCGCTGCTCGCCAGGGCCGCCGCCGAACCCGGTGTCAGGACCGTGCGGGCCCGTATCGGATCCGACAACAGCGCTTCCTTGGCCACCATCGCGGGCTTCGGATTCACGCGCGTCGGCGAGCAGGGGGAAGAGCAGGACGGGCTCACGCTCGTCTTCGAGGTCCCGGCAGGCGCGCTTCAGGCCGAGTAGTTTCGCGGCCTTGGGGGACATGGTGATCGTTCCGTTCGGGCCGCCCCGTCCGGCCGGGGCGATGTGCGGAGCCGTGAGCAGTTCGCAGGGGCGCGCCCTTGGACGAGCGTGACGGATTCCGCCGACATGGGAATGTGGGGGCCGGTTTACGGAGTCCGCATCAGGTTGCGGAGGTTGCCGACCAGGGCGTGGATGTCGCGTTCGGCGGGAGGGTCCTCGGGGCCCACAGGGTCTGCGGGGGCGCTTTCGGGTGCCGGGGTGCGGCAGGGGCGGCAGAGGCCGTCGGGGAGTGTTTCGGAGGGGCCGGGCCTGCCGCAGTCGGTGCATTCCACGAGCAGGCGGCGTGCGGGAGCGTCCGGCGTGGCCGGTTTCGGGGTGGCGGGGAGGTGCGGGGGGAGCTTGTCGCGGAGGCGGCGGCGTACGAAGCCGACGGGGGAGTCGACCTGGGTGGGGAGGCCGGTGGTGAGGGCGTGGGTGAGGTAGTCCGTGCTGACGCCCCGGTCCAGCCAGGCGGTGGCCAGGTTCTCCAGGGCGGCGCAGCCGGTGGCGGAGAGGGCCAGGCGGGGGTCGGTGAGGCCGAGTCGGGCCAGGGCGAGGTAGGCGGGGGAGAGGTGGCTGCCTGTGACCGGCTCCGGGGTGGTGCGCTGTCGCGGCACGGACGGGGCGTGGGCGGGGGTCGGCTGCGGGGCCGGTTGCGGGGCCGTGCGTGGGGCGGGCCCGGGGGGCGTGGCGGGGGGTGCTTCGGTGGCCTGCGTGGGGGGTGCCTCGGTGACTTCGGGAGCGGCGAGCTGCGGGGCCGGCGACCCGGCGACCTCCTGTTCGGCGGGAGTGCCGGTCGGGGCCCACGGAGGCGGCGGCCCGGTCGGGAGCTCTGCTGCTTCCTGGGCGACTACCCGGGTGTTCTCGGCCGCTGCGAAGGCGTCCCACCACTCGTTGTCCCGGGCGGTGCGGGACCAGTACGTGAGAGTGACCCAGCGGCTCTCGCCCTCACCGGTCCGGCACTGCGCGCGCCGCAGGTGACCGGCGACGGTCAGGGCCCTGAGGGCGCTGCCGACGGCCATCTGACCGTAGAGCGGGAGGTGCTTGGCCAGTGTTTTGATGTCCATGGCCGCGCCGTCGGGGAGGTGGTCGACGTACCCCGCGATGTGGCGCTCACGTTCGGGCAGCAGCGCGAAGTCGTCTGCACGCGCTGGGCGTTGGTCCGGTGCGGAGCGTTTGCCGTAGCCGCGGGGGGACTTCGGGTACGGGTGGGAGGGTGCGGGGGCGCGCAGGGCAGGGCTAAGGTTCTCGGTAGCCACGAGATCGCTCATTTCGATCTTGGGGTGAGACCCCGGCCGGTGTTCGCGCACCATGTCGGGGTCGTTTCGTTGGGGGCACCGTAAGCAGTCATGACGTCGCGTTGCAAGCTGATCACATTTAGTCATACTTGCTGGCCGTGGCGGGGTGGGGAGGGTGGGGAGGTTTCCCAACCCCCTTCTTCTACCTACCGGTTATCAGAGAGCGCTCGGATCCCGGAGTCCGGATCCCGGCACCCGGATCCCGAAGCTCGAGCGCCGGGCCCGGCCCTCTCGATGTACACACGAACGAGTGAGTCGGCGCCTTCCGGCACTCGAATCCCGAATCTCGGCACCCGCATCTCGGCACTCGCATCTTGGCACTCGGGGTTCAGCGTTCGGGGGTGGGCTCGGCCGCTGAACGACCGTTGTGGTCGATGCTCCGGGGGACCTGTTCTGCCCGCCTGCCGGTGATCGCGGTAGCCAGTCGCACCGCCCGGTCCACCAAGGCTTGGGCGGCCGCGTCGGGTGGGACGTCGCGGGTGACGATCCGGTTGAACGCCTGGGTCCGGCCACGGATGACCTCCCTGGTGGCAGGATCGATCCGCAGGTCCACCACGGACAGTTCACGTCCGTAGGAGCGTCCTTGGACGAACGGCCGCCGATGGCCGGCGGGGTCGTTCAGCCAGCAGACGTACTGCGCGTGGGTATGGGCGCTGAAGATGACGTCGATCTTCGAGGTGACCCCTTCGGCGATTGCACGGCCTGCGCCGCCGGCGGCGACATCGCAGGTGTCAGGACCGTTGGGTGTGGTGTTGACGTCGCCTTGGTGCAGCAGCAGGACGATGGTCTTGATGCCCATACGGTCCAGCAGGTCGGCGTACCGGTCTGCCGCCTCGACCTCGTTGCCGAACCGCAAGCCCGCGGTCACGCCGGGTTCGAGTGTTTCGGGTACGCCCTGCAGGGGTGTGCCGATGAAGCCTACGGGGACACCGTTCACCCGGCGGATCCAGTACGGCGGGAGGGCGTTGCGGCCGGTGTGCGCCAGGGTGACGTTCGCTCCCAGGTAGGGGAAGCGTGCCCCTCGATAGGGGTGGTCGAACTGGCAGCCCGTCTGTGGGTGGCAGCCGCCGTGCTGGAGGCGCTCCAGCTCCTCGTAGCCGTGTTCGAACTCGTGATTGCCCGTGGTGGAGGCGGCCATCCCCAGGCCGTTCATCAGATCGATGGTGGGTTCGTCATGGAAGAGCGCCGACTCCGGCGGAGAGACGCCGATCAGATCTCCGGTCCCGACCACCAGGGACGCGGGGGCCTGGCGACGCAGTTGCTTGACATGCGCGGCCAGGTAGGCGCCGCCACCGGCGGTGACCGAACCGCCGCCGTGCAGCGAGACGATCGCGTCATCGCCTCGGGGTGGTTGTAGATGACCGTGGAAGTCGTTCACACCGATCAGCCGCAGAGCGACGGCAGGCGGGGAGTCACGCCCCTGGTCGGCTGCCGCCCCAGTTGGGCTCACTGTCGTTGCCCCGAGCGCGAGGGCTGCTGCCAACGCCGGAAGCGCTGCGGTGAACGTTCTGCGGTATGCCACAGGTGTTTCCCTTCACGTCCGAACCCGCCCCCCTTCGCGTCACGATATGGGAGAGATGCGTAGTTCAACGGCAGTCCGTGCAGTTGAACCTTGTGGTCGTGAGGGCGTGACGATGCGATTGACGTGGCGGCCGTGGAGCCCGGCAGCCGGGGCGAGGTGACGGAGTTCGGCCGGCTAAGTGATCGGCGAACCGCTGCCGCCGTTTCGCCCGGAAGCCCGGACCGCCGACTCTGCGGCATGCGAACTACCACGGCTTCCCCGCGATCGTGGGCGAACAGGCTTTCCCTGTAAGGCCGTTCGGTCCACAGCGGTAGTCGCGGCAGGTGCGGTCGGCGGGTGATGTCGTTGCCCCGTATGGCGGTCGTCGAGAGGCGCAACCGTGCGGGATGTTTACCGCGATATGCGCCGATCAGCGGAAGGAATGAGAGATGACAGGTCCAACGGAGCATGCGGACACCGGGGCGCAAGGGTGGCGCCTTCGGCGCCTGACCAGACGGAGATCGGGCGGCTGGACGCTGCTGCGCGCAGGCGCGACGGTCGTGGTGTCCGTTCTCGTCGCCCTCACCTCGGTGCCGGTCGCCCCCGCGTCTTCCTCCGCCTCTTCCTCCGCCCCTGAGGTCTCGGTCGCTCAGGGCCGGCTGCGAGGCATGGAGCGGAGCGGGGTGTCGCAGTTCCTGGGCATCCGCTACGCGGCCCCGCCTGTGGGGCGGCTGCGGTGGCGTCCGCCGCAGCCGGCTGAGGCGTGGAGCGGGACGCGGGCCGCGACCCAGTCCGGCCCGAAGTGCCCGCAAACCCTCGACAAGGGAACGACCACCAAAGAGGACTGCCTCTTCCTCAACGTCTACGCCCCCGCGGACCGCCCCGCCGGACCCCGGCCCGTGATGGTGTGGATCCACGGTGGCTCGTTCATGTACGGCTCCGGCGGCGACTACGACCCGAGCGTTCTGGCAGCCAAGGGCGTCGTCGTTGTGACGATCAACTACCGTCTGGGGGCTCTGGGTTTCCTCGCCCTGCCGTCGTTGGCCACAGAAGCAGCCGACCACACCTCGGGTGCGTACGGCCTGATGGATCAGCAAGCCGCCCTGCGGTGGGTCCAGGCCAACATCAGCGCATTCGGTGGCGACCGTCACAAGGTGACGATCTTCGGTGAATCAGCGGGAGGCTCCAGCGTCTGCATGCACATCGCATCACCCACCGCCCGGGGCCTGTTCCAGCGTGCCATCGCTGAAAGCGGCTGCCTGCTCGCCTCGCCGACCCAGGCCCAGGCGGACCAGGCAGGCACGTCGTTCGCCACCAAGCTCCACTGCACCGATGCCGCGACGGCCGCACGCTGCCTACGCACGAAACCGGTGCAGAAGATCGTCCGAGAGCAAGAGGGCCGCAGCTGGTTGCCGGCCTACCAGGGGACCATCTATCCGCGGCGCGTCCGCGATGCCCTCGTTGCCGACGCCTACAACCATGTGCCTGTCCTGATGGGCACGAACCACGACGAAGGAAACTACTTCATCGCCCTCGATTACCCACAAGGACTGCGACCCCGGGACTATCCCGGCGCCATCACCGCGCACTTCGGCCCCGAGGCAGCAGCACGCATCAAGGCACAGTACCCACTGTCCGCCTACCGCTCACCACTGTGGGCACTCGGCACCGCCCTGGGGGACGCGGTGTTTTCCTGTCCGTCCTACTCCAGTTACGGGATGTTCGCCGCCGCCGGGACCGTGTATCCCTACGAGTTCGACGACCCCAGACCGGCCGGCTTCCCACCCCCGGGCAACGAGACCGACCTCGGCGCCACGCACGGCACCGAGCTGGCCTACGTCTTCCAGCATGTCATCGGGGAGCCCGGGAAGCGCCCAGGTTTCACCCCCGCTCAGCAGGCCCTGTCGGACACGATGGTCGGCTACTGGACGCACTTCGCGATGACCGGAAACCCTAACGCTCCTCACACACCCCGCTGGCGGCCCTTCACAGCGCGAGCCCCGTACGTACAGGAACTCACTCCCGCCGGCATCGGGACGAACAAGGACTTCCCCGCCCGCCACAGATGCGCCTTCTGGGAGCCGCTCGTCGAGACCGGCACCGTGGTGCCGCGACTCTAGGCTCCTGTCCGGCGGATCACGCGCGGTCGTGGCGGTCTGGCACCTGATGACCCACTCCCTGGTCCGAGGGGGGTTGACCTTGGCGCCCCTTGACTTCGAGAGCACTCCAGCAGGCAGGATCGCCACCGAAGCCCCAGGCACCCCCTTCGGAAGGCCCCAGCATGCGCTATCGCACCATCGGCCAGAATCCGGACAACCGCCGCAAGGTAAGCGTCCTGAGCCTCGGAGCCATGCGGTTCGGCACCACCACCGACGAGGCGACCTCGTACGCGATCCTCGACCGGTACGTCGAAGCCGGCGGTACCTTCATCGACACCGCCAACAACTACGCGTTCTGGGTCAACGGCACTCAGGGCGGCGAGAGCGAGCAGCTCCTGGGACGCTGGCGGCGCAGTCGGGGCGTCGGCGACGAGATCACGATCGCCACCAAGCTCGGCGGCCGCCCCAACCACCCCACCTCGACCTTGACGAAGGACGTCGAGAGCCTCACTGCGAAGACGATCCGCGAGTCGGCCGAACGCAGCCGTGAGAACCTCGGCACGGACAAGCTGGACCTGCTCTACGCGCACATCGAGGATCCCCGCGTCCCCCTCCAGGAGACGGTGGACGGTTTCGCCGCCGTCGTCGCCGACGGCACGGTGGGCCTGCTGGGTGCGAGCAACTATCGTGTCTGGCGCCTGGAGCGCGCCCGGTCCCTCTCGGCAGCCGCGGGTCTGCCCGGCTACGAGGTTCTGCAGTACCACCACAGCTACCTCCGCCATCGCACCGACGAGCCCACACTCCGCTCTCCCGACGGCGACCTGGGGGTCACCTCCGGCGACCACCTCAGCTATCTCCGCGAGGACCCGTCCCTCTCCCTGGTCGCTTACTCCCCGCTCCTGAACGGCAGTTACGGCCGTACGGGCAAGCCTCTGGACCCCGGCTACCAGAACGCGGGAACGGCCACGCGCCTCGCCGCCCTGGCCGAGATCGCGGCGGAGACGGGAGCCACGGAAAACCAGGTCGTCCTCGCCTGGCTGATCGGTGGCGAGATCCCGGTCATCCCCCTGGTGGGAGCGTCCTCGGTGGCTCAACTGGAGGAGAGCCTGGCGGCGGCGGACCTCGACCTCACACAGGACCAGCGGGCGAAACTGAACGCCGCACATTAGGCTGTGTCCGGGTCATGGGCGGAGCCAGAGTCTGATCGAGGCGAGCGTGACGGTGCCGTGGAAGATGTAGGCGCGCTTGTCGAATCTCGTGCCCACGGCCCGGGAAGGCGCCCTGCGCGGTCTGTTCGTGGAGCTTCCACGCCCCGTACCAGCTGTCGAGTGCCTGTGTGACGTGAGCTTGCACGCGTCCTCCCATCTGTGCGGGGCGCCCCAGGTGCGTAGCTCGGTCACGCGACGAGCAGTCTGGCCAGCCGGGCGCCGCGTCGTGTGGACGACAGGAGCTGGGAGAAGGTGCGGGGGGAGCGGTCCACTTGGGGCAGTGCGTGGTTCATGGCGCCGGAGTGGCGGCAGGACGCGCCCGGGGGCGAGAGCTGCACCCCGTACGCGGAGTCAGCGTACGGGCACGGAGAGTGGACGGTGCGATGCCACTGCGTGGAGGTCGCGGTCGCCGAACAGGCCGTGCACGTAAGGGACTCGAACGACGTGACCCGTCCTCCTTTCGCGGTGGACCGCGAAGGCTGGGGACAGTTCGTACGGTTCGCGGCGGAGTGCTGAGCGGCTTGAGAGCGTGCCGTCTGCGGAAGCGGCACGCGGCACGCCTTCGCCGTGCTCAGGGACCTTTCATCTTGCCCGCAGGGGCGTAACCGAGGGCCACACGGTCGATGAAACGGTCACCGAAGTCGCGAATGGGCGCGGGTTTCGGCTTCTGTACGGCGTTCTTGGCCGTGGACTTACGCGGGGTGGGCTCTTTCCCGCCAGCACGCCCAGCTGGTGTCGCCTTTGCCTGCTTGGCGCTCTTCGCGGCCGGTGTGCTGCGCGCCGCGTACTTCTTGCGGAGCGCCGAGAGCTTCTCGCGTTCGGCGGGGCAGGCGGTGGCGGCGCGTGCGGCGGAACCCGCCGGGCTGTCGCGGCTCCTGAGCCGTCGGCGTCCTCTCGACGTGTTGTCGTCCGACGGCACCGGTCGTGGCGCCTGGGCATCGGCCGGGGGACGTGGTCCGCTGGACCGGTGGTCGCGGCCGCGTCGTTCGTCGCGGGGCGATTGCCACGTTCGCGCCACGTCCCGGCTCGGGGTGTGCCGGCGGATGCAGGGTACTGGCGGAGGCTGAGGGGCCGGTCGGACGGCTCGGCCTCCGGGTGCCACGGGTACGCGTCGATCGAGGGCGGAACATGAGCAGGGAACATCACCGGCAACTGGACACGATCGTCGTCGGCGCGGGCCTGTCCGGCCTGGCGTGCGCGCTGGACCTGTGCCGTACCGGATGGCGGGTGACCGTGCTGGAGGCGTCCGACGGCGTGGGCGGGCGCATGCGCACGGACCGGCGGGACGGATTCCTGCTGGACCGCGGGTTCCAGGTGTTCAACACCTCCTATCCGCAGGTGAAGCAGCGCATGGATCTGAGGCGCCTGCGACTGCGACCGTTCATCGCGGGCGTCGTCGCCCACACGCCGCACGGACCGGTCCGCCTCGCCGACCCGACGAGGGAGCCCGGTGCGGCAGGGGCCCTGCTGCCGGGGCGTGTCCTCTCGGCGCGCGACCTGGCCGCGCTGGCGGCACTCACCGTGCGGGACGCCGCGCTGCCCGCTTCCGCCGTCAGACGGCGCAGGGACGGCTCCACGGCAGCGGCCCTGAAGCGGGCGGGAGTGTCGGACGCCGCGATCGCCGGCATCCTGCGGCCGTTCCTCTCCGGCGTCTTCCTGGAGGACCGGCTGGAGACCTCCGCACGCTTCTTCCACTTCGTCTGGCGGAGCATGGCCAGAGGGTCCCTGTGTCTGCCGGCCCAGGGCATCGGCGCCGTACCCGCCCAGCTCGCCGACGGCCTGCCCGAGGGCGTCCTGCGGCTCGGCGCGCCCGTCGCCGAGGTCACCGAAGACGGTGTGCTGCTGGGGGACGGGAGCGAGGTGCCGGCCCGGACCGTCGTGGTGGCGACGGACCCGGCGAACGCCGCCCGCCTGCTGCCGGGCCTGACGGTGCCGGACACCCGCACCGTCACCACCTACTACCACGCCACGGACCGCACACCGAGGGCGGAACCGATCCTGATGGTGGACAGCACCGGAGCGATCCTGAACACCTGCGTACTCAGCCAGGTCGCACCCACCTACGCGCCCGACGGAACCGCGCTGATCTCCACCTCCGTACTGGGAACCGACCTCCCCGGCAGGGCGCAGGCGGTGCTCCGGCGTCTGGCCGAGCTGTACGGCACCGACACGAGCGCCTGGCAGCAGGTCGCCGCCCGCACGGTCGAGGGTGCGCTGCCGGCGATGCTCCCTCCCTGGCCGCTGAGCCGCACCACCCGCTTCCGCCCGGGCAGATACGTGTGCGGGGACCACCGGGCGACCGGCTCCGTGCAGGGCGCCCTGGCCTCGGGCGCGCGCGCCGCGCGCGAGGTGAGGGCCGACCTGGGGTCGCAGAGATGACGGCTGGGCGGGAGTGGTGTCCGGCCCCCCTCTACGAACGGCCCTGGTCGCGAAGCAGTGACGACCGTATGAACTCGTTGTCCGTACCCCTGTCCGTGCCCCGGTCCGTGCCCCGGGGGTGAAGCGTGGAACTGAGCGGCTCCCGTGTCCTGGTGGCCGGTGCCACCGGAGTGCCGGGTGATGCCACCGGTGTGCTGGGTGGTGTGATCACCGCCGAGCCGGCGCCGGTCCCCCCGCCGCCCGTCAGCGCGGCGGGGGGAGCCGCTGGGGGAGACCGGTGGAGGAGAGCAGGCTTCGCCTCCTCACCGGTCCCGCCGCGGTGTCCGTGCCGGATGCTCAGCCGGTGCAGGTCACCTTCAGCGCGGAGATCGCGTGGTGCTCGTTGTCACCGTCCTGGCCCCGGTCGTGCAGACGCACGGAGAGCTTCTTGGCGTCGACGGGGAAGGTGCCCGGCACGTTGTACCACGTGCCGCGCCGCTTCTGCTGGTCGACGTAGTAGGAGCCGACCAGGTTGCTGGTCCTGGGCAGAAAGCGGTCGTACACGGTGTAGTAGCTGGGGTGCCCGCCGACCCGTACGACGTTGGAACTCCCCGGCACGTGAACGGAGATGCTGCATTTGCGCGCGCTGTCGGGCAGGTCGAACAGCCAGGTAGCCGATCCGTCCGAGTCCTTGGAGGAAGAGCCGGACATGGGCATGGACAGGTACTTCCCCGCACAGCCGTAGCCGCCGAAGCCGCCGCTGTGGGTGCCCCAGCCCTCGTCGCCGTCGCTGTAGTAGGCCGACCTCTGGAAACGCTGCGTGGGGCAGTCGGGTCCGGACACCCCGCTGTACACCACGGTGGTCGTCGACTTGGGCACCGTGCCGGCCGACGGGGTCGCGGCGGGGGCGGTCGGGTCCGTGCCCACCGGGGTCCTGGCGACGGCATCGCCCTTCTCCGTGCTGCTGCCGGTCCCCTCGGCGCCCTTGCCGTCCTTGGTCCCCGCCTTCGCCGACCCGTTCGCGGGCTTCCGCCCGTCCTTCGCGTCCGCGGGCGCCGGCCCGTCGCCGACGTCCGCGCGTACGTGGTTGACGGGGCCCTTCTCACCCCGGGCCGGCGTGCCGCCCGGCTTGTCGCCGTCGGCGGCCGGTACGCCCTGGGGAGAATCGGGGTCGGTGCCCGGCACGTAACCACCGTCCTGGTCCGCCTCCTTCCACGCCGCCGCCGCTTCCCTGCGCTGGGGCTCGGCCTCGTCCTTCTGGGCGCCCGCCACGACGAACGGCGCACCGAGAAGCAGCGCACCGGCGAAAGCCGCCGCCACCACCATCGGGCGCGACACCCGGCCGGGGCGCTCCGGAGCGCCGCCATCCGTGGCCGAGGCACTGCCGGGAGGGGTGGACGATGCCACGGTGGTCGTGGCGGCCGAGGTGGCACCGGACGTCGAGGTGTCGGCTGCCCCCTCCGCGACGGCCTCTGCGGAAGCCGGAGTCGCAGGAGCCGTACCCGCGGAAGCCGTAGCTGTGCGACCCGCCTCCGCGGAAGCCGTCTCCTCGGACGCGGCCGACGGGGACGTACTCGTCCCGGCGGTGCCCTCCGCGCCGCCGCCCACCGAGGCCGTGGGACCGACGCCCGCCGCACCGGCAGGGGCAACGGCAACTGTGGTGGTGGCAGCCGAGGCCGTACCTGCCACCGGCGCCGCCGCCTCGGGGGAGACCGCCGCTTCCTCACCGCCCGGATGCCCCTCCCGCCCAGACGGGGTCCTGCCGATGGAGATCCCGGCCACGTGCGCCACCACCGGTGCCTGGGCCTCCGACTCCCCGGTCTCCTCCGGACCGGACGCCGACGAGGTCGGCGTCCGCGCGAGGCCGCCGACCGTGCCACCGCCGACCGCGGCGTCCCCGCCCTCGGTCTCCGTACGGGGACCAGGCGCCGACGGGGCGCCGATGCTCCCCGGAACCGCACCCTGCGAACTGTCCGGAGCCGTTCCGCCCGAGGCCCCGCTCCGGCCGTTGCCGGACTCACTCTCCTCGCTGGACCGCTCTCGCTTCACAGGTCGCCCCTCTTTCCCTGTCATTGATTCCCTTCATTCTCTTGCTTGCTGATGAGAGCACTCGGTACCCGCCCCTGCCAGGCAATGTGACAGACTGTCACATCCTTCTACGACCCTGGTTCTCGGGCTCGGCTGCCAGCCAGTCCGTGGCGTCGTGCACGCGCCTTCCCTGGCGCCGGAACCGTGGGAAACCGCCGCGTACGTGCTTCAGCAACACGAACGCATCACGCAGGTGGACATTGAGCGCCTGGAGCGGGGGGTTCGGCCCCGAGGACGCCGGGCGCGACAACTTCCTGGCCCGCAGGGTATCGAGCATGTCGATGGTGTCGATGACCTCTGGGTGGCTCCCAGGCCACGATCCACGCACCGCGGTGCTGTGCGACGGGGGCCGCGAGCAGACCCGGCACACCCGTGGCACCGTCGTAGCCGTTCGACGGGTGCGGCGTGGCCGACCTCGGTGTCGGGTGCGCAACGGAGACGTCCGGGTAGGGCATGTGCCAGTCCATCGGCACGCTCCGGCCGTCGTCACTGCGGATCCGCGCCGGTGACGCGTGGCCCAGCGTCCGGCCGTCGGTGTCACGCATCACCTGGAGGCCTCCGCAGAGCCGGCCGAAGGAGACCTGGCATCCGTCCGTGGAGTGGGTACGGGACCCCCGAGCCCGTGGTACATCCGCATGACCTCGGGCGGGAACGGCTTCCCGTACACCAGCCCGGTGAAGACCTCCGCCACGAACTCGCGGGGGTTGCCGGCGGCGTAGGCGCTCACCCCGAGGGCGAGAGCCTGATGGGGTACGGCGTCGGCGCCCCGCCCGCTGCGGCCGGCGAACTGCGTGAAGGCCAGATCGTGGTACTGGGCACGGGCGTTGACGTAGTGCAGGAAGTGGCCCAGTTCATGCACCATCGTGCCGACGCCGGAGGGGTCGAGCTCGGTCGAGAGGTAGCGGTACCGATCGCCGGCGAGCTTGTTGGTCAACGGATTGCCGACGACATCGGGCGAGGCGATCACCGCGTTGGGTGCGAGGTACTCGGCGCGCTGTAGCCGGCCCCCGCTCCGCTCGGCGACAAGGTCGTCGTGGACTTCCAGGAACCGGCCGTACTTGGGCAGGTGCAGTTCGACATCGGGAACGTGGAAGCCGGCCTCCTGCACCGTGATGACGGCCTTGCGGAAGTTGTCGATCCGAGCGTCGCGGAGGCTGTCCGTAGGGTCCCCGTGGACGGTGACCTGCGTGCCGTGGACATCCTCGACCACGGGCGTCAGCTTCCCGAGGTGGGAGCCGGTGTCGAGTGCCTCGGCCTGGTCGGCCCGGTCGAGATAGGAGGTGAGTTCCGGGTAGAGCGTGGAGCCGGTCAAGTCGTTGCGGGTGCTGTCCATCAACTCCCGTACGCGTTGCGCGGACACACCCGCGTCGACGGTCACCCCACCAGCCGCCGCCTGATCCCGCTTGGCCGCCAACTGCTGGCGCGAGAGCTCATCGGCGGCATCGAGCGCATCGTCCGACAGAGCGCCGTGGTGGGTGCGCTCGCCGGTGAAGATGTCGTGCGCGGGGTTGTTCGCCGGATCGACCCGATCCGGCAACCGTCGGCCCGCGAAGTCGCTCACCTCAGGATGGATACGGGCGTACCGGTCGAGAAGTTGTCCCTGGTGCGCCCGCTCGGCAATGCGCTGGTGCAGATCGTCCAACTCGGACCGGACGTGTGCGGTCAGGCGGTCGACCGCCCCGTCGCGGTCGCTGGGGCCCTTCTTGCCTGCCCTCCACGCTTCCACGGCATCGAGGATGGCATCCAGCTGACGCTGGTTGGCGTCATGGGCACCAGGCAGCTCCCGGCCACCGGTCGCCCACTCGTGGACAGCCGTATCGATGCGCTGCAGAGCGTTGGATCGCCGCGCCCGCGGCACCGTCGACAGAGCCCGCCAACTGTCGATGATCTCGCTGTCCCTGCGGCCACCGGCCGTTCGCGAGGCCGGCGTTGTCGTCGTCGGAGCGTCGGCGGGGTTACCGGGTGCACGTGACGTGAGCGAGCGGTCAGGAGCCGGGCCGGCGGTGGAGCGGTGGTCGCGCTGGACTGCGGGGTTCTCGCCTGGGGCGGTGAGGGGGTGGTCGTGGAGGACGGTGCCGAGGTCGACGGTCTCCCGCGGGGCGGCGTTGAGGGTGTGGAAGATCAGGTCCGAGAACGTGGGGGTGGGCGGCACCGGCTCCTCCCGCGGGGCGGGGACGAAAGCCGGACCGGTCTCGAGTGACTCTCCGGCCACGACCCACGCACCGCGGCGCTGTGCGACGGGATCCGCGAGCAGACCCAGCACCCCCGTGACGCCGTCGGAGTCGTGCGTCGGTCCGGCGTGGCCGACCTCGGTGTCGGGCGCGTACCAGAGACGTCCGGGTAGGGCACGGGCCGCGTCCGTCGCCACGCTCCCGCCGTCGCCACTCCGGATCTTCGCCGTCTCGCACGCGACCAGTACGACCGGAGCCGGGGGCTGCGCCGGGTCCCTGAGCGTCTCCATGAAACGCGCGAACCGGGCACCGTCGACGACCAGCGGCTCCTTGCCCACCACATGGAGTTCGATGCCGTTCTCGGTGCCGTGCGCGTCGAAGAACAGCGGCCTGACCGGCTCCTTCGCATCCCGCGCGGATGCGCCGGCCTGCCAGGGCACCTTGCCGGCCGGTGACTCCGTGCCGCTGCCGGTGTCGAGTACGACCCCCCCTTCCTCCGTGGGCCGGTAGTGCGCGAACAGGGCCTCGTCCGAGCGGTACGCGGCGTAGAAGTCCTTCCGGGGGGCCCAGTCCTGCGCGGTGTGCGACGCGTAGCCCAGCGACCGGCCGTCGATGTCACGGATCACCTCGAGGCCTTCGTAGAGCTGGCCGAAGGAGACCTGACGTCCGTCCGTGCCCGTGAGCACGGCGTCCGGCGTCAGGTTGCCGGGCGCGGGCGGGAACAGGGGGCCGGTCGAGGGCGCCAGTTCGAAGCCGTCGCCGGCCGAGGACACGGTACGGCTGTTGGAGAGGAACCCCTGGGACCCGGAGAACGAACCGGTGCCGTCGCCGTCCCCGTGACCGCTCCTGAACGTGCCGGTGAACCTCCTCAACTTCTCCCGCACCGTGGCGGAACGCGGGACCGGCTCCGGTGCCGGTTCACGCGCATCGGTCAGCGACGCGGTCTCCTGGTTGGCGCTCTCCGACGTCACCCAGGTGAGGTCGATCCAGACGTCCCTGGCCGCGTCCGAGGGCCTGAACCGGTCCGCTCCCCTCAGCTGCTCCTTCTTCTCGGCAGGATGCTCCCTCTCCCACAGCCGGTTGTACTCGTTCATCTGTGCGTCGATGAAACCGGGCCCCGAGATGCCTGCCACGTTCCGAGCCTTGATCTCCCCTTCCTTCGCCCCCCGCTCCAGGGGCGTCAGGGCCTTCATGTCGACCAGGTTCCGCAACAGATGCTTCAGGAACGGGTTGTGCTGATGGGCCGCGATCAGCTGATTGCCGTACTCGCCCCGCCGGTAACGGTCCACGGCCGCCGCGCGGATGACCTCGGGGGTGAGTACCTGCTCCGGATCCGGTGCCTCACCGCGGGCCGACCGTCCGAACACACTGGTCTCGTCGCGCAGACCGGGCCCGAACATGGGGAGGTTGTCGCCCGTCGGCATCTGAACGCCTTCGGCCGGCAGGACGAACTCCCCAGGTGCCAGGTCCACATCGAGGTACACCCCACCCTGCTTGTAGAGGAGGGCGTAC
The DNA here is from genome assembly GCF_044334475.1 of Streptomyces sp. NPDC020780. Lineage (NCBI taxonomy): Bacteria > Bacillati > Actinomycetota > Actinomycetes > Kitasatosporales > Streptomycetaceae > Streptomyces > Streptomyces sp. NPDC020780. Next base: position 476,999 of record NZ_JBIRTB010000003.1, on the reverse strand, counting down.
CGTGCGGCGTCCGAGGCCATCGCGAAGCTCCGGTGCTCCTGGCCCGACGTGTACAGGCGCCGGGCCCTCGACAGCACGTCGTTGGACAGCGGGTTCGTCCACGTCTTCTCGAACAGGGACGTGACCGGCCGATTCGTCACCGGGCCGCTCGCGGCGAGGCCGTCCAGGAACTGCCGGTTGGCGGTGCCGCTGCCCTCATCCGTCCAGATCCGCATGTTCCAGCCGGCCTCTTCGGCCTTGGCCGCCCAGCTCCGAAGATTCGCGCGGGCGGCGGACGTCATCTCTCCGCCCAGCCAGATGAAGTTCAGTTCCTTGGGGATCGCCCGCGGCTCGCCCGTGCCGCCGCCCAGGCTCAGACCGACGGATGCGGCGGACGACGTGTCCGCAGGCGGGAAGTTCGGCAACAGCTCGTGCGCGTCGTGGCGCAGGCGCGGACCGCCCAGGAGGCCCGCCCCACCGTCGGCGATCTCGCCGGTCCGTCCTCCCGGCCGGGTGAGCGGGGTCTCCGGTCCGGTGGGCCCGCCGGCGGTCACCCACCGGCCCTGGCGCCCGGTCGTGCGGTCCTGGAGGAGGGCCAGCACCCCGGTTGCCCCGCCCGCGGCGGCTCCGGCCCGCGGTCCCACGTGGCCGACCGCGACATCGGGGGCGTACCAGCGGCGTCCGGGTACCGCCCGTGCCGCGTCCCGCAGGACGCTTCCACCGTCGGTGGAGCGGACGTTCGCGGTGTCACAGGCCACCAGCACCACCGGAGCCGGAGGCCGGTCGGGGGCCGCCAGGGTTTCCATGAAACGCGCGAACTGGGCGCCGTCGACCTCGAGCGGAAGACCCTCGCCGATGTGGAGCTTGACGCCGTCCTGCGACCCGTGCGCGTCGAAGAAGACCGGGCGGGGTGTCCGCTGCCCGGCCGGGGTGTCCGTGCCGGTGTGCCACGGAACCGTGCGAGGCGATGCCTGGTCCTCGGCCACGGGGACGAACGTGCCGGCGTCCGTCGTCCGGTAGGCCTTGAAGGACGTCTCGTCGGCGCGGTAGTGCGCGTAGAAGTCCTTGCGCGGAGCCCAGTCCCGGTCACTGTGCGAGGCGTATCCGATGACCTCGCCCGCGGCGTCCCGGATCGTCCGAAGGCTCTGGCGCGCCTGCTCGAAGGAGGCCTTCCGGCCGTCCTTGCCGACGAGCTCGTCCCTCGACGTCCCGCTGCCCCGCTCGAGCCGCTCCGGTGCGGGGTCGAGGCCGCTCAGCAGGGTTCCGTCGTTCGGCAGCGGTGCGGTGTCCGAACCGGACCTGCCGCTGCCCCAGCGTACGGAGCCCTTGATCGACCTGACGGTGTCGCTGAGGCGCTTGGCCAGCGTCTTGTTCCGGGTGGGCGCGGACGCGCTCCGGGGGGCCTCCTGGTTCTCGCTCTCGTCGGTCAGCCAGTCCAGACGGGTCCAGTCCGTCCACTCGGCTGCCCGGACACGGAACTCGGCCGGCGGCCCGAACCTGGCGCTGGGGGACTGTGTGGTGTCAAGGGACTTGACGTGCTCGTTGAACTGCCGCAGGAGGAAGATCGGCCCGGTACTGGCGCCCACGTTCTTCGACTTCATGGCCAGCTCAAGGACACCCCTGGCGTAGGCGTCCTTGTTGTTGACGTCCGGCAGATTGTCCAGAACCTGTCTCATGAAGCGGCTCCGGGCGTGGGTGACGATGAACTGGTTCCCGAAGCGGCCTTCCCGGTAGGCGACGTCGGCGGCCTGGTGGATGTGGTCCGCGGTCACGGGTGCGTTCTCCGCGAGTCCGAGCAGCCTCCGGACGCTGTGGGGATCGCGGAGCATGGGACCGAACATCGGCAGGGTGTCGTCGCCCCTGGGCATCGTGACGCCCTCGGGGCGCAGTACGACCTCTCCGGGGCCCAGGTCCACATCGAGATACACCCCGCCGTGCTTGTGGAGGAGGGCGTACCTGGCGACGTCGGAGGCCATCGCGAAGCTGTTCTGCTTGCGCGCGGCCTCGTACAGCTTGGACACCTTGGAGGGCAGCTTCTCCCCGCCGGGGGTCTTGTCCTTCTTGAACAGGTCCTCGACCCGGCCTTGACGAACGGTGCCGGAATCGGCCAGGCCCTTGAGGAACTCCTTGTTGGTGCGCCGGCCGCCCTCATCCGCCCAGATCGTCAGCTTCCACTGTGCTTCTTCCGCCTTGGCCGCCCACGTCCGGAGGTTGGCGCGGGCGCCGTCGGTCAGTTCGCCGCCCAGCCAGACGAAATTGAGTTCCCTGGGGACCACGGCCGACGGACCGAGACCGGCGCCCACGTAGTGGACCGGACCGGCAGGGGCATCGCCGGCCGGCGCGGTCGCGGTGCTCCGGGACGAAGCCGGGCCGGCCGGTTGCTGAGTGATCTCCGAGTCGGCGTTGAGCAGCAGGTCGTCGGCCGCGAGAGGCACGGCGGGCCGGTACAGGTCGTCCGCCACGTGCAGGACCACGCCGGACCGGGTGTCGCCTCCCGGGTCCGTTCCGGGAGCGCCGAACGTCAGGTGATTCAGGTCCGACAGGACCACGGTCACCGGGACCCCGAGCACCCGGGCCGCCAGCAGCGCCGCCAGGTCACCCGCGGAGTGGTTCCAGCCGGCGTCCTTGCGGTCGCCTATCTGCCCGTCGCCGGACCGCAGCAGTGTCGTACGGGCCAACTCGACGCGCTGGTCGGGGGTCAGCCCGGCGGCCACCGTGTCCGGGAGGCGACCGCGCGAGTCGACGTGTTCGGCGGCTTGCGCCGCGTCGAGCGCGATACCCGCCTCGGCCAGTTCCTGAGCGGTGAACCGCTCCTGCGGATCGATGGCCAGGAACGCGGCGAGTTCGTCGCGGTCGGCCGTCAGACGGTCGGCGAGACGTCCCCTCAAGTGCTGCACGTCGGCGGCGGAAAGGCCTCTGCCCTGTGCGTGGAGCCCCAGCTCGGCGAGGAGCCCCGGATGGGCGCGCTCGACCGCGTCGAGGAGCGACCGGTGGAAGCTCGTACCGAGGTCGAGGTGCGCGGGTCCGGTGGAGGGCGGCTCCACGAGGTGGAGGACGCGGCCGTCCGGTGCCTTCAGGGCGACCGGCCGGCCCGCGGCGTCCTTGCCCTGGGCGACGTACGGGTCGGGGGCGGACGTCGCGTCGCCCGGACGGACGTAGCCCTCGGGTTCCGGCGCGGGGTGCCAGGGAGTGAGGACGCGGGGGGCGTCTTGTTCGGTCCGCGGCGCCAGCACCTGGCGCGTGGACGCGTCCACCGATGCGAAGTTCGGCTGCACCAGAGCGAGTTCGCGGTAGTCGGCCGTCAGCTGTGCGACCGCCCGGTCGTACTCCGACCGCGCCTTCCCCAGCTCGGCGTCGACCGCGTCGAACCGCCCCGCGGCCCCCTCCCGGTCCGGTGTCTTCCGGGCCCTGGCCTCCTGCAGTCGGGCGGCCTCCATGGTGGCCCGGGCGTCCTGCACGGCCTCCAGCGACGACCGGTATGCGGCGTCCGCCGCCCGCAGACGCTGCGCCCAGCCCGCCGCCTTGATCAGCTCCTGGCGTACGGCGTCCGTGTCGGACAGCGGTCCGGCGTCGTCGAGCCAGAACTCCGTACGGGCGAGGACGTCGTCCCGTGCGACGAGGTGCGGCGGTCCGGCGGGGCCGGCGGTCGACGGGCCCGCGTGGGGCACCGTGCCTTCGAGGGCCTCGGCGAGCGGTGGGTAGCCGGCGACCGTGACGGGAGCCTGTTCGGCGGCTGCGGGCGCGGTCGGCTCGCTCCACGCGACCGGCGGCGCGTCGGAGGAGCGGGTGCCGGTGATCGTGTAGTGCTCGACCGCCTTCCAGGCGGCCTCGGACGCACCGGCGAGGTGCTGTTCGACGGTCGCGAGGTCGCGGCGACGGTTGACGAGGTCCTGCTGGGCTTCGGCGTACCGGGAGCGGGCCGTGGCGAGCCGCTCCCGCGCCGTGGCCACGTCCGTGACGACGTCCGAGCCGGTGGGCACCGGTGTCTCCAGGAGGCGCTGGAGCTCGGTGCGGAGGGAGGCGGCCTCGCTGTCGAGTGCGCGCAGACGCCGCTCGGCCGTCTCCGCCTTCTTGGCGGCCTCGGCGAACTTCTTGGTCTGTTCCTTGACGGTGCCCGCGGCGGCCTCGACCTCGGGGGGCAGCAGCCCGTGCTCCCGGGCGACGTCGAACGACACCCACATCGTCACCCCGTCCTGCACCGTGTGCTCGACGGTGACCGGCGGTCGGGACCCCGGCCTGAGCGCCGACGGGACGACCGGAAGGTCCGCGAGGCGGTCCGATGCCTTCGCCGTCTGGAGTACGTGCAGGGGTGCCTGGACGAGTACGGCGCCGCCGGCGAAGGGCTTGAGCGTGGTGAGCGCGGAGGTCCGGCGGTCGGCGGCACCGCCCGCCGCGTCGGAGTCCGCCCAGCCCGGAACGGCGGCCGTGGTCTGGACCATGGGCTGCGTCTGGAAGCCCGGTCCCGTGGTGATCCCCGGCATGTGCGCATCGGTGGTGTCACCCGTGAACGTGTCGTTGTCCATGGTCCGCCGACTGCCGCCGAGCCCTGCCTGCGGGTCCACCGCCAGCAGACGGGCCCGGGACAGATCGACGTCCGCGGAGATCCTCAGGATCGCGTCCGACCCGCCGATCGTCGACGTGGTGTCGTGCAGCGTGACGGTCAGGCTGTCGCGGACCATCTGCGGCAGGTAGGCGCTCAGCACGTCGGTGCTGATGCCCCCCTTGAGGGCTTCACCGGCTGCGGTGCCGGGCCGCGTCAGCACCGTCCTGCGCACATAACGGCCACTGCCGTCCGTGGGCATGGCCGTCGCGGCGTCGCTCGCGGGGCCCCGCCCCTTGACGGCGACGTCGACGGCGTACGCCGCGGCGTCCCGGAGGACGGTGATGCCGCCGACCGTGGTGACGACGACGCTCTCCGGACCGGTGGCGAACAGCTTCCTGCCCGCCGTGTTGCGCTCCCGCAGCGCCACGGCCTGCTGCTGGTCCGGGGGAAGCAGCATCGGGCGTGCGGCTTCCGCGGGGGTGCCTGTCGCCGACGGTTCGGTGGTCCGGGACTCGGTGGTCCGGATTTCGGCCGTCCGGGTTTCGATGGTCCGCAGTTCGCTGGTCCGGGGTCCGGCCGTCTGCGGCGCGGTGGTCCGGGGTCGGGCGAGACTCAGGGGCAGTACCACCTCGGCGTCGCCGACGGCGTACGTCTGACGCACCACTCTCCCCTTGGGCAGCTCAAGGGTGAAGGTGACGTTGAACGTCGTCCGCCCGGTCACCACCGGTCCCTCGAAGGCCACTTGGGCGCTGACCGCGTCGGTGACCGCGTGTGCCAGGGAGGACGAACGGGTGGACCCGACCCGGTCGTCGAGGGTGAAGCCGCCGTTCCGGAGACCCGGTTGGTCCCGGACGGTGGGCGTCTCGCCGAGCCGGTAACCGGCCTCGTACCCGCGCGCCAGCTTCTCCGTGACGGTCTCGCCCGTGGACGTGGGCCGGGTGATCGTGGGCTTCACGTCGTGGCGCAGCGCACCGGGGGTGAAGCCGGTCCTTTCCAGGGTCACCGTGAGACTGGCGTCCTTGGCCGGTCCGATCTTGTTCCGGGCCAGACGCAGGGAGGTGCCGCCGTTCTCCATGCCCGTCTGGAGAGCGCGTATGCCGGACGGCGACAAGGTGGTCATCTGCCGTGCCAGGCCGCCGAGCTGGTCGGCCAGCAGACTCGTGGGGCCGAGCCAGCTCTTGTGTTCGGGCAGGGTTTCCAGCAGGTGTTCCGTGAATTCGCTGATCGCCGGCGCCATATCGATGCGGCCGACCGTGAGCGTGGCATGAGTGGCCGCATCGACCGCGGTGTAGAGCTGCGTGGACGGGGGAGCGGTGAGACCGTCGTCGAAGAGACCGGCCTTCCTCGCCTCGGCGAGCGGCATCCAGACGAGCAGGCCGTCCGGGATCTCCACGATCCGGCCCTGGGGCGGTCGTCCACGCATCCGTTCCATGGGCGCCTGGAGCAGACCGGACGGCTGGGAGCGGGCCGCGAGGTGCCAGGCCACGTCGGCGCTGACCAGGACCATCGGTCCGGTGTACTGCACCGTGTGGGCCGGGTTCGCCGAGAAGGTCTCGGCCGTGGTCGCGGTGCTGGTGCGCTGGTACGGCGACGCGGTGAGACCGTAGGTGCCGGCGGTCTGGAACGCGTCGGTGTGCTTGGCCCGGAAGGCGAGCACGGACGAGACGGTGTGACTGCGGACGTGGGCGACCGAGTGTCCCGCCCCGCTCGTTCCCGAGCCGATGTGGGAGAGGGCCAGGTCGCTGGAGTCGACCACGGCGAGCACGCGCGTCCCGCGCACCTGGGGCCAGGCGCTGACCGACGCGGTGATGTCGGTGACGGCCGTCCGCCCGAACAGGTCGCTGACGTGCTTGCCCGTCTGCGCCGCGTCACTGAAGTCCGCTTCGTTGCGGCCGACTGCGAACGCCTCTGCCAGAGCGCCGGAGGCGGGGGTCCCGTCGGTTCCGTAGATCCAGGAGTTGCCGGAGACGGAGGCGAGCAGCTCCTTGAGGTGGTGCAGCACCACCTCGGGCGAGGTGACGCTCTGCACGGAGTGCAGGCCGTCGAAGAGCGCGTGGGGCGTCCAGTCGCCCGTGGAGACGGGTTTCCCGGAGGAGAGCAGTTCGGCCATGGCCCGGCTCATCGCCACGGGCGCGGGTGCCCGGACGGTCTCCGGCCGGTTGATCGGCAGGACGGACGGGACGGACAGCGACGCGGGTACGGCGAGGATGACGCGGCCGGTGACGGGGGTCTGGGCGGCCCGGCCGTCGATCTGTCCGGGGGCCAGGAGATCGACGCTCCCGGCGGCCTGCTTCACGAACCACCGGGTTCCGAGCAGCTCGCCGGTCATGGTCCGGGCGATCTGGCGCGGCCGGGTGAAACTGGTGGCTTCCGCCGTGAAGGCCAGGTCGTACGACCACAGGTGCTGCGACCCGGAACTGGTGATGCCGCCGTCCGGCGTCAGCGTCGGACCGTACGTCATGCCGTAGGCGGTCTGCCTGCCGTACCGGTAGCCGAGGCTGCCGGTGCCGCCCAAGCGCTCGATCCCGGTCAGTCCCACGTCGATGCCGACCGACCAGCCGTGCGTACGGGTGGTCGCGCTGTCCGCGCGGCGGGTCGACAGGACGTTGTTGGCCAGACCCAGGTCGTGGTGGGTGCCCATGAACCGGCGGTCCGTCGCCTCGGCGCGCACGGTGATGACGACGTACCGCTTGGTGACGGAGTCGAGCTGCTCCAGCTGGACGCGCAGTCCGGTGCTCGTCAGACGGTCGAGCGAGCCCTCCAGCACCGTACGGGAGAGCGCCTGGCGCAGCAGATGGGTGTTGCGGACCGCGGTGTTGTACTTCCGGTCGCTGCCGCCGTCGCGGTCGCCGTTGACCGCGGTGGTGTCCGGCCGGGGCGGAAGGACCAGGTCGGGGTAGGCGCGGTGCAGGCCGGTCTGGACGCGGTCGGCCAGGTGGTCCGTCAGGGACGACCGGGGTGGGGCCGTCTGCGGGTCGTGGGTGGGCGTGAGGTCCAGGACCGCGTGCAGGCCGAACGTCGCCGGGTTCGACGGTGACAGGTACGCGGGCGCGGGGGGCGCCTCGGCGTCCGGTACGGGCGCGGTGCCGTCGTCCCAGCCGGCCAGTCTGCGGGCGTCGGCCCGCGGCAACTGCACAGCGGCGGTGAGGAAGACACCGTCCTCGTGCGGGTCGTTCCGGTCGGCCTGGCCGGCCCGCTCGGTCGGCACGGGCGATTCCCATACGCCGTCCTGCCTGCGCAGCTCCAGCCGGAAGCGGACGTCGTAGAGCCCCGAGTGACCACGGCTGTTGAGCGTCCGCATGGACTCGGCCGTGTTACCGCTGTAGCTGCTCTCCGCACGCTGGGTCGTCAGGCCGGCCGATGCCGCGACCTGGAGGTTCAGGGCGCCCGCGGGCTGGAGCAGCGCGACCTGGGGGCCGGCGGCGATCCCGATCGCGGCGCCCTGGGTGTTCTTCTTCTCCGTGGTGGCCGTGGAGCGCTGCGCGTCGGCCTTCTTGACCTCGGTCGTGTCGGACGCCTGGCGCAGCGTGGCATCGACCGGGGTCAGCCGGAGCTCGACAGAACCCAGTGACCGGTTGCCCAGACCGGCGAAGAGCGGGGCGCTGACCACCGTCTCCCCGGAGCTCTGCGCGATCATGGTGCGCAGGCTCTCCTCGCCGAACAGATCGCCCAGTTGGTGACGGAGGAAGCTGCCGGGGGCCGCCTCGGGAAAGTTCCTGAGGGCCCAGTCCAGCAACCTGGTCTCCGTGGTGACGCTCAACGGCGCGAGCAGGTGCGGACGGGCGCCGGGCGCGAACGCGAAGGCGGTGGGCAGCCGGTCCGGAATCGCCGGGTCGGTGACGCTGTCCGGGACCCGCCAGGTGACTCCGTCCCGGATGCGGTAGCGCCTCTGCTCGGCGGTGCCGGCCTGCGGCCGGCCGGCGGCGTGCTGCTGGTTCGCGGGCTGCTCGTGGCCCTTCCTGTCCCAGACGCGCGAGGACTCGACGACGATGTGCAGGTCGCTCACATGCAGGTGGCTGCCGTCCTTGCCGACCGCGGTCACACTGCTCTGGGCGCGGCTCTCCTGGGTGTACGTGTAGCCGGCCTCCATGCGCCGCACGCCGAGGGACACCGATCCGAGCGCGCCGATGGTCCCGGCGGAGGGGCCGAGCGGGATCGCCACTCCGAAGGCGCGGGAGGTGCCGAGGGACTTGGTCTCCGTCGCTCCGGGACGGGTGCGGAGTTCGGTCTCGATCTTGACGGGGGCGTCGGCGGCCTTGGCCTCGGCGGTCTTCGACTCGGCGGTCTTCGACTCGTCCGTCTTGACCGTGTCGGTCTTGGAGGCGTCGGTCCTGGAGCCCTCCGTCTGCGGATCCTTCGCCTTCGACGCGGTCGAAGGCGAAGCGTCCTCGTTCTCGTTTCCGTCCTTGGCCGGTGCGGACCCGTCCACGTCGTCCACGGCGGCCAGCGCCGACGGCTCGGCATGGCGCCGCCAGTTCCCGTAGCTCTCCACGGAGAGGGAGATCTCCCGGTGGCCACCGTCCACGGTCGGCAGGACGAAGGTCCGGGGGCTGAGCAGCGTGTGCGGACTCTGGACGAGTACGCGCTTCAGCTCGTCGAGCCCGTCCGGGCGCAGCTGCCATTCCCTGGCGACGGAATCAGCCAGCAGGTCGACACCCCGAATGGTGATCCGCCCGTGTCCGTGGCCCTTCATCGACTTCGGCAGCATCGCGTTGTCGTCGAACGTGACGAACTCACCGGCCCGCTCCGGTGGGAGCGGACCCACGCCGTCGCTCAGCTGCGGAGCGGCGAACGCCACCGTCTCCACCTTCACGCCCGGGTTCTCGATCCGGCGGAACACCTCGTCGCGGAGGACCTCCTCGGTCGTCAGGTCCGGACGGTCGCGGCGTGCCCGGTACATGCGCTGCTCGTACTCGTCCGCCGAGAGGGCGTTCAGGGCCCTGTCGCGGGCCGAGGGCTGCTGCGCGCCCGACGAGCCGGCTGGTGGGGAGCCGTCACCGCCGGGGCCGCCGGACGGCTCCTCGTTCTTCTTCACCGGCTTTTCGGAGTCCTTGGGGACGGAGGCCACGGAACCGGCGTCGTCGTTGTCCGAGGTCTTACCGGACGGCTCCCCTCCCTCACGGTCGGCATCGGCATCGCGGTCGGCATCACGAGCGCCCTCGTGATCGGCCGTGTCGTCGGCAGTGAGCCCGGAGGTGTCGTCAGCCTTCGGGCCCGGCATGTCGTCGGCCTGGAGCCCGGAGGTGTCATCGGAGGTGAGGGAAACGTCGTCGGCCGCTTCGGAGGCCGAAGCGGTTCGCGTGTCGGTGAGGGACCGCGCGTCGTCCTCGGTCTGCGTACGTATCCGACGGGTGTCCGGCGACGGCAGGTCGTCCCGCTCCCGCGAGCGAAGGCTGTCACCGTCCGACTCCCCGGACTCCGACGCGTCACCCCGCTGCCGCTGAGCTTCCATCAGCTGCTCGCCCGGCACGGCCGGAACGCGCCGGTCCTGTTCGGAGCCGCCCGGCCGCGGGGACTTCCCCGGGCTTCCGGGCCCCTCGTCGACGTCTCCCCGGGGGGCCGGATTGCGTACGGTCGCCGACGGTCCGGCCCCCGAGGGGCCCGGCGCGTCTGCCAGCTCCGTGTCCTGGCCGTCCGTGCCCTTCTCCAGCACGGCGTCGTCCACCGTGGGCGCAGCCGGCCCGTCGCCGGGGGCGGCCAGGCTCCGCAGACGTTCCACCAGCGTGCGGGCGTCGTGGGCGGCCTGTTCCCGTATCTCTCCGGGCAGCTTGTCGAGCGAGCGGTCGATACGCCGGTCGAGGTCCCGCAGGCGGTCCGGAGCACGCAGTTCCTGCTCCAGGCGCTCCTGCCCCTCACGCCTCAGCTCCGCCGTCTCCGCGTCGTAGCCGTCGAGGATCCGGTCGACGGCCTGCGGGTCGTCCGCCGCCTCGGCCAGCCTGTCCCGCCACGCGGCACTGCGCTCGGGGCTGCGCCGCGCCCCTTCGGGACCGCCGTCCGCGATGTCCCTCAGCCGCCGGTCACGCTCCAGCTGCGCCATCCGGTCGAACTGCTCCCGCTCGACGGCCTGCCTCGCCGTGTCGTCCTCGGCGTTCGCATGCCGCTCCGCCCACTGCTGCCGCTCCTCGCGCGACATCCCGGGGTCGTCCGTACCCTCGCGCAGCCGGTCGAGCCGCTCCTCCAGGATCCGGTCGCTCTCCGCCCGGGAGTCCCCGGCCAGGTCCCGGGCGGGGGCGCCGTCGCCGCCGTCGCCGCCGGGACCGTCCTGCGGCGGGGGCGGCGGTTGCGGGGACTCCTGCTGGTGGCCGCCCTCACCCAGGGCGTCCAGCCGTGCCTGGAAGGACGCCATCTCGGCTTCCCTAGCGAGGGCGACCGTACGACGTTCGTACTGCGCGTCGAGGTCGCTGCCCCGCTCCGGTCCTTCGAACCGGCTCTTCCAGGCGGCCAGCTCCCTCTCGGACGCGCCGAGATCCCGCAGGGTCGTGAGCCGCCGCGAGGTCTCCAGTTCGGCGTCGTAGTCGGCCTGCACCCTGCGAAGTTCGTCGGGGGTCGCCGCCTGCTCCCGACGGCCCTCCCAGGCGAGGAACCGCTCGCGGTCCATGCCCGCTTCTTCGGCGTCGGCCCGCCGGCTGTCGGCCAATCGCTTCTCGATCGCCTCCGGGGTGTTGCCGACGCGGGCGCCCAGCTCGGAACCGAGGGTGCCGAGCCGGTTCTCGAACTCGTCCAGCAACTGGGTCGTGCGACGCGGATCGCCTCTCAGGGCCGACTGCTCGATGTCGAGGGCGTGGCGCAGCCACTCCGTACGGCGCATGCCCAACTGCGCGGCCCGCGCCTCGTATCCGCCGTCCATATGACGGCGGAACTGCTGGAGGCGTTCACCGAGACCGTGCTCGGCGACGAGGTCACCGAGTTCCCGCAGGCCGCCGGCGGCATCGGCGTACCTGCCCGCCCGGGCGTCCTCCCGGATGCGCTCGCTCAGCCGCTGCCGGGTCTCCCTGTCGACGCCCACCCGCCGCGCATCCGCCAGCAGGGAGCCGGTCTCCCGCTCCACGTCCCTCATCAGCCTGCGCTGCTCGGAGGGGGTCAGGCCCTCGGGCGCGGCCGGCAGTTGCTCCAGCCGGGTCACCGGGTCGTCGCTGAGACCGCCCAGTGCGTCGAGCTGCGTGATCAGCGCATCGCCGTCGTCGTGGACGTCGAAGCCGTCGCGGAAGGGCAGTTCGTCCTGCGACTCCGTACGGACAGGATGCGGTGAGCCATCCGTGGCCGGCTCCGTCCCGTCGCTGTCGCCTCCGGTCCGCTCCGTCTCCGCCCGGCTCCCGGCCGGGGACTCGGTGCCGGGCGGGGCCTCGGGAACGTCCGGGAACACGAGGTCCGGCTCGTCCCCCGCGAAGGGCTGGGCACCGGGTCCGTTCTGCGGGACCTCGGGGAACAGCGCGTCGAACCCGTCCGGGGACGGGCCTGGGGGTGTCTGATGACGCGATCCGCCGGGGGAGGCGCCGGCCCCCGGCGCCGTGGAAAGGGCCGGTACGGGGCGCGGCGGGGCCGCGATGCCGCCCGCAACGTTGTACGGGAGCGTGCCGGCGCCTTCGGGGCCCGTCGTCGTCCCGTCGGGATCCGGTCCGTCGGCGCCCTCCTCCTCCAGGGCCGCGCGGTACTGCTCACGGAGTTCGTCCACCCGTGCGGGGCGGCCGAGCTCGTCGGAGCCGCCCTCGCGCAGCTTTTCCAGTCGTGCCGCCAGGTCGGAGGCCGAGGGGTCGGGGGTCTGCCGCTCCTTGAGCCGGTCCAGGCGCTCCTTGAGCCGGTCGACTTCGTCAGCGGTCCGGCTTCCCGTCCCGGAGTCGCCGGACCGGTTGGACGACGTCGCAGCTGAGCCGTCGTCGGACGGCTGCGGAAGGTCGTTCCGCGGTGCGTCGGGCAAGTCCGCCAGGAGCCGCTCCGCCTCCGGTGACAGAACCGTGCCGAGCGTGGTGCCCGGTGCGTCCGGGAGGCTGTCCAGAAGCGCGTGCGCGTCCGTGTGGTCCGGTGTCACGTTTCCGTCGTGCGCCTGGTCCTGGGAGGGCGGCGTCCCGGGTACGTCCGGGAGGCCGTTCAGCAGGAGGTCCAGCTCGGGCACCGAGTCCGGCGGTACGGGCGGCTCGGGCGTGCGGGAGTCGGCGGACGAGTCGCCGGAGTCGTTCGCGGGATCGGTGGCGCGAGGGATGTGGGTGTCGTTCGAGCTGGTGGTCTCGTTCGTGTGGTCCCTGAAGGTGCCTTCGGGCGCGCTGTTCCTGAAGTCCGCGTCGTTCGAACTGGTGGCGAAGGAGTGAGCGGGCGCCTCGGACAGGCCGTACGGTGCGCCGCTCCCGTCGTCGTCGCCCGAGTACAGCGTCCGGCTGTCCGAGAGGCCGTCCACGTCCAGGTAGGACAGGCTGTCGCCGTCCGAGGCGCTGTCCTCGCCGCTCCGCGTGGGCGACGCGCTGTCCGAACCGGACTCCGAGGCCGAATCGGTGAGCGTGCGGTTGTCCGCGTCGCTCCTCGTCCCGGAGCCGTCCCGTACCGTCGCGCTCGACTCGGTGCTCGGCCGCGGCGTCGCGGACGGTGAGGTCGTGGACGGTGGGGTCGGCGAGTCGGACGAGAAGACCGGAGGGCGCGGCGGCGGAGCGGCCGGCGGACCCTGTACCGCATGGTGCAGGGACTGGAAGCCATGGGCCACCCCCCGGCCCATCACACCGCCCGCCGCGCCCGCGGCCGCCGTCCAGCCGCTGACCGTGAACTTGTGCTCGGGACCGAAGAGGAGGTTGTACATGCCCTCGGTGACCACGGCGTGGCTCGATTCACCGGCGATCTCGCCGACGAAGCTGCCGATCCGGAAGCCGATGTTTCCTTCGATGTTCTTGCTGATGGTCTGGACGAACGAGCCGGGCAGGTCGTGGGAGAGCGCACGTACCCCGCTTTCGCCCAGGTCCTTCACGTACGGCTTGAGCGCGTCGTCCAGCGAGTGGGTCAGCCCCTGCCAGTCGGCCTTGCCGCCCCAGCCCTTGACCAGCGCCTCGCCGTACTCGCGGCCCAGATTCCGGGCGGTCTCGTTGCCGAGGGAGTCCCCGAGGTTCTTCTCGAAGGCGTTTGCGAAGTCCTTGACGACCTCCCGGCCGACCGCGCCCGCTGCCGCCCCCCTCGCGCCGTCCGCCCCCAGGTGGTTCAGGGATTCGTTGGTCCGGCCCATGATGTTGCCCAGCCGCTCGCCGAGCTTGCGGGCGGACTCCTCCGAGATCGTCTGGCCCGCGGCCCCCGCTCCGCCCCTTCCGCCGGCTCCCGCCGCGCCGTCGCCCGCGCCCTTGCCCGCGCCCGCCCCGGCGCCGCCGGCTCCCTTGCCGGCACCGGCGCCCGCGCCGCCGGCTCCCTTGCCGGCGCCGGCCCCGGCGCTCCCGGCGCCCTTTCCGGCACCGGCGCCCGCGCCACCGGCTCCCTTGCCGAGGCCGCCCGCGCCTGCACCACCGGCGCCCTTGCCGAGACCACCCGCGCCCGCACCGGCCGCGCCCTTGCCTGCGGCACCCGCCCCCGCGCCCCCCGCGCCCTTGCCTGCGGCACCCGCCCCCGCGCCCCCCGCGCCCTTGCCGAGACCGCCCGCGGCCTTGCCCGCACCGCCCGCGGCCTTGCCCGCACCGCCCGCGGCACCGCCCGCGCCCTTGCCGCCGCCCGCCAGCCCCTTGCCCAGCACGTTCGCCGCGTCATTGCCGAGGATCTTGCCCAGTCCCTTGCCGCCCAGGTTGCCGAGCAGCTTGCCGAGCCCTCCGCCCAGCAGGGCGAACGGCCCGCCGAGCGCACCGCCGATGGCGGCGAACTTCGCGGCGTCCGCGGTGAAGTCCTTGTTCCATTCCGTACGGTCGCCGCGGCCCATCTGGGTGAGCTGGAGGATGGAGTCGAGCAGCAGGCCGCCGACGAGGCCGGTGACGGTCTGCATGATGATCTGGGCCAGCAGGAACTTGAGGATGAGCAACGCCATGGAGCGGAACGCGGCGATCGCGGCGGCGGCCCAGATCTCGGACAGCCCGGCCGTCACCGGCATCAGGGCCTGGGCCAGGGCTATCTGCACGACCAGCAGGGCGAGCTGGCCGAAGATCATCCACTTGGTGTACTCGATGTCGGCGGCGGTCGTGTGGGCGTTCTTCGACAGCTTGAGGGCGTCCTCGTAGGCTCGCTCGAGGATGCTCTCGTTGCCGTTCGTCCTCTCGACGAACTGCCGGGCGTACGCGACGAAACGCGTCGCGGTCTCGCCCTCGAAGTCCTCGTCGACGCGGCCGACGACCTGCCGCAGAAGCTCCTCGACCTCGCGGAACTTCTCGGCCATCTGGCGATACTCGTCGCTGACCACCCGCAGGGTGTCCTCGTTCGCCTGCGGGAAGGGCATGCCGGTCAGAGTCTTGAGGAGGGTCGCCCACCCCTCGGAAACCTCAATCGCCATCGTGTGGTGCCGCGTCTTCGGAGTTCGGCCGGCTCAGCCGGCGGCGATGTGGTTGGCGTCGTCCTCGGCGTCGTTCAGGATGATCGAGGCGTTGTTGCCGCTGATGCCGACCATCTCGAGCAGATCGGAGAGACCTTCGAGGCCGTAGGTGAGGCCCTTGCCCGTCGCGAGGACGAACTTGTGGTACTCCTTCGCGTACACGTCGTCCCGGCCGCCCGCCGTCAGGTTCTCGGCATTGATGTTGTCGTTGAGGACGCCGAGTTCACCGACGATCCTCGCGATGGCACCGAACTGGGTGAACCGTCGCGGAAGGTCCCCGGGAACGCTCAGGGTTCCGTCAGCCATAGAACTCGTCCTCCTCGCCACGGTTCGCGGACGGCTTGCGCCCGCCGCCCAGCACCGTCTCCGTCAGCCCCTCGGGCTGCATCGCGCGCAGTGGAGCGAGCAGGTCGTCCAGCTCGCCACCGCCGAACATGCCGCGTGCAAGCTCCTCCTGGCTGCCCATCAACGGCCGGACCGTGCCGCTGACCTTGGAACTCATGTCCGTGCGGGCCGCGTTGACCGTGGTCTTCAGTACCTCGGCCAACTGGGCCGGCGGCATCGTGCGGTAGCCCTCGGTGTGGAATTTGAACGAGAGGACCTCACCGTGCGCGTTGACCGAGGCGGTCACCATCCGGTCCTTGGAGGTCGCCGAGGCGGACGCCCTGGCCAGCTCCTCCTGGACCTGCTGGATCTTCTTCGTCTGTTCCGCGAGGCCGGCCATGGCCTCCGCGAGCTGTTCCTGGAACGACACCATCAGTCCTGCTCCTCCTTGCGTTCGGCCGCCGCTTCCAGCACGTCGACCGCGCGGGACAGGTCGTCCGCGGACAATCGCAGAGCGACGGGCCCCGTCGGGTTGAGGTAGAGGTCCTGGCCTTCGGGGACGAGCGCGAACGCCTCGGAGACGGGCAGGACCCGATGGGCGAGCGCGCCCGCCCGCTTCAGGTGGGCGGGCGCGGTGAACACCGGCACCACCGGATCGCCGTCCGGCGTGCAGACGCTGACCGCGCCCCCGTCCGGAGCCGTGAGCACGGCCAGTTCGGCCGTGACCACGGCCAGGGCGACGCCCTCGACCGGGCCGTAGCCGGTCGCCGCGAGCTGCATGGCTGCGTCCACGTCGTCGGTCGGTTCCGGCCAGCCGAGCATGCCGGGGGAGGGCCGGTACTTCTCGTTCCGCTGCCATTCGGCGATCTCGCCGTCGGCGTCGGAGCGCCACTGCCCGATCACCGCCCACAGCGGCGGTTCGCCTTCTCCGCTCCAGGCGGGGTCCACCGTGCCGAACCAGTGCCCGGGCGCGGTGCGCGCGGCCGCGCGGATGTCGTCCGGCACCGGGGGCATGGCGGAATTCTTGCCTCCGGCGGGTGTTCGGCCCGCTTCCGCCTCTGCGGCACTCATCGCCCGATCACACCCGTCCCGGCGCCGGCCTCGGTGCCCCACACCTCTTCGTCCTCCGAGAGCCATACGGTGCGCTGCCGGTCGCCGCCGTTGCCTCCCGGGCTCCCCGGGGCGCCGCCGCCCATACCCATGGGTGGCATGAAGGGCGTGCCGGTTCCCGCTCCGCCCCCCGCACCGCCCCGCCCGAGGGCGCCGAGCGACTGGGTGGACACGGTGCCCTGCGTCGGAGGGGCGCCCGGGGGCAGCGCGGACAGGCGCAGGGCGGCACGGGCGCGGTCGCTGAGTCCGGACACCACGGAGGTCGGCTCGCGGACCGGGTTGC
Source organism: Streptomyces sp. NPDC020780 (assembly GCF_044334475.1). Lineage (NCBI taxonomy): Bacteria > Bacillati > Actinomycetota > Actinomycetes > Kitasatosporales > Streptomycetaceae > Streptomyces > Streptomyces sp. NPDC020780. The sequence continues at coordinate 460,283 of NZ_JBIRTB010000003.1, read as the reverse complement.
CGTTGCTGTCGATCATCTTGCGGAGATTCCCGGATTCCCCCTTCGAGCCGCCGAAGAGGTCACCGCCCGACGTCGGCGGGCGGCGCTGACCGTTCAGCAGCTCGTCGAGCGTCTTGGGAGCGCGGGTCTTGAGGTTGTTGCTGCTCTCGGTGATGTGCTTGCCCTGTGGATCGCTGATGGTTCCGTCGGCGTTGATCCGGGAGCCGGGCGGAACGGTGAGCTTCCCGCCGTACGCGTTGGTCAGTGGCTTGCCGTCCGCGCCGATCAGGTTTCCCTGGGCATCCACCTTGGTGCCCTTGGGGACGATGACGTTGCCCTCGGCGTCGACCCTGAAGCCCCGCGTCAGGTCCCCCGAGGTGGAGCCGCTCGGAAGAGTCGGCGGCTTCGGGCCACCGGTCGCGGGCGGGATGATCTTCCCCCCGGAGCCGATGGTGGAGCCGGGCGGCACGACCAGGGGCCTGCCGTCCGCGCCGAGGACCGGTTTGCCCTTGGAGTCGGTCACGGCGCCGGTCTTGGGGTCGATGCGCGATCCGGACGGTAGCGTCAGGGGCCCGCCACCGCCCAGGGGATTGGTGGTGCCCGAGGTGCCGCCCTGGGGGCCGGTGACCGGATTCGGGCCGAGGCGGAGGTTCTTGGTGTTCGGGAGACCGGTGCCGGACGTGCCGCCGCTCGGCCCGGTGACCGGAGGCGGGGCTCCGAGGCCGAGATCGCCGCCGTCCTTGCCGCCGGTACCGTCCCCGCCGATTCCGCCCCCGTCACCGCCCGCACCGTCTCCGCCGGCGCCGTTGCCGAACATCTCCTTGAACTTGTTGAGGATGTCGTCGGCGCCGCCCGTGCCACCGTCACCGCCCGCACCCGCGGAGCCGTAGAAGGTGTTCTGCTCCTCGGGCGTCAGCGAGATGGTGAACGTGGGCTTCACGATCGAGTTCGCGTCGGAGAGCTTCATGCTCGTCTTGTCGTAGACCGTCGCCAGGTCGAGCATCGTCTGGGAGGACTTCTCGTCGAGTTCGGACTGGACGGCCGCGAGCCAGCTCGCCTTCGCGCGGTGCTCGATGCCGGCCCAGTCAGGCCCGCTGACAGTCGGATCGTGGTCCGACATCGGGTTCTGGGCGGCCATGGCCTTCAGGAACTCCGCACGCAGGTGGGTGTAGGCCATGGAGATGGGACCGGGTTCTCGCTTCTCGATGCCCGTGCCCACGGTTTCCCGCTTCTCGAACCATTCCCAGAAGTTCTTCTTCAGTATTCCGACGGTGGTCGTGAGTTGATCGCTCACCGCTTGGAGATCGTCCTTGATCGCACCACCCAGGTAGAAGGACTGGGTCTCCTGGAGTGAACGCTTCACCGCCTGAAGAGCGGCTTGGAAGAGGGCGGCGGACTCTCCCTGCAGTTCCTCCGTGCCGTCGCCCACCTTCTCGGCCCATTCGTTGAACGTGGCCGCCCATCCGCCCGTCCAGACGTCCATGGTGTTGAGGACCTCGGACGCCTTCTTCGACGACAGGGGATTGGCGTCCTTGTTCGTCCCGGACGTGACCGATCCGAGAATCGGATCGGTCGCTCCGGTGAACTCCACCAGCGCACCCGCTTCATTGCCGAAATTGGTCCAGTCGTAGCCGAACCCGAACATCAGCCATTGTTCCTTCGGCCGGGTGGGAAAGGCGAAGGCGTAGTATCCGTCCAGCCCCCACTCCACCGCCTTCAGGCTCGGAGTACCGTCGAACCAGGCGCCGTTCACCTCTTTGGTGATCCACCGCTTGGACCCCTCGCCCGCCACCAGGTTCCGGTCCGGAAGCTTGGTGGTGCCGTCGTGAAACATGGCGAGGATGTCCTCCCACCTGGCCGGCATCCCGGGAGGCACCTCGGCCATGGTGTCACTTTCCCTTCGGGGTCAGGATCTCGGAGAACTCGTCGGCGAGGGCACCACCCATGCCCGTGGAGTCGTCCTCGGCATCCCTGTGCTTGGTCTCCACGTCCCGCAGACTGGCCGAGAAGTTGTTCATGAAGGTGAGCGCCGTTTCGTACCGGGTACGCATGCCGGCGCGGTACGTCTCCATCTGACCCTCGAGCGCCTTCGCCTGCGGGCACTTCTCGGGGTTTCCGAGGCCGAGAGGAAGCTTCGATCCCAGGCTCACATACTCCGGCTTGACCGTGAGGTCACGACGGAACGTGGGGATCTCCTGGTTCGCGTACCTGAGATAGACGCCCTCGGTCGACTGGAAGATGTCGCCCGGGTTCACTTCACCAGCCATGCTCACACCTCACACGTCGATTCCGGCGGTCGGGTCAGCTGCCCTGGAGATTGCTCAGCCCGCGGCCACCGTCGAGGTCACCGTCGATCTGCCGGGCGTGCATCCGCTGGAGGGTCGTCCGGGCGACCCCGTACTGCTCGTCGAGCTGCAACTTGATCCGGCCGAGCTCCGCCTGGAAGTCCTCCCAGGAGGCACGGGTCTGACCGCTGAGGGTGTCGCGCAGCGCGCCGAAGTTCTTCTCCATCCAGGCGAGCGCCTCCTTCATCTCCTGCTGGGCCGCGTCCATGTTCTTGATGGCGTCCAGGACCCCTTGGTGGCTGATCTTGACGGACATGAAGGAACTCCTCGTGAGGCGGTTAAGAGAGCGGGAGAAGGAAGGCGATGGGAGAGCCGGTGAAGGAAAGCGGTGAGAGAGCCGGGGAAGGTCACCCGGGGTTGATCACTCCGGCGATACCGGCGGCGTAGCTGTTCGCCTCGTGCTCGGCGTCCGTGAGGAGCCGGTTGGCCATCGCGGTGCCCTCGCGGAAGAACTGGGTGCGTTCCATCACCCGGGCGTGTGCCCTGAGCCACTCGTCGATACCCGCCGCGTGCGTCTCCGAGGAGACGGCCTGGTAGGCACCCCGCACCTGGCCCTGGATGGTCCTGACCTTGCGGCCCGCGTCGTCCATGTCGCGCAGATGCTGGTCCAGCGTCTTCAGCGTCTCGAGCATCGCTGTTTCGTCGTTGGACAGCCCGTCGGCCGAGTTGACGTTGAAACCGGAGACATCAGACATGGGGGTCCTCCTGGACACTGCGGGAACACGGTGGCACCACGGGTGCACGGCGGGCCGACCACGCCGGGAATCCCGACCTCCGGCAGTCGACGGATCATCAGGTTATACGGCGCAGGGGTTCTTGGCAGCAAAGTGCCCCGCTGATCTGAGTGTTCATCTGCGCTGCGGGCGTGAGCTGCGGAAATGTCGGAGAACGCACTGCGTCCCGGCCGCCCGATCCTCAGGGAAACCTCAATTGCGCGGAGAGCGGCGTCAGTCGGATATCAGGGCGTGTCGTTCTCCGACGCGTCCACGAGTCCCCGCGTCAGCAGGAGCGTGTCGTCCAGGGCGGGTCCCGACGCGAGCATGCCGAGCACGCCCGACGGTACGGGCACGGACTGGTCCGCCCGGTACCCGAGCCGCTGGAGGCCCTTCTCACCGCCCGGCACGGGGTACTTGGCACCCGACCCGGTGACCAGGTAGTAGGCCGTGCCGGTGCCCGCCGAGGAGAGTGCCGTGACGAGCGCACCGCCCTCCGGTCGTGCCGCGAACAGGTCGGCCGTCCCCGGACCCGCGGTGATCCCGGGCTGGTTGGACACCGCCCGGCCCCCCACCCCGTCCGCGCGGGGCAGGACGACCGAGACCGTCGGCCTGCCGTCCGCGGTGCCGATGACCGCGCACACGCCCTCGTCCGGACCGACCGCGTCGGGCCGGGGGAGGCCGGTCGGGACCGTCCCCCCTCCGGCCCCCACGAACCGGACCGCCTTCGGGTCCCGGTGGCGCGCCAGGTCGTCGGGGCCGATCTTCCGCAGGGCGACGGCTTCTCCGGCGTACGCGATCCGCTGGGTGCGCGGATCGCCCTTCAGCAGCGCCTCCTCCAGCGCGGTGACCTCCGTCAGCCCGCGCTCCGTCAGCACGTAGTGGCCGCCGGAGCCCTCGAAGAGCTGCCCGATCCGTGACGGCCGGCCAGCCAGCGAGGGGCCCGCCTTGCCGCGTCCGGCCACGTCCGGAACCGCCAGATCCGGGCCCGGCGGCAGCGCGTTGAGGAACGCGTCCGGGACCGGGTGGGCCCCGTCCTGGTCGTACCCCAGCGACTGCACCGCGTAGTTCGCGGTGTCCACCCGCATCCGGGTGCCGTGCCACAGGAGGTAGGTGGTGCCGCCCTGGACGGTACGGACCAGGGTGGCGCCGTCCGAGGTGACGGGCCTGCCCTCGGCGGTCAGGCCGACGGCCAGGGTGAGGAGTGGATCCGCGCCGGCGTCGGGCCGGGTGGCGCACACCGACCAGGCGTCGCGGCTCAGCGCGCTCGCCTGGGGCAGGGGGTCCGGAGCACCGACGATGCCCAGGGTCGCGCCGCGCGGGGCGTCCTTGATGGAGGCGGGCTCGACGCTCACCACCTTCATCCGGTCACCGGCCAGCAGTCTGGCCGAGGTCTCGTTGAGGACCGGGTGGAGGACTCCGTCGAGCGTGAGGTAGCGGGCGCCCGAGCGTTCGTCGAGCACCAGCGTTCCGGTGGCCTTCCACGCGTTCGAGCCGCCGGGCACGACCAGCCCGTACACGGCGACGACGAGCGCCGCCAGGGCGGCGACGACGAGACCGATCACGAACCCCTTCGTGGTCCGCCGGTGTGCGGACTCGGGCGCGTCCGGGTCGTCCCGGAGCATCCCCAGTGACAGCCGGCTCATGACGAACATGTGCGCGTGGACCTGGTCCCGCCTGGACTGCATTCCTTGCCTTTCCGACCGGGCGTCGGCCCGGCGCGCGAGACCCGGGGTGCCAGGGCCTCGGGCCGCCGGACGCCGGGATCCGTCCGCAGTCCGGCGGCGGCCGCCGGAGAGCGGGTCAGCTGTTGAGGCCCCGCAGGTACTGGTAGAGACCGGCGACGATCAGGGCCAGCGGTACGAGGACGACGGCGAAGAGCAGATGGAGCAGGTCGACCGCGCGCCCCCAGTAGGGCACCAGGCGCCGTCCGGGAAGTGTCCAGCCCGTGACGGCGAGCACGGCCCCGGCGGCCAGCAGGGCGGCGAGCACCAGCGGCCGGGACCCGTCGTCGGTCCGCAGGACCCACTGCACCGTCAGGAGCACGGAACCGTAGGCGGCGGGCAGGAGGACGGCCAGCCGCTGCCAGGCGCCGCCGATCGCCCGTGCGTGCGTGAACAGCAGCGCGCACAGGACCGCGGCCAGCGTGAGCGGCGCCCAGGACGCCTCGAACGCCAGCACCGTGAGACAGCCCGCCGCCACCAGCCCGGTGGCGCCGTAGAGGCCCGTGAGGTAGCCGTCGGCGACGGCGCCCCGGGTGGCGATCCGCTCGTCCGGGGTGGGATCGATGCCCTCCTGGAGCTGGCCCGCGTTGGTGGGCAGCAGCGGCACCTTCAGTCCGGACAGCCGGAACGCCAGGGACGGCAGGAAGTGCCCCAGCAGGACCACCGCCAGGATCAGCGGGGCGGCCGCACCTGTGGCCGGGACGCCGCCGAGTACCAGGGCTCCGCCGATCGCTCCGAGGACCGCCGCCAGGGCGGCGGCCAGGAACAGCGGGGCGCACGCACCCACGGCGGCCAGCGCGAGCACGGCGGCGCCGGCCGCCGCACAGCAGCCCGCGAGCAGCCGGGCACCCAGCTCCACGTCGGGTGCGGCTCCCTGGGGCACCAGGGAGCCGGCCAGCGCCAGGTAGGGGACGGCCGTCGCGCCGAGCGCGGCCCCCGCGCCGACGTCGCCGACCGCGCGCGAGGCCGCCGCCGCGCCGGCCAGCAGGAGTGCCGCGGTCGCCGCCGCGCAGACCGCCCTGATCCCGGCGGGGCCGGGCAGCAGCAGGAGCAGCAGGCCGACGGCGAGGGTGCTCAGGGCGAGCGCGGTCATGAGGTGGTGCGACCACACCGGCTTCCAGGAGTCGGGGCGTTCGCGCAGCCGGCTGGAGAGCCCGTCGACGAGGTCGTCGTAGTGGATCTCCGGGAGGGCGTCCCCCCGCAGGCGCAGATGGACCGTCTCACCGTCGCGCAGGCCGAGTTCGCCGAGGGTGTTCTCGTCGTCGAGGGGTTCCTGCCCGAGGCGCTGGAGCACCCAGCCGCCCGACTGCGCCCCACGCTCGTAGAGGTCGGTGCCCCCGTGGTCGACGAGGGTCGGCAGCAGATCGGCGAGCACGATGTCGGACGGCACGGCGAGTTCGACGGAGCGGTCGGGCGTCAGCACCGTGAGGCGGCACAGAGGTGCCGCGGATATGTCGGTCAAGCGCGTTTCATCGCCTTCCAGGACAGTGGTCGACGCGGTCAGATTGATCACATTAACTTGTGCGTGCAGTCTGTACGTTGCGGGGTTCGGTCAAGATCGACTGACCCGTTCCGTCCACCGCCCGGCCTGCACTCCCGCACCGTCGGCCGTACCGCCGGCGTTTCGCGTCCTGTCATCCGAAAGACGCGTCACGGCAACCGCCGGCACCCTCAGGAAGGCGATCCCCTTTGAGCGTGGTGCTCTTCAAGAGGCCTCCCCGGCGTCTTGGACCCGAGATGCCTCATGGCGAACTGAGCCTCCAGGAGCCGCCCACGGTGCCGGAGACGCAGAGCGCCATGGGCAACATGATCACGTACATGCCGATGGCGCTCAGCTCGCTCGGCATGGTGCTCATCTTCCTGCGGCCCGGCAGTGGCGGCGGCCCCATGATGTACGTCGCCATCGGTCTGATGGCACTGTCGGCCGTCGGCATGCTGGTCTCGCAGATCGTCCGGGCGTCCGGGGACCGCAAGCGGGCACTGCTCGGAGAGCGGCGCGACTACATGCGGTACCTGTCGATCAGCCGCCGGCGCATACGCAAGGTGATCAACCAGCAGCGGGAGGCGCAGGCGTGGTCGCACCCGGACCCGGCGTCGCTGTGGAGCCTGGTGCCCACGGCCAGGCTGTGGGAGCGGCGGGCGGCGCACGCGGACTACGCCGAGGTGCGGATCGCGGTGGGGGAGCAGCAGTTGGGGACGAAGCTGTCACCGCTGAGCACCAAGCCGGTGGAGGACCTGGAACCGCTGTCCGCGCACGCCCTGCGGCGCTTCATCAAGGCGTACGGCACCGTGCCCGACCAGCCGGTCGCGCTCTATCTGCGGACCTACGCGCGCGTCCTGCTCCGGTCCGCCGACGAGGAGGCCGCACGGGCGATGGTGCGCGCCGTGCTGGCCCAGCTGAGCGTGTTCCACGCGCCCCAGGACCTGTGGATCGTCGTGCTGGCGGACCATGACCGCCGGGACGCCTGGGAGTGGGTGAAGTGGCTGCCGCACAACCAGCATCCGACGGACGTCGACGGTGGCGGGCCCGTGCGGCTGGTCACCGACTCGGTCCTCGGCCTGGAGACACTGCTCGGTGACGAACTGACCGGGCGGCCCGCGTTCGAGACGGACGCCGTTCCCAGCGCCGAGGAGCCCTACTGTCTCGTGGTTCTGGACAGCGCCCGGACACCCACCGACTCCCGGCTGGCCACCGACGGCTACCGCAACACGGTGACGCTGGACGTGTCCGGCTCCCTGCCCTGGCGCCCGTCCCGCCACACCCTGCGCCTGCGGATCACCGAGCGGCGCCTGGAACTGGTCGGCACCGACCGGTCGGGCAAGGAGACCACGTCCGTGCTCGGCAGGCCCGACGCGCTGGGTCCCCGGCGGGCCAAGGCCCTGGCCACCCTGATGTCCCCCTACCGGATGGGCGGCACCACGGACAACGGCGAGGCGCTCACCACGGACGTGCAGCTGACCACCCTGCTCGGCCTGCCCGACCTGCACACCGTCGATCTCGACGCCGTGCGCGCCGAACGCAGCGAGCGCGCCAGGCTCCGGGTGCCGCTGGGTCTCACCGGCGACGGCACCCCGGTCGAACTGGACATCAAGGAGGCCGCCCAGGGCGGCATGGGCCCGCACGGCGTGCTGATCGGCGCGACCGGTTCCGGCAAGTCCGAGTTGCTGCGGACCCTGGTCCTGGCGCTCGCGCTCACCCACACCTCGGAGAAGCTGAACTTCGTCCTGGTCGACTTCAAGGGTGGCGCCACGTTCCTCGGCCTGGAGGACCTGCCGCACACCTCCGCCGTGATCACCAACCTCGCCGACGAGTCCTCCCTCGTGGACCGCATGCAGGACGCCCTGCACGGCGAACTGATGCGCCGCCAGGAGCTGCTGCGCGGTGCGGGGAACTACACGTCGGCGTACGAGTACGAGACGGCGCGGGCGGCGGGGGCCGATCTGGAACCGCTGCCGACGCTCTTCGTGGTGGTCGACGAGTTCAGCGAACTGCTCTCCGCACACCGCGACTTCATGGATCTGTTCGTGATGGTGGGGCGGCTGGGCCGCAGCCTCGGCGTACACCTGCTGCTCGCCTCGCAGCGGCTGGACGAAGGCCGGATGACCCAGCTGGAGTCCCACCTGTCGTACCGGATCGCCCTGCGCACGTTCTCCTCGATGGAGAGCCGCGGCGTTCTCGGTGTGCCGGACGCCTACCAACTGCCCTCGGTACCCGGCAGCGCCATTCTGAAGAAGGACACCGGGACCCTGGTCCGCTTCAAGGCGGCCTACGTCTCCGGTCCGTACCAGGGCGTCCGCAGGGTCGGCCCGTCGGCCGTCGCCGGCCAGGTCGTCCCCTACCGCACGGAGTGGACCGCGCCCCGGCTCCCCGCGCCCGACCCGGAGCCGCAGCCGGTGGCGGAGGAGGCGAGCGAGGAGACCCTGCTCGCGCTGGCCGTGACCCGCATGCGGGAGGGCGGCAGGCCCGCGCACCAGGTCTGGCTGCCGCCGCTGGACAGCCCGCTCCCGCTGGACGTCCTGCTGATGGGCGTGGCGCCGCACGCCGAGCGGGGCCTCACCACCCTCGACCCCGGTCTGCACGGCACGCTGACGGTTCCCGTGGGCGTCATCGACCGGCCCTTCGACCAGACCCGCGAACCCCTGATCGCCGAGTTGTCCGGCGCGGGCGGGCACGTCGGCATCGCCGGCGGCCCGCAGAGCGGCAAGTCCACCCTCGTACGCGACCTCATCATGTCGCTGGCGCTCACCCACACCCCCCGTGAAGTCCAGTTCTACTGCCTGGACTTCGGCGGCGGCTCGCTCGGCGCACTCCGCGGCCTGCCGCACGTGGGCGGGGTGACGGGCCGGCTGGACCTGGAGCGGGTGCAACGCACCCTGGCCGAGGTGCAGTCGCTGGTGGCCAGGCGCGAGAAGCAGTTCGCCGAGCTGGGCATCGACTCCATGGCGACGCTGCGCGCCCGCCGGACCGCCGGTGAGCTGGCGGACGAACCGTACGGCGACGTGTTCCTCGTCGTCGACGGCTGGGGCACGATCCGCCAGGACTTCATGGACCTCATGGACACCTTCACGGCGCTGGCGGCGCGGGGCCTCAACTACGGGGTGCACCTCATCCTGGCGGCGAGCCGCTGGTCGGAGATCCCCACCGCGCTGCGGGACCAGCTCGGCACCCGCTTCGAGCTGCGGCTCGGCGACAGCATGGACTCCATGATCAACATGCGGTCCGCCGCGACCATCCCCAAGTCGCCGGGCCGCGGCATGACCGAGACCAAGCACCACTTCCTCACCGCCCTGCCCCGGCTGGACGGCGGGGAGAGCGCGGCGGACCTCGCGGCGGGTGTCGCCGACGCGGTGGCGCGGGTGACCGCGCACTGGCAGGGCCCGCCCGCGCCCGCGGTCCGTACCCTGCCCTCGGTCCTGGAGCCCGCCGAGCTCCCCGACGCCGAGGTCGGCCCGGACGGCGATCTGCGCCTGCCGCTGGGCCTGGAGGGGAACCACCTCGACGTCCTGTGGCACGACTTCGCCCAGACCGCGCACCTGGTCGTGGTGGGCGACGCGGAGACCGGGAAGACCAACCTGCTGCGCACGGTCTGCCGGGCGATCACCGACCGCTACACCCCCGCCGAGGCGCGGATCCTGCTGATCGACTACCGCCGCGGACTGCTGGAGAGCGTCCCCGAGTCGCACCGGCTGGGGTACGCGGTCTCCGTCGACCTGCTCAAGCAGGCGGTGGACGGCGTCGCCCGGGCCATGAAGGAACGTCTGCCCGGCGCCGACATCTCGCCCGCCCGGCTGAAGCGGCGGGACTGGTGGAGCGGCCCGCGGGTCTTCCTCGTCGTGGACGACTACGACATGGTGTCCAGCGGCACCATGAGCAACCATTTCGGGCCGCTGCTCGACTACCTCGCCCAAGGCGCGGAGATCGGTCTGCACCTGATCGTGGCCCGCAGCGCCAACGGCGCGGCCCGCGCGATGAACGACTCGCTGCTGCGCTGGCTGATCGAGGTCAACACGCCCGCCGCGCTGCTCTCCTGCCCGCCCTCGGAGGGGTACCTGTTCAATGACACCAAGCCCAAGCAACTCCCGCCCGGACGGGCGCAGCTGATCACGCGCCGGGGTGTGGTGCAGGTGCAGACCCCGCTGCTGTCCGAACCGGCGGGCGACGCGTAGGCGCGGGTGGCCGGGGCGCCTGCCCCCGGCCCCGCTCAGCCGCCCAGCCGCCCCGCTCAGCCGCCCCGCTCAGCCGCCCCGCTCAGCCGCCCCCGCCCGGACCCGCCGGGCGGGGGCGGCTGAGCGCGGACCGCGTCATGACCGGTCCGCGCGCGGCCCGGCGGCTTCCCCGGCTCGGCCTCCGCGCGCCGCGCGCGGCCCCGGTGGGAAGGACCGCGACGCCCGCTCCCGGCCACCGGCCGCACGTCGCAGGTGTCCGCGGCGAGAGTCGTCGGGGCAACCGGGGGAGCGGGCCAGGGGCACCGGACGCGCATGCGACGGGTCAACGCGCATGCGCCCTGGCCCGCGGTCACGGCAGGGAGATCACCCCACCTCCGCGGCCGCCCGCCCGGCCCGCCATCCCCGGCGGCGCCCCCGGGGCAGCACGAACGCGAGGAAGGCGACGAGCAGGGTGACCCCGACCGCCCCGCCCGCCACCGCCAGCGCCTGGTCACGTGCCTTCGGCGGGTCGAGCGGCGGCACGGCCGGGGCCGAGGCCCCGCGCGTCCCGGACGGGGCCTGCGCGCGTTCCTCGGGAAGTACGGCGGAGAGTGCCCGCACCGGATCGACGATCCCCCGCCCCACCCCGGGGTCCGGCGTGTCGCCCACGGCCCCGTAGGCGGTGGCCTCCAGCCGGTGCGCGACCTGCTCGGCCGTCAGCCGCGGGTGGTAGGAGAGGACCAGGGCCGCCGTACCGGCCACGAAGGCGCCGGCCACCGCGTCGCCGCGGCCGGTGAACTGCCCGCCGCCGCCCGGCCCCGGCCCCGTCACCGACACCCCGGGAGCGCCGAGCGCCGGCTGTGAGCGCCGCCCCTTCTCCGTGCCCGGCACTTCCGGCTCACCGCCCGGCCCCACCGAGGAGACGGCGAGGACTCCGGGCAGCGCCGCCGGGTAGGCGGGCCCGTTCTCCGCCTGCGCCGCGCCCGTCCCGCCCTCCCACTCGCGCGCCGAGGCGGGCGCCACCACGAGCGCACCGGCCTTCTGCGCGGCGAGTACGGCGTCCTTCAAGGGCTGCGGCGCGGAGGGGACGGCCAGGGCCGCGTGGATGATCCGTGCCCCCGACGCGGTGGCCGCCCGGATACCCTCGGCCAGCGCCTCGGGTGTGGTCGCGCCCTGCCGGTCGGTGGCCCGGACCGCGATGACCTCGGCCTCCGGGGCGACCCCGGCCGCGCGCAGCCCCTGCTGCTGCCTGCCCGCGACGATCCCGGCGAGGAACGTGCCGTATCCCACGCAGTCGTCCCGCACCGTGCCGCCGGCCACCGTGTCCGGACCACCGGCGACCCGCCCCTCCAGCGCCGGCACCCGGCGCAGATCCGCACCGGTGCTGACGACGGCGACCTTCACCCCCGCACCCCGGGTGAGCTCCCAGGCCCTCTCGATCCCCAGGAAGCTCTGCGCCCAGGGAACCCGGGCCGACTTCTTGGCGGACGCCGCAGTGCACGGGCGGCCGTCGGCGACCGTGGCACGCATCCCCGGCAACGAGGGGCTGTCCGTGCCGCCCGCGGCCCCCGCGGGGGCCGCGGCGCCGGGTATCAGGAGCAGGGCGGCCAGTACCGCCGGTCCGAGGGCGAAGGACACCGGGGACCTCGAAGATCGCATGCGCCGATGCTATCGACGCCACCGGGCCGCCGGCACCGGCCCCCGGCCCCTGACGGCCGGACGCCGACGGTGCCGGAACACCACGACCACCATGGCGGGCGACCTGCGGCAACAGGCATGATGAGCCCAGTAGTTTCCCCTCGCCCACATGTCGCGCGTCTCCGCCCCGTACCCACGGCGCAGGGGGTCCGGGAGGTCAGAACGTGTCACGCCAGATGCTCATCGTCGCCGCCGACGGGACGGGCGACCATCGCACCGTCGGGGAGGCCGTGGCGCGGGCCCGCGCCGGAGCGGTCGTCAGTATCGCCCCGGGACGGTACGAGGAGCGTCTGACGATCTCGGCGGCGATCACCCTGATCGCCTCCGAGGGCACGGGAACGGTCGAACTGGCGCCCCGGCGCGGGACGGCGCTGACGCTCACCGGGGACGCGGTGATGGTCAGGGACCTCGTGCTGCGCGGGCACGACGACGAACTGCCCGTGGTCGACGCGCCGCGCGGCGAGCTCGCGATGGACCGTTGCGACATCCACGGCGCGTCCTGGGCGGCGCTCTTCGCGCGGGAGGGCGGAGCGCTGGTGCTGCGGCAGTGCCGGATCAGCAACCCGGCGGGCGCCGGTGTGGTGTCCACCTCGACGGCCGAGAGCTTCCTCGAGAAGTGCGTCGTCGAACACCTCGGCACATCCGCCGTGGTGGCCGGCGAACGCGGCAGGATCACCGCACGCTCCAGCCGGCTCAGGGACACCCAGGGCAACGGCGTCCTCACCAACGGGCAGGCGCACGTCCTCCTGGAGGAGTGCGCCATATCGGCGACCGGCAAGCCGGGCGTCGCCGTCGAGGAGGAGAGCTCGGTGAGAATGGTGCGCGGCACCGTCCGCAAGGCCGCCGTCGGCGTGTTCGTGAACAGCACCGGACCGGTCGTCCTGGAGGACGTCGCCGTGAGCGACACCACCGGTCACGGGTTCGTCCTCGGCGGCGGCAGTTCGCCGACGCTGACACGGTGCACCACGGAACGGACGGGCGGGCACGGCCTGTTGGTGGCCGAGCGCAGCCGCGGCACGTTCGAGGGGTGCGCGTTCGCCACCGCCGGGGAAGCCGCCGTACGCATCACCGGTTTCTCCTCGCCGACGCTGACGGACACCGTCGTCCAGGACGCGAAGGAGACAGGCGTGCTGCTCGACGAGGACTCGTCCGCCGAGTTCGACCGCCTCGAGGTGTGCGACAGCGGCGGGTCCGGAATCCTCATCCGCAGCGGCGCCAATCCCCTGCTGCTGCGCGCTGCGGTCACCGGGGCGGGAGCGCACGGCGTGGAGGTCGTCAAGGACGGCAGGGGACGGCTGGAGGAGTGCGTCGTCGAGCGGTCGGGTGGCTCGGCGGTCCATGTCTCGGGCCACGGCAACGTGTTCCTGGGCAAGAGCCGCCTGCGCTCCTCCGCCGGATCCGGAATCCACGTCGGGGCGCTCGGCACGCTCACTCTGCGGGACACCGAGGTGGAGGAGTCCGGCAAGGCGGGGATCCACATCGAGGCCGAGGGCGACCTGGCGGCCGTACGCGCCGTGCTGACCGGCGCCACCGAGTGCGGCGTACTGGTGGCCGCGGGCGCCCGCGCCTCCCTCAGCGGCTGCGAGGTGACGGCTTCCGGCGCCGACGGCATACGGGTGGAGGGCGGCGACGCCGTGTCGCTGGCCGACTGCACCGTCCGCGCCAACCGGGGCAGTGGAGTGCGCCAGACGGTGCCCGGCGACCGGCTCGCCGTCCAGGGGCTGGTCAGCGCGGACAACGGCGCCCCGGACGCCTGGGGTACCGCCGAGGAGGCGAAGGCGGCGGGCGAGGGGCGGCTGCCCGGCGGAGCGCCCCCGGCGGCGGCCGACCCCCGCTCCGGTACGGGCCCGGTGGCCGAACTCGAGTCACTGATCGGCCTCGACGAGGTCAAACAGCAGGTACTGACGCTGATCAACCTCAACCGCATGGCCCAGCGCAGGGCGAGCATCGGAATGCCCGCTCCGCCGATGAGCCGTCACCTGGTCTTCGCGGGCCCACCCGGAACCGGCAAGACGACCGTCGCCCGGCTGTACGGCTCCATCCTCGCCTCGCTCGGCGTGCTGCGCTCCGGGCACCTGGTGGAGGTGTCGCGCGCGGACCTGGTGGCCCAGATCATCGGCGGGACGGCCATCAAGACCACCGAGGCCTTCACCCGGGCGCTGGGCGGCGTGCTGTTCGTCGACGAGGCGTACACCCTGCTCTCCGACAGCGGCGGCAACGGCGCCGACTTCGGGCGCGAGGCGATCGACACCCTGGTCAAGCTGATGGAGGACCACCGCGAGGACGTGGTGGTGGTGGCGGCCGGTTATCCCAAGGAGATGACGGACTTCCTGGCGTCCAATCCGGGTCTCGCCTCGCGTTTCACCCGCAGTGTCGAGTTCGCCGACTACACCTCGGAGGAACTGGTCACGATCGTGGAGCGGATGTGCACGGGCCACCGCTACGAGCTGGACCCGGCCGCACGGACCGCGCTGCTCACCCGCTTCGAGCAGATTCCCCGCGACGCCGGCTTCGGCAACGGGCGTACCGCCCGCAAGGTCTTCGAGGAGATGGTGGACCGGCAGGCGTCCCGGCTGGCCGCCCTGCCGGAGGCCGGCGAGCGGCAGCTGGCCGTGCTCACCGCGGACGACGTGGGCGAGCCGTCCGCCGGCGCGCCGGCGGACGGCCAGGACGACGACCCGCTGCTCAGACTGGAGTCCCTGGTGGGCCTCGCGTCGGTCAAGCGTGAGGTGAGCGACCTCGTCAGCCTGCTCGCCGCCGCGCGCCGGAGGAAGGCGGCCGGCCTGCCCGCGCCCCGGATCAGCAACCACATGGTCTTCGCCGGCCCGCCCGGCACCGGCAAGACCACCGTGGCCCGGCTCTACGGCGAACTGCTGGCCTCCCTCGGCGTACTGCCGCGCGGCCAACTCGTCGAGGTCTCCCGCGCGGACCTGGTGGGCCGCTACGTCGGACACACCGCGCAGTTGACCCGCGAGGCGTTCCAGCGGGCCCTGGGCGGGGTGTTGTTCATCGACGAGGCCTACACCCTGACGCCACGCTCGGGCCCCGGCTCGGCGGACTACGGGCAGGAGGCCGTCGACACGCTGCTGAAGCTGATGGAGGACCACCGCGACGAGGTGGTGGTGATCGCCGCGGGCTACACCGCGGAGATGAACCGGTTCCTGGGCTCCAACCCGGGTCTCGAATCACGCTTCCCGCGGCGCATCGAGTTCCCCGACTACTCCTCGGACGAACTGGTCACGATCGTCTCCCTGCACGCGGCCGACAACGGCTACGAGTGCGCACCCGGCACGGCCGACGCACTGCGGGCCCACTTCGCGTCCCTCCCCAGGGGGGAGACGTTCGGCAACGCCCGCCTGGCCCGGCAGACGCTGGAGCAGATGATGACCCGGCAGGCGGGACGGCTGAACGACGTCGCGGTGCCCAGCCTGGACGACCTGCGGCTGCTCCTGCCCGAGGACCTCGTCCCGCGCTGAGGAGAACGGTCCCGGGCACGCGTGCCTGGACGGGCCGGTACAGGTGCTGGAGACCTCGGAGGGGCGGTGGTGTGCGCCGGTGCGGACCGAGGTAGCCCACGTAGACCTTCCCGGACCGAGGGCCGGTTCGTACTCCGGGCCTCACGTTGCCCCGCGCCTCCCCCTCTCCCGAGGGCGCCGCCGCAGGGGAGATCAACTCCCGGGCCGGTAAGCCCGTTCTGCCTCCGAGTCCGGGCCGATGACGCTATGTTCGTGGGGACCGGCGGACCGGCCGGGAGGCGTGTCACACGGTGGACCGGGAGACTGGTGGGGGAGCGGATGAGCGCACAGGCGGTGCGGCCCGGCGGCGGGCGGATCCAGGGCCGCAGGATCGTGAACGGCATGGCGCTGCGGCTGCTGGGTGCGATGGTCGTCGGCACGCTCACGGGACTGGCGGTCTTCAGTCTCACCCAGGTGACGAGCCGCAGCCTGTTCGCCATCACGGGTGGCGTCGCGGGCGCGGCAGCGGTGCTCGTCGTCCACTGGTACCAGCGCACCGCTCGCCTCACCGAAGTGAAGGTCACGGTCCCGCAGTTGAGCGAGCTGACCTTCGCCGTCAACAACGACTCCCGTCAGGTGGCCTGGCAGATGTTCGTCGAGACCGTGACGCGGGTGTCCACCCAGCCGCTCGCCAGTGACCAGGGTGTGGTCCGGGAGGCGCTCACGTCGATGTACGGGCTCTTCGCCACGACGCGCGAGACGCTCAAGGCCAGCCGCCCCTCCGCCGCGATCCCGGGAGGACAGACGGTGGAGTACCTGGCGATCACCATGCTCAACCAGGCGCTCAGGCCGTTCCTGTCCCAGTGGCACCCGCGCCTCCAGGAATTCGAGAGGGGCCGGCCCGACAGCCAGGAATCCGACTGGCCGGAGAACGCCGCCTGCCGCGCCGCCCTGCGGGAGGTGCAACGCGAGATCCACGACTACGCCGTCGGCTTCGCCCGCCTGGCCGGGGTGCGGGAGGCCGAGACGCTGATCGGAGCCGTCCCCGCCCCCCGCACCCCCGACGACGGGCGCGACGGCGGCGCCGGGCGCGCGGCAGGCAGCGCGCAGACACGGCGCTGACCACCGCGTCATGGGGACCGGGGTGAGTGGGCAGCCCGACTACGACGCGTTCATCTCGTACAGCCACGCCTGGGACAAGGACATCGCGAAGGCCTTCCACAACCAGCTGCAGTCCTTCGACCGGCCCTGGTACCGGCCGCGCAACCTGAAGCTGTTCCGGGACGAGACCAACCTGGCGGCCAGCCCCCATCTGTGGAGCGAGATCGAACGCGGGCTCTCCCGGTCCCGGTGGCTGGTGGTGATGGCCAGCCCGCCCGCCGCCGCGTCCCCCTGGGTGCGGAAGGAGATCCGCTGGTGGCTCACCCACCGGTCGGCGGACACCGTGCTCATCGCCCTGACGGACGGCACGCTCGCCTGGGACGGCGCCCGGGCGTCGTTCGACTGGTCACGGACCGACGCCCTCCCCCGGGAGGAGACAGCCGGGGCGTTCGCCGAGGAGCCCCGCTGGGTGGACCTGCGCTGGTTACGCAGCTCGGATCAGACCAGTTCGGCGGATCCCCGGCTGCTCGAATGCGTGGCGGAGTTCATCGCCCCACTCACCGGCAGGTCCAAGGACGAGCTCATCGGTGACCACGTGCGCCAGCACCGCCGCACCATCCGCTGGGTCAAGGCGACCGTCGGCGTACTCGCCCTGCTGCTGCTCATCGCCGTGGCCGGCGGGATCACGGCCAACAGCCAGCGCAACAGCGCACGCGCGCAGACCCTCCTGGCCCAGTCCCGGCAACTCGTCGCGGAAGCGTCGTCGATCCGGGACGCCCAGCCCGGACTCGCGAGCCAACTGCTGGTCCAGGCCTATCGGCTCGCCCCCACAGCCGAAGCCGTGGGGGCGCTCGTCGAAAGCTCCTCCCTGCCCCGACTCATCCGGGGACGCGGGTCCGTGCGCGCCTCCGCGTACAGCAGCCAGGGGCTGCTGGCAGTGACCGACGAAAGCCTCCGGTTGTTCCTGCCGGATCCCTTGCGCCTCTCTGCCACTCTCGCCCTGGACAGCCCTGCCGACGCGGTGGCCTTCAGCCCCGACGGACGATTGCTGGCCACCCGGAGCCCCGGCGGAACAGTGCAGCTGCTGGATGTGCGGGCCGGTGGACGCCCCGCGCTTCTGTCGGTGGCAGACACCGGGTCCGGTTCGACGGAGGCCCTGGTGTTCACCACGGACGGAAGGCTGATCGTGATCGCGGAGACGGGTGGCGCCGTCTTCGACCTTCGGGAACCGGCGCATCCGAGCCCTGTCGGAGAGCTTCCGGATGCCGCGGTGGCGGTAAGTCCTCAGGGCGATCTGATCGTCACGGACGAGCCCGAAGAGGCGAGCCTGAAGGTGTGGCGCCTTTCCGGGACCGCTCGGCTGAGCCACCTCTCGACAGTCGACGCACCGGCCCACGTGTACTTCAGCCTGGCGAACAACGTGGCGTTCAGCCCGAACGGCCGGATGCTGGCCGCCGGCGGCGGAGACAACCGGGTGCGGGTGTGGGACATCGCGGATCCCTCCCGGCCTTCCCCGCGGCCGGAACTCTTCACCCGGAGCCGTGACGGAGTCGACACGGTGTGCTTCTCCCCGGACGGGCACACACTGGCCACCGGTCACAGCGACGGTTCGGTCGAACTGTGGGATGTCGCCGATCCGCTCCGGCCACGTTCCGGTGCCCGGCTGACCGGCCACACATCGACCGTAGGCGGCCTCGCCTTCAGCCCGGACGGGCAGACCCTGGCCTCTGCCGCCGGAACCCCACGGGGGATTGACGACAGCGGGCCCGAAGACACCACGGTCCGTCTGTGGGCCGTGGCGGGCAGTGAACGGTCCTCCGTACTCACCACCCTCCCGACCCATGGAACCTTCCCGCCCTCCTTCAGCCCCGACAGCGTGTTACTGGCCACCGGGGGTGAGCCCACCACGGTGTGGAAGGTGGGCGGTGAGGAGGCACCACGTCTCATGTCCACCGTCGAGACGTACGACTCCCAGGGACAGGCCGCGGCTTTCGGCCCGGAAGGCCGTACTTTGTTCACCGGCCTGCCGATGGCGGCCTGGGACATGGCCGATGCGGCGCATCCGCGCCGCCTGACCCCTGAGGTGGGTCGCCCGGGCGGCACCCAGAGCATCAGCGTCAACCCCGCCCTTCCCTTGCTGGCCGCAGGAGGTGAGTTCGGACGCCCGGTGCGGCTGTGGGACGTCAGTGAGCGGAGGCGGCACAAGGTACTCGGCACACTCGACGGAGTCGTCACCGAAGACCAGGCACTCGCCTTCAGCCCGGACGGCGCCCTGCTCGCCGCACGAACCGGCAAGGGCACTGTTCAGCTCTGGCAGGTCGCACCGGGCACCCGCCCCCAGCCCTCGGGGACCATCGGAACGGGGAGGGGAAAGGCCACCGCCCTGGCCTTCAGCCCGCACGGGCGCACCTTGCTCGTCGGCGACGGCTCGGGAGCCCTGGCCACGTGGGACGTCTCGCGCCCCGGGCGACCGAAGCTCAAGGGGACCTCCGACCGGCATTCCGACGCCATCAGGGGCCTCGCCGTTCACCCCGGTGGCACGCTCGCCGCCACCGCGGGTGTGGAGGGACTCATCCGCCTCTGGGACATCGCCGACCCCGGCCACCCGCTGGAGGTGACCTCCCTCAGCGGCGGTGGCCTCTACCCCTTCGCGACTCTGGGCTTCAGCCCTGACGGACGTCTCCTCGCGGCCGCCGGTGAGCTGGGCACGCGGCTGTGGACGGTCGACCGGAAGGCCATCCTCCAGCGGCTGTGTGCGGAGTCTCCCCGGATCACCCCCGACCAGTGGTCCCAGTACCTCCCCGATCGGCCCTACGACCCCCCCTGCGCCTGAGGCGCACGAGACAGGAGGACATCGTGCCAACCGGCCTGCACCGTATCGCCACACTCCCCGCGCTGCTGGCTCTGGTCCTGATGACCGGTGCGTGCGACTCGCCCCGTCCGGCGCCGCCCGTCGAGCGTGCGTCCCGGGCGCCGGCCGACCCGGCGCCCGTCCCGTCCCCCACGATCACGTCGATGACGGGCCCGGCGGTCATCGGACCCGCACCGGCGGACCTGCGCGACACGGACTGGGCCCACGTCCCCGTCCCGGGCGCCTTCTGCGACGTGCCCGGACTCGTCCGACTCGACGCCGCGGGCGAGGCCACGGCCACGTCCCGGACGTGGGGGCCGGTGCGCGTCATGCGCGGGCGGAGCGCGTACTACGGCGACTCCGTCGGCGACACACGCGACGAGGCTGCCATCTACCTCGCATGCGACGACGGTGGGCGCACCCAGAACCAGGGGATCGCCGTCGGTTACGCGGTGTTCGGTCACGCGGGCGGGAATCTCGCCGTCGTCGGCACGATCACCCCGCAGCAGAAGAGTTCGTCCTACGGCACCGCCCTCGTGGGTGTGGAGTTCGCACCGGGCCGGATCACCGTGCGGGAGAAGTTCTACCGCACCGGGGACGCGCACTGCTGTCCCGGCGGCGACGCCACCACCGTGTGGACCCAGGTCGGTCGCCAGCTGACACCCGGCGACCCCCGCATCACGTCGTGACGGTGCGTCAGCCCTTCTCCCGTCATCGGAGCTCCGCTCGCTCCCCGGGCGGGGGCGCGCGTACGTGAGCGCCCTGCACGAGAGCTTCCTGCCGCGCATCTGCTCGGTGACCCGATCCACGGGCCCACTCACCACAGGAGGAATGCCATGTTTCCCCGACAAACCGTGTGCGCGCGTCGACAGTCCTTCTGGCGCCTCGCCGGATCGGCGGTGGCTCGTACGGCGCTGCTGGTCTCCGCTCTGGCGATGGTGGTGGCCGGCGGGTGCGACGGAGGAGGCGGCACAGAACGGGCGGCGCCTTCGCCCGCTTCGTTTCCGGCGAGCCCGCCGGCTGCCGCGCGGTGTACCGGCAAGGTGCTCGATCACCGGGACATCCGGCATCCCCATCTGGGGGCGGTCCGCGTCTACCTGGTCCGGCGGTCGTCCTCCGCTGAGGCCCCCGGGTGCGTCGCGGCCCTCACCGGCAGCGGTCGCACGCTGGCGACCACCGACGTGGACATCTACGAGGACTCCCTGCACTTCGCCCAGCCCGCGACCGATGCCACCGAGAACACCTTCGTGATCTACAATCCCGGGCGCTACGACGGAGTACTGGTCCTCGTCCCCGACACGGACGGATTCAAGGACGTCGGCTGGAGCGACACGACAACTCACTACGTGGGCGGGAGATTCGCCTATTACAACGCACGGCTCGCCGGTCCCGGCGAAGACGGCCGATACACCATCATCAGTTCGGAGAACACGTGTGTGCCGAGTTGCGTCGAAGGCGTCATCGCGAAGATGACCTTGCGGTGGAACGGACGCGACTACCTGCAGGCCGAATGATGCGGACGACGCGTCCGCGCCGGGTGGGGAGGCTTCCCATGGCGTTCGCAAGGCTGCGGTTCCTCCTGGTCAACCGCAGACGCGTCAGAACCGAACTCGGGTACGGCGTCTTCCTCTCCTACAGCGGTGACCGCGACCGGTCATGGCTGCCGCATCTGCGGCGTGTGATCGAGACGCAGTCCCGCCCCTGGTACAAGCCGCCGCGCATCAAGGTATTCCTCGACGACAGCGGCGTGTCGATCGGGCCGCAGCTCTGGGGCAAGATCGAAGCCGGTCTTGCCCGCTCCGACTGGCTCGTGGTCCTCGCCTCGCCGGAGTCGAGGGCCTCCGCATGGGTCGACCGGGAGATCACGTGGTGGCTGCACCACAAGGCGGCACAGACCATCCTGCTCGTCGTCACCGCCGGACAGCTCGTGTGGGACGAGCGGCGGGGCGACTGGGATCCGGAACTGTCCACGGCGCTGCCCGCCGCGTTGTCAGGGACATTCGATCAGCAACCGGTCTGGAAGACCGTGGACCTTCGCTGCCTCGACGCGGACGGCAAGGGTGCCTCGCCCGCCGTCGACGCCGTCGCGATCGGCATCGCGTCCGTCGTCCGCGGCCTTTCCGAGGACGAGCTCAGGTCGGAAGGTCTCCGCGACACCAGACGGAACCTGCGGACAGCCAAGATCATCGCGGCCGTTCTGGGCCTGCTGTTCCTGATCGCGAGCACGGTGTCGGTGATCGCGGTGCTCGCGCGTGCCGAAGCCGATCGCCAGCGTGATCACGCTGTCGCGCAACAACTGATCACCGAGAGTTCCCAACTCGGGACCCGGGACCCGTTCGGCTCCCGGGTGAAGGCGCTGGCGGCATGGCGTATCGACCCCTCTCCGGACACTCGCCTCGCGGTGCTCAACGCCGCGGTCAATCCCGGATCCGGCCTGCTTCCCCACACCTGGCCCGTGCGCTCGGTGGCTTTCGGTCCTGACGGCAGGACGGTCGCTTCCGGCGGTGGCGACGGTGTCGTGCGGATCTGGAACACGGCGGAACAGCGGACGGCGGGGCAGCCCCTCCTCGGGCACAACAGAGGCGTGACGGCGGTGGCCTTCGGCCCGGGTGGCAGGACGCTGGCGAGCGCGAGTTTCGACGGCACCGTCCGGCTCTGGAACGTCGCCCGCCGCACACAGATCGGTGCACCGCTCACCCCCCGGGCCGGGATGATCAGCTCGCTCGCCTACAGTCCTGACGGCACCACGCTCGTCGCAGCCACCGGCGACCCCGGGTCCTTACGGGTATGGGACGTGGCGACCCGCCGCCAGATCGGCGAACTCGCCGGCGGCGGCGCCCACGACACGGCAGTGGGTTTCAGCCCTGACGGCAGGATTTTCGCCTCCGCGTCCAGCGACGGTGTACAGCTCTGGGACACCGCCCACCGCACTCCGATCGGGAAACCGTTCGCTCCCGCTTCCACCGGGGGCACGTCGTCGGTGGTCTTCAGCCCTGACGGGAGGACTCTCGCCTCCACGTCCAGCGACGGCGTACAGCTCTGGAAGGTCGCCGACCGCACCCCGGTCGGCAAGCCGTTCGCGGCCGCCTCCAGCGGGGTCGCGTCGGTGGCGTTCAGTCCTGACGGCGCGGTGCTCGCCGCCGGGCACGCCGACGGCACCGTGCAGCTCTGGGACGTGCTGCGAGGCAGCCCGGTGGGTGCGCCGTTCCTCGGCCACACCGGTGAGGTACGGGACGTCGCTTTCAGCCCGGACGGTTCGGTCCTGGCCAGTTCGAGTGCCGACACCACCGTGCGTCTCTGGGACGTCCGCACCCAACGGCAGGTCGGGTCACCGATCGCCATCGGTGACCACATGGGCACGACGCTCAGCCCGGACGGCCGGACCCTCGCTGTCGTGAACTTCGATGACACCGTGCGCTTCTGGGACGTCGCCGGAGACCGCCGGACCGGCGACCCGCTGGCCCATGGTGAGAACGCGCTGATATACAGCGTTTCCTTCAGTCCGGACAGTTCCGTACTCGCCATCGCCGCGAACGGGCGGATACGACTCTGGGACGTCGCCGCCCGCCGTCCCCTCGGCAAGCCACTGCTCCACACCGGCGACGTCCTCGCGCTCGCTTTCAGCCCCGACGGCAAGGCGCTCGCCGTCGCCGAGCCGGGCTCGGTACACCTATGGGATCTCACGGCACGTCGCCGCACCGGCACAGCACTCGACGTCGCGTCTGTGAACGTCGCGTTCAGCCCCGACGGCCGTACCCTTGCGACCAGTACGGCGGACGACACCGTAGTGCTCTGGGACGTTGCCACACAGCGTCGTATCGGTGAAACCCCGGCCGGTCACACCGCGCAGATCACGTCCGTGGCGTTCAGCCGGGACGGCAGGACCCTCGCGACCGCGAGCCGCGACACCACCATCCGGCTGTGGGACACGGCAACACGACAGCAGATCGGGGATCCGCTGGCCGGCCATCGCAGCGGGGTGAGCACCGTGGTGTTCAGCCCCGACGGGCGCGTGCTCGCGTCCGGCAGCATGGACCACACGGTCAGGCTCTGGGACGTCGCCACCCGGCGTCAGATCGGCGATCCGCTCGACGGGCACGACGCCGGGGTCTCCGGCCTGGCCTTCGAGCCCGACGGCAGAACTGTGATCAGTTGGGACAAGGACGACACGGCCCGGCTGTGGAACGTCGAAGCGACGGTTGACCCGGTGCGGTCGCTCTGCAGAGGGTCGAAGGGCGCCTTCACCGCCGAGCGGTGGCGTGACGACGTGCCGCCCGGCCCGGCTTCTCGCCCTCTCTGCCCGAAACCCTGAGGGCGTGCAGAGGAAGGCGCTTCCTCGCTGCTCCGGCCCGCGGGAACGTCCCCCGCCCCTGGGACGCGTGCGACGGGCGCTGGAGGGCGCAGGGCGCGGGGGCTGCGGAGGAACGCCCGCGAGGGGAGGAGGAGGCCCACGCGAGCACCACGGCGGTCTCGCGCGAACAACGCGGCGGTGGCCCCCGTGTTCCGGCGGCCCGCACGTCCCCGGGAACGGAACAGTGGGACGGCCCGCACGGCGCAGCCGCGCACCGAGGTGACGCGGCACGCGAGAAGCACGGAACGGCTCCGCCGAGGGGAGGCGGAGCCGTTCCGTGCTGGGGCGTACGGGTCAGGCGTGACGGCGGTTGCCCGTGATGACGCGGTACAGCACAAGGAGGATGAGCGAGCCGACGATGGCGGCGATCCAGGTCGAGAGGTCGAAGAAGCCGTCGATCGAGTCGACGCCGAAAATGACCTTGCCGAGCCAGCCGCCGAGCAGACCGCCCGCGATGCCGATGAGCATCGTGATGATGATGCCGCCCGGGTCCTTGCCCGGCATCAGCGCCTTGGCGATGAGGCCCGCGAGCAAACCGATGATGATCCAAGCAATGATGCCCATGATGCCTCTCCTACCTGGTCGTATAAGAACGGTGTCAAAGACCGTCTGCGCCCTGCCGGGACTTTCAAACATGGGGACGCGTATCTCGTCCGGAGGAGGGGCGTGGCGCCGGCCGGGCGCGGGCTGTCGTGCCCGGGGAGTCGTTGCGCCGCGGGCGTGAAAGACGCCGGACCATGGGGTGAGTGCCGGAGACGCGTGGAACAGATGCGGTTCCCGCAGGCAGCGGACAGAAGCCACGCGCAAAGCCGTTTCCCGTTCTATCGATCGGATATCCGCCACCCATGAGTGACATGTCTGAACTCGGCCGACCCGCCCCGGACGCCACGCCGCTTCGAGCGGCGAGGCGCCGATTCCCGTCGCGCCTGGGACCCGGAAGAGTGCTGCGGGCCATGGACCGCCTGGAGCACTCCACCGCTCTCGACGGTGTCATCGACGCCGTCCGGGGCACAGTCCAGTCGCTGCCGCTCGGCCCCTTGCGGGACGGGTTGCACGGCCGGTGGCTGG
Source organism: Streptomyces sp. NPDC020780 (assembly GCF_044334475.1). Lineage (NCBI taxonomy): Bacteria > Bacillati > Actinomycetota > Actinomycetes > Kitasatosporales > Streptomycetaceae > Streptomyces > Streptomyces sp. NPDC020780. The sequence goes on along the minus strand of NZ_JBIRTB010000003.1, from coordinate 435,352 downwards.
GGCACCCGGTGCATCCGCTGATGGTGCAGCTCCCGGTGGGCGCCTGGCTCTCCTCCGCGGTACTGGACCTCCTGCCCGGGCAGCGACGGGCGTCCGGCGCGCTGATCGGAGTCGGTCTCGCGACGGCCGGCCCGGCAGCCGTGGCGGGCTGGGTCGACTGGGCGGAGCTGAAGCCCCGGCAGCAGCGGCCGGGGCTCGTGCACGCGGCGGCGAACATCACGGGAGTCGCCCTGTACGCCGCCTCACTCGCCGCACGTGTGCGCGGGCGAGCAGGACTCGGCAAGGCCCTGGGACTCGCGGGGCTGTCGGCGGTGGGTGTCGGCGGCGCGATCGGTGGCCACCTCGCCTACCGGCAGGCGTCGGGGGCCAACCACGCCGAAGCGGTGCCCGACCTGGTGGAGCCCGGGTGGCACGAGATCGGCCCCGTGGCGGACCTCCCCGTCGGCGCGGCCGTGCGCCGGAACGTCGGTTCCCTCCCCGTGGTCGTGGTACGGGAGAGCGGCGAGCAGGTACACGTGCTCGCCGACACCTGCAGCCACCAGGGCGGCCCGCTGTCGGAGGGCGAGGTCGTCGACGGGTGTGTGCGCTGCCCCTGGCACGGCAGCGTCTTCCGCCTGTCCGACGGCTGGAACGTCCAGGGTCCCGCCACCGCACCGCAGCCGTCCTTCGAGACCCGGATCACCGCGGGACGTGCGGAGGTACGGCTGCGGGAGAACTGATCGTTCGCGACGCGTCGCCGCGGCCCGACGGCCCTGGTGCCGGCCGGTGGACGCGTACGTGGTCCACCGGCCGGCACCGTGTGTGCCACGCGCCCCACCTCACGGCGCACGGACGGCGGAAGGTCAGACGCGGTCCGCCGCGATCAGGACGTACTGGAAGGACCCGTCCTTGTACGCGTTGATGAACGCGTCCTCGATCCCCGTGACCAGCGAGGACGTGGCCCGCAGCTCCCAGTAGGGCAGCGTGTCGGGGGTGAGGTCGACGACGGCCTGCGGTACGAGGCGGTTGTCGGCCATGGCGCGCAGGTACTCCCGGCGCGAGTGGATGTTGCACTCGAAGTGCGCGTTGATCTGCGAGACCCACTTCGAAGGCTGGCCGTACCGCGGGTTCCAGCAGCCGGTGATGGTCACGTAGCGGCCCCCGACCGCGAGGATGCGGGAGTGTTCGGCGAAGAGGTCGTGCAGGTCGACGTACATGCTCGACTCGTTGTTCCACGAGCCCGCGGCCGACCCGGTACCGAGCGGCGTGGCCAGCATGTTGCAGACCCGGGCCCGGACGTGGTCCTGGAGGCCGAGTCGGCGGGCACGGTCGTTGGCGAAGTCGGCCTGCTTGGCCGACAGGGTGACTCCCTCCACCTTGCATCCGAAGCGCTGGTGCGCCATCACCATCGAGCCACCCCGGCCGCAGCCGGCGTCCACCAGGGTGTCGTCGCGCCCGATGTCACCGAGATGCCCCAGGAGGAACTCGGCCTGGGCCGACTCCAGTCGGTGCAGCTCGGCGATCAGCTTCTGCTCGCTCACACGGTCGTCCGTGCCGCCGAGTGCGGCGTGGTCCACCTCCCCGATGCCGTAGTGGTGGTGGTAGAGGCCGTCGACATCGCCGAGACGCAGGTTCACGGGCCTGGCCTCCCCGTCCCAGTAGCGGGCGATGTCCGCCTGGTAGGGCGTCGCCGGGCGGGGGATGAGCACGGAGGCGGGGGCGGCGGTGAGTTCGGTGTCGGTCACAGAAGAGTCCATTCTCTTACCAGAAGTCGGGCAGGCTGTAGCGATAGGTGTTGGACCGGTGCCAGGCGTGGTTGCCGTCGACCCACGCGGCCACACCCCGCAGGAAGCGCTGCACGGGTGGGGCGGGGCAGGCCGCGGCCAGGGCCGACGCCTCGGTCTCGAAGTCGCGCATGAGGTCGTTGTGGACCTCGACCGACTTCAGATAGGCGTCCCGGGCGGAGAGGCCCTCACGCTCGGCGATCACGACGGGCAGGTTCAGATGCCGGCCCGGAGCGTCGAGTTCCTTGGTGTAGGAGTACAGGTCGTTCACGATCGTCGTCGCGTTTCCCGCGAGGGCGATGACCCTCTGAACGGCGGCCTGGGCGTGCAGGTCCGCCGGCAGTTCGTAGCCGCCGACGGTGTCCGTGATGGTCGGGCAGGGGCGGAAGTTGTTGAACTGGCGCATCGCCAGGTACTCCCACACCTCGGGGACGTGGTCCTGCTGCGCCCAGGCCGCTTCGGCGAGGTACCCCATGTGCAGCCGGGCCATGTCGTGCCGCAACCGGTCCGCCTGGGAGGGGCTGGCCACCCGGACGAAGTACTCCATCGCGGAGCGGTAGGCCCGTCGGGGCGCGTCCGCGTGGAGCGACTTCTGCCACTGCGGCTGGTACTCCCGCGTCGTGTGCAGGGGATCGAGGGCGGTGTGGGCCAGCAGCAGGCGCTCGCCGAGGCCGACGGGCGACCCGCCGTGGTCCTCGCAGTAGCAGTCGTCCACCGCGTTCTCGGCCACCATCAGGCGGGTGGCGAGCATCAGATGGTCGATGCTGGGCGCGTCCGGATGGCAGCCGACCATGTAGCGGCCCACGGAGAAGCCGTCGAACTCCTCCTCCCAGTCCTCGGGATACAGGTCGACCTCCTCCAGCGCCCAGGCCTTGATCCTTCGGCCGACCTCCTCGACCCGCACCGGGTCAGGCTCGGGCACCGGGTGGTGGTAGAGCCCCGGGACAGGTGTGCCTTCCGCCGTGCCGGCCGGAGCACCCGGAGGCGCCGGCGGCTCCTGCCGCAGGGCCGGACGCAGGCCCGTCGTGCCCAGGCCGTTGGGGCCACGCAGGATCCGTGCCAGGCCGGCGCTCGGTGCCGGCGCCTCCACCGCCGGGGCGTCGAGGGACCGCCAGGCGGGTGCGGGCATCACGGGCGGTCCCGGGAGGAAGGGCGAGGAGGGCGGGCCGCCGGGGGCGGCACCGGCAGCGAAGGCGCTGGCCGCCGCAACGGCGGGTACACGCTCCCCGACGTGGGCGGTGGCCTCCGGAGGACTCGGCCGCGGAGGTGGCGGCTCAGACACGGGCATCCATGGCTCCTTGCTGGGTGGGCGGCTGTCGCGAAGCATCCGGGGGCATACGCGACCACCCCGGGTGGTACGGGGTTGTCGCACCGCACCTCGCGGGCTGACCGGCTACTGGGGCCGGCGGGCGATCTGCACGTTCTCCAGTACGCCGACCGCGTCCGGGACGAGGATGGCGGCGGAGTAGTAGGTGCTGACGAGGTACGAGATGACCGCCTTCTCGTCGACGCTCATGAAGCGGACCGACAGACCGGGTTCGTACTCGTCCGGCAGCCCGGTCCGGTGAAGGCCGACGACTCCCTGGTTCTCCTCGCCGGTGCGCATGGCGAGGATCGAGCTGGTCCTCTCCGGCGTGACGGGGATCTTGTTGCAGGGGAGGATCGGCACCCCTCGCCAGGCCGGAACCCCCTGGCCGCCGAGATCGACGTGGTCCGGGTAGATCCCGCGGGAGTTCCACTCCCGCCCGATCGCCGCGATCGTCCGGGGGTGCGCGAGAAAGAACGCGGTGCCGCGGCGCCGGCAGAGCAGCTCGTCCATGTCGTCCGGGGTCGGAGGGCCGGAGTGCGTCTGGATGCGCTGCTTGAAGTCGGCGTTGTGGAGCAGGCCGAACTCCCGGTTGTTGATCAGCTCGTGCTCCTGGCGCTCACGCAACGCCTCGACAGTGAGCCTGAGCTGCTCCTCGGTCTGGTTCATCGGCCCGTTGTAGAGGTCGGCGACCCTCGTGTGGATCCGCAGAACGGTCTGGGCGACCGAGAGTTCGTACTCACGTGGTTCCCGCTCGTAGTCGACGAACGAGCCGGGCAGTTCGTGCTCGCCGACGTGACCGGCCGACATGGCGATCTCCGCCTCGCCGCGATGGTTCCGCCGTCGGCGGGAGAGCGACACGAACTCTTCGACATGGGCGCGGAGGCCCGGCGCTGTGGACAGCAGTGCCGCGAAGTCGGGCCGGGACAGGGTGAGCAGCGTGCCCGGGGTCTGGGCGGTCGCGGTCTGCTTCCACCGGGCGTCCTCGTCCAGCAGGGCGTTCTCCCCGAACCGGTCGCCGTCGGCAAGCACGTCCAGAGCGACCTCCTCGCCGTACCGGCCGACGGCCGTCCGGCTGATGCGGCCGTGGGCGATCAGATGCAGCTTGTCGGCGGGCGCCCCGCGCTCGACCAGTGTCTCGCCGGCGCGGAAGTCGCGCTGCACGCACCGATCGGCGAGGGCGTTCAGTACCTCCACGTCGTCGAAGCCCCGCAGCAGGGCCAGTTCCCCCAGCTCACGGGGGATCACCCGCACCTCGGCGCCGTCCTGGACGAACTCGACGGTCCCGTCGCCGACGGTGTAGGACAGGCGACGGTTCACCCGGTAGGCACCGCCCTGGGTCTCCACCCAGGGGAGCATGCGCAGCAGCCAGCGAGAGGTGATCTCCTGCATCTGAGGGGCGGACTTGGACGTCGTGGCGAGATTACGGGCGGCCGCCGTGCCCAGGCTGGACTGCCGGGGCAGCTCCCGGCGCGCTTCCGGGCTCGAGTCAACAGTCATCGGGCAGGCTCTCCTCGGTCAGGGCGGTGAGGCGCGCACGGGCGTCACCGGGCAGCAGGAGCGAAAGGGGTAAGTGATCGGGAACCCGTCCGGATCACTAGGGACAGTAAGGGCCGCTTCGCCCCGTGGACCAAGGAAAGCCGTCGACATTAACTCGATACGATGATCGCGGCCGCATGATGTTTGTCCGAGTGCGGGAGCGTTCCAGCCACGGCCGGTGCCTCGTTCCGGCCCGGCTCCTGCCGGCTCGCCCCCGGATTGCTCCGCCGCCGTTCGTCCCGGTGCTCCAGCCGGGGTCCGCCCCGGCTCCGGAGGCAGACGGTCCCGTCGGAACGCATCCCGAGGCACTTGCCGTCACCGGACGCGTCGTGGTCGCCGGCGGGGGACCCCCAGGCCTCGTCTTCCTCCCGGGCTCGGTCCTCATCCCAGCTTCGTCCGGTCATCGACCGCCGCGGCCGGAGGGCGTCGGCGAGGCGGGGAAGCCGACCGTACGGAGCTCCGCAGCGGGTCCTGCCGTCTTCGGGTGCGGGGAGCACGAGCGGACTGGTCCGCTGTCGAGTATGGCTGTATGTGGCCATAAAAGAGGACGCAGATCGCGTGTGTGGTGGCGCCGCGTGGGGTAAGGGCTCGGTGATCTCCGGCCATGCATCCGGCAGATGACGCGTACGAGCCACAGATAGGGGTTTTCCATGTCTTCGAAGCGACGCCGCAAGAAGAGGGCCCGTCGTAAGAACGGCGCGAACCACGGCAGCCGTCCGCAGAGCTGAGGAAGCGCGCGGCGCATCGGGGGGCGGCACACGTGCCGCCCCCCGCACGACTGCCCGGGCGCGGTGGTCATCCGAGGGCCTCATCGAGGTGGTGCCGCCGCCGGCACCGGCCGGGACGCCGCGCAGCCCTTCCGGGTCCCCCGCGACCGCGGCTCAGCGCACCAGGCAGGGGCGCTTGGCGTCGAAGGTCCACCCCGGCACGAGGTACCTCATGCCGACCGCGTCGTCCCGCGCACCCAGAGCCTCCTTCCTGTAGAGCTCGTGCGCCGCCAGGAGACGGTCCATGTCGATCTGGACACCCAGGCCGGGGGAGTCGGGCACGGCGATCTCGCCGTCGACGATCCGGGGCGGGGTGACGGTGAGCCGTTCCAGGCCCTCCTGCCAGATCCAGTGCGTGTCCAGGGCGTTGTACTCGCCTGGGGCTGCGGCACCGCAGTGCGTGACCATGGCGAGCGAGATGTCGAAGTGGTTGTTGGAGTGGCAACCCCAGGTCAACCCCATCGCGTTGCACAACTGGGCCACTCGGACGGAGCCCTGCATGGTCCAGAAGTGCGGGTCGGCCAGCGGAACGGAGACCGACTGCAGGGCCAGGGCGTGGGTCAGCTGCCGCCAGTCGGTGGCGATCATGTTGGTCGCCACCGGCAGCCCCGTGGCGCGGCGGAACTCGGCGAGGATCTCCCGCCCCGAGTACCCGTCCTCCGCCCCGCACGGGTCCTCGGCGTAGGCGAGCGTGCCCACCAGCGGCGCACACAGGTCCACGGCCTCGCGCAGGGACCAGGCGCCGTTCGGGTCCAGGGTGATCCGGGCCTCGGGGAAGCGGTCCTTGAGCGCCCGTACGGCCTGGACCTCCTCCGCGCCCGCCAGCACTCCGCCCTTCAACTTGAAGTCCCGGAAGCCGTACAGGTCGTAGGCCGCCTCCGCCTGGTGGACGATCGCCTCCGGGGTGAGGGCCTCCTCGTGCCGGATGCGGTACCAGTCGACGTCCGCACCGGGCTCGCGGACGTACTCCAGGTCGGTGCGGTCGGGATCGCCGACGTAGAAGAGGTAGCCCAGCACCCGTACGGAGTCCCGCTGCTGACCGTCCCCGAGCAGGGCCGCGACCGGTACGCCGAGGTGCTGGCCGAGCAGGTCGAGCAGGGCCGACTCGACGGCCGTGACCGCGTGCACGGTAGTCCGCAGGTCGAACGTCTGGGTGCCTCGCCCGCCGGAGTCGCGGTCGGCGAACCGGTTGCCGATCTCGCGCAGGACGCGCTTGTAGTCGCCCACCTTCGCGCCGATGACCAGGGACTCGGCGTCCCGCAGTGTCTGCGTGATCTTTTCTCCGCCGGGTACCTCTCCGAGCCCCGTACGCCCCTCGGAGTCGTTGAGAACGAGGATGTTACGGGTGAAGAAGGGGCCGTGCGCGCCGGAGAGGTTCAGTTCCATGCAGTCGCGGCCGGCGACGGGATAGACCGAGAAACGGGTGATGGTCGCTTGGCTCATGGCGTTGGATTCCTTATGTCCGGTGGATACAAACAGGAACGACGCCGACCGTAACCTCCGGTCGAGCTCGACCGGGGTGGCCGGGCGCGGACCTTCGCGGTCCACGACGGCGTGGTCCGCCCGCAGGGGCCGGCGGTACGAACTCCGGGGCGTCCGGGGCGTCCAGGAGAGCGGGGCCGGTCCTTCCGAGCCCCTGGCCCTTCTCCTCGACGACGGTGGTCACCGTGATCCGTCCCCCGCCGGCCCATCCGGCCCGGTGATGTCCACCGCGAGCATGACGGTTGTGCGGGGGGATCGGTCCCGCATCAGGTCCACGACCAGTTTCCGCCGCTGGGGCAGGGAGGTCCGGGCCGGCAGGCGGTCACCGCCAGGGTGCCGGGTGCTCGCGGGGGCCGGGCCCGGGAAGGGGCAGGCGGCGCGGGCGGCCTCCGTGCGGGTGTGACCAGCCGCGATGTGAGACCTCCGTAGACGCGGGGCGGGTTCTTCTGTGAGGCTCGAGAGGTCGCAGTTCTCCCAGGACGGTCCGAGGCACCCCCACCCGTGATGGACGTGGCACGGCGTGGCCGGATCGATGAAAGGATTCAGTGTGTCGAGCGTGCCCGAGACGGGTAGCACCGTCACCAACCCCGTGATCCCCGGGTTCCACCCCGACCCCAGTGTCTGCCGCGTGGGGGAGGACTACTACCTCGCCTGCTCCAGCTTCGAGTATTTTCCCGGCGTTCCCCTCTTCCACAGCCGTGACCTGGTGCACTGGACCCAGATAGGCAACGCCCTGGACCGGCCGTCGCAACTGCGCCTGCCACGGGAGACGGCCTCCTCCAAGGGGATCTACGCTCCCACCCTGCGCCACCACGAAGGCCGGTTCTGGCTGATCACCACGAACGTGAGTGACGGCGGCAACCTGCTCTTCCACACCGAGGACCCGGCCGGCCCCTGGTCCGAACCGGTCCGGCTGCCCGGAGTCAAGGGCATCGACCCGGATCTCGCCTGGGACGAGGACGGCACCTGCTGGTGCACCACCGCGGGCGTCCAGCAGATCCGCATCGACCCGTACACCGGGGAGACCTTCGGGCCACCGCGCCGCATCTGGTCAGGCACCCCGGGCGCCAAGGCGCCGGAGGCGCCGCACCTGTACCGGATCGGCGCCTACTGGTACCTGCTGATCGCCGAGGGCGGGACCGAGCGGTGCCACGGCGTCTCGATCGCCCGGGGCCGCACCCCCGACGGCCCGTTCGAGCCCTGCCCGGACAACCCGGTCCTCACCCACCGCGGCACCGACCTGCCGATCCAGAACACCGGCCACGGAGACCTGGTGCAGGGCCCCGACGGGTCGTGGTGGATGGTCCTGCTCGGGGTACGGCCGCTCGGCGGCACCCCCGGCTGGCACGTACTCGGCAGGGAGACCTTCCTGGCCCCGGTGAGCTGGGTCGACGACTGGCCGGTCGTCGGCGAGGTGGCACCCGCCATGCCCGCGCCCCCGTGGCCTCTCGTCCCGGCGGTCCCCGCCCCCGCCAGGGACGACTTCGACCTGCCCGGACTCGCCCCGCACTGGATCTCCCCGAGGGACCGTCAGGCCGACGCCTGCACCACCGGCGAGCGCCCCGGCCGGCTGACCCTCCGGGCCCGGGGCGCCTCGCCCGACGCCACCGACGTGACGTTCGTCGGGCGCCGTCAGCAGCACCTGGCGTGCCGGGCCCGCACCCTGATCGACCCGGCGGACGGCACCGGCGGTCTGGCCGTACGCCTCGACGAGAGCCACCACTACGACATCGAGGTGGCGTCCGGCGAGGTCCGTGTGATCGCCCGCATCGGCCCCCTGCGTACCGTCGTGGCGACGCGGCCGCTCCCCGCGGGTCCCCAGGTCCTTCGGGTGGAGGTGACCGCCACCCCGGTCCCGGCCGACGCGCGGAGCGGTCCTGACACCCTCGTCCTCGGTGTCGAGGAACCCGACGGCACCTTCGCCGAACTCGCACGGCTCGACGGCCGGTACCTGTCCACCGAGGTCGCCGGCGGCTTCACCGGCCGGGTCATCGGGATGTACGCCTCCACCGGCACCGTCCACTTCGACTGGTTCGACTACGAGCCGCTGGACGACCCGGCCGGGAGGGCGCCCGCGACCACGGACTGAGCCGGACGGGGTCCGGTGGGCCCGCCCTGCCCGACCTCCGCCGGCTCGGCAGCCGATCGGATCGGGACGCGTCCGGCGCCCGCCCGATCGGGCTTCCCCGCCTGGCGTGTGCGCGGGGGAGGAACGAGCGGGCGCTCTACGGTGGGCGGATGCGACCCGTTCCCAAGTGGGCCCTGCTTTCGTCGGTATGCGCGCCCGTCCTGTTGGTCGCGGGCTGGACGATCGCGGCGCTCCTGGAGGGGCCCGCCTACGATCCCGTCACGCAGACGATCAGCGTGCTCGCGGCCCACGGCGCCGCCGGCTCCTGGGTGATGAACGGGGCCTTCATCGCCCTGGGCGTCTGCCATCTGCTCACCGCCTGGGGACTTCGGGCGGCCGCGTCCGCGGGCCGGGCGGCGCTCGGCGGCGGGGGAGTGGCAGCCCTGGGGGTGGCCCTGCTCCCGGTGCCGAGCAGCGGGGGGTCCCTCCACCACGGGTCGGTCGTCGTGGTCGGCTTCACCCTTCTCGCGGTGTGGCCGGTCCTGGCCGCCGACCGTGGCGCAGCCGCGCCCTGGGGGCTGCGCCCGGTGGTGTCGGTGATGGTGACCGCGCTGATAGGCGTCGGCGCGGCCTGGTTCCTGGTCGAGATGAGCCGGAACGGTGCCATCGGGGTCGTCGAACGGCTCCTGACGGCCTTTCAGTCCGTATGGCCCCTGGTGGTGGTCGCCTCCTGCCTTTGCCACCCCGGCAACGCCCGGCCGCCCGAGTGACCCGGACCGGCAGGATGTCCGGTCGGGGGCCGGCGTCGCCGCCGGCCCCGGTCCGTCACTGCTCCCGGCAGAGGCAGAACGGGTGCCCGGCCGGGTCCGCGTACACCCGGAAGCCGCGTTCACCGCCGCGGTCGTCGAGGTCCAGCGGTGTCGCCCCGAGAGCTAGTACCCGCTCCTCGGACCGGTCGAGGTCCACCACGTCGAAGTCCAGGTGGGCCTGCTGGGAATTGCGGTCACCGCGGGGCCACTCCGGCGGCGTGTGGCCGACCGCCCTCTGGAAGGCGATGCGGGCACCGCCCGGCACGTCGAGCGTGTACCAGTTGTCGCTGTACTTCTCGATCTCGCCTCCGAGCACGGCCCGGTAGAACTCCGCGAGCACCTGGGGGTCGGGGCAGTCGAGGGCGACGAGAGAATAGGTGGCGACGGGCACGTCGGATCCTTCCGTTCGTCTGTTTCATCTTCAGTGGCCCTGTTCCGGGGGATCGTGCACGTCCCAGGGCGGCCGCAGGCCCTTCAGGGGCCTTCCCCGTCGGCGCAGACGCGGACGGTGCCCAGCGTGGGATCGGCCGGGTCGGGGACGTTCGTACCGGCTTCGAGGCCCGAGCGCAGATAGCGCAGCAGCGGCTCGGTGATCCGTTCACCGGGCAGGACGGCGGGAATCCCCGGAGTCATCATCTCGGCGGCCACCCGGCCCACGGCCTTCTCGGCCGGTACGTCCTCGGTCGCGGAGAAGTACGCGTCCCGGGGCAGACACACCTGCTCCGGGCGCAGCTCGTCGGGGCCGGGTACGTCGACGGTGGGCGCGGGCCGCAAGGTGGGGGCGCTGCGGGACAGCTCACGCGGTCAGGGCAGCGGCGTACCACCGGTCGCGTTCATGATCTCGCCGGTGATGAAGGTCGCGTTCGACGAGGCGAGGAAGACGTAGGCCGGTGCCATCTCGGCGGGCTGCGCCGGACGCCCCAGGGGGCTCTGCTTCCCGAACTCCGTGGTGTCCGGCATGGTCGCGGGGATGAGCGGGGTCCACACGGGGCCCGGGGCCACCGCGTTGACGCGGATACCGTCGGAGGCGAGCATCTGCGCGAGGCCCTGGGTGAAGGTGACGATCGCCCCCTTCGTCATGGCGTAGTCCAGCAGGTGCGGACTGGGCTTGTACGCCTGGACCGACGTGGTGTTGATGATGGATCCACCGGCCGGAATGTGGGGCAGGGCCGTCTTGCACAGCCAGAACATCCCGTAGAGGTTGGTCCGCACCACACGGTCGAACTGGGCGGTCGAGATGGCGGCGATGCCGTCGGGCTGCGACATCTGGTACGCCGCGTTGTTCACCAGGACGTCGATGCGGCCGAACTCCGACACGGCCCGCTCGACGAGCGCCCGGCACTGCTCCTCCTCGCGGATGTCGCACGGCACCGTGACCGCCTTGCGGCCCGACTGTTCGACCAGCCGTGCGGTCTCCCGCGCCTCCTTCTCCTCGGACGGCAGGTAGGTCAGCAGGACGTCCGCGCCCTCCCGCCCGAAGGCGAGGGCCACCGCGCGGCCGATGCCCGAGTCGCCTCCCGTGATGACGGCCTTCCGGTCGAGCAGGATCCCATGACCCGTGTACGACTCCTCACCGTGGTCCGGTGGCGGATCCATCGGGCCCGTCCACCCCGGATGCTCCTGGTCCTGCTGAGGGAAATCAGGCCGGGGATGCCGGCGCGTGGGGTCCTGCGGCTGTTCGGCGTCGCTCATGTGTCCGTACTTCCTTCCCCGGTGCCCGGCAGGTGCGGGCGGCTGAAGACGTGCCGTCACGGGTTCCCCCGTGGCGGCGAAGCAATCGGCCTGGGTCGGGTGAACAGGAGGGACCGAGGCGGCCGGCGGCTACGGCGGCGTCCTGGACCTACCGGACCATGTGTCGAATCCGTGGGTCCCTCGGGGGCGGGCCCGTGTGCGGCGTCCGGGGGCCCGCCCGGTTCAGCCTGTCCCGGTCTCGCCGGTCCTGCCGCGGCGCGCGAGCAGCCGCTGGGCCGAGCTCAGTACGGCGGTGGTGGTCCGCGTGGCACGGAGCGCGGCCCGCGCCGCGTTGGCGCCCGGGGCACCGTGCACACCACCGCCCGGATGCGCCGAGGCGGAGGCCAGATACAGGCCCTTGACCGGCGTCTCGGGCCGGCCCGTGCCCGGCACCGGCCGGAAGACCAACTGCTGGTGCATACCCGCGGTGCCCCCGTTGATCGCCCCGTTGTGCAGATTGCCGTCGGCGGCCTGGAGCGCCGTCGGGGACAGGATCCGCCGCGCGCGGACGAGCGCGCGGAACCCGGGGGCGTACCGCTCGACCTGCTCCTCCACCCGGTCCGCCATCGCCCGCTCCTCCGCCGGGTCCCACCGCCCCGACAGACCGTCCGGCCCGGCGTCCGCCTTCACCCGGTGCGGCACGTGGGTGTAGGCCCACGCCGATTCCGTACCGGCCGGCGAACGGGTCGCGTCGGCGGTCGTCATCTGGCCCATCAGCAGGAAGGGCCGGTCGGGTACGAGCCCGCGGGCGATCTGCGACGCGAACCGGGTCAGCTCGTCGACCCCCTCGGCGATGTGCACGGTGCCCGCCGAGGCGGCCCGCGGGCTCGTCCACGGCACCGGCCCGTCCAGCGCCCAGTCGACCTTGAACGTGGCGAAGTCCCACTGGAACCGGCGCAGATCGTCCAGCAGCCGGGGCGGCAGATGCTGCGGGGAGACCAGGTCGCCGTACAGGCTGGGTGCCGACACGTCGGCCAGGACGGCCTTGGCCGCGGGGATCGCCTCCCGGGCCGCCGTACGGACGCCTTCGGCACGCCCCCGGCGCACCACGACCTCGGTCACCCGCTGCCCGCACCGCACGGCGCCGCCGCGTGAGCGGAGCCGTTGGACGAGGGCCGCGGTGAGCGCACCGGCGCCGCCCGCCGGAACGGGGAAGCCGAAGGACTGGCCCAGCATGGCCATCAGCCAGCCGAACCCACCGCTCCCGGCCGCCTCGGGGGCCAGGTCCGCGTGCAGCGCGTTGCCCGCCAGCAGGAGCCGGCCGCCCTCGCCCGCGAACTCCTCCTCGCCGAACCGCCGCACCGGCAGGATCAGGCTGCGGGCCAGCCTGAGGCCGCCCGCCGCCCGTAGCCGCGCCGCCAGCACCGCCCCCGCCCGGACAGGCGGGAACGGGGAGAACAGGGCGTGGACGACATCGTCGCCGAGCCGGTCCCAGATGTGGCACAGGTCCAGCCAGCTTCCCCCGTCCCCGGGGGCGAACTCTTCGAGCCCCGCCGCCGTCACCGCCCGGTCGCGGTCCAGCACGGCGCAGCTGCCGTCGAGCAGCGGGTGCGCCAGTACGTGCGGGGCGTGGCTCCAGCGCAGACCGTGGCTGCCCAGATCCAGTCCGGAGAGGATCGGTGAGGCGGCGGCCAGCGGATAGAACGAGCTGAACAGGTCGTTCACGTAACCGGGATGGACCCCCGTGTCGCTGCGTACCGCGCCGCCCGGGGTGTCCTCGGCCTCCAGGACCTCCACGGACCAGCCGGCGTCGGCGAGCAGGTTGGCCGCGACCAGGCCGTTGGGGCCGCTTCCGATCACCACTGCGTCGACCATCGTGTTGCCCTTCGCCGGGGGAGACATCAGGAGCCGGACGACCCCGGCCGGGGTCGTCCGGGGAGGTCAGGACGTGCCGTGCGCGGCGGCGTCCCGTTCGTCCGCCGCCCTCTCGACCACCCGGGCGAGCCGCGCCAGCATGGAGCGGTGCCGGATCTGGAGGAGACCGTCCAGGACCGCGTTGTGCAGGATTCCCCCGAAGCCGCTCAGCGGATGCTCGTCGAGGATCACGAGCGTCCTGTCCTGCCCCCAGGGCCTGATGTCGAAGGCGATGCGGGCCGTCCCCAGGCTGCCGCTCTCCGCCTCCAGTTCCAGCGCGCCCGGCCGCTCGATGCGCCGGACGGTGGTGCGCCCGTTGATCTCCTTGGGGCCCAGGTGCAGGGTGTAGGAGATCGACGAGCCGAGTTCGGGCCACCGGCCCTCCGCCGGGCGCGAGCCACTGGTCCCCACGACCCATCTTCCGTACTGGTTCTCGTCCTCCAGAACCGCCCACAGGGCTGACGGCGGACGGTCGATGAGGTGATGCCGGACAGCCATGGATCCTCCCGGACAGGTACACGCGCGGTCAGTGAATGTGTGGGACGGGCACCGCCTCAGGGGCGGCGCCAGTCGCCGGAGCGCAGATGGGAACCGGCCTGCGGCCCCATGCGGAGCATGCCGCCGTCCACGACCCAGGACGCGCCTGTCGTGTACGAGGCGTCGGGCCCCGCCAGGAAGGCGACGACCGCGGCGACCTCGCGGGCGTCCCCCGGGCGGCCCAGCGGGATGCCGGGCCGGTCGGCGCTCATCACGTCGGTGTCCTCCTGCCCCGTCATGGGCGTGGCGATCTCGCCCGGAGCCACCGAGTTCACCGTGATGCCGTACTCGGCCAGTTCCAGGGCCATGACCTGGGTCAGCAGCCCCAGACCGCCCTTGGCGGCACAGTACGGGGCGGCCCCGACCCGGGGCTGGTGCTCGTGGACGGACGTGATGTTGACGATGCGGCCGCCACTGCCCTGCCCGATCATCCGGCGGGCCGCCCGCTGGGAGCAGAGGAACGGCCCCACCAGGTCGACGTCGAGCACCTCGCGTACGGTCGCGAGCTCCAGGTCGAGGAAGGGTGTCGACGTCCCCGTGCCCGCGCAGTTGACCAGGACGTCGACGCGGCCCAGTTCGTCGGCGAGTGTCTCCACGGCCTCCGCGGCCTCCGTCAGCGCGGTGAGGTCCATCGGCGCCGTCGCTGCGCGGCCGCCCGCCTCCCGGACCTCGGCGGCCGTGGCCTCGGCCCCCTCCCGGTCCGTGTGCCAGGTGATGCCGACGTCCATGCCGTGCTGCGCCAGTCTCACGGCCACGGCCCGTCCGATACCGGAATCCGCCCCGGTCACCAGCGCGACAGGGGCGACGGGACGGCTGTCCTCGCTCATCGGTTCCTCCTTCGCCGCGAGACGGTCCGGCGCGGCACGCACAGGTCCGGGACCGGGTACCACCGTGGCCGGACGACAAACATCACCGTCCCGCGCTGCGGGGCCGGCCTTCACCGGGAGCCGCCGCCGAGCAGCCGTTCCCTGCGCCGGACCGCGGTCATCCCCCCGGCCGGCGAGAGACACCAGGACCACCACCGGTCGAGTGCCGGTACCGACAGGTCCTCGCAGGGGAGCAGGGCCGGCCAGTCGAGGACGCCGGCCTGCGCCGACACCTTGGCCCCGCCCCACACCGGATCCACGACCAGCGCGGGAACCCCCGCGCGCAGCGCCAGCACCATGCCGTGCAGCCGGTCGGTGACCACCACGTCGAGCCTGGCGACCAGTGCCATGTACTGGTCCGCGGTCCTGCACAGACGCGGGTCGTCGCGGGCCAGCCGGGTGTCCGCGTCGACCCGTGCGCAGTCCTTGCCGGACAGCCAGGGCAGCAGGACGCCGGCGACCTCGTCGTGGCCGCGCCGGGCGCCGTACTCGCCCTGGCCGTACGTCAGGGCGATCCCGGCCACGGGCGGCGCGGGCCGGACCGGGGCGGAGGCCGCCAGATCCGGCAGGCCCGCGGTGCCGGCGCCGTCACGTGCCACGATCCGGTGGAAGCCCCGCGCCGCCGGACCGTCCGGGTCCACCACACTCACCCCGACGGCCAGCCGCCTGCACCCGGCGTACCGCCGGTGCAGCGCGGTGATCTGCTCGCCGTGCACGGGCCCGCACACGAACAGCAGGTCTCCGTAGTCCTCGGGGCGGGCCGCGTCGAGGGTGAGCCCGCCGGGTTCGAAGACGGGGCTCCACGCGGTGTCGTGCGCGATGCCGAGCCGGCCGAGCGCCTGCGACACGGCACGCTGGGCGAGCGCGTCCCCGGCGGTGACCTCCCCGTCCCGGAAGCTGAACCAGCCGGTGACCAGCACCCGGCCGGCCGGACTCCGGGGGACGAGGAGGGCGTCCAGGGTCTCCGCGAGGCGCTGCTGCGTCATCGGCTCACTCTCTTGGGGTCCGGGGCGTCGGCACCGCCCGGCTCGTCGGCGGGTGCCAGGTCGTCGAGCAGGGCCTGGGTGTCGGCCAGCAGGCTGCCGACCGACGCCGTGACCTCGGGCTCCGCGCCGGACAGGGTGGCGTGCATGGCGGTGTGGGCCTCGTGCGCCCGCGCCAGGTGCTCGCCGCGCCGCCGCGCGAGTTCCCCGTCGGCACCGCGCTCCATGACCGTCCGGTCGACCTCGCAGACCTCGGCGGCGGCCGTCAGCAGGACGCCGAGTTCGCTCAGGGTGCGTCCGGGCGGCCGGGGAAGGCGGCGCCGGTCGGACGCCGTCTCCAGGAGGGTGAGGGTCAGGGTCAGGAGCCGGTCGCTGACCCGTGTCCAGACCGAGTCCCACGTCTCCGGCGGCGTCGGCCGGACGCCGCGCCGGAAGCGGAGCCCCGGGTTGAGCCGGACACTCTCCGAAGCCCATCCGCGGGCGGTGCGCAGTTCGGCCAGGTCTCCGTAGAGGGTGAGCGCTCCCTCGTACCAGTCGTTGGCCCGGGCCTCGTCGTAGTCGTCGGTTCCCTCGGCCATGTCCCGCAGGAGATCCGCGCACGCGCGGGGCAGCGCGCACGCCAGCCGGTGGACCTGTACGGAGTGGACGGGCGGCAGGACGAGCGCGTTGACGCCGATCCCCACCACGGCTCCCACCGCCGTCTCCAGCAGGCGGTGCCCGACGGCGAACAGCGAGTACGAGCCGTAGGCGAGCACGAACAGCGCGGTGGTGGGCGCGTACAGCCCTTGCTGGCCCACCGGGGCGCAGGTGCCGAGGAGGACGGTCACCGGGAGCACGATGACCATCGCGAGCATCGTGTCCCCGGTCAGCGCGGCCGCTCCGGCGGCGAGCAGAGTCCCGGAAGCGATCATGACGACCAGTTCGACGGCCGTCCGCACCGACCGGTAGACGGTGCCCTGCACCAGAGCCACCGCCGCCCATGGTGCCATGAGCGCCATGGGAGCCTTCAGCCACCAGCCCGTCAGCGCCCAGGCGAGGGCCGCCGCCCCGGCGGCCTTCAGCGCCTGCACCACCTGGTACCGGTCGGGCCTGGTGACTCCCCGCACCGGAGAGCCGGTACGCAGCCTCACCGCGGGTGCGGGGTCGTGGGCGAACAGCGGGGGGAGGGGGCGGCGGGCTCCTCAGGAGAGCAGGTTGCGGCCAGGACGGCTGCCGGTCCGGCGAAGGGCGTCACCGCACCCCCTGGAGCGTCTGGGTGCGCAGCTGTTCGCAGCACTGGCTGAGCAGACGGGAGACGTGCATCTGCGAGATGCCCAGTGCCTCCGCGATGCTGACCTGCGTCATGTCCCGGAAGTAGCGCAGGTACAGGATGGTCCGTTCGCGCTCGGGCAGCCGGCGCAGACCCGGCTTGACGGCTTCGCGGTCCACGGCGACGTCGAGGGCCGGGTCGCAGTGGCCGAGCGTGTCACCGAGCGAGTAACCGTCGTCCGTTCCGGGCATTTCGGCGTCGAGGGACAGCGTGCTGTAGCTCTCCAGGGCCTCCAGGCCCAGCAGCACGTCCTCCTCACGGAGACCGGTCTCGGCCGCGATCTCCGCGCAGGTGGGCGCGCGTCCCTCGAGGGACTGGGAGAGGTCGCGGCGGGCCACACGCACGCGGTTGCGCAGGTCCTGGACCCGCCGGGGCACGTGCACGTCCCAGGTGTGGTCGCGGAAGTGCCGCTTGAGCTCGCCGGTCACGGTGGGGACGGCGTACGTCTCGAAGGCCTTGCCGCGGAAGGGGTCGTAGCGGTCGACGGCCTTGACGAGGCCCATCGCCGCCACCTGGCGCAGGTCGTCCATGGATTCACCGCGGTTGCGGAAGCGGGACGCCAGGCGGTGGGCCATCGGAAGCCAGGCACAGATCGTCTCGCGCCTCAGCTCGTCCCGCTCCCCCCCGTCCGGCAGCGTGCGCAGCCGCCGGAACGCGGTGTCGGTCGACGGACTGTCGGCGTGCGGACGCGGTGCTGCGGGGGACGACTCGGCCATGGTGCTCACTCCCTCGGCGGTGCGAATGCCGGTCACCGTGGGAGCGCATCGAATCGGACGGATCCCGCCCGGAGTCGAACTCCCACGGGCGTACCTCCTGTCCGAAGCACAAACACCACCATACCGGACCAAAACCAGGCCACACGTGGGGGGCGACTTCACGGGTCCCATGCCTGGTCAGGCCGCCCCGAAGGGGCTGTCGTCCAGGTGCGCGAGCAGGTCCGCCGCGTCCTCGTACACCGTGTGCGCGCCCGCGCCCTCCAGGTCCGCCCGTGGGATGCCGCCCGAGAGCAGCGCCACGGCGCCGACACCCGCCCGGACCGCCGTACGCATGTCCCACACGGTGTCGCCCACGAACACCGCGTCCGCCGCGTCCACCTCCGCCAGCTCCAGTGCGTGCCGGACCGGCTCCGGAGCCGGTTTGCCCTCGGCCACGTCGTCCGAGCTGGCGGTGTCCAGGATGGCGCTGTCGGCGTCGACGGCCGACCTCAGCGCGTCGAGCTCGCCGCCGCTCGCGGAGGTGACGAGTACGACGCGCCAGCCCCGTCCGGCGAGCTCCCGCAGCAGGTCGCCGGCGCCCGTGAAGGCGGGGAGCCGGTCGAAGTAGGTGCCGTAGAGGGTCTTGTGGGCGGCGCTCAGGGCCGCGTCCTGGTCCCGGTCGCGGTCCTCACCGAGCAGCCGCTCGATCAGGTCCCCGGAGCCGAGGCCGACCGCCCGGTGGATCGCCGGCATCGGCACGGTGTGACCCGCCTGCCGGAACGCCTCCCACCAGGTGACCACGTGCAGATGGTTGGTGTCGGCGAGAGTGCCGTCCACGTCGAAGAGTGCAGCCCGTGCCATGTCCTCCCGCTTTCCTCTCTGTGCGCCGGCGGTCGTGCGCCGACGGCTCCGTGCAGGGACGCGGGCCCCGGGGGGAGCGTCCTCCCCGGGCTCCCGCCCCGCGTGCCGCCGGCTGCCCCGGGCGGCGCGGTGCCGTGCCCCTCAGAGGCTCTCGTCCTCCTCGTCGGCGATGTGCACGGCGGCTTCCTCGGCCGACGCGGCCCCGCCGTCGACGCCCACGTCCTCGGCGAACACATCGGTGTGCCGCCCCGTGTCGTCGGAGGCGGTCAGCCTGCCCGCCCGCACGTCACCGGCGATGTCCTCCTGCGGCTCACCCTCTCCCTGCGCGAGGTCGCCGATGCCGTCGCCCTCGGGCGGACGCGGCTCCTCGACCTCCTGGGCGAGGCGCTGATCGAGCGATTCGCCCTCGCGCTCCTCCGCGCCGGTGGTGCCGTACTTGTCCACCCCCAGCGGCCGCTCGGGAGGCGAGTAGCCCTCCTCCATCTGGTCGTCCAGGTCGCGTTCGCCCAGTGCGTTCTCCATGTCGAGCTCGTCGCTCGGCCGGTTCTGCACACCGTCGTTGGGTGGCTGGTAGACGTCGTCGCCGCGTGCCTCTTCGGACATGGCTCGCTCCCCTTCCCGTTCCTGCCGCGCGCCGCGGGCACGGCCGCTCAGCGACCGAGCGCCCGGCGCAGTTCGTCCTTGTTCATGGAGGACCGGCCGTCGATGTTCTTCTTCTTCGCCTCGGCGTAGAGCTGATCCCGGGTGGGTCCCTGCGCGCCCTGGTGGGAACGCTCCCCACCGCGCTGCGGGGCGGACTTCCGGTCCCGGGTGGAGGTGCTGCTCGCGGACTTCGACTCACCGGACCTCGCGCGTTCCTTGTTCACGGTCCTGGCCGCGATCTCCTTCGCCCGGCTCTCGGAGGCGCCCCGCTCCTCCTGGCTCTCCTTGATGTGCTCGTACTGCCGCTCGCGCTTCGGACTGGATCCCGCAGGCATGTCGTGCTCCTCGCCTCGTCCGGTCCGCGTCCCGGATGTCCGGGCTCCGCGGGTTTCGTGACGTGGGGCCGGTACCGGCCCGAACGAACGCGTTTCCCCTGTGCGGACGCCTAAACGGAACCGCCGGCGGCCCGCTCTCCGAGAGGGGCGGTGGTGCCCGGTACGGGCACCGCCCGCGTACGCGCCACCGAGAGCAGCGGGGGCGGCGTCAGGAGCTGTGTTCCCAACTCTCCGACGCCTGGGTTCCCGCGTACGCCGGGAACCTGCTGCTAGGGGTACCCGCCGAAACGGGGCCGAACCGGCTCACGCCGCATCCCCGTCCGTCTCCACGCCGTGCCCGGTCGCACGACCGCTGATGGGTACCCGCGATCGACACGGCCTAACGGCCCCGCCCGGCGGCCTACGGCGCGTACGGCGGGGTCCCGCCCCGCCGTACGCGGCCCGCCGACACGACCACGCGCTCGCGCCGCCGGGAGCGTCACGGCAGGTACGTTCGCTGACGTGTCACCGGCCGGCGGCCGCCCGGCGCACGCCACGCACGCTGAGGAGCGGATGCCGATGTCGGTCGAGGAGTACGCCCTGCCGGTCCAGGGCGCCCCGTGCTGGATGCACCTGATGGTGCGCGACCTCGCGGGCGCGGAAGCCTTCTACGCCTCCGTCCTCGGGTGGAGCTTCCGGCACAGCACGCTGGGCGAGGGCTACTCCACGGCCCTCGTCGACGGCCGGCCGGTTGCCGGGCTCGGCGTCCACGCCCAGGACTGGGACCCGGTCACCGTCTGGACCCCGTACTTCGCCGTCAGGGACGCGGACCTGACCGCCGCCCTGGTGCGCGAGCGCGGGGCCACGGTCGCCGTCGGGCCGCTGCGCAAGGGCGGCGGACGCGCGGCGCTCGCCTCGGACCGCGACGGCGCCGTGTTCGGCTTCTGGGAGGGCCCCACACCGGCGTGGGCGGTGGGTGAGGGCAGCGCTCCACCCCGGCTCGAACTCCGGACCAGGGACGTGTTCGAGGCGGCCATCTTCTACGGCGAGGTCTTCTCCTGGTCCGACGCGGACACCGGGGGCGGCGTCGAGGTCCTCTACGAGGAGGAACGGGTCGTCGTCAGGGCGTGGGGCCGGCCCGTGGCCCTCCTGCACGGTGGCGCCGTCGAGCAGGACCCCGACCCGAGGACCCGGCCCCGGTGGGTGGTCCACTTCGACGTCGCCGACACCGAACGGGCCGCGGCCGCCGCGGTCGACGCGGGCGGGACGGCCGCACCCGCCGCCCCCGGGGCCTGTGTACCCGGCGGCGGATACGTCATCCGCGACCCGGAAGGCGGACTCTTCACCGTGTCGCGCCCCGCCGACCGCTGAGCTCTTCCCGGGGTCGCGGCACGGCGGCCGTTGAACCCCCGTGGAAGAGGACAGGGGTGTCCCGCCCGCGGGCGGGCAGGAGGCGGTCCGGAAAGACGACGAGGACAATGAGAGGGACTGCCGCGCGTGAGGCCCCTGCCCTGCCGCACCGGCCGGGCGACGGGTGTCCCTCGGGTCGGCGGCCTGGGAGAGGCGGTGCTCCGGTGCGTTACGTCGGTGTCGAGGAGGAACTCCTGCTGGTGGACACGGACACCTTCGAGCCGTGTGCGATGTCGGCCGCGGTGCTCGCCATGGCCGACCGGGCGGGGGCGGACGACGACATCTTCCAGAAGGAACTGCAGAGCCAGCAAATGGAGTTCGCCACCCGCCCGCAGTCCGACATGGGCGCGCTCGAGGCGGAGATCAGGAGCAGACGCAGGGAGTCCGCGGAGCACGCGGGCAGGCTGGGCGCCTCCGTGGCCGCGCTCGCGACCTCCCCGCTGCCGGTCAGCCCGGCCATCAGCGCGGACGAGCGGTACCACTGGATGCAGCGGGAGTTCGGGCTCACGGCGCTGGAACAGCTGACATGCGGGTGCCATGTGCATGTGTCCGTGGAGTCCGACGAGGAGGGAGTGGCCGTCGTCGACCGGATCAGGCCGTGGCTGGCCCCCCTGCTCGCCATGAGCGCCAACTCCCCTTTCTGGCAGGGGATCGACACGGGCTACCGGAGCTACCGGAGCCGGGTCTGGGGGCGGTGGCCGTCGGCCGGCCCCACGGAGGTGTTCGGGTCGGCGCAGCGGTACCACGACCACGTGGCCGCCATGATCGACACAGGTGTCGTACGCGACCGGGGCATGGTCTACTTCGACGCCCGGCTCTCGCACAACCACCCGACGGTCGAGGTGCGGGTCGCGGACGTGTGCCTGGACGCGTCGACCACCGTACTGCTGGCCCTCCTGGTGCGGGGTCTCGTGGAGACGGCCGCGCGGGAGTGGCGGGAGGGCGTGCCGCCCCGGCCGGTCGGCGCGGGGCTGCTGCGCCTGGCGTCGTGGAGAGCGGGCCGCTCCGGCCTGGACGACACCCTGATCCACCCCCGCACCATGAGGCCCGGCCCCGCCGAAGGCTCGCTGGAGGCACTGCTGGACCACGTGCGCGACGCACTCGAGGACATGGGCGATCTGCCGCTCGCCCGCGAGGGGGTGAGCCGCCTCATGCGGACCGGTAACGGAGCACGTCGGCAGCGGGAGCTGCTGCGGCGCACCGGGGATCCGGCAGCGGTGATCGCGGACTGCGTCCAGCGCACCCAGAAATGACCGGGCGGTACGGCGGGGGGCGATCCGGCGCTCCACGCGGGTCGTGCTGGTTTGCCGCCCGGGCACAGCCCTGGTTCGCTGGTAGCGGGGGCAACCGGGCGGAGGGACGCAGGGCCGCCCGGCCGGGTGGGGCGGAGGAAGGGAGACCGTCATGTGCCGATGGCTCGCCTACGCGGGTTCGCCCGTCCTGCTGGACGACGTTCTCTACAAGCCGGCGCACTCGGTGATCGACCAGAGCCTGCACGCGAAGCTGGGCGTCGAGACGACGAACGGCGACGGCTTCGGTATCGGCTGGTACGAACCGGGATCGGGTCGCGCCGCCCCGGCGGTCGTACGCGACACCGGCCCCGCGTGGAACAACCGCAATCTCCGGGAGATCGCCGGGTACGTCCGGTCCCCCCTCTTCTTCGCCCATGTGCGGGCGTCGACGGGGACCGCCGTGCAGCAGTCCAACTGCCATCCGTTCCGGCGCGGACGGTGGATGTGGATGCACAACGGGGCGGTGCAGGACTTCGACCGGCTCCGCCGGGAGATGTGCCTGGCGGTCGATCCGGCCCTCTTCTCCTCCATCGAGGGGTCGACCGACTCCGAGGTGATGTTCTACCTGGCCCTGACGTTCGGCCTGGACCAGGACGTCCCCGGTGCCGTGGCGCGCATGGCCGGGTTCGTGGAAGGACTGGGCCGGGACCACGGCATCGAGAACCCGCTCCAGATGACGATCGCCGTGGCGGACGGCCGGCGGCTGTGGGCCTTCCGGTACTCGAGCCAGGGCAGGTCGCGCTCGCTCTTCTACAGCAGCCGGGTGGACAGCGTGCGCACGCTGCACCCGAATCTGGCGCTCATGCGCGAGCTGTCCGACGACACCCGCATGGTGGTCTCCGAGCCCGTGGGCGACCTCCCGGGGCTGTGGAACGAACTGCCGGAGGCCACGTACACGGTCGTGCCCTCGGGGAACGGCGACTACGCGCCCTTCGCCCCGGTGCCGGCCTGACACCCCGGGGCGCCGCGCCGGACTCAGGGCCTTGGCGGGCCGTACGCGGGGTAGGCGACGGGTTGGCGGGCCCCGCCGCGGCGTCATCCGGCGCCCCCGGCGGGCGACGGGCCCCGCCCCGCCGGGCCCGTTCCGGGTGCGGAGGGCGAGGCGGGAACCGAGGATGCGAGGGTGGCGAGCCGCACCGGCCGGCACCGTCGTACCGAGAAGCGACATCCCGAGGGAGACGAACACCATGGCGCCCGAGCGATCCTCTTCCGGCAGCACAGCCTCGCGCGACCCCGGCCTCGCCCGGCCGGTGGCCGCACGGGCGGGGTGGAGCGAGGTGGACCTGCGGGCGGTGGACACCGTCCGGGTTCTGGCCGCGGACGCCGTCCAGAAGACGGGCAACGGGCACCCCGGCACGGCGATGAGCCTGGCACCGCTCGCCTACCTGCTGTTCCAGCAGGTCATGCGGCACGACCCGGCCGACGACCAGTGGCTCGGCAGGGACCGCTTCGTCCTCTCCTGCGGCCACACCAGCCTCACGCTGTACATCCAGCTGTACCTGGCCGGCTACGGCCTGGAGATGAAGGACCTCCAGGCACTTCGCACCTGGGGATCGGCGACCCCCGGGCACCCCGAGTACCGGCACACCCGGGGCGTCGAGATCACCACCGGTCCGCTGGGCCAGGGAATGGGCGCGGCCGTCGGCATGGCGATGGCGGCCCGCAGGGAACGAGGACTGCTCGATCCGGACGCCGCCCCCGGCGCCAGCCCCTTCGACCACCACGTGTACGTGGTCGCGTCGGACGGCGACATGATGGAGGGAGTCGCCTCCGAGGCCTCCTCGCTCGCCGGGCACCAGCGGCTGGGCAACCTCATCGCCTTCTACGACTCGAACCACATCTCGATCGAGGACGACACCGACATCTCCTTCAGCGAGGACGTCCCCGCCCGTTACGCCGCCTACGGCTGGCACGTGCAGACGGTGGACTGGACGCGCACGGGTGACTACGTCGAGGACGTGGACGCGCTGCTGGCCGCGATCGAGGCGGCGCAGGAGGAGCGGGACCGGCCGTCGCTGATCATGCTCCGTACCATCATCGGCTGGCCCGCCCCCACGAAGCGGAACAGCGGCAAGGCCCACGGCTCCGCGCTGGGCGACGACGAGGTCGCCGCCACCAAGCGCCTCCTGGGCTTCGACCCCGAGGTCCGCTTCGCGATCGAGGACGAGGTCCTCGCCCACGCCCGGGCGGTCGGGGATCGGGGCAGGCAGGCGCACACGCTCTGGGATTCCGGCTACCAGGAGTGGAGGACCGCGAACCCGGACCGGGCCGCACTGCTCGACCGCCTGCGGGAGCAGAAGCTGCCCCCGGGCTGGACCGACGCGCTGCCGGTCTTCCCGGCCGACCCCAAGGGCATGGCCACCCGCAAGGCGTCGGGTCTCGTGCTCACCGCGCTCGCGCCGGTCCTGCCCGAGCTCTGGGGCGGCTCCGCGGACCTGGCCGGCAGCAACAACACCACGATGGAGGGCGAGCCGTCCTTCGTCCCCGCCGACCGGCAGACCGAGGAGTTCGCGGGCGGCCCCTACGGGCGGACCCTGCACTTCGGCATCCGGGAACACGCGATGGGCGCCGTACTCAACGGCATCGCCCTGCAGAGCCTGACCCGTCCCTACGGCGGTACGTTCCTGACGTTCAGCGACTACATGAGGCCGGCGGTCCGCCTCGCCGCCCTGATGAAGCTCCCCGCCACCTACGTGTGGACCCACGACTCGATCGGCCTGGGGGAGGACGGCCCGACGCACCAGCCGGTGGAGCACCTCGCGGCCCTGCGCGCGATCCCGGGACTCGACGTCGTACGCCCGGCCGACGCCAACGAGACCACGGTCTGCTGGCGGACGGTCCTGGAACACCCGGACCGGCCCGCCGGCCTGGTGCTGACCCGGCAGAACCTGCCCGTGCTCGACCGCGGCGACGGAACCCTCGCCCCGGCGGAGGGAGCGGCACGCGGCGCCTACGTCCTCGCGAAGGAACCCGGGGACGGAGCCCCCGACGTCATCCTGGTGGCCACGGGCTCCGAGGTGCACATCGCCCTCGAGGCGCGCGCCCTCCTCGCCACGGAGGGCCTGCGCGTCCGCGTGGTCTCGATGCCCAGTCGCGAGTGGTTCTCCGCGCAGCCCAGCGCCTACCAGGACGAGGTGCTGCCGCCGGCCGTACGCGCCCGCGTGAGTGTCGAGGCCGCCGTCGGCCAGGGCTGGCGCGAGGTGGTCGGCGACGCCGGCCGGATCGTGAGCCTCGAGCACTACGGCGAGTCCGCCGACTACCAGCGGCTGTACGAGGAGTTCGGCTTCACCCCGGACGCCGTCGCCGCGGCCGCCCGCGGCAGCATCGGCGACGCGGCCGCCGCCCCCGTGCCCGGCGGCCGGCGCCGCACCTCCGGCTGAGGCTCAGCGCATCTGCCGCCGCACCAGTTCGTGGAGCCGCCCGCCCGTGTCCGCCAGCAGTTCGGCGGGCGGCCCCTGCTGGACCACGCGCCCCTGCGACATGACGACCACACGGTCCGCGTCCAGCACCGTGGACAGCCGGTGGGCGATCACCACCCGGGTGGCCCGCAGGGACCGGGTGCTCTCCATCACCGTGCGCTGGGTCTCGTTGTCGAGCGCGCTGGTGGCCTCGTCGAAGAAGAGGATCCGGGGGCGGCGGACCAGAGCCTGGGCGATCATCAGACGCTGGCGCTGCCCCCCGGAGATCGCGCCGCCCCCGGAGATCATCGTGTGCATCCCCATCGGCATCCGCTTGATGTCCTCGGACAGACCCGCCATCGCGGCGGCCTCCCAGGCCTCTTCCTGGCTGAAGACCTCGGCGCCGCAGATGCAGTCCAGGATCGAACCGGACAGCGGCTGCGCGTTCTGCAGGACGACCCCGCACTGGCGGCGCACCGCCGCCCGGTCCAGCGCCGCCAGGTCCTGGCCGTCGTACAGCACGCTGCCCGTGACCGGTTCGCCGAAGCCGATGAGCAGCCTCAGCAGCGTGGACTTGCCGCAGCCGCTGGGGCCCACGACCGCGACGAACTCGCCCGGCCGCACGCTCAGCGACACGTCGTCGAGCACCAGG
This sequence comes from Streptomyces sp. NPDC020780, assembly GCF_044334475.1. Classification (NCBI taxonomy): domain Bacteria; kingdom Bacillati; phylum Actinomycetota; class Actinomycetes; order Kitasatosporales; family Streptomycetaceae; genus Streptomyces; species Streptomyces sp. NPDC020780. The sequence goes on along the minus strand of NZ_JBIRTB010000003.1, from coordinate 409,074 downwards.
GGGCCGTCGTCGGTGTAACGGAAGGAGAGGCCCCGCGCCTCGATCGCCCCCGACAGCGCCCCGGGCCGCGTACCGGAGTCCCGGACCTCGGGCGGCTCGTTCAGCACCGGCTCGATCTGCTCGAACATCGGCAGCACGGACGCGGCGGACACGAACGCCCCCGTGAGCTGCGTGACCGCCGTCAGCAGCATGGTCACCGCCGTGTTGAAGGTCAGGAACTCACCGGCGGACATCGACCCGCGCGCCGGACCCGCGAGAAGGACGAACATGACCAGTGAACACAGCGGGAGATAGGCCGCGTTCAGGACCGCCGTCAGATTCTTGATCCGGCCCGCCCGCTTCTGCAGCTCGCGGCTCTCGGCGAACCGCTCCGCCCACGCCCCGTACGCGAAGCTCTCCGCCGCGGCCACCCGCAGCTTGGGCAGGCCGCGCAGCGTCTGGAACGCCTGGTTGTTCAGCTTGTTGCCGAGCTCGACCAGCCGGCGCTGCCAGCGCAGCTCCCACATCCCCATGGTGAGGAACACCCCCGCGATGACGACCAGCATCGCGACGGCGGTGAGCGCGAGCGGCACGCTGAACCAGAGCAGCAGGGCCAGGTTCACCGCCCCCAGCGTGCCCGCCTGCACCGCCACCGGGCCGATGCCCGACAGCACCCGGCGGATCGCGCTGACCCCCATGGCCGCGCTCGCCAGTTCGCCGGTGGAGCGCTCGGCGAAGAACGTCGCCGGCAGCCCCAGCAGCCGGTCCCACACCGCGGGCTGGAGCGTGCTCTCGATGCGGCCCTCCAGGCGCAGAAGGGTCAGGTTCTGCAGGAGCGTGAAGGCCGCCGAGACCACCCCGGTGACGATCACGGCCAGCGAGACCTGCACGATGAGGGAGTTCTGCGCTCGGGGTACGTACACGCCGAGTACCCGGCCCGTCGCGAGCGGCACCAGGGAACCGAGCACGACCGTCACCAGGCCCGCCAGCAGCAGATTGCGCAGGTCGCCCCGCGTGCCGCGCAGACCGAAGCGCAGCAACTGCCAACGACCGAGGGGCCGCTCCGGAAGCGGCCGGTAGAACATGACGGCACGCTCCTCCAGCTCCCGTGCCGCGGCGGCGTCGACCCGCGCGCGACGGCCCGTCAGCGGGTTCACCGCGTCGTACCCGCCGCGCCGCCACAGCAGGGCGACCGGCGCACCCGAGGCAGCCCGGTGGCCGACCAGCGGCCCGGAGTTCTCCCGCCACCAGCGCCCGTCGAGGCGGACCGGGCGGCTCCGGATCCGTGCGGCGACCGCGATCCGCTCGACCGGGTCCGTACGCTCGCCCACCCCGCCGCCGGCCGCGCCCCCGGCGAGCGTGATGCCCGACTCCCGGGCCACCAGCCGGCAGGCCGCGTACACGGCGTCGTCCGTCGCCCCCACCGTGCGCGAGGGGTTCCTCCCGGACCGGCCGATCGACGTCAGCAGGGCCTGATCGGCCTCCCTGCGGACGGCCTCGCCCGCCTTCATGCCGGCCGCCGTACGGTCCTCATGGGCACGCTCGGCCTGCTCGATCCAGCGGTCCAGCGCCGACAGCAGGCGGTACTGCTGGTCGACCATCCCCTGCCACATCGCGCCGTCGACCAGCAGGTCACCGGCGGCCTCGGCGTCGAACGCGGCGCCGTACCCCACACTGCCGGGCGGTACCGGCTGCCAGAGGGCGTCCTCGTCGTCCCCGACCGTTCCGTCCAGGGCGGTCCGGCCGTCCAGCGGGGCTTCGAAGAGCACCTGCCGGCCCCGGCCGACACCGAGCGAGAAGGCGTACTCCAACGGGCTCGGCGCGGCCTCGCCGAGGCCCTGAGCGCCGTCGTGAGCACTGCCGTACACGTGATCCGGTGTGCCGGGGCGGTACAGCTCCCGCAACGGGATGCGCCGCAGCCCGCACTCCCGCAACGGCCGCCCGACCAGCGTGTGCCGCGGCCCCGCCACCGGGCCCAGCACCAGGGAGCCCGGCTCCAGACGGCCGAGGAAGTGCCAGTGGCCCTGAGCCGCCGCATCGACGGCGAAGAGGTCGAGTCCACCGCCCACTACGAGCCACAGCACCTGGGGCCCCTCGAGTGACAGGCTGCGCAGCTCCGCGCAGTCGACCGGTGCCCCCAGCGCTCCCAGCGCCGCGACGACCGGGTCGTGCGCCGGGGCGCCGGTGCCGTCGAGGTGGTGGTGTACGGAAGTCACCTAGTGCTCCCTGACCAGTTCGGCGTACGAGCCGCCCGCGGCCACCAGCTCCTCGTGCCGCCCGCGCTCCACGACCGATCCGTGGTCCAGGACCACGATCTCGTCGCTGTCACGGACTGTGCTCAGCCGGTGGGCGATCACGACACAGGCGCAGCCGCGCCGCCGGAGGTTGTCGATGATGATCAGCTCGGTCTCCGCGTCCAGGGCGCTGGTGACCTCGTCCAGGACCAGGACGCTCGGGCGGCGCACCAGGGCCCGGGCTATCTCCAGGCGCTGGCGCTGCCCGCCGGAGAAGTTGCGGCCGTCCTGCTCAACCCGGCCGTGGATCCCGCCCGGGCGACGGGCGACGACGTCGTACAGGGCGGCGTCCTCCAGCGCGGTGACGACGGCCTCGTCGGGGACCGAGGGGTCCCACAGCGCGACGTTGTCGCGAACCGTTCCCTCGAACAGGAAGACGTCCTGGTCCACGAAGGAGAGGGAAGCGGCGAGGGCGCCCCGGGGTATGTCCTCCAGACGCTGCCCGTCGATGCGGATCGTGCCCTCCCACGGGCTGTAGAGCCCCGATATCAGCCGGGACACCGTCGACTTGCCGCTGCCCGAGCCGCCGACGAGCGCCACCTGCTGCCCCGGTCCGACGGACAGCGAGAAGCCGGTCAGCAGCGGCTCGTCGAGCGGGCTGTAGCCGAAGGTGATGTCCTCCAGCGTCACATGACCCGTCAGACGGCGGGTGCTCGCGGCGGGCTCCCTGCGTGAGTACAGGGCGTCGACCGGGAAGTTCTCCACGTCCTTCAGACGGGCCACGTCGGCCGCGAAGTCCTGGACCCGGCCCGCCACCGCGTTGAGCCGGGTGACCGGAGCGGTGAAGCGGGTCACCAGTGCCTGGAAGGCGACGAGCAGACCGATCGAGAGGTGCCCCTCGACCGCGCGCAGCCCGCCGATCCACAGGATCAGCGCGCTGTTGAGCGTCGCCAGGGCCGGGGCGACGACGCCCAGCCACGCGCTCGGCACCCCGAGGCGCTGCTGCTCCTCCAGCGTGGTGGCGTGCTGGCCGGCCCAGCGGCGGAAGTACCCGTTCTCCCCGCCGGTCGCCTTCATCGTCTCGATCAGCTGCAGGCCGGTGTACGCGGTGTTGGTCAGCCGGGCGCTGTCGGCCCGCAACTTCTGCGTGCCGGTGGCCCGCAGGCGTACGACGACGCGCATCGCCACCACGTTGAGCAGCGCGATCCCCACGCCGATGACGGTCAGCTGCGGATCGTAGGTCCACAGCAGGAACGCGTAGAGCAGGACGACGATCCCGTCCACACCGGCCGCGGTGAGGTCCCGGGCCAGTGTCTCGGCCACCGCGTCGTTCGACTGCAGCCGCTGCACGAGGTCGGCGGGGCTGCGCTGGGCGAAGAAGGTGACCGGCAGCCGCAGCAGGTGGCGGAAGAACCGGGCGCTGCTCAGCGTGGACGAGATGACGCGCCCGCGCAGCAGGTTCGCCTGCTGCAGCCATGTCAGGACGAGGGTGAGCGCGACCATCGTGCCCATCGCGGCGAACAGCACCCCCAGCAGGGAGGTCTGCTCCCCGATCAGGAACATGTCGATGTACGTACGGCTCAGGGCCGGGAGCGCCGCGCCGACCCCGACGAGCAGCAGGCTGGCGAGCAGAGCGGCCAGCATCGTGCCCGAGGTGCCGCGCAACCGGGCGGGCAGCGCGCTCATGACACCGGGCTTCCGGCCGCCGCGCCGGAACCCCTCGCCGGGTTCGAGGACGAGTACGACACCGGTGAAACTCGTGTCGAAATCCTCGGCGGGCACGAAACGGCGGCCCTTGTCGGGGTCGTTGACGTACACACCCCGCCGTCCGAGACGGCGCCCCGTCCCCTCGTACACGACGTAGTGGTTGAACTCCCAGAAGAGGATGGCCGGGGCCCGGACCTCGGCGAGTGCGGTGGGCTCCATCTGCATGCCCTTGGCCCGCAGACCGTAACTCCGTGCTGCCTTCAGCACGTTGCTGGCCCGTGAGCCGTCGCGGGAGACGCCGCAGGCGATGCGCAGCTCCTCCAGCGGCACATGCCGGCCGTAGTGGGCCAGGACCATGGCCAGCGAGGCCGCGCCGCACTCCAGCGCCTCCATCTGCAGGACGGTGGGTGTGCGGACGGTCTTCCTCTGGGCGGGCTTCCGGGCGGACCTCGGCCGCCGTCCGCCCGGCGGCGCGCTCGCGGGCCGGTGTCTGCCGCGGACGGCGGGGGGCAGCTGCTGAGCCCGGGGGGAGGGGTGGGGGGCGGTCACGGAAGCAGCCAATCGATCGGGCGCTGGTCGGCCAGGTGGACCGAGCCGGTGGCGGGGGTCATGGAGCCGAGCGCGAACGGCGGGCCCTGTGCCGAGGACCACCGGTAGCCGGACTCCGTGGTGTCCGAGGGTTCGAGCCGTACCTGGACGGCCATCGGCCTGCCGTGCCGTGAGAACTCCTCGCCGAGCTGGGCGTCGCCGAGGAAGCGGGTGATCTGCTGCTGCGTCCGGGCCGTCCTGCCGACGGCGGCCACGTGCCCGCGCAGCACGCCGTACTGCTGGGCCGGTACGGACTGGACGGTGATGTCCACCGGAGCGCCGGCCCGGATCCCGGAGGCGCTGGCGCCCGGTACGTACAGCATGACGACCAGGGGGTCGCCGGCGCCGTCGACCCGTTCCACGCTCGCCACGTCGGCACCGGTGGTCACCACCGCGCCGATCGTGGCCGTCACCGTGGTGAGCCGGCCCCGGTCGATCGTGCGGACGGTGCGCTCACCCTGCTGCGTACGGACCTTGAGGAGGGGGGCGTCGGCCGGCAGCGTCTCGCCCTCCTCGGCGAGCACCTCGGTGATCTGACCGGACACCGGACTCTGCAGGAGGTAGCTGCCCCGGGCATGGGTGAGGATGCCGGGGGCGCCGACCGTGGTGGAGAGGGACCCGGTGACCGCCCAGAAACAGGCGGCGGCCATGACGGCCATGGTGACCCCCAGCACGAGCAGGCCCTGCGGGCGGGCGAAGCGCACCGGAAGGTCGAGCTGTTCGGGCGACTGCAGCTTGGTCAGCGCCTGTTGGCGGAACTGCACGGCTCTTTCCTCACCTGTCAGCGGTCGGCACCGAGCCCCGGAACCGACGGGTTCCGGGGCTCGGCGGGTACGGCCGTCTCAGAGACCGGCGACGAGGCCGGTGGCCAGGCCGGTGACCGCGCCCGTGTTCACGCCGGTGGTCGACTCGACCAGACCGGTGGCGGAGCCGACGAGGCCCGAGACCGGGGCGATGGAGTCGGCCGTGGCGGTGACGTTGCCGACCACGGTGCCGACGAGGCCGCCGGACACGTTGTCCAGGTCGTTGTCGGAGATCTCGCGGGTCTCGACCTGGGGGGTGAGGTTCATGAGGAAACTGCCCTTCGTAGGGAAAATGCTTACCGACGGGAACCCGTGGCCGGGCTTCCGTATGGGCCAGGATCAAAGCATGCCGATGCGTCGAACGGCTAATCGGGTGAGAGGGAATGGAAGGCGATCGGCGTGCTCGAATAATCGCGCGTGCAGACATGTTCATTTTCCGGCACCCATTCCTTCACGAGTTTCACCGGATACCTTCGGATCCGTCGCGGACCGGCTTCGCCGTCACGGGGGCACACCCGGGCAAGCGGCTGGAGACCGGCATGGACCTGGTGTTTCGTGTCAGGTGCGTGACCGGGGTGCGCACGCGGTGTGCAGGTTTCCCCTCTCCGGACGGTGGTGCGCGTGCGGGCGGGTCCGGGGTGACGGAAAGGCGGTGGACCGCGTCACCGGGTGGGCGAAAAGGTGAACAGAGTTCTTCTCCGGCGTGCGGTAGTCGAAAGGAATCAACGCCTGCACCGTTCGTGTGCGGCAATTGTGTGCGGCTTTTGTGGGTGCCGGGAAATGCGTGGAGTTCGTCCTCTTCTCCGTTTTACGGCCGACACGCCGCCTCCCGGCATGTGAGGGAATCGTGACCCGGCCGCTCCGTGTGGGGCGGCCCGTCGCCTCCAGGGCGCACGAGTCGCGGAGCGGGGGCGCGGAGCCCCATACATCCGATGAAACGTCTGCCTCGCCCTTCTCTCGGGGCGGGCGCGGCGCTACGATCGGGGTGCTTCTGGGAGCGCTCCCACTCTGTCACGCCCGTACCGCCGCCGTGCGGCGGTCCATTCCGGAGAGGACGTTCCCGTGCGCCCCAGCGCAAGAACCTTCGCCGCCCTCGGGGCGGCCCTCGCCCTGACCGCAGGGTTGTCGATCACAGGTACCCCGGCGGCGGCTCGGCCCGCTGAGGTCCCCGCCGTGACCGAAGCATCCGATGTGTCCATCGCGGCGGACACCTACACCTGGAAGAACGCACGGATCGACGGCGGCGGCTTCGTACCGGGCATCGTCTTCAGCCGGTCCGAGAAGAACCTCGCCTACGCCCGCACCGACATCGGCGGCGCCTACCGCTGGGACCAGGCCGGCAGACAGTGGAAGCCGCTGCTGGACTGGGTGGACTGGGACCGGTGGGGCTGGTCAGGAGTCGTCAGTCTCGCCTCCGACACCGCAGATCCCGACAACGTGTACGCGGCCGTCGGCACGTACACCAACAGCTGGGACCCGAAGAACGGCGCCGTCCTGCGCTCCGTGGACCGCGGGGCCTCCTGGAAGGCCACCACGCTCCCCTTCAAGCTCGGCGGCAACATGCCGGGGCGTGGCATGGGCGAGCGGCTGGCGGTCGATCCCCACAAGAACTCCGTGCTCTACCTGGGCGCGCCCAGCGGCAACGGGCTGTGGCGCTCCACCGACGCGGGCGTCACCTGGTCCCAGGTGAAGGCCTTCCCGAACCCGGGGAACTACGTCCAGGACCCCTCCGACACCAGCGGATACGGCAGCGACAACCAGGGCATCGTCTGGGTGACCTTCGACGAGCGCTCGGGCAGTGCCGGCAACGCCACCCAGGACATCTACGTCGGTGTCGCCGACAAGGACAACACCGTCTACCGCTCCACGGACGGCGGCGGCACCTGGTCGCGGATCGCCGGCCAGCCGACCGGATACCTCGCGCACAAGGGGGTGCTCGACCCGGGCACGGGCTACCTGTACCTGACGACGAGTGACACGGGCGGCCCGTACGACGGATCCAAGGGCCGCGTCTGGCGCTACGACACGGCGACCGGCCGGTGGACGGACGTCAGCCCGGCCGCGGAGGCCGACACGTACTACGGCTTCAGCGGTCTCTCCGTGGACCGGCAGAAACCCGGCACCCTGATGGCCACGGCGTACAGCGCATGGTGGCCCGACACGCAGATATTCCGGTCCACGGACAGCGGCGCGACCTGGACGCGGGCCTGGGACTACACCAGCTACCCCGACCGCTCGAACCGCTACACCCAGGACATCTCGTCCGTGCCCTGGCTCAGCTGGGGTGCCAGCCCGGCGCCGCCCGAGACCGCGCCCAAGCTGGGCTGGATGACGGAGTCGCTGGAGATCGACCCGTTCGACTCCGACCGGATGATGTACGGCACCGGCGCGACGGTCTACGGCACCGAGAACCTCACCTCGTGGGACTCCGGCGGCCGGTTCTCCCTCACTCCCATGGTGAAGGGGCTGGAGGAGACGGCGGTCAACGACCTGGCGAGCCCGCCCTCCGGGGCGCCCCTGCTGAGCGCGCTCGGTGACATCGGGGGCTTCCGGCACACGGACCTCGACGCCGTGCCCCGCATGATGTTCACCTCCCCCACCCTCGACACGACCACCAGCCTCGACTTCGCGGAGTCGTCCCCGGACACGGTCGTACGCGTCGGCAACGCCGACGCCGCCCCGCACATCGGCTTCTCCACCGACAACGGGGCCACCTGGTTCCAGGGCTCCGAGCCCTCCGGGGTCACCGGCGGAGGCACGGTCGCCGCCGCGGCGGACGGCAGCGGGTTCGTGTGGAGTCCGGAGGGCGCGGGCGTCCACCGCACCACCGGGTACGGCACCTCCTGGACCCCGTCCACCGGGATTCCCGCCGGCGCGGTCGTCGAGTCGGACCGGAAGAACCCGAAGAAGTTCTACGGGTTCAAGGCCGGCACCCTCTACGTGTCGTCCGACGGCGGCGCCACCTTCACACCCCGGGCGAGCGGACTGCCCGCCGAGGGCAACGTCCGTTTCAAGGCGCTGCCGGGAGCCGAGGGCGACCTCTGGCTCGCGGGCGGAACGGCTACGGGCTCGTACGGGCTGTGGCGCTCCACCGACTCCGGGACGAGCTTCACCGAGCTTCCGGGCGTGGAGCAGGCCGACAGCGTGGGCTTCGGCAAGGCCGCCTCCGGTGCCTCCTACCCGACGGTCTTCGTCAGCGCGAAGATCGGCGGGGTGCGCGGCATCTACCGGTCGACGGACACGGGCGCGCACTGGACGCGGATCAATGACGACGCGCACCAGTGGGGTTGGACCGGAGCTGCGATCACCGGCGACCCGCGGGTGTACGGACGGGTGTACGTCTCCACCAACGGGCGCGGCATCCAGGTCGGGGAGTCCTCCGGAACCGACGGCGGCGGCACGGACCCCGGTACCGAGGAGCCTCCCGCGGGCGCCGTCTGCTCGGTGTCGTACACGGTCACCCACCAGTGGCCGGGCGGCTTCCAGGCCGATGTGAAGGTCACCAACACCGGTGGTGCGCCGTACGACGGCTGGCAGGTGGGCTGGTCCTTCGCGGACGGGCAGAAGGTCACGCAGATGTGGAACGCGACCCACCGTCAGGACGGCGCCCGCGTGACGGCGGTCGACACCGGGTGGAACGGGAAGGTGGCGGCCGGTGCCTCGGTCGGCTTCGGGTTCTCAGGCACCTGGACGGGCCGGAACGCCGAACCGGACGCGTTCACGCTCGGCGGCAGGACCTGCACGGTCACCTGACGCGCGGACCGGTGCGGGGGGAGAGCTCCGCTCGCCCCGCACCGTCACGTCCCCTGACCGGAAGCGACAGCACGCCCCTGCTCGCGGGGGCGCCGGGGGGCGGGCCCCCGGAGGTGACGTGGGGCGGCTGCGGGGGCGGACCCCCCGGACGTGACGCGGGGCCCGGCAGCCGCTGCCGGGCCCCGCGTCGCACCGCACGCGGCGCCTCTCACCCCGCCTCAGGGAAAGGACACCACCTGGGACGGGACGGTCGACGTCCCGGAGGTGGGGGCCCCGGTGTCGTTGATGACGTGTTCGTACTGGCCCTGCCCGCCCAGCGACACCACCAGCAGGTCGTGGAATCTCACGCCGGGTCTCACCGGCGCCTGGAAGCCGTGGTGCTGACGGATCGTCGGGTTCACGTTGAAGTAGCAGTAGCTGCCCATGCCCCAGCCCTCGTGGGTGGTGACGGAGTCGCCGACCTTGTAGGCGGCGTACCCCTTGATGTCCCCGTTCTGGATGGCGGCCTGGTCGGGTGCGTCGTACGCCTTCTCGTTCTGGAAGAAGACGGTCTTCCCCCGCTCGCCGTACCACTGGACGTCGTACTTGTTGAAGTGCTCGACGAACAGGCCGGTGGCCAGGACGTCGTCACCGTTCACCCGGAGACCGTAGTCGGAACGGTTGGTCTCCCAGCCGACGCCGTCGCCGTGGTCGGCGCGCCAGAGCCAGGTGTGGTCGACGACGGTGTCGTCGCTGTTGACCACCATCCCGGTGGTGGCCTTGCCGGCGCCCGCGCCGCCGATCCGGACGAAGACGTCCTGGACGGTGGTCGGGTTGGCCGCGTGGTCGGCCGAGGCGCCCTCGGGTCCCACCTCGACGAGCACCTGGGAGTTCTGCGTACCCGCGTCGATCAGCAGGCCGGCCAGTCTCACGCCGTCGACGTCACCGACCCTCACGGCGGTCACCCCATTGTCCGGGATGATCGTCGCCAGGCCGAGGCCGAGGGCGACGGTGTTCGCGCGGTTGATCTCGATGGGCTCGTCCACGTGGTAGATGCCCGGGGTGAAGAGCAGGTGCAGCCCTTGACGTACCGCCGCGTTGATGGTCCGGGCGGTGGCGCCCGGCTTGACCACGTAGAACTGGTTCAGCGGGATGGACTCGCCCTGCGGCGTGCCGTTCCACGAGACACCGCGTGCGTTGGTGCGCTTGGCCGGGACGAAGACCTTGTAGTCGTTGCCGTCCAGATAGAGGAACGGTTTCTCGCGTGAGACCGGGGTGCTGTCCAGCGTGGTGTACGGGGGCTCGGGGAAGCTCTGGGCAGGAGCGCCCTCGACCCCGGAGAAGGTCATGTTCCACACTCCGTTGCCCCAGCCGCCGATGGAGCTGTCACGGGTGTACCACTGCTGCTGGGAGTAGGGGCCGACCTGGCCGTCGATCTTGCTGTCGGCGATGTAGCCGCCGCTGGCCCAGCCGTAGCCGGCGGGTGCGAGGTTGAGCCCGCCTTTGACGTGCATCCGGCGGAAGGGGGCGGCCTGGGAGACGGCCCAGCGATCGGTGCCGTTGACCGGGTTGAGGGCGAGGTTCTCGGCCGAACGCCAGAAGTTCTGCGTGGCGTTGCCGTTGAACCAGCCGGCGTCCACGGTCACGTCACCGTTGAAGGTGGTGTCGTCGGGCTTCAGCCCGAGACCCGCGATCGAGGTGTAGAAGCCGATCTGGGCGTTGATGTTGTCGTACGTCCCCGGCTTGAACATCAGGGCGTAGCGTCCGGTGCCGAACTGGGCCGACTCCTGCCGTTTGAAGATCTCGTCGACCTTGCCCTGGATGTCGGGTGTCGAGGGGTCGAACACCAGGACGTTGGGCCCGAGATCGCCGCCACCGGGGATCTGCGGGTCCACCCCGCCGCCGGCCGTGCCGAACACCTGGAACTCCCAGAGGGAGTACCCGTACGCGGTGGCACGGGTGGTGCCGGTCAGCCGGACGTAGCGGGCGGTGCCCGAGAGGGTGAGGGTCTCCGTGCCGCCCGGACCCGTCGTGGTGGAGTAGGCCGTGCTCCACGTGCTGTTGTCGGACGAGAACTCGATCCGGTAACCGGTCGCGTAGGCGGCCTCCCAGCGCAGCACGATCTGGCTCACCGAGGCGGCGGAGCCCAGGTCGACCTTGATCCACTGTGGGTCGGCGAAGGCGCTCGACCAGCGGGTCCCGTTGTCACCGTCGACCGCGGAGGCGGCCGGGGTCCCGCCGTTCTCCTGGCTGGAGGAGGTGACGGTCCTGCCCTGGGAGAGCAGTGCCGGCGCCGCGTTCGCGGGGACCTGCGGGACGAAGGCGAGGAGCGAGAGGACGAGGCCGGCGACGGCGGCGAACACGCCGCCGCGCCTTCTGCTCGGTGCCGCCAGGGGGGTGCGGAGTGTGGGGGGTGCGTGCATGGGGGTCTCCTGAGTCGTGGGGCGAGTACACGACGCGCACAGCCTGGAGAGCGCTCTCTCCTCCGGCTGAGCGAGATACTCCACCCTTGTTGGGGACGCGTCAAGAGATGAGGTGCGGGCCGATGAAACAAGGGCTGTTGGCCACAAGAACTGACGGCACGACGTCGGTAGCCGCCCTGTCGGCTCACACTCCTCGGTGACCGGTGCGGGACTGCGCGGCAATCTGTTCACGAAGTGGCGGCCCGCCTTGCCGGGCCGCTTACGTCCGCCCGTGGCCGACGTACGCGAGCGCGCCCGACCGTACGGCGGGAGGAGGCCGGTTCTCGTCCCGCCCGCACCGGCATGGTCGGCACGCTGTCCGTGGCCCGGGCGGCACCGGTGGACCCGTCGGGGCCCCCAGTGAAGAACGCCGAGGTGTCCACGGGAGCTGCCGGGCGGCCGAAGTCCCCCATGGAGCGCTCCGCTTCACCCTAGTCCAGGGACGCCGACGCCACCGGCCGGCCGTCACCGACGGCCCGCCACCCCACCCGGCCGGTCCCCCCGGGCCTCCCGGCGTGACGGACGTCGAGACGCCGGCCGTCCAGGACAGGCGGTAGGCAGTGCACCGGAAGAGACCAGGACCGAGGCGCCCCGGACTGCCGCCCCGGCCCGCCGCGGTCCCCTACACCGGTGATCATTTGTGACCCAAACCCCCTACCGGCGTGGCGTGCCCTCCAACGGGTGACATCTGGCTCCCCGTCACACGTTGAGCCCACTCCGTCGCTCGAATGCGGGGTTCCCGAGTGGTGCGCCTCCGGATTTCGGCTGACGGTGGATCACGTCACCCCCGCGATCCGATGGGCCGGCAACCGGCCGGCCTGAGCGGGGATGGCGAAAGGACTGTGTATCCATGCGCTCTGCCCGCACCCTGTTCGCATCGGCCGCCGTCACGGCGGTCCTCGCGGTCTCCGTCCCCGCCTCGTACGCCGTGACCGCGGCCGATGGCTGGGACAAGGACAGCGGCTCCTCCTCCAGCAGCGACGACGGCCGTGAGAAGCCGGACTCGTGGAAGCACGACAAGCCCGAGGGCGGTATGCACACCGGTGGCGGTGCGCTGGCCGGCGTCTCGGCCGACGACTGGCAGAAGGACAAGGAGATGGACAAGGGGGAGGAGAAGGAGAAGGAGAAGGGTTCCGAGGCCGGTAGCGACGAAGGCCGCGAGAAGTCGGAGACCTGGAAGCACGACAAGCCCGAGGGCGGCATGCACGCCGGTGGCGGTGCGCTGGCCGGCGTCTCGGCCGACGACTGGCAGAAGGACAAGGAAGAGGGCTCCGAGGCCGGCAGTGACGGCCGCGAGAAGTCGGAGACCTGGAAGCACGAGAAGCCCCAGGGCGGCATGCACACCGGCGGTGGAGCCATGGCTCTGTCCGGCAGCAGCCTGGCCGCCGGTTCGGTCCTGATGCTCGGTGGCATCGGTGCCGCCGCGTACCGGCTGCGCCGTCGCAACGCCTCGGGTGCCGCGGCGGTCTGACAGACCCCCGCACCGCTGAGAACGCTGTCGTGGCCGCCGTCCTTTCCCGGGCGGTGGCCGCGCCGATTTCCTCCTCCGGCCGGGCAGCACCCACGCTGACCCCGCCCTTCCCCTCGTACCACGTATGCGAAAGGCAGCACCCGTATGGCCGCCCAGCAGCCGTCCGAACCGGATTCCGCCTCCCCTGCCCTCGGCCGTTCCCTGCTGTGGCCCGTTGTGGCGGTGGGGCTGGGCTTCCTCCTCGTCTACAACTCCTTCGACGCCTCCGCGGGAGTCCCGCCCGCCGCCCCCGCCCCGGCCGTCACAGCTCCTGCCACCCCGGCGCCCGTTCCCTCCGCCTCCGCCTCCGCCTCCGCCTCCGCCTCCGCCTCCGCTGCGGTCTCCGGGCTGCCCAGGTCGGAACCCGCACGCATCTCGATCCAGGAGATCGCGGTCGACGCGCCCTTCACACCGCTGGCCATCGGCCCGACCGGACAGCTGGACGCGCCGCCCGCGGACGACAGCAATCTGGTCGGCTGGTTCGAGGACGGGGCCACCCCGGGTGAGCGCGGCACCTCGGTGGTGGCCGGTCACGTCGACACGAAGACGGGTCCGGCCGTGTTCCTGCTGCTCAGGACCTTGAAAGCGGGCAGCACGGTGGACATCACCCGGAAGGACGGCGTCGTAGCCACCTTCACGGTGGACTCGGTCGAGACGTTCAGCAAGACCGACTTCCCCAACGACCGTGTGTACGCCGACAACGGCACCGCCCAGCTGCGACTGATCACCTGCGGCGGTGAGTACGACAAGAAGGCGAAGGACTACAAGGACAACGTCGTGGTGTTCGCCCACCTGAACTCCGCCAAGAAGTCCTGACACCCCCCGGCGTCCGCTCCCCTCGGATCCGTACGGGCGGCGCCGGGCCCCCTTCACCGCAACGGCGGCGCGCCCGGCGGAGTGCCGTCGCGCCGCCGGGCATCGCGGGCCGGTCCTCGGGCCCGGTTACGGGAGCGGCTCACCGCGTGCGACGGCGGGCGGGGCCGCGCCCTGAGCGCTCAGCGGGCGCTCGCCCGCTCCGCGGCGGCGACCTGGTGCAGGGTCCGGCCGGTGCGGGCCGAGCGGGCGTGGTACGGATCGGGCGTGCCCGGCCGGTCGTGGACGGCCTGCCGGTCGTTCGCCTTGATCAGCAGCCACGCCTCCGGGCCCTCGGTGCCGCCCTCCTCGCCCACGTGGAAGCGGGTGAGGGCGAACTCGCCGTGCAGCTTGGTCCCGGCGAGCCGGAAGGTGGCGTGCCCGCGCTCCAGCGCCTCGCTGAGCGGGACGGGCGTACCGGAGGGGTCGTGGCTGAGCGACTCGTACGTGCCCTGGTCCCAGACGATGACGGTGCCGCTGCCCTGTTCCTCCTGCGGGATGACGCCCTCGAACGTGCCGTACTCCAGCGGATGGTCCTCCGTCGGGACGGCCAGCCGTTTGTCCCGGGGGTTGTCCGACGGCCCGCGCGGAACGGCCCACGACCTGAGTACGCCGTCGACCTCGAGCCGGAAGTCGAAATGCATGCGTCGGGCGTCATGGATCTGCACCACGAAACGCCGTGTGCCTTCGGTGTCCACGACCGTGTCCTTCCGACGGGAAGCGGTCGGACGGTGCGTGCCCCGCGCCCGCTCCTCGGGGCCGCGCGGGTCCCGCACAGTCCGTTACCTCCACTGTGCCGCCGCCGGCCCCGTACCGCACGGCGCACCGGCACAGCCCGCACCCCACGGCCCCGGCCGCGCCGCACGCCACGGGGCGCGCACGACCGCCGGTCAGTCCGTGTACCGCTGCAGGAGGCGGCGCCGAAGGTCCGTCCGCGGTGCGTGGGGTCCCCGGCGACCGTCAGCAAGTCCCCCCGCGGACGTAGCATGATCCGCATGGAGCAGCGCACACTCGGCAGGACCGGCCGTGACGTATCGGTCGTAGGACAGGGCACCTGGCAGCTCGGCGGGGACTGGGGAGAGGTGGCGGAGGCCGACGCCTTCGCCGTCCTGGACGCCGCCGTCGAGTCGGGGGTCACCTTCTTCGACACCGCGGACGTCTACGGCGACGGGCGCAGCGAACAGCTCATCGGCCGCTACCTCAAGGACCGCCCGGACGCGGACGTCTTCGTGGCCACGAAGATGGGCCGGCGCGCCGACCAGGTCCCGGAGAACTTCGTACTCGACAACTTCCGTAAGTGGAACGACCGTTCCCGTGCCAACCTCGGCGTCGACACGCTGGATCTCGTACAGCTGCACTGCCCGCCCACGAGCGTCTACTCCTCGGACGCGGTCTACGACGCCCTCGACACGCTCGTCGCCGAGCAGCGGACCGCCGCCTACGCGGTGAGTGTCGAGACGTGCGCGGAGGCGCTGAAGGCCATCGCGAGGCCCGGGGTGGCCAGCGTCCAGATCATCCTCAACCCGTTCCGCCTCAAGCCGCTCGACGAGGTGCTCCCGGCCGCCGTGGAGGCCGGCGTCGGCATCATCGCGCGGGTGCCGCTCGCCTCCGGGCTGCTGTCGGGGAAGTACACGGCGGACACGGTCTTCGCTCCCGAGGACCACCGCACGTACAACCGCCACGGCGAGGCGTTCGACCAGGGCGAGACCTTCTCCGGCATCGACTACGCGACCGGCTTGGCGGCGGCGGGGGAGTTCGCCGCGTTCGCGCCCGAGGGCGCCACACCCGCACAGACCGCCTTGCGCTGGATCATCCAGCAGCCGGGCGTCACGAGCGTCATCCCCGGTGCGCGTTCACCGGAGCAGGCCCGCGCCAACGCGGCGGCTGCCTCGCTCCCACCCCTGCCGCAGAGCACCCTGGACGCGGTGCGTGAGCTGTACGACCGCCGGATCCGCGCGGAGGTCCACTCCCGCTGGTGAGTCCGGCGGGCTCAGTCCTCGCCGTCCTCGTCCCCGGAGTTGTTCCCCTCGCCGCCCTGCCGGGGGCTTTCCCCGGTGGGGCCGGCCGGGGCGCCGGGCGCCGGCGCTTCGGATCCCGCGGTCGGGGAGACGGCGGGATCCGGGGTGTCCGCCGCACCGGAGTCCGGTGAGAACAGGACAGTCCCCAGATAGACGGCTGCCACGAAGGCGATCGTCCCCGCGACGGCGCTCGCCACACGGGGGCGGCGGCGGATGGCCTCGCCGGTGCTCATCCGGGTCGTGGTCGCCGACCGGGCAGCCCGGGGGGCGGGAGCCGCCCGTCTTCGGCCGGTGGCCTGGGGCAGCCGGTACGTCGGGGCGGCCTGAGCGGGCGGTGCGACAGCCGCCGCCGGGGGAGCCGCGAGGGGCGGAGCGGCGGGGACGTGGTGCGGCAGCGGCTCGGGGCGACCGCGCCAGGCGTCCGTACGGAACCAGTCGGAGACCTGCTGCGCACTCGGCCGGTCCTCGGGCTGCTTGGCCAGCAGTCCCAGCAGATACGAATCGAAGGCGGGGGAGATGTCGACCCCCCGCTGCCTGACGGGCACCGGGGGAGTGTCCACGTGCTGGTAGAGCGTCGCCGTCGCCGTGTCCGAGCGGAACGGCGGATCCCCCACGAGCAGTTGGTAGATGACACAGCCCAGGGAGTACATGTCCGACGCCGAGTCGGCGGTACGCCCGAGGGCCCGCTCCGGAGCCAGGTACAGACTGGTGCCGACGATGTGGCCGGCTGTGGTCAGCGCCGTCGAGGGATCGTCCACGAACTGGGCTATGCCGAAGTCCCCGATCTTCACGGACCCTTCGGCGTCCAGCATCAGGTTGCCCGGCTTGATGTCACGGTGGACGATGCCCTGCCGGTGTGCTGCGGCCAGACCGGCCGCGGCCTCCCCGGCGATCCGGGCCACCTGTTCCGGCCGGATCCGGTCCTCGGCCTCCAGCAGGTCCCCGAGGCTCCTGCCCTCGACCAGCTCCATCACCAGGAAGAAGCGGTCCTCCCAGGAGCCGAAGTCGAACACGGCGACCAGGTGAGGATGGCTGAGCCGCGCGGCGGTCTGCGCCTCCAGGCGGAACCGCGCGGTCGACGAGGCGTCGGCGTGATCGCCCAGCAGCAGCTTCACGGCCACGGCCCGGCCCAGCACTTCGTCCGTGGCGCGCCACACCTCGCCCATACCGCCACGGCCGATGGGGGATATCAACCGGTACCGTCCAGCTACCAGCACCTGTGCACACCAATCTCGAACTGTGGCCCGCTCCGACTGCCGCGGTGGTCACCCGGTCGGCCTCGTGGGCTCGGTTCGGTGCGTGGGGCACGCGGCATGATCAGGATATCCGGCCCGGGGACCATTCCTCGCCCGGTCGGCCGCCGTCCTTCAGGTTCCGGCCATTCTCCGGGCCGGAGGCCCGTGCCGCGGCCGGAATCAGCCGGCCGTGAGCCAGTCGAGTACGGCGGTCGCCTCGAACTCGGCCTGCCCGCCCCGGAAGAGGAGTTCCGCGGACCTGAACACCGCCTCGTCCGCGGTGGACCGGAGGTAGGGGACCGCGATACAGCGCATGCCCGCCGCGTGCGCCGCTTCCACACCCGGTGCGGCGTCCTCGACCACCACACAGGCGGAAGGTTCCGCGCCGAGCCGCCGGGCGGCCTCCAGGAACACGTCGGGCGCGGGCTTGCCGCGGGCCACCTCCTCGGCGGACACGTACACCGGGACGTAGGCGTCCAGCCCGGTGACCGCGAGCGTGGCCTCGATCGCGGCCCGCGACGAACCCGACGCCACCGCCATCGCGACCCCGGCGCCGTGAAGACGCTCCACGAGCACGCGCATCTCGGGGAAGACCTCGGTGCAGGCTCCGGCGAGCTCCAGGTAGAGGGCGTTCTTGGCGGCCAGGAGCTCGTCGACCGACGCCTCGATCCCGTACTCCGCGCGCAGGACGGTGAGCGTCTCGCGCGTGCCGACCCCGATGAAACGGGAGTGGTTCTCCCAGCTGAAGTCCTCCACGCCGTAGCGGGCGAGGAGCCTGCGCCCCGCCTCGTAGTAGTTCGGCTCGCTGTCGACGAGGGTCGCGTCGAGGTCGAAGAGGACGCACGGGGCCGAAGCATGAGGACCATTCATGGTCAGCAGCATGCCGGACGCCGGTCAGCCCGGTTCGCGCGCCGTCCGCCCCACCGCTTCGACCAGCGGCAGGACGCGGTGCGCGACCCGCTCGCGCAGGGCCACCTCGGTCCGCGTCCGCACCACACCAGGGAGCTGGATCAGCTGCTGGATCACGTCCTCCAGGTGGCCGTTGTCCCGGGCCACGACCCGCGTCAGCAGATCGCCCCCGCCGGTGGTGGAGAACGCCTCGATGATCTCGGGGACGCCCGCGAGGGCCTCGCCGACCTCGTCCAGGTGCCCCTGGGTCACCTCCAGGTGCACGAAGGCGAGCACCGGATGGCCGAGCGCGGCGGGGGAGAGGGAGGGTCCGGTGCCGGTGATCACCCGGTCCCGTTCGAGTCGGTCCAGACGGGCCTGCAGGGTGCCGCGGGCCACGCCCAGGATGCGCGCGTACTCGCGCACGCTGGTGCGCGGCTGCTCGATGAGCAGGCGCAGGATGCGGGTGTCGAGGGCGTCCACCGCCATGTCCGGCTGCTCTCCTCCTGGCTCGGTGATCCGACGCCCGACTGTACCCAGCGGTCCGGCCCGCCGTGCCCGCCGCCGTCCCGCCGACGCGGCCCCGGCCCCGGTCCCGGCCGGGTACCCGCGTCCGCCCCCGGGTGCTGCCCGTCAGTACAGTGGGCGGATGGTGAACCTACGGGAGCAGATCCTCGCCGAACTCGGCGTCAAGGCGACCATCGTCCCCAAGGTGGAGATCCGGGAACGGGTCGACTTTCTCAAGGACTACCTGCGGTCGACCCCCGCCACGGGCTTCGTGCTCGGGATCAGCGGCGGCCAGGACAGCACGCTGGCCGGCCGACTGTGCCAGCTCGCGGGTGAGGAACTACGGGCCGAGGGGCACGAGGCCACCTTCGTCGCCGTGCGGCTGCCGTACGGCGTGCAGGCCGACGAGCACGACGCGCAGATCGCGCTCGATTTCATCCGGCCGGACCGGTCGATCGAGGTGAACGTCAAGCCGAGCTCGGACGCCGTCGCCGCGGAGTCGGCCCTCGGCCTGCGGGAGCTGCTGGGCAGCGAACCCACACTGCGGGACTTCGTACGCGGCAACATCAAGGCCCGCGAGCGCATGGTGATCCAGTACTCGATCGCCGGGCAGCTCGGCCTGCTCGTCGTGGGCACCGACCACGCGGCCGAGGCGGTCACCGGCTTCTTCACGAAGTACGGCGACGGCGGTGCCGACGTGACCCCGCTGACCGGACTGACCAAGGGGCAGGGCGCGGCTCTGCTGCGGGAGCTGGGTGCGCCGGCCAGTACCTGGGAGAAGGTGCCGACCGCCGACCTCGAGGATGACCGGCCCGCGCTGCCCGACGAGGTCGCGCTGGGCCTGACGTACGCCGAGATCGACGACTACCTGGAAGGCACCGACGTCGCGCCGGACCTGGCGGCGCGGGTGGAGTCGGTCCACCGCGCGACCCGGCACAAGCGGGCCGTCCCGGTCAGCCCGCTCGACGACTGGTGGCGGAGCTGATCCGGCGCGGCCGTGTGGTCGGGGCCCGGACCCGGTCCGGGCCGGGCCGGTGACGGGAGCTGATCCGGCCCAGGACCCTCTCGGTGGACGCCGGCGGAGCTGACCCGTCCCCTGGCCCCGTGGCCGGCTCACCCGCGTTCGGGCCTCCCGGCCGTAGCGGCTGACAGCACGCCCGCGGCCGACGTCGGCCGCACGCTCGGCCATTGGCCGACCCGTGGTGCGGGAATACCGGGCATCAGTGTGCCGATGGCACAGTGCTTCGGTCGCGTGTTGAGCCACCGGTCGAAACCGTGGTGTGATGGTCCCGTCGATGGCGCTGCGGATTCCGTGGCGCCCTTTTTCATGCGAAGGGGCGGGAAGCTGTGCTGAAGAGGGTGTTCGTGGCTCCGGACCCGGGCCGACTGCGCCTGCGCGGCGGTGTCCGAGCCGTCCTCGGCATCGGGCTGGCCGTCGTCGTGTGCGGTCTGGCCGGCCACTCACTCGTCGGAGCCGTGACCGGGGGCATCGCGGCGCTGCTGGCCCTCTTCACGGTCACCGACACCACGGTGCGCGGGCAGGCGGTCACCACGGCTCTGCTCCCCGCCGCCGGACTCCCCGTGCTCGCCCTCGCGGCCGTGCTGCACGACCTGCCGGTGGCGCGCGACCTGGCCTTTCTCGCGGTCATGGGGGCCGGCGTCTACGCCCGGCGATGGGGGCCCCGCGGGCATGCGCTCGGCGTGTTCGCGTTCATGGCCTTCTTCGTCACGCAGTTCCTGCACACCCTTCCCGGCCAGCTCCCCGAGCTGTACGCGGCCGTGCTGCTCTCCCTGCTCGCCTCGTCGGCCGTCCGCTTCGGCCTGTGGTGCTACGAGCGGCGGCGGCCCACGGCCGCCGTGCCGTATCCGGTGGCGGGCCGGGGCCTGACCCGGGCCACCACGCGCCAGGCGGTCCAGGCGACCGTGGGCGGGGCCCTCGCGCTCCTGGTGGGCCAGGTCCTCTCCGACGAACGCTGGTACTGGGCCGTGGGCGCCACCTGGTGGGTGTTCGTGAACACGACATCGCGCGGCGAGACGCTCGTGCGCGGCTTCCGCCGGGTGCTCGGGACACTGATCGGCATCCCGGTCGGCCTGCTCGTCGTCGTACCCCTGCACGGGGCCGCCGTACCCACCGCCGTCCTGGTGGCGGTCGGCGTCTTCGGGATCTTCTACTCGGCGGCCGTCTCGTACACGTGGATGATGTTCTCGGTGACGGTGATGGCGGGTGCGCTCTACGGGCTGCTCGGCGTGCTGGACCCGGCGTTGCTCACGCTGCGCCTGGTGGAGACCGGGGTCGGAGCGCTCGGCGCGATGGTGGCGGTACTCCTCGTCCTGCCGGTCACCACGCATGCCACCACGGACGCGTGGATCCAGCGTGCCCTGCGCTGTGTACACGCCTGCACCGAGGAGGCCGCCGCCCGGCTGGCGGGTTCCGCGACCGCCGACCCCGCCCCCCGTGTCGCCGAACTGGAGGCGCTCCTCGGCCGGGTACGGCTGTCGCTCGGCCCGCTGGTGCATCCCCTGAGCCCGCTGCGCGCCCGTAAGGCACGGGCCCGGCAGGTGCTCGATCTGCTCGACGTCTGCGCCCACGAGATCCGCGGTCTGGCGTCCGTCGCGGCGGACCCCGAGGCGTCCCACGACGCCCGTCTCGCCGCGGCCTGCTGGCGTGTCGAGGCTTCGGTGGAAGCGCTGACCGCGGCGGAGCGCGGACCGCACCGCGCCGGTGCGCCGGCCTCCGCCGCCGGCTTGCTGCCGTCCGCCCCCGTTCCGGTTCCGGAACACGGGCTCGTACAGCCCGCGCTCGCTCACCTGCACAGCCTCGAAAGGGCGCTCGCGGAACTCGCCGCCCCCCTGCACAGCTGTCCGCGCGCCCCGCTGATCGGTGCCTGACCGCCCGGCTTCCCCTCCTGCCTTCCTGCCCACTCGCGGCATTGGTCCGTACCAGAAATCGCTGCCTGCTACGGTCGGAAGGGGAGATCGCGACGGACGTGAAGAGGGGTAGCGCGATGGACGGCAGTAACGCCGGGCGGGCATACATAGGGTCGTTCACCTCGGCGGGCGGGCTCGGGGTCACCGCCGTCGCCGTCGACCGGGACACCGGAGCGCTCACCGTGCTCGCGAGCACGGACGCCGTCGCGGACCCGTCCTTCCTCGTGGCGGGCCACGCCCCCGGAACGGGTAGCGCGGTGCTGTACGCGGTCAGCGAGCAGCCCGACGGCGGCGCGGCAGCGCTCGACGTGAGGGGCGACGACGCTCCCCGGCTTCTCGGCGCCGCGCGACCCGTGGACGGCAGCAGCCCCACGCACCTCTGTCTTGCCGCGGGTCACCTCGTCACCGCCAACTACGGCTCCGGCAGCGTCACCGTCCTGCCCGTGAGGGCCGACGGTTCCCTCGGGCCCGCCGCCTCCGTACTGCGGCACGAGGGGGGCGGACCGGACGCGGACCGCCAGGACGGGCCGCACGCACACCAGGTGCTTGCCGACCCCTCGGGCCGGTGGCTGGTCAGTGTCGACCTCGGCACGGACTCCGTCCGCGTCTGCGCCCTCGACCCCGGCACAGGGCGGCTGCGGCTGCACACCGAGACGGCTCTGCGTCCCGGCACGGGGCCACGCCACCTGGCATTTCACCCGTCCGGGGGACACGTCTACGTCCTGAACGAACTCGAACCGACCCTGACCGTGTGCCGCTGGGACGGTGCCGGAGGGCGGCTCGACCCGGTCGGTGAGGTGTCGGTGCTGCCCTACGACGTGGCGGACGCGGGCAGGGTGGGTGGAACGCGCACGTACCCCTCCGAAGTGGTCGTGTCGCACGACGGACGGTTCCTGTGGACCGCCAACCGCGGCCACGACAGCATCTCCGTCCTCACGCTCGACGAGACGGCCGAGAAGCCGGTCCTGGCCGCGGCCGTGGGCTGCGGCGGGCACTGGCCCCGGGACCTCACCCTCGACCCCGGCGGGCAGTGGCTGTACGTCGCCAACGAGCACTCCGGCAACGTCAGCTGGTTCGCCCTCGACGCCGAGACCGGGATTCCGGCGCATGCGGGATCTCTGGACGTCCCGGCGGCTTCCTGCGTCGTCTTCGCCTGAGGCCCTGAGGCCCTGAGGCCCTGAGGCCCTGAGGCCCTGAGGCCCTGAGGCCCTGAGGCCCGAGACCTCAGGGCCGGCGCGTGACCCGCTGAGCGCCTGACGCGAGAGTCTGCGCCTTCCGCCCGAGGGACCCGATGCCCAGGACGTCCGCCGCCTGACACCACTGATGTCCCTGCTACCCCTGACGCCTGCACCGGGCACCCTCCCCGCAGGCGGGCCGCGGCCCGCGGGGCATTGCCGCGCCGTACGAGCCGGCCCGCCCCGGAGACGCGCGAGGCGGCACGGACCGGAGTGCCGGTCCGTGCCGCCTCGCGGGTGCGGGCGGACGCCGATCAGTGCGCGTGGACCGCTCCCTGCGGCGTCGCCGGCGTGATGCCGAGCGTCGTCGCGTACAACGAGAGCACGAGCTTGCCGATGGCCGGGTACGCGCCGAGCGGCTCGGCGGTCGCGCAGCCGACCTCCTTCGCCGCGTCTTCCAGCAGCTCGGCGTCGATCTCCGGGCCCACCAGATACGGTGCGAGCGCGAGCTGCGCGGAACCGGAGCCCCGCAGCTGCTCGGCGATCGAGGCCACCGAGCCGTCCACGTCCAGGGCGGCGGCCATCACCGGGACGGCGAGGCGGGCGGCCAGCAGCATGCCGGTGATACCGGCGGCCCGCACGGCCTCCTCGCCGCCGACCGTGGCGAGCACGATGCCGTCGGCCGCGGTCGCCACGGTGAACAGCCTGGCGCGGTCGGCGCGCGCCAGCCCGGCCTCCGAGAGGCGCACGTGCAGCGCCTCGGCGAGCAGCGGGTGCGGTCCGAGCACATCGGTCAGCTCGGCCTGCGTGCCGCTGTCCATGACCGCCTGCCGTATGCGCCGGAGCAGGGCGCTGTCCGGCCCCGCCAGCAGAGGAACGACGACGGCGGACGGGCCTTCGGGCTCGGCGACCTCACGGCCCGCGGCGACGGCCTGCTCGTAGCGCGCGGTGCGCTCGGCGGCGGCGTCGGCGAGTACGGAGGCGAGCGCGGGATACTCGGCGTCGTCACCGTCGAGGAAACCGATGCGGGCGTTCAGACCGGGCAGCTCGGAGCGGGCGATGCTGATGACTTCCTCGGCGAGGCCGCGCGTGGCCGAGGAGGGGGTACCGGGAACGGCGAGGACGAGCGCGGCAGCGCCCTCGGGTGCGACCACGGGCTCCGGGCGGCGGTGCCGTCCGGACTGGCGAGGTCGCGGCATTCGTACAGGCAGGCCGGAAGCGGGCCCAGTGGGGGTGCTCATGGCGTCGCATGCTACTGGCTTTGCCCGCAGCCCGTTTCGGGGAGGGGGCGGTCAGGCGTTATCTGTCCGTTTATGCCTGTTGGGCGGCATACCGGGCAACTGCCCTGCTCTGTCCGGACGCATAGCCGATCGAGACCCTTATGCTACCCCGGGTACACGGAGCAGGGTCGGATGGGCCGGCAGCCGTAGCGCCGAGCCGGCGAGGGCCCGGGCGATGTCCAGTGAGCCGTGCAGCGGATCGCCCGCCGCGGGCACCACCCGTGCCTGCGGAACCTGGTGCGCCAACTCGTCGCGCACCGGCCCCAGGAGCGGCTCGCCCATCCGGAACAGCCCGCCGGTCAGCGCGACTTCGCACACCCCGCTTCCGGTGGCACCGAGGTCCCCGGCTCCGGGGCACGCCGCCGCGGCCGCTTCGGCGATATGCGCGGCGGCCTTGCGGAGGATCCCGGCGGCCACGTCGTCGACCGCGGCGCACGCCGCGACCTCGGGAGCGAAGGAGGCGAGCAGCGCGGGCCGGTCGGTACGCGGGTAGAGCAGGCCGGGAAGGCCGGACGCCGATCCGAACACCGCTTCGAGGCGGGCCAGCAGCGCCGGGGACCCGCCGCTCCGGCCGTCGTGGGCGCGCATCGCCGCCTCCAGTCCGGCGCGGCCGATCCAGGCTCCGCCCCCGCTGTCCCCCAGCAGATGACCCCAGCCGTCGGCCCTGCGCCACACGGTGAGGTCGGTGCCGAGCGCGATCATGCCGGTGCCGGCCGCGACGACCGCCCCCGGCCGCTGCCCCAGCGCACCCGCGTACGCGGTCACCGCGTCGGCCGCCAGGGCCACCCGGCGTACACCCAGAGCCTCGGCGAGCGCGCCGGGCAGCCGCGCGCGCAGCTGATCTCCGAGCGTCGCCATTCCGGCGGCTCCCACCACCGCGGCGGCGACCGTCGCACCCGGACCGGCTCGATCCATCAGTTTCCGTGTCACGGGCAGGAGTTGACCCAGCAGGTGATCCGCATCGATGCCGCCCGGTCCCGTCCGTACCGGCTCGGCACAGGCGGCGGTGGACACCGGATGCCCGGTCTCCACCGTGCCGAGTGCCACCCGTAGTCCGGATCCGCCCGAGTCGACCCCGAGGACGAACGGACCCGCCGGGGTCACGGCAACTGCCAGTCGACCGGCTGCGCCCCCTGGCGCTCCAGAAGTTCGTTGGTCCGGCTGAACGGCCGCGAGCCGAAGAAGCCGCGGTCCGCGGACATGGGGGAGGGGTGCGAGGACTCGATCGCCGGGTAGTCGCCGAGGACCGGGCGCAGATTGCGGGCGTCGCGCCCCCACAGGATCGACACCAGCGGAGTGCCACGGGCCACCAGCGCCTTGATGGCCTGCTCGGTGACCTCCTCCCAGCCCTTGCCCCGGTGCGCCGCCGGTCGCCTGGGCGCCGTGGTCAGGGCCCTGTTGAGCAGGAGTACCCCCTGCCGGGTCCAGGGTGTCAGATCGCCGTTGGAGGGCCTGGGGACTCCCAGATCCGCCTGGAGCTCCCGGAAGATGTTCTCCAGGCTTCCCGGCAGTGGGCGGACCTCGGGTGCCACCGCGAAGCTCAGGCCGATCGCGTGCCCCGGAGTCGGGTAGGGGTCCTGCCCGACGATCAGGACGCGCACCTCCTCGAACGGCTGCTGGAACGCCCGGAGGACGTTCGGCCCCGCGGGCAGGTAGGTGCGCCCCGCGGCGATCTCCGTGCGCAGGAACTCGCCCATGCCGGCGACGCGTTCGGCCACGGGCTCAAGGGCTTGCGCCCACCCCGGCTCGACGATTTCTTTCAACGGTCGTGCTGCCACGGGGCGCACTCTACTGGTGCTCCACCGGTGTGACGACCACACCGGTCACCTGCCGGTCAGCGGAGCACCACCGCCCGCACGCACAGGACGTCGGGCAGATGCGAGGCGAGCTGCTGCCAGGTGTCGCCGTCGTCCGCGCTCGCGTACACCTCGCCGTTGCGATTGCCGAAGTAGACGCCGGCCGGGTCGGCGTCGTCCGTGCACAGCGCGTCCCGCAGCACCGTGCCGTAGTGGTCGCCCTCCGGGAGGCCGCGGGTGAGCGGTTCCCAGGTCTCTCCGGCGTCCTGTGTGCGGAAGATCCTGCAGCGGCGGCCGGCCGGGACCCTGTCCGCGTCGGCGTTGATCGGGAAGACGTAGAACGTGTCCGCGCGGTGCGGGTGGGCCGCGGCCGCGAAGCCGAAGTCGGAGGGCAGGCCCGCGCCGATGTCGGTCCAGCTGTCCCCGGAGTCGTCGCTGCGGAAGACGCCCCAGTGGTTCTGCAGGTAGAGCCGGTCGGGGTCGGCGGCGTCCCGGGTCACCTTGTGCACACACTGGCCGAACTCCGGATCCGGGTCGGGCAGGAACACCGCCGAGACCCCCTTGTTGGCGGGTGTCCACCGCTCGCCGCCGTCCTTGGTGCGGAACACCCCCGCCGTGGAGACCGCGACCGTCACCGCCCCCGCGTCGCGTGGGTCGGTCAGAATGGTGTGCAGGCCCTCGCCGCCCCCGCCGGGCACCCACCGGGACCTCGTCGGGTGCTCCCACAGGGACCGGACCAGCTCGAAGGACTCACCGCCGTCCTCGGAGCGGAAGAGCGCGGCGGGTTCGGTGCCCGCGTACACGACCCCCGGGGCTTCGGGCCCGGCGGGCTGCAGCTGCCAGACACGCTCCAGGGAAGTCTCGGTGAACTGCGGGAACTTCACGGCCGGTCGTTCCGGCTCGACCCAGGTCGCGCCCAGGTCGTCGGAGTGGAAGACCGACGGGCCCCAGTGGGCGCTGTCGCCGCCGGCCAGCAACCGGGGTGACGGTCCGCGGGTGTCGATCGCGATCGAGTAGATCGCCTGCGCGTTGAAGTGCGGCTCACCGAACTCCCATGTGCCGCCGCGTCTACGGCCGATGAAGAGCCCTTTGCGGGTGCCTACGGTGAGCAGTACGTCGGTCATGACACAGCCTCCCGAAACGCCGTTGTGCCGGATACGGGTCAGTCTGCACCCGACCACTGACAAGGGTCCGCAGCTACGGCATACGCCCAGGTCACGGCGGCGGAGGCTGAGGTCATGGCGCGTCGGCGGTGAACGCGCAGCGGCTTCGCGCCGTGCGCGACGGCGGGGGCCGCCGCTCCGGGGGCCGACCGCACCCGGCAGGCCGCCGGCCGGCGAGCCGCCCTCTGCCCGCCGGCCGGGTGTACGACCGTCACCGGTCACCGGTCACCGAACACCCGGTCAGGCGTCAGCGCTGTCCCCCCTACTGGCGTGCCGTCAGCGTCCGTGCGCCCACGCGGAGCGTTCGTCGGAGCCGGCGAGGCGCCGTTGCCGGACCCTCCCGCCGTCGCCTCCACCGGCGCGTCGTCGGAGCCCGCGCCCGCGCGGAGCCCGCGCCCGCGCGGAGCCCGCGAGCGCTCCACCGAGTGCCGTCCACCGCGCGGCCCCGCGCACGCCGGACCGCACGGAGCGTTCAGCGCGCCGGGGGTGCCGTGCTGCTGCGGACCACGAGGCTCGTCGCCAGGTCGACCCGGGTCGTCGCGGGCTGCCGCCCCCTGCCGAGGTCGAGGACCAGGCGCGCGGCCGTCTCCGCCATCTCGATGAGCGGCTGGCGCACCGTCGTGAGCGGCGGACCGATCCAGCGGGTCAGTGGCAGGTCGTCGAACCCGACGACGCTGAGGTCCTCCGGGATCCGCAGCCCCAGCTCACGCGCGGCCTCGTACACGCCCAGCGCCTGGAGGTCGTTCCCCGCGAAGATCGCGGTGGGCGGCTGAGGCAGGCGCAGCAGCTCCAGACCCGCCGTGTACCCGTCCTCGTGGTGGAACTCGCCCTCCCGGACGAGCTCGGGGTCCATCGGCACGCCCGAGGTCTCCAGGGCGGCGCGGTAGCCGTCGAGCCGGGCGCGGCTGCACATCATCCGCGCGGGTCCGCCGATGATGCCGATCCGCCGGTGGCCCAGACCTGTCAGATGGCGGGTGGCGGCCAGGCCGCCCTGCCAGTTGGCCGCTCCGACCGAGGGGATGTCGTCGCCCGGGTCACCCGCCGGATCGACCACGACGAACGGGATGGAACGGCTGTTCAACTGGGCGCGCTGGGCCGCGTCGAGGTCCGACAGCACCAGGATGACCCCGGCGGGGCGGCGCGCCAGGACGCCGTCCACCCAGGTCTGCCCCGGCGTGAGCCGGCCGGCACTCTCCGAGAGCACCAGGCTGAGGCCCTCCTCCCGGGCGACGTTCTCGACACCCCGGACGACCTCCATCGCCCAGGCGCTGTCCAACTCGTGGAAGACCAGGTCGATCAGCTGGGACTGCTGGGAGGCACCGCGCCTGCGGCGGTAGCCGTGCCGCAGCAGCAGCTCCTCCACCTTCGCACGCGTGCCCGGGGCGACGTCGGCACGCCCGTTCAGCACCTTCGAAACTGTCGGAGCCGAAACTCCGGCCGCTCGAGCGATCTCTGCCAGCGTGGCAGTGCTCTCCGACGTCTCGCCGACGGACACCTTCTCCGGTTGGGGCTGGACCTTTGCAGGGCTCATGCGTGAATCGTAGCTTCCCGCCGCCTCACACAGGTGCGTGCGAAGGATCGTAAATCCTTGCTCCTGCCCTCTTGACGGCCCCGCAACACGACCGTACGGTTCCGGCAACATTCGAGGGGAAAACCGAAACATTCGATAGAGGTGCGGTCATGCGGTCGGGTATTTTCAGGCAGGGCACACGTACGACGAGAGGTGCCGCGGCGGGCGCCGCGATGGCCATGGCCGCGCTCCTGGCGGGCTGCGGCTCCGGGGCCGGTGGATCGGACGACGGCACCCTCACCGCTTACGTCTACGGCGACGACGCGGTCACGGTGCAGCAGGCCGCGGTGGACACGTTCAACAAGACGTCCGACGTCAAGGTGAAGCTGGTGTCGGTCCCCGGCACCGACTACGTGAACAAGCTGCGCAGCGCCATGGGATCGCCCAGTGCCCCGGACATCTTCTTCAACTGGGGCGGCGGCTCCATCAAGCCGTACGTCGACTCCGACGACCTCGTGGACCTGACCTCGACGGTCAAGGACGACCCGACCCTCAAGGACGGCTTCCTGCCGTCGGTCATGACCGCGGGCGGCCTCGACGGAAAGATCTACGGGGTGCCGATGCGCGGCATGCAGCCCGTGATGCTCTTCTACAACAAGGCCCTTTTCGCCGAGCACAAGATCGAGCCCCCCAAGACCTGGGAGGACCTGCAGAAGGCCGTCACCACCTTCAAGGACGCGGGTATCACCCCCTTCGCGCTCGGCGGCGCCGACAAGTGGCCCGAGCTGATGTGGATGGAGTACCTGCTGGACCGCATCGGCGGACCCGAGGTCTTCCGGAAGATCCAGAATGGTGACACCGACGGCTGGGGCGACCCCGCGGTGCTCACGACGGCCCGGACGGTCAAGAAGCTGATCGACGACGGCGCCTTCGGCAAGAACTTCCACTCGGTCGACTACGGCAACGGCGGAGCCCCGACCCTGCTGAACAAGGGCAAGGCCGCGATGCACCTCATGGGCTCGTGGGAGTACTCCACCCAACTGGGCAAGGCCCCCGAGTTCGCCAGGAAGGACCTCGGCTGGACCGCCTTCCCGACTGTGGCCGGCGGCGTCGGCGACCCGGCGAACGTGGTGGGCAACCCCACCAACTACTGGTCCGTCAACGCCCGCACGAAGCACAAGGACGCCGCCGTCGCGTTCCTGAAGGCGATGGCGTCCGAGAGTTACTCCAAGGCGCTCGTCGACAACGGTGACATCCCCACCACCTCCGACGCCGCCTCGATGCTGAGTGCCTCGCCCAACCCCGCCTTCGCGCACGACCAGTACGAGATGGTCCAGAAGGCCCCGGACTTCACCCTCTCGTGGGACCAGGCGCTGGAGTCCCGGTACGCCACCCCCCTGCTCACCGAGATCAGCAAGCTGTTCGCGGGCAGGAGCACGCCCGAGCAGTTCGTCGCAGCGATGAAGGCCGCCAAGTAGCCATGTCAGTCCAGACTCCGCATGCCGAGCGCCGCGGAGACAGGAAGGCGGCCGTCGGCAACGTCGGCCGCCCGCCGGTCGGCTGGGCCGTGCCCGGCATCCTGTTCTTCGCCCTCTTCGCGATCGTCCCCCTGGCGATCGCCGTCTACCTCTCCTTCACCACCTGGGACGGGCTCGACTCCCCGGCCCTGACGGGTCTCGACAACTGGACCCGGCTGTTCGAGGACTCCGAATTCGGCCAGGCCGCCTGGCTGACCCTCCTGCTCACGACGATCAGCTGGGCCTTCCAGACCCCGGTCGCCCTCCTGCTGGGCGTCTGGGCGGCGGGCCGTCAGCGGAGCCGGGCCGTGCTGTCGGCGGTCTTCTTCGTCCCGCTGCTGCTGTCCACCACCGCGATCGCCATGCTCTTCCACGCCCTGCTGGACCCCAACTTCGGTGTCATCGAGGAAATCGGCCCCTGGATCGGCGTCGACCCGAACATCATGGGCTCCTCCACCGGAGCCCTGCTCGTCGTGGCGTTCGTGGGCGGCTGGCAGTTCATGCCCTTCCACACGCTGATCTACCAGGGCGGCGCCCGGCAGATCCCCGAAGTCCTCTACCAGGCGGCGTCCATCGACGGCGCGGGCATGGTCCGGCAGTTCTTCCACATCACGCTGCCCCAGCTCCGCCACACCATGACGACCTCGTCGGTGCTGATGATCGTCGGCTCGCTGACCTACTTCGACACCGTGCTCATCATGACCAAGGGCGGTCCCGGCACGGACACCACGATCCTGCCCTACCTGATGTACCGGACCGGCTTCCAGACCTACGACCTCGGCTACGCGGCGGCCATCGCGACCGCACTCGTCATCGTGGCCACCGGTCTGTCGCTGCTCCTGGTCCGCTTCAGCGGCTTCGGATCCATGCGGTCCACCCGGGAAGGTATGTGACGAGATGTCCATCGACACCCGCCCCGCCGCACCGCGGCGTACCTCGTCCGTTCCGCGGCGCATGAGGAGCGTGCCCCGCCCCCGGCGCAGGACGGGCAACCCGGTGGCCGGCATCGGCTCGCTGATCTGGCTCGTCGTCGTCCTCGTACCGCTCTACACGCTGCTCTCCTCGTCCCTGATGCACCAGGACGAAGCGCTGAACGGCGATCCGCTGGCGTTCCCGACGGACCCGACGCTCGACAACTACACCACCGTGCTGGACAGCGGATTCCTCCCGCTGCTCGGCAACACCGCGATCGTCGCGGTGGCCACGGTCGTCCTCGTCCTCGCCCTGTCCGTCCCGGTGGCGTACGTGGCCGTCCGCACCCGCAGCCGCCTCTCGTCGCTCGCCTTCCGGACCTTCCTGCTCGGTGTGGCCATCCCGGCGCAGGCGGTGATCGTTCCCCTGTACCTGCTCATCGGCAAGATGGGGCTCTACGACAGCCTGTGGGCGGTCATCCTGCCCACCGCCGCCTTCGCGATGCCCGTCGCCGTCCTGGTGCTCAGCGGCACCATGCGCGACGTCTCCGAGGAGATGTACGAGGCGATGGCGCTGGACGGCGCCTCGCCCGGGCGGATGCTCTGGCAGCTGGCGGTCCCGCTCTCCAAAGGCGGCATCAGCACCGTGGCGATCTTCTCCGCCCTTCAGGCCTGGAACGGCTTCCTGTTCCCCCTGATCCTCACGCAGTCGGAGGAGAACCGCGTCCTGACACTGGGGCTGTTCACCTTCATGACCCAGTTCGGAGTGAACATCCCCGCGGTCCTCGCGGCGATCGTCCTCTCCGTCGTACCCGTCTTCGCCGTGTACCTCGTGGCCCGGCGGGCGCTCGTCGACGGACTGATGGGGGTGGGCGGCAAATAGGACACCCCTGCCGCCCCGGACCACCGCACTCATGAGAGGAACCCCTGCCGCCATGGCAATCCCCCCTGCCCCGCACGCCCGTGAAGCCGGACCGGTGCCCGCCGTCGACGGTCCGTGGCGCGACCCTTCGCTGAGTCCCGGGGCACGCGTGGCCGACCTGGCCGCCCGGATGACCCTCGAGGAGAAGGCCGCCCAGCTGTACGGCATCTGGGTGGGCGCCGACGCCGACGGTGACGGAGTCGCACCGCACCAGAACGACATGGTCGACCCGGTCGACTTCGAGGAGCTCACCACCCGCGGACTCGGCCAGCTCACCCGGCCGTTCGGCACCGCCCCGGTGGACCCGGGCGTCGGCGCCGTCGCGCTGGCCAGGGCCCAGGCCAGGATCGTCGCGGCGGGGCGGTTCGGCATCCCCGCGGTCGCCCACGAGGAGTGCCTGGCCGGATTCACCGCCTGGGGGGCCACCGCCTACCCCGTCCCGCTCGCCTGGGGCGCGGCCTGGGACCCGGAGCTGGTCGCCGAGATGGCGCGGCGGATCGGCGAGGACATGCGGTCGGTCGGCGTCCACCAGGGGCTCGCCCCCGTCCTGGACGTCGTACGCGACCTGCGCTGGGGCCGCGTCGAGGAGACCATCGGCGAGGACCCCTACCTGGTCGCGACCATCGCCACGGCGTACGTCCGGGGCCTGGAGTCCTCCGGAATCGTCGCCACGCTCAAGCACTTCGCCGGGTACTCCGCCTCGGCCGGCGCGCGCAACCTCGCCCCGGTCAGGGCCGGCGGCCGGGAGATGGCCGACGTCATCCTGCCGCCGTTCGAGATGGCGGTCCGCGAGGGCGGCGCCCGTTCGGTGATGCACTCGTACGCCGAGATCGACGGGGTCCCGGTGGCCGCCGACCCGGCCCTGCTCACCGGACTCCTCAGGGACACCTGGGGATTCACCGGAACGGTGGTCGCCGACTACTTCGGCATCGGCTTCCTGGAGACCCTGCACAGGATCGCGTCCGACCGGCCGGACGCGGCCCGGCTGGCCCTCACGGCCGGTGTCGACGTGGAACTGCCCACCGTGCGCAGCTACGGTGACGCGCTGGTCGCCGCCGTACGCGAGGGAACCGTCCCCGAGGAGCTGGTGGACCGCGCCCTGTACCGCGTCCTGCTCCAGAAGTGCGAACTCGGCCTGCTCGACCCGGACCTCACCGTCCGTCCGGCCGTCCTGGAGGGCGTGGATCCGGAGGAGGCGCGGGGAGCCGTGGACCTCGACCCGCCCCGGAACCGTGCTCTGGCCCGGCTGCTCGCCGAGCGGTCCTGCGTCCTGCTGGCCAATCCGGAGGGGGCGCTGCCGCTGAGGGGCACCGGCCGGATCGCGGTCGTCGGACCGCGCGCCGACGACCCGCTGGCGATGCTCGGCTGCTACTCCTTCCCGAGCCACGTCGGCGTCCAGCACCCCGGGTCCCCGATGGGCATCGCCGTGCCGACCCTGCTGGAGGCGCTCCGCGAGGAGTTCCCGGGCGCCCGCGTCGACTACGCGCAGGGCTGCGACGTCGACGGCCCGGACGCCTCCGGAATCGAGGCCGCCGCCGCGCTCGCGTCCGGAGCCGACGTCTGTGTCGCCGTACTCGGCGACCGGGCCGGGCTGTTCGGCCGCGGCACCTCCGGCGAGGGCTGCGACGCGGCGGACCTGGCCCTGCCCGGTCTCCAGGCCGGGCTGCTCGACGCGCTGCTCGCGACGGGCACCCCCGTCGTCCTGGTGCTGCTGACGGGACGTACGTACGCACTCGGCGGCCGGGCGGACCGGCTGGCCGGCTGTGTGCAGGCGTTCTTCCCGGGGGAGGAGGGCGGCTCCGCGCTGGCGGGGGTCCTCTCGGGGCGGGTCAACCCCTCGGGGCGGCTGCCCATCGGCGTCCCCGACGGTCCGGGCGGGCAGCCGTGGACCTACCTGCAGCCGCCGCTGGGCCTGGTCAACGGGGTCAGCAGCCTCGACCCCACGCCGCTCCACCCCTTCGGCCACGGGCTCTCGTACACCTCCTTCACCTGGGAGCCGGGCCCGGAAGTTCCTGCGGAGCTGCCCACGGACGGCGCCACCGACCTGGAACTGACGGTCCGCAACACCGGCGACCGGGACGGCGCCGAGGTGGTCCAGCTCTACGTCCACGACCCCGTCGCCCAGACCACGCGCCCGGAGTCACGGCTCATCGGCTACGCACGCGTGCCGCTCGCCGCGGGGGAGGCCCGCCGGGTGCGCTTCCGGTTCCACGCCGACCTGGTGTCGTTCACCGGGGTCGGCGGACACCGGATCGTCGAGCCGGGGGAGCTGGAACTGCGCTTCGCGTCCTCCAGCGCCCCCGCAGACGTCCGGCACACGGTGCGGCTTCGGCTCACCGGACCCGAGCGGGCCGTGGACCACCGGCGCCACATGGTCTGCGCGGTCTCCCTGGAGCCGGCGCCCGCCGAGGGGGAACGGCCGGCGTAGCGGACGGCAGGCAGGAGGCGGATCGGCCCCTGCCCGCCCCGCTCCGGACCCCGTTGTGAGTGCGGGGAGGTTGCCGAAAGTTTCGAAGGCCGCCGCGTCCGCCCTGTCGTACGCCGGAGGGCTCCCGCGATGTGCCCCTGCGACCTGAGCCGGACCGCCACGGTGCACCGCGTCGGCCGCCCGGGGATCCCTGTGCTGAAATTCTGGAGGGCCGACCTCACGGGGGCCCCGCAGTACCCCCGTGGCGGACACCGGCGGCGTCAGGCCCAGCCATCTGGGCCCGCCGGAGGGCCTCCGGCTCGGCCGGGCCGGAGCGGGACAGTGGGGCATGAGGAGGCGCGGGATGGGCATCGGATTCCAGGACACCGAGGGGCGCGGCGGGACGCTGGAGGTGGTCCCCGCGCCGGCGGAGGGGGCGCCCGGGGTCGGCATCCGGGCCGAGGGCCCGTCGGTCCGTGCCGCCTGGTCCTGCTCGCCGGCGGCGGCCAGGGAACTGGCCGCCGCGCTCCTCCGGGCGGCCGCCGAGGCGGAGAGCGCCGGGACGGCGGAGCCCGTCATGGTCCAGGCGCGTGACCTGGAACGCGGCGACGTGCGGGACGCGGACCGCTTCATGAGGGTGGAAGCCGTCCGGACGGACGGGGCGAACGTCCAGGTGACCTGGAGCTCCGGCGGCGGGCGCAGCTGGAGTCAGCTGTACGCGGGGGACACAGGGATCCGTCTGCGCCGGCGGGGGCGCCCCGGGGGAGGCTGAGGCGGGGCGGCCGACGCGTCGGGTTCGTACGAGAGACTTCGTAATTCGAGAGTCGCCGTAGTACGGTAATTCTCGTAGTACGGTGAATCTCGTAGTACGGTGAATCTCGTACGACGTGGTGGTCCGGCGTGTCCGGACGACCCACCCTGCCCGCCGTCGCACCCCGAGGAAGCGGAGACCCCCGTGAGTTCACTCTTCGAGCCCTATGCCCTGCGCTCGCTGTCCGTGCCCAACCGCGTCTGGATGGCGCCCATGTGCCAGTACAGCGCGGAGACGTCCGGGCCGGAGGCCGGCGTGGCCAACGACTGGCACTTCACGCACTACGCCGCCCGCGGGGCGGGCGGAACCGGCCTCGTACTCGTCGAGGCGACCGCGGTGAGCCCCGAGGGCAGGATCAGCCCCGCCGACCTGGGGATCTGGAACGACCGGCAGACGGAAGCCTTCCGCCGTATCACCGACTTCCTCGCCCGGCAGGGCACCGTCCCCGGCATCCAGCTCGCCCACGCCGGCCGCAAGGCCTCGACCGACCGCCCCTGGCGCGGTGGCGGCCCCCTCCAGGCCGGAACCCAGGGAGGCGAGGGCTGGCAGCCGGTCGCCCCGAGCCCCCTCCCGTACGACGAGGGCCACCTCGTGCCCGCCGAGCTGACCGTCGACGGTATCCAGGAGATCGTCGGCCACTTCGCCGACGCCGCCCGCCGGGCGCTCGCGGCCGGTTTCAAGGTCGCGGAGATCCACGGCGCCCACGGCTACCTCATCGGCCAGTTCCTCTCCCCGCACAGCAACCACCGCACGGACGCCTACGGCGGCTCGTTCGAGAACCGCGTCCGCTTCGCCCTGGAGGTCGTGGACGCCGTACGGGCCGTGTGGCCCGAGGAACTCCCGCTGTTCTTCCGCATCTCCGCCACCGACTGGCTGACCGAGAACGCGGACGACGAGCGTGAGGGATGGACCGCCGACGACACGGTCCGCCTCGCCCGTGAACTGCGCGCCCACGGCATCGACCTGCTGGACGTCTCGACCGGAGGGCTCGCCCCCAGGGCGCGGATCCCCGTGGAGCCGGGCTACCAGGTGCCGTTCGCCGCCCGGGTGCGCGCGGAGACGGGCCTCCCGGTGGCCGCGGTCGGGCTCATCACCGACCCCGTCCAGGCCGAGAAGATCCTCGCCGACGGCAGCGCGGACGCCGTCCTGCTCGGCAGGGAACTGCTGCGAGACCCCTACTTCGCCCGCAGCGCGGCGCGTGCGCTCGGAGGCGACGTGCGGGCGCCCGAACAGTACGGCTACGCCGTCTGACAGGCGGCCGCGCGGGTAGCCTGGGGTCCGATGTCCACTCCACAGGGCCCCACCTTCCGCGAACTGGCCGTGCAGGCGCTGTCCTCGACGATGCGCGGGTACGACCTGCTCGCCCCGAAGTTCGACGGGTCGCCCTACCGGACCCCCGACAGGGTGCTCGAAGCGGTCGGCCGGGCGGTGCGTCCGCTCGGGCCGTTCGACCGCGGCCTGGACGTGTGCTGCGGCACCGGAGCGGGGGTGGGGGTCCTGCGCGGGCTATGCAGGGAGCGTGTCACCGGCGTCGACTTCAGTGCGGGCATGCTCGCCGTGGCGCGGTCGGCGCGGACCGGGGCCGGGGGCCCCGCGGTCGACTGGGTGCGGGCCGACGCGCGGGCGCTGCCCTTCGCCCCCGTCTTCGATCTGGCCCTGAGCTTCGGGGCTTTCGGGCACTTCCTGCCGGGGGAGCGCCCCGGCCTCTTCGCACAGGTGCGTGCCTCGCTGCGGCCGGGCGGCACGTTCGCCTTCCCGGTCGGAGCGCCGCCCGAGGTGGGCTCGTGGGCGTACTGGTCGCTGCTCGGCTTCGACGCGGCCATGCGGGTGCGCAACGCGCTGTGGCGCCCCCGGTTCGTCATGTACTACCGCACCTTCCCGCTCACCGAGGTGAAGGACGATCTCGAGCGCGCCGGGTTCGCGGTACGGCTGCTCCCGCTGGAGGAGCTGGGAAGCAGGCCCGACGGCAGCCCCCGCGCCCGCCTCGTCGTGGCCACCCGGCAGTAGAACAGTGAAACAACTACGACAGCTCTCGTACAATGGGTGTCCCTGGACGAACTGGAGCCACTGTGACGTCGAACGCCGGCCGTGCGCTCGCCCACCCCTCGCGCGAGGAGATCCGCGTCGAAGGTGTGCTCCACGCGCTCTCCGATCCGATACGGCTGCGCATCGTGCGCCAGCTGGCCCACGACGCCGCCGAGCTGGCCTGCTCCCGCTTCGACCTCCCGGTGTCCAAGTCCACCAGCACGCACCACTTCCGGGTGCTGCGCGAGAGCGGGGTCATCCAGCAGTTCTACCGCGGCACGGCCAAGCTGAGCGGCCTGCGCACGGACGACCTGGACGCCCTCTTCCCCGGCCTCCTGGACAGTGTCCTCGGCGCGGCCGACCTGCAGGCGAAGCGCCTGGAAGCGGGCGCGCGGGCAGACGCCCCCGAAACGTCGGGCCTCCAGGGCTGAGATCCGTCCCGCGGCGCGCGACGACGGCTCCGGGCCCTCGCCGCGTTGCCGGGGTCGTCCCGGCACCTGGTGTACCGGGGCGGCACTCCGCCGTGCGATCGCCCGCACCGGGCGCAGGCCGGCCCGCCCTCCGGTCGGATGACGCTCGTTTCGGAACACGCCCTGCGACCGGTCAGCGGCAGGCGTCAGGCCCCGCCCGTCGGCGGGGAGCCGGCGCCTGGAGCCCTCCCGCTGCGTCACGGCCGGTTCCCGCCCCGGGCCGCGCCCAGCAGCCCAGGCCAGTCCGCGATCTTCACCCGGCCGCGGCCGAGCGAGTGCCCGAGCGCGGCCTCGGCGCGTTCGATCGACAGCCAGCCGTCCCACTCCACCGGCCGCAACCCCTGCGCGCGCAGCGCGCCCAGCGGATCGGCCGGCACCTCCCTGGCGGCCAGCAGCGGCGCGTCGTCGACCAGCGAGGCGACGGTCTCCTTGGCGCAGGGCCTGTTCGAGCCGATGACGCCCGTAGGACCCCGCTTGATCCACCCCGCGACGTACTCGCCGGGCGAGGCCACCCCGTCCCTGAGGACCCGGCCACCCACGTGCGGCACCGTCCCGCGTACCGGGTCGAAGGGCAGCCCGGCCAGCGGCGTCCCCCGGTACCCCACCGCCCGCAGGACGAGCCCCGCCTCGATGTCCTCGAAGTCGCCGGTGTCCCGGATGCCGCCCGCGCCGTCGGGAGCGGTACGCGCGAACCGTACGCCGGCGACCCGCCCGCCCCTCTCCAGCAGCTCCACCGGCCGCAGGAAGAACCGCAGCCGGACGGTGCGCTCCCGTTCCGGCGCCCCCCGCGCCGACCAGCCGTGCAGCACCTCCAGATTGCGCCGGACGACCGCGGGCGGCGGCGCTGCTCCCGGGCCGCCCGCGAGGGCCGACCAGACCGGGTCCAGGGCCAGTTCGGCGCCGTCCACGACCGTCCGGGCGCCCGGCAGCGCGCCGAGTTCGCGGAGCTCCTTGGTGGTGAACCTGGCCTGCGAGGGGCCCCGCCTGCCCACGATGTGCACCTCGCGAAGCTGGCTCGCCTCCAGGGCCTCCAGCACGGCACGCGGTACGTCGGTGGAGCGCAGCTCGGCAGCGCCCCGGGCCAGGATCCGGGCCACGTCGACCGCGACGTTACCGACCCCCAGGACCACGGCCGCGCGTGCCCGGAGCGCGAAGGCGTCGACCGCCGCGTCCGGGTGGGCGCTGTACCAGGAGACGAAGTCGGTGGCCGAAAGGCTGCCGGGCAGCTCCTCGCCCGGCACGCCGAGCGGCCGGTCGGCCGACGCGCCGACGCAGTAGACCACCGCGTGGTAGAGCTCCTTGAGCCGGGCGGGTGACGGACCGGTTTCGCCGCCCACCTCGACATGGCCGGCGAAGGTGATCCGCTCGTCCTCCAGAACGGCCCGCAGGCTGCTCTGGAGTGACTTGATCTTCTCGTGGTCGGGCGCCACCCCGTAACGGACCAGACCGTACGGGGCGGGCAGCCTGTCCAGCACGTGCACCCGCACGTCCGGTACCCGCGACTGCTGCACAAGGGCCTGGGCCGTGTAGACCCCGCTGGGGCCCGAACCGACGACGGCGACACGGAGCACGGCGCACCTCTTCCCGCAGGATGCCTCCAGCATGGCACCGGCCGGCACAACGAGGCAGGGGCGCGCGGACCGTCAGGCCATCAGTCCGCGCATCCGGTCGATCTCCACCGTCTGCTGGGCCATCACGTCGTTGGCCATCTCCTCGACCAGGACGTTGTTGCCGTCCGCGAGCGCCTCGGCCGCCATGGTGACCGCCCCCTGGTGGTGGGTGATCATCAGTTCCAGGAACAGCTGGTCGAACGCCTTGCCCCGCGCCGCACGCAGACGGTCGAGCTGCGCCTCGGTCGCCATACCCGGCATCGCGGAGTGGTCGTGGGTCTCCGCACGGCCCTCGCCGCCGTTGTTCTTCAGCCACCCCTCCATGGCACCGATCTCCGGCTTCTGGCCTGCCGAGATGCGCTCCGCGAGCCGTTCGACGGAGGGCGAGGCCGCCCGGCCGGGGACGAGAGCGGTGAGCACGAGTGCCTGCTCGTGATGCGCGATCATCATCCGGGCGTAGCGGAAGTCGGCGGAGTTGGGGGTGTCGTCCCCCGCGGCCTTCGCCGCGTCCGCGGCCGACAGTGTCCGGGCCGGCTCGCCCGGCCTCCCGGGGGCCACCACCGTGAGGCCCTTGTCCGGCCCGGCCTTCGCCCCGTCCTCGGAGCCTCCGTCGTCGCAGGCGCCCAAGGCCAGTACGGCGGCGACGAGCGTCGTCGCCAGAGCGGTTGCGCGCATGCGCGTGGTCCGACGGGGCATCAACACGGCGACCTCCAGTGCCACATGGGTGTGTGGGAAACCGTCCTAACACCTTCCACGGGCCGTTGATCAAAAACTTTCATTACGTCTCTGTTGCCATCTGTTGGTGTGTACATGAGAGGGACGATACTGCCGGAGTCCAGGAACCGTTCGCCTACGAACGGATACAAGGGAGGACGCAGTGACCTCGTTGCACACCACCAGCGTGCGGCGCAGACGTCTGGGTGTGGCGGCAGCCGCGGCCGGGCTCATCGCCACTCTGCTGACGGCCGGACCCGCGGCCGCGACGCCCGACCCCGGCGACACCGCCACCACGCGCAGCGGTGTTTCCGTGAGCCAGCAGGCCGAAGCCCGGGCCGCCATCGAGAGCGGCGAGATACCCGGCGTGGACGAGATCGTCCACAGCGACAACATCGAGCACCTCGCCAACGTCCCCAAGGACGCGCTGCGGGGGCTCAACACTGACCTGGCCTTCCAGGGGAAGTACGCCTACGCCGGCAACTACGACGGCTTCCGCATCTTCGACATCAGCGACCCCAGGAGCCCGAGGACGGTCGCACAGGTCCTCTGCCCCGGATCGCAGAACGACATCTCGGTCTCCGGGAACCTGCTCTTCCTGTCGACCGACTCCTCGCGCAGCGACAACTCGTGTGCGAGCACGACACAGCCCGCCACGGAGAAGTCCTCCTGGGAGGGCATGAAGGTCTTCGACATCAGCGACAAGCGCAACCCGAAGTACGTCGCCGCCGTCGAGACCGCGTGCGGGTCGCACACCCACACGATCGTGCCCGAGCGCAAGAACGTGTACGTGTACGTCTCCTCGTACTCGCCCAACGAGGCGTTCCCCGACTGCCAGCCGCCGCACGACGGGATCTCCGTCATCAAGGTGCCGCGCAGCGCCCCCGAGAAGTCCCGGATCGTGAACTTCCCGGTGCTCTTCCCGGACGGCGGCAACCCGGGCGCGCCGACCAACCCCGGCGTCTCCAAGACCACCGGGTGCCACGACATCACCGTGCTGCCGTCGAAGGACCTGGCTGCCGGGGCGTGCATGGGCGACGGTCTGCTGTTCTCCATCGAGGACCCGGAGAACCCGAAGATCATCGACCGGGTGCAGGACAACGTGAACTTCGCCTTCTGGCACTCCGCGACCTTCAACCAGAAGGCCGACAAGGTCGTCTTCACCGATGAGCTCGGCGGCGGCGGCGCGGCCACCTGCAACGACGAGGTCGGTCCCCACCGCGGGGCCGACGGCATCTACGACATCACCGGCCGGGGCGACCACCGCAAGCTGGTCTTCCGGAGCTACTTCAAGATCGACCGCCCGCAGGCCGACACCGAGGTCTGCGTCGCGCACAACGGGTCGATCATCCCGGTGAAGGGCAAGGACCTGATGGTCCAGGCCTGGTACCAGGGCGGGGTGTCGGTGTGGGACTTCACCGACTCCTCGACGCCGAAGGAGATCGCGTACTTCGAGCGCGGTCCGGTCTCGACGGACGCGGTCACGACGGCCGGCCCCTGGTCGGCGTACTACTACAACGGCTACATCTACTCCAACGACATCGCCAAGGGCTTCGACGTCCTGAAGCTCGACGACCGGCGGACGGACCCGGCCGAGAAGGTGCGGCTTCCGGAGCTCAACGTGCAGACGCAGCCGGACTACTTCGACCGCTGACCCCGGCCGCACCATCCGGCCGGAGAGAACGCACGCGACCCGCCGGGCGGCTTCCGCCCGGCGGGTCGCGGCTCCGCCGCGGTCGTAGCGAGCGGAGCCGTTAATTCATTGACCGACGACCCGCGCGGCGACATGCTGTACCCCTGATTCCGGCGACGCGGGGGATCGCCGGAATCAGCGCGGGGGCGCCCACCCCTGTCCCCGCCCGGCGCGGCGGACCCGCCCACGGCGTCAGGCGGCCGGCCGCACGCTCGTACCCGCCGCAGCCGCCCACTCCGCCAGCAGGCGCTGGTACTCCTTCTCGTCCTCCCGGGACAACAGTCCGCCCGAACGCTGCCACAGGGCGCGGATCTCCTCGTTGACCACGGAGACGGGACGCACGGAGACGGACGTGTTCGGATTCGGGGACATGTCACCCAGGTTAGGGCCCGGGTCCGGCACTTCACCCCCGTGAGCGCAGGGATATCCCTCACACCGTCTCCCGGAAATTTTCACGGCGGGTGCTGGCCGCGGCACGGCGTGGGTGGTTTCCGGCGCGCTACACCAGTCCGAGGGCCCGGAGCCCGTCCGGGCGTTCCGCCACGGGCAGGTGGTCCACGTAGCGCACGTCACAGCCCAGCGCCGCCGCCCCGCCGTCCGCACGGCGGTCGTCACCGCCGTCGAGCGGGCGGCTCCACAACGCCGCCCTCCTCGTCACCGGCCACCCGGCGCGCTCCGTACGCGGCAGCGCAGAGGGCCGTCACGGCTCCGCCCAGCAGCAGCCCGCCCACCACATCGGACAGCCAGTGCACCCCCAGGTAGAGGCGGGTGAAGGCCACACCCAGCACGGAGACGACGGCCACCACGACAGCCGTCCGCCACAGCAGCGGTGCGGCGCCGTACAGACGCAGCAGCCACAGCAGCAGCCCGCAGGTCACCATCGCCGTCATGGCGTGGCCCGACGGGAAGGCGGCGTAATGCGCCGAGTCCACAGGATCCGGCCACTGCGGACGCTCCCGCCCCACCGCGGACTTCAGCGCCTGCTGCAGGACGGTCGCCAGAAGGCTGGTCGCCGCCACCCATCCGGCGAGCCGAGGCGCCCCGCGCCACCACAGGGCGATCACCACCACGGCGGTCAGGACGCGCATCGTCCAGGGATCCCATACCCAGTCCGTCAG
The DNA here is from genome assembly GCF_044334475.1 of Streptomyces sp. NPDC020780. Lineage (NCBI taxonomy): Bacteria > Bacillati > Actinomycetota > Actinomycetes > Kitasatosporales > Streptomycetaceae > Streptomyces > Streptomyces sp. NPDC020780. Next base: position 366,509 of record NZ_JBIRTB010000003.1, on the reverse strand, counting down.
GACCCGGTTGAGGTGGACCAGCCCCGGCTCCGTCACGGCTCCGCGGTGCAGCGACCTGGCCACGGTGCCGTCCAGGGACATCAGCGGCGGCCATCGCACCGCGACGAGAGCGGTCAGGGCTGCGGAGAGAAGGGCGCAGACGACGCCCGCGCCCAGCAGGAGTGAGGTGCGGTGTGAGGCGCGCGGCGGGGAGAGGGTAGGGGAGTGCATGGGAGCGATCCTCGCGGACGACCCCCGGATCCGGCTATCCGAGGGCGCGGAGTCCCGGCACGACCGCCACCAGCAGCGGCACGACCGGTACCAGCGCGGCGGCGGCCGTCAGCCGCAGCCGGCGCCCCGCGGTGAGCCGTTCCACCGGGGCGAGCAGCCGGTTCACCCGGAGCGGTACCTGCGTGTCCGGCGGAGGACAGGGACCGAACACCCCTCGGTCCTCGTTGAGTCCGACCAGGGCGAGCGCGGTCGTGAGCCGGCCGAAGCGCCGTGAGGCCACGTCGTCCGCAGCCAGTTCGACGAGGCGGTGCATCTCGTCGCGGAACGCGGCGAACACCGGGACCTGCGGGAAGCCGGTCGCGAGCGCGGCCGAGCAGTGCAGCAGCCAGTCATGGCGGGCCTGCGCGTGGCCCTGCTCGTGCGCGAGCACCGCGTCGAGCTGACGGCCCTTCAGCCGCCCGAGTGCCGCGGTGGTGACGACCAGCCGGGGCGCCGTACCGGGCAGCCACCAGGCATCGGGACGCCGTCCCTCCAGCACCACGAGACGGCCGCCGCCGTCCGGCTCCTCGCCGGGCATCAGCGGGGAACGCACCAGCAGTTCCGTGCGCCGCCGCCTGCGGCGCAGCCGGGCCCGGTGGACCTCCCGCACGAGCATGGCGGCGGTCCACAGCCCGCCGAGTGCCAGCAGGACCGCGATGACCGCCGACCACGGCCCGTACGCGCCGAGCGCGTAGGCCTCGACCACGGCGTGCGGGGCGGGTGCGAACACGTGCCCGCGCACCGCCTGCCAGGCGGCGGCCGCGCTGAACGTCATCGCGAGCGCGAACGACAGCAGGACCCCGGCCACCACGCACTGCCAGACCCACAGGGCCACCACAGGCTCGCGCTCCGGCCACCGGGCCCGCGCCATCAGGCTCGGGGCCACGACGGCAGCCAGTGCGCCGAGCAGCAGCAACGTGCAGGAGACCCACATGGGTGTCAGCCTATGAGCGATGCGGTACCAGGGGTACGGCCTCGCGTGGCAAGTGACGTACGCCACGGTTTGCCGTGGCCGTCGTCTCACATGGTGAGCAGCATGGCGAACATGGCTATGCCCATCGTCAGTCTGCACGCCGAGGTGAACTCGGGCCGCGCGCCCGGGGCGAAACCGACCGCACCGCTTCCGCCCGCGCCGCTCGCCGTGGCGGCCGCCGGCATCAGCCGGCCCGCGGAGCGCAGTACGTACAGCGCGTAGTAGGCCAGCAGGGCGCCCGTCAGCAGGGGCACGCCTCCCGCCGCCCCGGCGGCACCCGTCGTGGCGGCGTGCGCGAGGTGGCCGCCGTGCCCGCCCCCGGCCGCCCCGGGGGCCATCGCGAGGGCCATGTAGACCATGGCCAGCGAACCCACCAGGTGGTGCAGGTGGTGGGCGCTGCGCCGGGCGGCCACGAGCGCGCGCGCAGCCGCGCCGGCGAACACCAGCGCGTACACCGCCCACATCCACTCCGGGAGAGTGAGCAGCGCCGCCGGCACCGCCATGAGGGCCATCCCGAACCCCATCAGCGCCTCGGCGCGCGCCGTCCTGCGTTCCCCCTTCGTGCCGCTGCGGGTCCGCAGCAGGCAGTACGTGCCCGTGATCCCGCACAACACCATCAGCAGCCCGCCGGACAGCGCCGGTCCGTGCACGGTGCACCCCCCTGGAGCGAATGACGCCGGTGTCGCCCCATCGATGCCCCGCCGGGAGCCGTCCTACCGGGGCGCATTGGGGTACTGGGGGAGCGCGACCCGGCCTGCGGGGGGTGGTCACGGCCGGGCCGGTGCCCGCCCGCAGGGCCGTTAGGCTCGGACGGCACTTGTCGGCAGCACACGACCGGAGAACGCCACCATGGACACCGCACAGGCCCCTGACCAGGCGCAGCTGACCTTCCGCGACGCGACCGAGGACGACGTACCCGCCCTGGTGCGGCTCGTCGAATCCGCCTACCGGGGGGACGCCAGCCGCGCCGGCTGGACCACGGAGGCGGACCTCCTCGACGGGCAGCGCACCGACGCGCAGGGGGTGCGCGAGGTGGTCGCGGCCCCTGCCGGACGGATGCTCCTGGCCGAGCTGGACGGCGAGCCGGTCGCCTGCTGCCAGCTGGAGCACCGCGGCACGGCCGCCTACTTCGGTATGTTCGCCGTCAAGCCGGAACTGCAGGGCGCCGGCCTCGGCAAGGTGATCATCGCCGAGGCGGAGCGCGCCGCCCGCGCGAGCTGGGGCGTGCGCGAGATGCACATGACGGTGATCACCGTCCGCGAGGAACTGATCGCCTGGTACGAGCGCCGGGGCTACCGCCGTACGGGAGAGCTGACCCCCTTCCCGTACGGCGACGAGCGCTTCGGCATCCCCCGGCGCGAAGATCTCGCCCTCGAGCTGCTGGTCAAGGAGCTGTAGCGGCCCTCAGGCGGTGAAACGGCCGGCGCGCCGGATCTCCGGGTAGTCCGTCGTCGCGCCGTCCAGGCCGAGCGCCTTCGCCAGCCTCAGGTGGTCCGGCGTGTTCACGACCCAGCCGATCACCTTCAGACCCCGCGCGTGCGCCTCCTCGACGACCTCCAGCGTCAGGCGCCGGATGTTCAGGGCGAGCGTCGCCGCGCCCACCGCCTCCGCCCGTTCCACCACGTCACCGCCCCAGCGGCTCGCGATGAGGACCGTCCGCACCCCCGGGACCAGCTGGGCGATCTCGGCCACCGCCTCGTCGTGGAACGAGGACACCTCCACCCGGCCGGCCAGCTTCCGCCGCAGCATCACCTCGGCCAGTGCGCGGGCCGCAGCCACGTCCTTGATCTCGGCCTGCAGGGGCAGGCCGATCGCGTCCAGCACCTCCTCGAAGACGGGCACCCGCTCGCCCTGGCCCGCGTCGAGCCGGCGCAGCTCGTCCAGGGTCTTCCCGGCGATCGGTCCCGTGCCGTCCGTCGTGCGGTCCACGGCGGCGTCGTGCATGACGGTGAGCGCGCCGTCCTTGCTCAGGTGCAGATCCAGCTCGACGGCGTCCATGCCGGCCTGCTCCGCGTACGTGAACGAGCGCAGTGTGTTCTCCGGCGCGACGCCCATCACGCCGCGATGGCCGATGGTGAGAAAAGTCAAGGCACTCCCGCTTCCGTCATCGTCCGTGCTTCGTCCGCAGCTCCTGCCCCCAGGGAACCAGTTCCCGTGTCCAGGACGCCGGATCTCCCGCGCTCCCGACGGAAGAAGTTGTCCAGCTCATGTGTGGCAGGAAAAAACGCGGTGACAAAGAAGAGTGGCAGGATAATTTTCAGCCCTCCACTTGTCCGAAGAGACGGCCCGTGGATAGGGTTGTCCGACGCGAGGTTCTCCCGTGAAGGAAGTGTTATGACGGAAATTCTTGAGCAAGCTCCAGTATCCGGCGCGATAGCTGCTGCCCAGCGGGTCGTCGAGCACCCGGCCTGGTCCGCGCTCAAGAGTGCCGTGGAAGAGCTGCGCCCCTGGCAGTCGAAGGACGGCTCCATCGACTTCTCCGCCGACGGCGCCCCCTCCCGGGACACGGCCGTGGCCACTCTGGCGCGCGTGACCGGAGCGATCGAGGAGCTCTCCCCGCTGCTCCCGCACGACACCGACTACCACCGCGCGCTCGTCGGTGACCTCCGCCGCTGGGCCGCGGACGGCTTCGGCGTACCGGACTTCCTCGACTCCCTGCTCGCCTTCCAGCCGGCCAGGAACCGTGCCGACGGCCTCCAGCACCTGGTCGTGTTCGCGATGTACACGCAGAACGGCAACCCCGACCGCAACCTCGAAGCGGTCGTGCTGCGGATGGTGTGGCCCGAGTGGCTCGCCGACCTCGAGGCCACGCGCTACGACAACCCGCTCTTCTGCGGCATCACCTTCGAGGACTTCACTTCGGGCTACGACACCAACTCCGCGGTCCTCTTCCCCGAGACCATCGCCGTGCGCGAGGCCCCGGAGCGCTTCAGCTGGGGCGGCATCTTCTGCGACCGCGAGGCTGCCCGCTTCCGCCGGGTGACCGAGGCCGCCGTCGACCTCCTGGGCCTTGAACTCCCGGACGACATCCGGGAGATGATCGGCGACCAGAAGCGCTGCGAGCAGGCCTTCGTCCTCTGGGACATGGTCCACGACCGCACCCACAGCCACGGTGACCTGCCGTTCGACCCCTTCATGATCAAGCAGCGCCAGCCGTTCTGGATGTACGGCCTGGAAGAACTGCGCTGCGACCTCACCGCCTTCAAGGAGGCCGTGAAGCTGGAGGCCGACGGGTTCGGCCAGGGTCGTGACGTGCAGTTCGCGGTGCTGTTCGACCGGATGTTCCGTTTCCCCGTCACCGGCGAGCGCGTACGCAACTACGACGGCCTCGGCGGTCAGCTCCTCTTCGCCTACCTCCACAAGCACGACGTGGTCCGCTGGACCGACAACACGCTGAAGATCGACTGGGCCCGCGCCCCGCAGGTCACCAACCAGCTCTGCGGTGAGATCGAGAAGCTCTACCGCGACGGCATCGACCGCCCCAAGCTGGTGCACTGGTTCGCCGCCTACGACCTGGTCGCGACGTATCTCTCCCCGCACCCCGGATCGCGCTGGGCCAAGGGCCCCGACGCCCTGGACGTGACACAACCGCCGCGCAGGCTCGTCGACGACGTGCTTCCCGACGAGTTTCCCCTGAGCATGTTCTATGAGGCGCTCGCCAAGAAACTCAAGCACGTGATCGCCTCCACCAAGGGCATCACCGCGACGGACGCCGGGCGGGCAGCCGCGTGAACGCAGGTTCTGAGGAGGCGGTGGCCATGAACGCGACAGGCATGGGCGACAGGGACGGCGGGCTCGAGGGTGCGGTGATCGCGGTGGCCGGAGCGGCCGGGCCGGCGGGCCGGGCCACCCTCCTGCGGCTGGCCGAGGCGGGGGCGACCGTGGTCGCCTCCGACGCCAACCCCGAACGGCTCGCCGAGGCGGTGGACGCCGCGCGCTACGCCCACGGCGGAGCGACCGTCACCGGCGACACCGTGGACCTGCTCGATCCGGGCGCCGCCCGGGAGTGGGCCGTCAAGACCGAGAAGGAGTTCGGCCGGATCGACGGCCTGGTCCACCTCGTCGGCGGATGGCGCGGCAGCAAGAGCTTCGCGGAGACCAGCCTCGCCGACTGGGACTTCCTGGAGAAGCTGCTGATCCGGACCGTCCAGTCCACCACCCTCGCCTTCCAGGAACCGCTCCAGCGCAGCGACCGCGGCAGGTACGTGCTCATCAGCGCCGCCGGGGCGAGCAGCCCCACCGCCGGCAACGCGGCCTACGCGGCGTCCAAGGCCGCGGCGGAGGCCTGGACCCTCGCCCTGGGCGACGCCTTCCGCAAGGCGGGGGGCGACGACGGCCCCGCGGCGGCTGCTGCGATCCTGGTGGTCAAGGCACTGGTGCACGACGCGATGCGCGCCGAGCGCCCGCATGCGAAGTTCGCGGGCTTCACCGACGTCGAGGAGCTGGCCGAGGCCATCGCCGGCGTCTGGGACAAGCCCGCCGGAGAAGTGAACGGAAAGCGCCTGTGGCTGACCCCGCAACCCTGAGGACCGACGCGCGTCGGCACCACGATCCGCAGGTACGCGGGTTCGCGAGCGACAACTACGCGGGCGCGCACCCGGAGATCCTCGCGGCTCTCGCCCTCGCCAACGGCGGCCACCAGGTCGCCTACGGCGAGGACGACTACACAGGACACCTCCAACGGGTCATCCACAGCCACTTCGGCCCCACCGCCGAAGCGTTCCCCGTCTTCAACGGCACGGGCGCCAACGTCCTCGCCCTCCAGGCGCTCACCGACCGCTGGGGTGCGGTGATCTGCGCGGAGTCCGCCCACATCAACGTGGACGAGGGCGGCGCCCCGGAGCGGATGGGCGGGCTGAAGCTGCTCACCGTCCCGACCCCCGACGGCAAGCTGACGCCGGAACTCATCGACCGCCAGGCGTACGGCTGGGACGACGAGCACCGGGCTATGCCGCAGGTCGTGTCCCTCACACAGAACACCGAGCTCGGCACCGTCTACACCCCCGGCGAGATCCGGGCGATCTGCGACCACGCCCACGAACGGGGCATGAAGGTCCACCTGGACGGTGCCCGGATAGCCAACGCGGCCGCGTCGCTGGACGTGCCGATGCGCACGTTCACCAACACGGTCGGCGTGGACGTGCTCAGCTTCGGCGGTACGAAGAACGGCGCGCTGTTCGGCGAGGCCGTCGTGGTCCTGCGGCCGGAGGCCGTCCGGGCGATGAAGCACCTGCGCAAGATGTCGATGCAGCTGGCCTCGAAGATGCGCTTCGTCTCCGTCCAGCTCGAGGCACTCCTCGCGCGCGACCTCTGGCTGCGCAACGCCCGGCACGCCAACGCCATGGCACAGCGGCTCGCCGAGGGGGTGCGCGCCGTGGACGGCGTGGAGATCCTGCACCCCGTCCAGGCCAACGCGGTCTTCGCCCGGCTCCCGCACGAGGTGACCGAGCGGCTGCAGAAGCGCTTCCGGTTCTACTTCTGGGACGAGAAGGCCGGTGACGTGCGCTGGATGTGCGCCTTCGACACCCGTGAGGAAGACGTCGACGCCTTCGTCCTGGCGCTCAAGGAGGAGATGGCCCGCTGACGGGGCCTTCCGCACCCTCACGAGGCAGCGGCCGACCGGATCCTCCGGCCGGCCGCTGCGCCGTGCTGTGCCTTGTGCGGGGCCGCGGTGTGTCCACCACGGCCCCGCCGGCCGGTCAGCCGCGCTCGCGGGCCTCGGCGGGCGTCGGAGCCGTACCACCGAGGTGCGCCGGCACCCACCAGGTGTCGCTCGCGTCCTTCGGGCGTACCGGATACGCCCGCTGGGCCGCCTCGAGCAGTTCCTGCACCCGCTCGCGCAGCCGGCGGGTGATGGCGCCGGCGTACTGGTCGGCGGGTGCCTCCAGGGGTTCGCCGACGCGGATGGTGATCGGCGTGTGGCTGCGCCGGAAGTTACGCGGCCGGCCCTTGGTCCACAGACGCTGGGTGCCCCACAGCGCCATCGGGATCAGCGGCACGCCGGCCTCCTGCGCCAGCCGGGCGGCCCCCGACTTGAAGCTCTTCAGCGTGAACGACTGGGAGATGGTCGCCTCGGGGAACACCCCGACGATCTCCCCGGAGCGCAGCGAGGCGAGGGCGTGCGCGTAGGCGTCCTCGCCCTGGTCGCGGTCGACGGGGATGTGCTTCATACCGCGCATCAGCGGGCCGGAGATCCTGTGCCGGAAGACCGACTCCTTGGCCATGAAGCGGACGAGCCGCTTCTGCGGCAGCGCGCCGAGCCCGGTGAAGATGAAGTCCAGATAGCTGATGTGGTTGCTGACCAGTACCGCACCGCCGGTCTTCGGGATGTGCTCCGAACCCTGAGTGTCGATCTTCAGGTCGAGCGCCTTGAACAGCGTGCGAGCGGCGCCGATGACCGGCCGATAGACGAGTTCTGCCATCTGGATGAAGACCCTTCTTCAATGCCTGGGGAGGGTTCTCCCGGCGGAAGTTACGCAGCCGTAGGTTTTCGGCATTGTGGCGATGGTGCCCCATGTGCGACGCCGTGGCCAGCCCCGAAGGCCCTGGAGCGAGAGATTCTCGTCACGTGAAACCTCCGGGAATGTAACGCGGAAGTCCGGTGCTGACCCTTTGCGCGGAGCTCGGAGGAGGAGACGGGTATGGACGGGCGGACGATCGGCGGCACCCTGGACGCCGCGCAACTCGGGGCGCCGCTGGGGGAGCGGGCCACTCTCGTGCAGTTCTCGAGTGCCTTCTGCAGGCCCTGCGGCGCCACCCGGCGCGTCCTCACGGAGGTGGCCGCGATGGTCGACGGGGTCGCCCACATCGAGATCGACGCCGAGGCCCACCTCGCGCTCGTCCGCAGCCTCCGGATCAGCCGGACTCCCACCGTCCTCGTCCTCGACGCGGCCGGGCGCATCGTGCGACGGGCCGCCGGTCAGCCGCGTACGGCCGATGTCGTCGCGGCGCTGGGAGCGGCGATGTGAGGGGCGATGTGAGGGGCCGTGACACATCTCCCACATGACCGTACGCACTTGACTGCACACACCACTCATCGTCAGCCTGACGCTATGCCGCCTGAACTGCTTCTCTTCGGCCGGGTGCATGTCGATCTCGTGCGCCACGCCAGTGCGCGCTGTCCGGGTGCCTGACGAACCCGCGGCCCCGCACGCCCCCTCCCAGAAGGACCCGCCGATGACGGCCTCGCCCGATCTCGACTCCCCTCGAACGGCCTCGCCCGAGCTCCTGCGCTCCGTCTTCCGGCAGCACGCCGCCGGGGTCGCCGTGATCACCGCGGCCGGGGAACGCCCGGTCGGTTTCACGGCCACCTCGCTCACCTCCGTCGCCGCCGAGCCGCCCCTCGTCTCCTTCGGCGTGGGTACCTCCTCCTCCAGCTGGCCGGTCGTGGCGGAGGCCGAGCACATCGGCGTACACCTGCTCGGGGAGGACCAGCCGGAGCTCGCCGCCACCTTCGCGCGAAGCGGCGCCGACCGCTTCGGGCCGTCCACCGAGTGGCGCCGCGGGCCCGAGGGCGTGCCCTTGCTGGGTGGCGTGGTGGCGTGGCTGGTCTGCCGCGTGGTGGCCCGTGTCCCGGCCGGGGATCACCGCATCGTGATCGCCGAGGTGGTGCACGGGGACCCGTCGGGCGGCGGTCGGCCGCTGGTCTACCACCAGGGCCGTTTCACGGCTCTGCGAGACTGAGGGCACGCAGGTGGCGCGGGGGCGGTCCGCGTTGGCAAGGTCACAGTTCCACGCGCTTGCTCATGGGGAACGCTCTGGATGTACTGGCGAGTAATATTTCCTTCGGAGCCCGGTCGACCCGGCCGGAAACCGCCCCACAAGGCGCCTATGCTGCGTGCAACAAGGCAGCCCAGAAATGACGATGCAGTAGGAGAGCCGGCGTGAGCTTGAGGATCGTTGTCTGTGTGAAGTACGTACCCGACGCCACCGGCGACCGGCACTTCGCCGATGACCTGACGCTGGACCGTGACGACGTCGACGGTCTGCTGTCGGAGCTCGACGAGTACGCGGTCGAGCAGGCGCTGCAGATCGCCGACGAGGCGGACGACGCGGAGGTCACCGTGTTGACGGTGGGTCCGGAGGACGCCAAGGACGCCCTGCGCAAGGCGCTGTCGATGGGCGCCGACAAGGCCGTCCACGTCGAGGACGACGACCTGCACGGCACCGACGTCATCGGCACCTCCCTGGTGCTGGCCAAGGCCGTCGAGAAGACCGGTTACGACCTGGTCATCTGCGGCATGGCATCGACGGACGGCACCATGGGTGTCCTTCCGGCGCTGCTCGCGGAGCGCCTCGGCGTCCCGCAGGTCACGCTCCTGTCCGAGGTCTCCGTCCAGGACGGCACGGTCAAGGGCCGCCGCGACGGCGACGCCGCGAGCGAGCAGCTCGAGGCCTCTCTCCCGGCCGTGGTCTCCGTGACCGACCAGTCGGGCGAGGCCCGCTACCCGTCCTTCAAGGGCATCATGGCGGCCAAGAAGAAGCCGGTGGAGTCGCTGGACCTCGAGGACCTGGAGATCGAGGCGGACGAGGTCGGTCTCGGCGGCTCGTGGACCGCGGTCGACTCCGCGGCCGAGCGCCCGGCCCGCACCGCGGGCACGATCGTCAAGGACGAGGGCGAGGGCGGCAAGCAGCTGGCCGAGTTCCTCGCGGGCCAGAAGTTCATCTGAGCCCCGCCCGTTCCCACCGCCGCCCCGCACTCCCTCGCACGCAGGAGATTGAAGTCCCATGGCTGAAGTACTCGTCTATGTCGACCACGTGGACGGTGCCGTCCGCAAGCCCACCCTGGAACTGCTGACGCTCGCCCGCCGTATCGGCGAGCCCGTCGCCGTCGCCCTCGGCAACGGGGCCGGCGACACCGCCGCCGCGCTCGCCGAGCACGGCGCCGTCAAGGTCCTCACCGCCGACGCCCCGGAGTTCGCCGACTACCTCGTCGTACCCAAGGTGGACGCGCTCCAGGCCGCCTACGACGCCGTGTCGCCCGCCGCCGTGCTGCTGCCCTCCTCCGCGGAGGCCAAGGAGATCGCCGCCCGCCTCGCGCTGCGCATCGGCTCGGGCATCATCACCGACGCCGTGGACCTGGAGGCCGGCGCCGAGGGCCCGGTCGCGACGCAGTCCGCGTTCGCCGCCTCCTACACCACCAAGTCCCGTGTCTCCAAGGGCACCCCGGTCATCACGGTCAAGCCGAACTCGGCCGCCGTGGAGGCCGCCCCGGCCGCGGGCACCGTCGAGGCCCTCACGGTCTCGTTCTCCGAGCAGGCCACCGGTACGAAGGTCCTCTCCCGCACGCCGCGCGAGTCGACCGGCCGTCCGGAGCTGACCGAGGCCGCGATCGTCGTCTCCGGGGGCCGCGGCGTCAACGGCGCCGAGAACTTCGCGATCATCGAGGCGCTGGCGGACTCCCTCGGCGCGGCTGTCGGCGCCTCCCGTGCCGCGGTCGACGCCGGCTGGTACCCGCACACCAACCAGGTCGGCCAGACCGGTAAGTCGGTCTCGCCGCAGCTGTACATCGCCTCCGGCATCTCCGGCGCGATCCAGCACCGGGCCGGCATGCAGACCTCGAAGACGATCGTCGCGATCAACAAGGACGCCGAGGCACCCATCTTCGACCTCGTCGACTACGGCGTCGTCGGCGACCTGTTCCAGGTCGTCCCGCAGCTGACCGACGAGGTCAAGGCCCGCAAGGGCTGATCGCGCGGGAGCTGTGCCGGCAGGGCGGCCCGGGGCCGCGTGGTGTTCGCACCGCGCGGCCCCGGGCCGTTTCCGATCACCATTGACGCAGGGCCCGAGGGCTTATAACTTCACTATGCGGATGAACAATTCCGGGAAGCGGAAGTCCTGAGCGTGGAGGGTGCGGTCATGGGTCAGCAGGAGAAGGTGGCGACGAGCCTCGCCGGTGCGGTCGGTGAGCGAATCAGCGCCTCCCTCACGGCGGTCGACGCAGAACTGGCCCGGCGCTACCCGGGCGACCCCGGCACCCGCCAGCCCGTGCACACCGTCTACGTCCCCGCCGACGCCTTCTCCGCCACCACCGTCCGCTCCTGGGGCGACCGGGCGCTGGAGGCGCTCGACGAGCACGCCCCGGACGCCGCCGCGCTCGCCCGGATCCTCGGCATCCCCCAGGAGCTCGCGGAACCCGTCCACGACCGCGTACGCGCCAAGCTGGAGCGCGAGCCCGTGGAGGACCTGCGCATCGACTTCGAGGACGGCTACGGGCCGCGGCCGGACGCCGAGGAGGACGAGGCGGCCGCCCGGACGGCCCGGCTCGTCGCCGAGGCGTACGCCGACGGGACCGCCGCGCCGTACACGGGCATCCGGACGAAGTGCATGGAAGCCGCCGTCCGCGACCGCGGGATCCGCACCACGGACGTCTTCCTCACCGGCCTCGTGCGGGCCGGCGGCCTCCCCGACGGGCTCGTGCTGACGCTGCCCAAGGTGACCTACCCGGAACAGGTCGCCGCCTTCGTCCGGCTGCTCGAGGCCTTCGAGGAGACCCACGGCCTGCCGGCCGGACGGCTCGGGTTCGAGATCCAGATCGAGACGAGCCAGTCCATCCTCGCCGCCGACGGCACCGCGGCCGTCGCCCGCATGATCGACGCCGCCGAGGGCCGCGCCACCGGCCTGCACTACGGCACATTCGACTACAGCGCCTGTGTCGGCGTCAGCCCCGCCTACCAGGCGAGCGACCACCCCGCCGCCGACCATGCCAAGGCGGTCATGCAGGTCGCCGCGGCGGGCACGGGCGTGCGCGTCTGCGACGGGTCCACCAACGTGCTGCCCGTCGGCCCCGCCGAGCAGGTCCACGACGCCTGGCGCCTGCACTACGGGCTCACCCGCCGGGCCCTGGCGCGCGCCTACTACCAGGGCTGGGACATGCACCCCGGCCACCTGCCCACCCGTTACGCGGCCGTCTACACCTTCTACCGCGAGGGCCTGGGTGCGGCCGCGTCCCGTCTCGCCGCCTACGTCGCCAAGGCGGGCGGCGACGTGATGGACGAGCCCGCGACCGCGAAGGCGCTGAGCGGCTACCTGCTGCGCGGCATCGACTGCGGCGCCCTGGACACCGCCGAGGTCGCGGAGCTGACCGGCCTGACCCGCTCGGACCTGGACGCCTTCGCCTCGCCCCGCCGTGGCGGACTGACGGTGACGGCCCCGTAGGCCACCGGGGGCCCCGTAGGCCACCGGGCCGTGCCGGGCCTTCCGGATCCCTGCGCAGGGCCTCAGGAGGCCGGCGGCAGCTCGCCCGAGCCCCGGGGGACGAGCCGGGTCGGGAGCTCCACCCTCGCCGGGGCGTGGTCGGCCCCGTCCAGACGGCGGAAGAGGTGCTCCGCCGCTGTGCGGCCGACCGCGGCGGCGTCCTGCGAGATCACCGTGATGCCGAGCAGGTCGGCCAGTTCGATGTCGTCGAAGCCCACCAGGGCGATCCTGCGGTCGCACTCGGCGAGGACGCGCACGACGGTGACGGTCACACGGTTGTTGCCGGCGAAGAGCGCCGTGACCGGCTCCGGGCCCCGCAGCATGGCCTCGGTGGCCGCCCTGACCCGTGCGGGGTCGGTGGATCCGAGGGAGACCCAGGAGTCCTCGACCGTGATGCCGGCGTCGGTCATCGCCGTGTGGTAGCCGCGCAGCCGCTCCTTGGCGGTGTGGATGCGCGGCTGGTCGCCGATGAAACCGATCCTGCGGTGGCCGTGGGCCACCAGGTGGGCCACGCCCTGGCGCGCGCCGCCGAAGCTGTCCGAGAGCACCATGTCGGCATCGACCCGGCCTGCCGGGCGGTCGACGAACACCGTGGCGATGCCCGCCTTCATCTCGGGCTCCAGATAGCGGTGGTCGTCGCCCGCCGGGATCACGATGAGACCGTCCACGCGGCGGGCGCAGAGCGCGAGTACGAGCTCCTGCTCGCGCTCCGGGTCCTCCGCGCTGGACCCGTTGATCAGCAGGGCGCCGTGGGCCCGCGCCACCTCCTCCACCGCCCGGCTCAGGGGCCCGTAGAAGGGGTCCGCGAGATCCTCCAGCACGAGCCCGATCGAAGCGGTACGGCCTTTGCGCAGCACGCGGGCGCTGTCGTTGCGCCGGAAGCCGAGCGCCTCGATCGCCTCCTGCACGCGGCGTTCGGTGTCGGGGGTGACCCCGGGTTCGCCGTTCACCACCCGGGAGACCGTCTTGAGGCCGACTCCGGCACGGGCCGCCACGTCCTTCATGGTCGGCCTGTTGCCGTAGCGTGACTCGGAATGGCGGGCGGTCATGGCCACGGTGCGCTGTCCTGTCGTCGGATGCGGGCGGTTTCGGTGCGGGCGGTTTCGATGGGGCTGCGGGGGGCCGGAGGCTGTGGCGTCGAGCATAGGCCCTGGACAACGTTGTCATATCCGGGGAGACTGAGCGGACCCATTGACGGAAGCCGCAGGCCCGGCGCCCTCACCCCTCCGGAGAGACGACACCGATGCATACCGACCTCGTCGCCGCGCTCGACATCGGCGGCACCAAGATCGCCGGAGCGTTGGTGGACGGTGGCGGAGCACTCCTCGTACGGGCGCGGCGGCCGACGCCCGCCCAGGAGGATGCGGAGGCGGTGATGGGGGCGGTGGACGAGGTCCTGGCCGAACTCATGGCGTCCCCGCTGTGGCACAGGGCGGGCAGGGTCGGCATCGGCAGCGCCGGGCCGGTGGACGCGTCGGCGGGCACGGTCAGCCCGGTGAACGTTCCGGGCTGGCGGGACTTCCCGCTGGTGGAGAGGGTCGCCAGGGCGACCGGCGGGCTGCCCGTCGTCCTGGTCGGCGACGGGGTCGCGGTGACGGCTGCCGAGCACTGGCTGGGTGCCGCCCGCGGATACGACAACGCGCTGTGCATGGTGGTCTCCACGGGGGTCGGCGGCGGACTCGTCCTCGGCGGCAGGCTCCACCCCGGCCCCACGGGTAACGCCGGGCACATCGGCCACATCAGCGTCGACCTGGACGGTGACCTCTGCCCGTGCGGCGCACGCGGCTGCCTCGAACGTCTCGCCAGCGGCCCGAACATCGCCCGGCGGGCGCTGGAGAACGGCTGGCTCCCCGGCCGGGACGGTGATGCGACGGCAGCGGCCGTGGCCGCCGCCGCCCGGGCCGGCGACCCGGTCGCCATCGCCTCGTACGAGCGGGCCGCCCGGGCGCTCGCGGCCGGCATCGCCGCGACCGCCACCCTGGTCGAGATCGACATCGCGGTGATCGGCGGGGGAGTGGCCGGGGCGGCGGACGTGCTGTTCGCGCCGCTGCGGCGGTTCCTGCGTGAGTACGCCACGCTTTCCTTCGTCCAGGGCCTCACGGTGGCACCCGCGGTCATGGGGACCGACGCGGGCCTGGTGGGCGCGGCGGCCGCCGCCGCGGCGGTCCCCCTGGGGGCCGTCGGCGCCGGGCGGCCTGTGGCCGCGCAGTAGCCTCGCGCCCGCGCCTCGGCGTCGCGCCGGGTCCGGCCGGTGTCCTGCCTGCGGGGCTGCCGCAGCACCGCGCACCACGCCGGGCCGGCCTCCTCCCCGGGCCCCGCGCCTGTCCGCTCGAACGGCTTGCGGGCGGTGCCCGTCACGGCCGGACGGCTGTCCGGACTCGTACAGTTGGACGCCCCCGGCGGCCGTCGCGGCGTCCGGGTGCACAACGGCATCGCTCCGGTGGGGTTTCCGCAGAGGGGTGTTGCGGGCAAGCCACAGGGGGCTACGGATGAGGGGGACCCGTGATCGTCTGGATCAACGGTGCGGCCGGCGCGGGAAAGACCAGTGCCGCGTACGAACTGATCGATCTGATCCCGAACAGCACCTTCTACGACCCCGAACTGATCGGAGGGTCACTGCACCACCTACTGCCTCGGAAGAAGCTTGCCGAGGTGACCGACTTCCAGGACCTCCCGATCTGGCGGCGTCTGGTGGTGGACACGGCCGCCGCCCTGCTGGCCGAACTGCCGGGGGTTCTCGTGGTGCCCATGACGCTGCTGAGACAGGAGTATCGCGACGAGATCTTCGGAGGGCTCGCCTCCCGCCGCATTCCGGTGCGTCACGTGCTGCTTGCACCCGAGGAAACGATCCTGCGAGGACGGATGGCCGACCGCGAGGAGTTCGCGGACGATCCGGAGCAGAGCGAGCGGACACGGCAGGGGGCGTACGAACACATCGGGTACTACCGGGCGGCGCTCGACTGGATCACGGAGGACGCCCACCTGATCGACACCAGCACGCTCACCCCGCGCGCGACGGCCGTACGCATCGCGGAGGCGCTGCGTACGGGTGAGGCCAGGGAGTGCGGGATAGTCCAGACGCCCGAACCGCGGGCGGAGACCGTCGCCTCCGGCGTCCTGCTCTTCGACGAACAGGACCGTGTCCTGCTGGTCGACCCGACCTACAAGCCCGGCTGGGAGTTCCCCGGTGGGGTGGTGGAGCCCGGGGAGGCGCCGGCCCAGGCCGGGATGAGGGAGGTCGCCGAGGAACTCGGCCTCCACCTCGGGACGGCACCCAAGCTCCTGGTGGTCGACTGGGAGGCCCCGAAACCGCCCGGGTACGGCGGGTTGCGCTTCCTTTTCGACGGCGGGCTGCTGCACGGCGAGGTCGCCTCCCGGCTGCTGCTGCCCGGCGCGGAGCTGCGCGGCTGGCGGTTCGTGACCGAGGAGGAGGCGGCCTCCCTGCTGCCGCCCACCCACTACGAGCGGCTGCGCTGGGCCCTGCGGGCCCGGGAACGGTCCGCCGTGCTGAACCTGGAGGCGGGGGTACCGGTGGGCGGCCGGCCCGCCGGTGGCAGCTTCCGGCCATGACCCGACGGGTGGTGGCAGGTCGCGGTCAACGTGCCGGCGATGGCAGGTTCCGGTCGCCACGCGGTCGACGGTGGCAGGTCCCGGTCGCTCCGCGGTCAACGGTGACAGGTTCCGGTCACCGTGCGGCGGTCGCGGCTGCTCCTCAGGACGTGCGTCCGGGTGGGGTCGTGCCTCCGCGTCGGGTCTGCCTGCGCGTCAGGTCATGCCGTGGGACGGGGTACAGGCCCGACGCCGCCCGGAGCACGTGCTCCGGGCGGCGTCGCCGTGGTGCGTGCGGTGGGTGGGCGGTGTCGGCGCGGCCGGTCCCGCTCGCCGTCCTCAAGCCTTCTTGGACTCCGCGTAGTTCCGGAGGAACAGCGCCTCCGCGACCGACAGCCGTTCCAGCTCCTCGGGCGACACGCTCTCGTTCACCGCGTGGATCTGCGCCTCCGGCTCGCTGAGCCCTATCAGGAGGATCTCGGCGTCCGGGTACAGCTCCGCGAGGGTGTTGCACAGGGGGATCGAGCCGCCCATGCCGGAGACCTGCATCTCCTCACCCGGGTAGGCGACCCGCATGGCGTCCGCCATCGCCGTGTACGCGGGGCTGCCGACGTCGGCGCGGAACGGCTGTCCCTGACCGACCTGTTCGATCGAGACCCGGGCACCCCACGGTGCGTGGGACTCGAGGTGGGCGATCAGCAGTCCGGTCGCCTCGGCCGCGTCCTGACCCGGCGGCACCCGCAGACTGACCTGTGCCTGCGCGCTCGCCTGCAGCGACGGCGTGGCGCCGACCACCGGGGGACAGTCGATACCGATGACGGTCACCGCGGGGCGTGCCCAGATGCGGTCCGCGACCGTACCCGTGCCGATCAGCTCCACCCCGTCCAGCACCTTGGCGTCCTGGCGGAACTCGCCCTCCGGGTACTGCAGTCCGTCCCACACCGCGTCCGAGGGCAGCCCGTCGACCGTCGTTGTGCCGTCCGCCGCGCGCAGCGTCGACAGCAGCTGGATCATCGCGGCCAGCGCGTCCGGGGCGGCTCCGCCGAACTGCCCGGAGTGCAGGTTGCCTTCGAGGGTGTCCAGCCGTACGCGCAGCATGGTCATGCCCCGCAGCGTGGACGTGACGGTGGGCAGGCCGACCCGGAAGTTGCCGGTGTCACCGATGACGACGGTGTCGGCGGCGAGCAGCTCCGGGTGCGCCTGCGCGTACTGTTCGAGACCACCGGTCCCCTGCTCCTCGGACCCTTCCACGATCACCTTGACCGTGACGGGGACGCCGCCGTTCGCCTTGAGGGCGCGCAGCGCGAGCAGGTGCATGATGAAGCCGCCCTTGCAGTCCGCGGCCCCCCGGCCGAACCAGCGGCCGTCGCGCTCGGTCAGCTTGAAGGGCGGGGAGATCCAGGCCGACTCGTCCAGCGGCGGCTGCACGTCGTAGTGCGCGTACAGCAGGACCGTCGGCGCGCCTGCCGGGCCGGGCAGCCGGCCGTACACCGACCGGGTGCCGTCGGGGGTGTCGAGCAGGGCGACGTCCTGGAAGTCCTCGGCGCGCAGTGCGTCGGCGACCCAGTCGGCCGCCGCCTCGCACTCGCTCTTCGGGAACTGCGCGGGGTCCGCCACCGACCGGAAGGCCACCAGTTCGGCCAGTTCCGTCTTCGCGCAGGGCATCAGCGAGGCAACGGTCTCGGTCATCGGACGGGCGGTCATGGGCACGCTCCTCGTGGGTGCGACGTCAGGTCTGCGGCGCGCCGTGTGCGCGTCCGGCGGCGACACCGGGGGTGCGGCGTCGCATGTACGACGAAATCATGGCTGATACTCCCACAGCGAGGCCGGGGGGCCGCGCGCCGTAGGATGCCGTGAGCAGTTGGGGCCACTGGTCGGGATCGGGAGCAGAAGCACATCGTGAGCAGCGAGAACGCAGACGCCGGACGTGAGCCGGAAGAGACGTCGTCGGTACCGCAGGAGTTGTCGGTGTGGGACGTCGTCGTGGTCGGCGCGGGTCCGGCCGGAGCTTCCGCGGCGTACGCGGCAGCCGTCGCAGGCCGTCGGGTGCTGCTGCTGGAGAAGGCGGAGCTGCCCCGGTACAAGACGTGCGGCGGCGGGATCATCGGATTCTCCCGGGACTCCCTGCCCCCGGGGTTCGAACTTCCCCTGAAGGACCGGATCCACGCAGTGACGTTCTCGTTGAACGGGAAGCTGTCCCGGACCCGCAGGTCCAAGCGCATGCTCTTCGGGCTGATCAACCGGCCGGAGTTCGATGCCGGCCTGGTGGAGCAGGCGCAGAAGGCGGGTGCCGAACTGCGCACCGGCGTGTCGGTGACGCGGGTGGAGCAGCACGGTCCCGCCGTTCCGGACCGGCGCACGGTAGCCGTGGTACTGGCCGGCGGTGAGACGGTCCTCGCCCGGGCGGTCGTGGGTGCGGACGGCAGCGCCGGCCGCATAGGAGCCCATGTCGGGGTGAAGCTCGACCAGGTGGATCTCGGCCTCGAGGCCGAGATCCCGGTCCCCGCTACGGTCGCCGAGGACTGGGCGGGGCGGGTGCTGATCGACTGGGGCCCCATTCCCGGGAGTTACGGCTGGGTCTTCCCCAAGGGGGACACACTGACCGTCGGAGTGATCGCGGCCCGCGGCGACGGTGCAGGTACCAAGCGCTATCTGGAGGACTTCATCGGCCGGCTGGGCCTCGCCGGTTTCGAACCGACCATCTCCTCCGGACATCTGACACGCTGCCGCAGCGAGGACTCGCCGCTCTCCCGCGGCCGGGTGGTCGTCTGCGGCGACGCGGCCGGACTCCTGGAACCGTGGACCAGGGAAGGCATCTCCTTCGCCCTGCGGTCCGGCCGGCTCGCGGGCGAGTGGGCGGTACGGATCGCGGAAGCGCACGATGCCGTCGACGCCCGGCGCCAGGCACTCAACTACGCCTTCGCGATCAAGGCGGGGCTGGGTGTCGAGATGGGCGTCGGCCGCCGCATGCTCAAGCTGTTCGAGCGGCGCCCCGGAGTGCTGCACGCGGTGCTGACCGGCTTCCGCCCCGCGTGGAAGGCGTTCGCCGGGATCACCCGGGGAACCACGTCGCTGGCCGAACTCGTCCGGACGCATCCGCTGGCGCAGCGGGCCTTGTCCGCTCTGGACCGCTGAGGCCATACCGCGTCCCGACCCCGGGCGGACCCGTCCGAGCCCGCCCGGTCCGGGACCGGGGCGCCGGATGCGGAGGGCGGCGCAACGGATCGCGACCGGAGGCGTGGGGACAGGAGGCGGCGACCCGGTGGTCGGCTCTCGAGCCCTTCGGCGGTTGACGCCGAGGGAGCTCCGTACCGGTCGGTGGCGCGGCACCCGGCGAGAGCTGGTTGACCTTCATGTGGGATGAAGGCCGGCAATCGGGGCCATGGAAGGCACCACTGATCTGCTGAGCATCAGCGCCTTCGGGCGGCGGGTCGGGCTCGCCCCGAGCGCCCTGCCCTTCTACGACGACTGCCGCGTTCTGCGGCCGGCCTGGGTGGACGGGGCGACGGGGTACCGCTTCTGCAGTCCTGCTCAGGAAACCCGTGCCGCGCTCCTGCGGGGTCTGCGAGAAGCGGGACTGCCGCTGGCCGACGTCACCGTGGTGCTCGGGGCCGATCACTCCGGCGCCGTCACCCTGCCGGCGGTCTGCCACGACGACCTGCCCCGGCGGATCGGTGTCGACCCCGCCGTTCTGGGCCCCGCGCTGGAGGCCGGTGCCGGGCCCGACGTCCTGCTGGAGATCTCCGCCGTGGATGATCGCCCTGTCATCGTGCGTTCCGCGGACCAGGGCAGTTTCACCACGCTGATCATGCCCGCCGCCCTCGCGTCGGATTTCTTCCCCCTCTGCGGCGGGGTCAGCGCTTCTCCGGTGCCATGCCCTCCGTGACGCTCAGCTCCTGGGTCCCTATGACGGACAGTAGTTCCAGTTGCTCGGCTCCCGGGCTGCCGGGCGGGGCGGTGAACCACAGCAGGCGTTGGCGTCCGTCCTCGCTGAGGAGGTTGTAGCAGTCGAGTTCGATGACACCGAGCATGGGGTGGACGATCCTCTTGTGGTCCATGCGGCGCACTGCGACGTCGTGGGTGTCCCAGAGGGCTGCGAACTCCTGGCTGCGGCGGCGTAGCGCGGCGACCATCTTCGTGGCCTCCGCGTCCCGGCCGTGCCGGGCGGCCGCCGCCTGGAGGTCGGACACGAACACCCGGGAGTGGTGCGGGTGGTCCTCGGGCGGGTAGATCTCGCGTGCCTGCGGGTCGGTGAACCAGCGGTACACGAAGCTCGCCCCCGGGCCGCGGTGTGCCGGGGACCTGCCGAGCAGGGCCCGGGCCAGGTCGTTTTCCACCAGGGTTTCGTGCAGGTCGGTGATGACGCGCGCGGGGGTGTTGGAGAGCCGGTCCAGGAGCCCGAGAAGCGCGGGCTGCACGTGTGCCGATGGTCCGTGTACCGGCGGGGGGACCGGCCGTTCGGCCAGGTGGAACAGGTGGTCGCGCTCGTCGCCGTTCAGGCGCAGGGCGCGGGCGAGGGCGGCCAGGGTCTGGGTCGAGGGCTGCACGCCGTTCCTTGCGCTACCGCGTTCCAGTTCGGTGTAGTAGTCGGCCGACAGCCCTGCCAGCTGCGCGACTTCCTCGCGGCGCAGCCCGGGAACGCGCCGGCGCGGGCCGTGGGGCAGACCGACCTCGGCGGGTCGGATGCGGTCGCGGCGTGTCCTGAGGAAGGCACCGAGCTCTGGAAGGTTCACCCCTTCATGGTCGCTCATACGCCGCAGCGCAGCCAGGGGGTGGCATCCCCCGGGTGCACGCAGCCCTGGCTGCGGACGGGGTACCGGCCCATCGTGGAGGACACAGCAGGGCAACGGCGAGGCCGCGGCCCGACCCCATCCACAGCAGGAGCCACCTATGCCCGACCCCACTTCCCGCGACGGGACCGCTGCCTCGGCCCGGCGCTCCGCCTCACCCCGCGTCGCGATCGTCACCGGCGGCTCCCGCGGCATCGGCCACCGGACCGTCGGTCGGCTGGCCGCCGACGGGTACGCCGTCGTGGTCGGCTATGCCGGTAACCGGGACGAGGCCGAAGCCGCCGCGAGAGAAGTCGTCGCCGACGGTGGCCTGGCGATCGCAGTGCGCGCGGACGTCGCCGACGAACAGGCAGTCACGGCCTTGTTCGACGCTGCCGAAGGCGAGTTCGGCGGCGTCGACGTCGTCGTGCACGCGGCCGGGCGGATGCACCTGGCTCCGATCGCCGAGCTGGACCTGGCCGTCCTGGACGACCTGCACCGCACCAATATCCGCGGCACGTTCGTCGTCGTCCAGCAGGCCGCCCGTCGTGTGCGCCCCGGCGGCGCGATCGTGACATTCTCCACCTCCGTGGTGGGGCTGGCCTTCCCGGGCTACGGCGCGTACGCCGCCAGTAAGGGCGCGGTCGAGGCGCTGACGCTCATCCTGGCCCGGGAGCTGCGGGGCCGGGACGTCACCGCCAACACCGTCGCGCCCGGCCCCACGGCCACCGCCTTGTTCCTGGACGGCAAGGACGAGGAGACCATCGCCCGCCTGGCCGCCCAGTCCCCGCTGGAGCGCCTCGGTACCCCGGCCGACATCGCCGAGGTCGTCGCGTTCCTGGCCTCCCCGGCCGGCCACTGGATCAACGGACAGGTCATCCGCGCCAACGGCGGAATCATCTGACCCGCCCGCAACCCCCGGCCGATCAACGGAAGGCCCCGTCATGAGGAACGACGAAACAGGGCGTGTCGTCCTCGACACCCGGAACTCCAGCGGCATCGGGGTACTGCCCGTGCGTGCGCTCCGGCCCTCGCCGCGAAGTCGTCTCCGCGGTTGCCGACCGCCTCCGCGCCGACTTCTTCCGCCGCCTCGGACCGGACAGCCGCTCACCGCAGACAGTTCTTCCCCTGCAACTCCCCACTGAGAGAAGGAACAACCAGCCATGCCTTTCGCGAACTTCAAGGTCCCCGAGAAGACCCTCACCCCGAAGCAGAAGGAGGAGATCGTCACCCGCACCACCGAGCTGTATGTCGAGATCTACGGCGAGCGCGCCCGCAACACCACCATGGTTCTGGTCGAAGAGGTCGCGGACGGCGGCTGGGGCATCTCCGGCAACGTGCTGACCCTCGCCATGCTCGGCGAAGCGACACCGAGCGACCCCGGCGGCGCCTGATCTTGTCCAAGAGTCGTCCCGCGACTTCCGGCGGGCGCGCGACGACAGCTGCGGCACCTTGCCGCGTTGTCGGAACGTCCGCATACATCCGATATGCGGACGCTCCTCCTAGCGATGCACGCATCCGACGCCGCGCGCCGATCCACGGGGAAGTGCGGGACAGCCCTTGGGCCCGCACCGGAAAGCCCGCAGGGAAGTAACCGCCGACACAACCTCCACCGGCAGTCCTGCCCCACCTCAACCACACAACTGACATCGCCGTACGAACCGGCGGGTCAGAGTGGTATGGCGGCCCCGTCGGCGAGCAGTTCCGCACCGGTGGTGAAAGTGCTGTGGCCACCGGCCAGGTAGAGGGTCAGGTGGACGGTCGCGCCTTCGGCGGCGAAACGGCGGGCGATCGCCAGGCCGATGCCGCTGGAGGCGCCGGTGACTTGCTCAATCGCAACCATCACCATGACGATTGTGCGAGACGAAATTTCTGTGGCCGGACCGACCTCGTCGGCCGGCCGAGGCGGGTGCCCGGGCTTCCGGTCGCGCCGGCCTCGTCAGGCGACCTGGCTTTCGCGCAGGGTGTGTTCGGCGCACCCCCGGACCACGTGACGCCCGGGCGGTGCTGCGGCTCGGCTCGTCACCACGGCCTACGCGTCACGGCCCGTACGGCCCACCCGGCCGCCCGGCAGGCGCCGGCCTTCCCCGGCGTGCGGGAAGCGCCACAGCACATGGACCACCCGCACCACGCATGCCAGCGCGCCGAGCACCGTCCCTGCCGTGGCCAGGAGGCGTTCGCCGGCATCGGGCAGATCGAGGAACAGTGCGGGAAGAAGGATGCCGGAGAACGTGGCCACGGCCACCAGGGCACCGCTCACGACGGCATAACCGATCTCGACGGTCATCGCGTCCCGTTCCGCCTGCGTACGTCGCCCCATGTCCGAAGTGTCGCAGGGGTGTTGGGTGACAGCAAGGATCGGTGGCGCACCGGTGACCGAGCGAGCGGCTGCCCTGCGAGGGGGGCGGTACGGCCCGGCAGTGCGCGGCCCTCCGCGGCGTGCGCGTGCCCCGGATCTCCGCGGACGGGATTCCGCCGGGCGCGTCAAGCGCCCTGGGGGCGGGTCGAGCGACCGCGTCCGGCGCCGCGCAGCAGCCGCGAGAACCAGCCCAGCGCACAGGCCTGCACGAGCACCGACACGATCAGGCCGAGGTAGACGAACCAGGCGGGGCCGGCCGTCTCCGCACCCGCCAGTGAGCTGCCCACGAAGAAGACGAACACGGTGGGCGCGGCCAGGAAGAACAGCCAGACACCGGCGAACGAGGCATCGTCGTGCGCCACGAACAGGGCGTCGACGGCGACGAACACCGCGACTGCCACGACGAGGCCGAGATAGACGCGGGAGGCCGCGTTGCCGAAGGTCAGCCGGGCCAGGGTCCGCAGTCGCGCGTTCTTCGTCAGGTCGGTCATGTCCAGCTCCCGGAGGTCGGATCGAGACCTCCAGAGTGCGCCGGGGGAGCCGCTCGTGCCTGAGTACGGCTACTCAAATCGCTCACGTGTACGCCACCCGCCCAGGGGAGGTTCCGTTTTGTTCAGCGGCGGCACAAAATGGGCGTAGGGTGGCTCCCGCGACGTACGCGAGCCCATCGGCGCCCGTGACCGGCCGGTGAACGGTACGGGGCGCCGGAGCGTCGGCGGCGGCTCCGGATCATGGGAGACTCGCCCCCATGAACGGCAAGCCGACCACTACGCGGACGAAGCTGGAGAGGGGCCGCAGTGCGCTCGGGCCCGCCCTGGAGCTGGTGCACACCGGCCGGGCACCCACCCGTGCCGTCCTGACCTCCGAACTCGGGGTCACCCGTGCCACCGCGGGTGCCGTGGCCGCGGAGCTGGAAGCGCTCGGTCTGATCAGGGTCGACTCCAGCCCCCGCTCCGCGGCCGGCTCGCAGGGCCGCCCCTCGCACCGGCTGTCCGTCCGGGACGGCGGCCCCGTCGTCCTTGCCGCCCAGGTGCACTCCGACGGCTTCCGTGCCGCGCTCGTGGGACTCGGGGGCAGGATCGTCGCCACCGCGCCCGGCTGCGTGACCGTCATGGCCGACCCCGCCCAGGTGCTCGGCGAGGTGGTCGAGGCGGGCGCCCTGCTGCTGCGTGACAGCGGACTGCGCTGCGTGGGCGCGGGCCTGGCCGTCCCCTCCGCGGTCGCCGAACCGGAGGGCACCGCCCTCAACCCGATGCACCTCGCCTGGCCGGCGGGGGCCCCCGTCCGGGAGATCTTCTCCGCCCGCGTGCGCGCGGCCGGTATCACCGGCCCGGCGTTCACCGGCAACGACGTCAACCTCGCGGCCCTCGCCGAGCACCGGCACGGTGCGGGCCGCGGCGCCCAGCACCTGCTCTGCGTGGCCACCGGCCATCGGGGTGTGGGCGGCGCCCTCGTCCTCGACGGCCGCCTGCACACCGGGAGTTCGGGGCTCGCCCTGGAAGTGGGACACCTCACGGTGAACCCGGAGGGGCGCCCCTGCCACTGCGGTGGACGCGGCTGCCTGGACGTGGAGACCGACCCGCTCGCCTTCCTCACCTCGGCGCGCAGGGCCCCCGGCCCCGAGGAGTCGCTCCTCAAGCAGGCAGGCGACCTCCTGCGCACGGAGTACGGCGACCCCTGTGTCCGGGCCGCCGCCGAGGAACTGATCGACCGCCTCGGCCTCGGCCTGGCGGGCCTGGTCAACATCCTCAACCCGGACCGCATCGTCCTCGGCGGCCTGCACCGCGACCTCCTGGAGGCCGATCCCGAACGCCTCCGGGCGGTGGTGGCCGACCGGAGCCTGTGGGGCCGCAGCGGCAGCGTGCCGATCCTGTCCTGCACCCTGGCCCACAACAGCCTGGTGGGTGCCGCCGAACTGGCCTGGCAGCCCGTGCTCGACGACCCGCTGGCCGCTCTGGCCTGATCAGACCCCGGCGTCCGCCGCGACCCGACCCAGCCCCTCGCGCTCCGGTGCCGACAGACGCAGGACGTCGTAGCGGTCGCCGGGCATCGACTCGGGGGGCTCGTGCTCCCAGAGCGCGAGGTGGAGCAGCTCCCAGTGCCGCGGGTCGAGGGCCAGCGCCGTGGCGACCGCCCCCGGCATGGCGGCCTGCGCGCGGTGCTCCGCCAGCGCCGCGTCCACCGCCTCGCCCGGCCGTACCGTGTCCGCGATCCGGACACGGCGGCGGAGCGCCGTACGGGGGACCGCGCCCGCCGCCGGGCCCTCCCGGTAGGAGAGCCCCGACCAGTGCTGGACCTCCGGGCGCCCGAAGTCGTCGACGATTCCCTGGAATCCGGGACCCCGCAGGAAGGTGTTCATACCCTCGGGGGCCGTCCACAGGTACAGCGGGGCGTACTGGTTGACCGGCGACGCCTCCCCGCGTTCCCGGCTCAGGTACGCCTTGAGGCCGAGCCCCGGGAAGTCGTCCAGGAGGTGGCCCCGGCTCGCGACACGCCTGCGGATGATCTCCATGTCGTAGTCCGCGGGCAGGGTGATCTCGTACTGCATCGCATGCATCGCGTACTCCTCAGACTGTCGGTGTACGAGGGGTGAGCAGGGCGAGCAGACCCCTGACCGCGGAGTCGAACGCGGCGGGTGAGCCGGAGGCGCGCGCCAGGACATAGCCGCCCTGCACGGTGGCGACGACGGCGGCCGCGATCTCCTCGGGAACCAGCCCCGGCGTGAACTCGCCCCCGTCCAG
This sequence comes from Streptomyces sp. NPDC020780, assembly GCF_044334475.1. Lineage (NCBI taxonomy): Bacteria > Bacillati > Actinomycetota > Actinomycetes > Kitasatosporales > Streptomycetaceae > Streptomyces > Streptomyces sp. NPDC020780. Next base: position 340,673 of record NZ_JBIRTB010000003.1, on the reverse strand, counting down.
GCCCTCCTGGACGATCCCGGTGAGCCGTGCCCGCAGCCAGGCGATCGTCTCCTCCACCGGTGCGCGCAGTTCGACGCTCGCCACGACCTCCGGATCCATCGTCAGCCGCCCCACCGGGCAGCCCCGCAGCACATCGCGCTCGCGCAGCAGATAGGCGGAGATCCGCTCGTACGCCGACCCGGGGCCGTCCAGGACGCTTGCGGCCGCCTCCCGCAGCTCCGCGGCCGTGCGGGCGACGGCGGCGAGCGCCAGGTCCGGCTTGCCCGCGAAGTGGTGGTACATGCTGCCCTGGCCCACGCCCGCCTGCTGCTGGACGGCCCTGGGGCTGGTGCCCACGTAACCGCGCTCCCACAGCAGCTCCCGGGTGGCCTCGATCAAACGGTCCGGAGTGCTCATGGGCGCACTGTACATACCAGTAGGTACAAAATCTACGGTGGCGGGCTCCCCCCGCCCGGACGCAGGTGGGCCCGCGCCCTCCGGGGCAGACCCGGCCGGGCGCCACGGCAAGGACGGTGACCGTGACCGCCCGGGGCGCAGTGCACCGGTGCGGGGAGCGTGCCGGTCACAAGTGGCCGACGCGCCCCGCACGGTGGCCACCGCGGGTAGTTCCGCGCGGTGGCCGGCCGGAGGACACGTCCCGGCCGTTGTCGTCAGCCGCCGACGGTCGACCGGAACCGGGTGCGGGCCGCCGCCGGCTCCGTGAGGATCCCGGGGCCGGAGCCGAACGGACCGTCGGTCGTCGACCCGTACACCGGCAGGGGTGGCAGAGCGGAGGCGAAGGAAGGGGCCTGGAGGGTGAACCAGACGACCTTTCCCGCGCCGTCGCCCGGCCGAACGCCCCAGTTCTCGCTGACCGCGGCGATGAGTGCCAGTCCGCGCCCGGAGGTGGCGGACGCGTCGGCGTCGTTCACGGTCGGCAGGCGGGGGTCGCGGTCGTGGACGGAGACCGTCAGGCGGTCGAGCAGCAGCTCGATCTTGACGGTGCACGACTTGTCCGGCTGTGCATGCCGGTGGACATTGGTCAGCAGTTCGGTGACGCCGAGCGCCGCATGGTCGATCAGAGGATCGAGATGCCAGTAGCGCAACTGCGCCGAGATGATTCTGCGGACCTGACCGATCCGCGACGGCAGGGCCTGGAGCTCCACCGTGCAGTGCCTGCTTGGCTCGCTGATCACGGCTGCGACTCCCCGAAGTAGGTCCGGAAGAAGACGAAGGAACGGATCCAGCAGATGGCTGACTGCTGTGTGTGGTTCTGGTCGTGCGTGGTCCGCCCTGGACGGCCCCGGCGGAGCGGCTCGCGCGGTCACCACCGGTACACCTTCAGTGACGTGTGACCAGCGTGACTCAGGGGGTTGGGCTCCGCAACTCGCGGTGTGCGTAGGGCACCGCTGGGTCAGCTCCGCCCGGCCGGGCGGGCCCGCAGGGCCTCCAGGAACCTGCGGACCGCCGCGCCGCCCGGCCTGCGGTTGCGCTGGCCCATCGTCAGCCGGTACCGCACGCCGTCGATCCGCGCGACCGCCGAATCGGCCGCCAGGAACCACCGCCGCCCGGCCCTCACCCTGGCCACCGGCGCGCTGACGATCTCCCGGCCGTTACTGGTCAGCAGGGCCACCTGGCCGTCCTTGACGATCACCTGACCCGCCCTGGTGAGGGAGCGGGGCCACCGCTCGATCCTGACGTCGCTCGCGCTGAACTCTGCCTCGGCCATGACGACTCAGCCCCCCTCGTGCCGGTATCTCCTGAGAAGTGTGCCCTGTGCCGGACCGCCCCACCAGGGCCTGTCGGCCCCCTGTCGGCCCGGTCTCCCGGCCGGGGGGCGTGGACCCGGTACGCGGACGCCAAGGAGGGGCTATGGGGCATCAAAGTGAAGGTTTGTGCAGGTGGGGGGAATACCGTGGGCGGTACCGGAGACCGCCGTCGTGAGAAGGAGACCCGTGATGGACGCAAGCGAGCACAGAGGTGACGGCGGGCCCGAGGCCACGGTCGACGTCGACCGCAGCGACCCGGAGTACCGGGCCTGGCTCAAGGAGGCCGTGCGCAAGGTCCAGGCGGACGCCAACCGTTCCGCGGACACCCACCTCCTGCGCTTCCCGCTGCCCGAGGAATGGGGCATCGACCTCTACCTCAAGGACGAGTCGACGCATCCCACGGGCAGCCTCAAGCACCGGCTGGCGCGCTCGCTCTTCCTCTACGGGCTCTGCAACGGCTGGATCCGCCCGGACAAGCCGGTCATCGAGGCGTCCAGCGGCTCGACCGCCGTGTCGGAGGCGTACTTCGCCAAACTCATCGGCGTACCTTTCATCGCGGTCATGCCCCGCACCACCAGCCCCGAGAAGTGCCGGCTGATCGAATTCCACGGCGGGCGGGGCCACTTCGTCGACGACGCCCGCAGGATCTACGAGGAGTCCGCGGCCCTGGCGGCCGAGACCGGCGGCCACTTCATGGACCAGTTCACCTACGCGGAGCGGGCCACCGACTGGCGGGGCAACAACAACATCGCGGAATCCATCTACCAGCAGCTCAGGCTGGAGCGGTACCCGGAGCCTGCCTGGATCGTCGCCACGGCCGGAACCGGCGGCACCTCCGCGACCATCGGACGCTACGTCCGCTACATGCAGCACGACACGCTGATCTGCGTACCCGACCCGGAGAACTCCTGCTTCTTCGACGGATGGACCCGCCACGACCCGCTGGCGACCAGCGACTGCGGTTCACGCATCGAAGGCATCGGCCGGCCCCGGATGGAGCCGAGCTTCGTGCCCGGTGCCATCGACCGCATGATGAAGGTGCCGGACGCGGCCTCCGTCGCCGCCGTGCGCGTACTGGAGCGCGCCATCGGCCGCAGAGCGGGCGGCTCGACGGGTACGGGCCTGTGGAGCGCGCTCAGGCTGGTGGCCGAGATGGTGGAGAAGGGCCGCACCGGCAGCGTCGTCACGCTGTTCTGCGACCCGGGCGACCGCTACCTCGACAAGTACTACTCCGACGCCTGGCTCAGCGAGCAGGACCTCGACATCCGGCCGTACACGGAGACGATCGAGCGCTTCCTCGCCACCGGCGCCTGGTCCGGCTGAAGCCCCGGACCGGGGAGACACGCTCCGGCCGGCCCGCCCCTGTCCGGCCGGACCTCAGTCCCCGAGCAGGGTGTCGAGCACACGACCGAAGACCCGTCGTCCCCCCGCCGAGAGCAGCGGATCGCCCCACCGCGGCAGCAGGCGCACCCGCACCTCCTCGACCCAGATGACATGCGATCCGGAGCCGGTCGGGCGGACGTCGATCGACGCCCGGCCCAGCACCACGGAACCGCGCTTCTCCAGCTCGCACACTCCTGCCCGGCCCGCGGCGGGCGCCGACCACCGCACCACTTCCATCGGGTCGTCGAAGGCGAGCGGCCCCACTCCTGTACGCGCCACGAAAGCCGTGCCCGTGCGGGTGGGTGGATCCGTCAGGACGCTGACCGAGGTGAGCGGAACCGCTCCGGCGTGCCGCTCCCAGTCGGTCACCCGGCGCCATGCCTCGGCGACGGGGAGGGGAGTGAAACGCTCGATCCGGAAGATGGCCACCCTCCGATAGTAGGACGTCCGAGGCCCACGGGCCGCTGAGCGGAACGCCCGGACGGACTACTCGTCCGCCGCGCCGCCCGCCACGACCAGACCGGGCAGCTGTTCCTCGATCTCCTGGCGCACACCGGCAGGCAGCCCCGCGTCCGTGACCAACGTGTCCACCTGGTCGAGGGAGGCGAACGAACTCAGCCCGACCGTGCCCCACTTGGTGTGGTCGGCGACCACCACGACCCGGCGGGCGGCGTGGACCAGACGGCGGTTCGTCTCCGCCTCGGCCAGGTTCGGGGTCGATAGCCCGGCCTCGACCGAGATCCCGTGCACCCCGAGGAAGAGCACGTCGAAGTGGAGGGAACCGATCGCGCGGTCCGCGACCGGCCCGACGAGCGAGTCCGACGGCGTACGGACCCCGCCGGTCAGCACCACCGTCGCGGCCCCCGGCCGCGGGCCGCCGGCCGCAGACGGACGCTGCGCGTCGTGGAACACGTCGGCGACCCGCACCGAGTTCGTCACCACCGTCAGCCCCGGTACGTCCAGCAGGTGCCGGGCCAGCGCGAACGTCGTCGTACCCCCGGACAGCGCGATCGCGCTGCCGGGCACCGCCATCACGGCCGCGGCCCGGGCGATCTCCTCCTTGGCGCCGAGCTCCAGCGTGGACTTCGCCTCGAAACCCGGTTCGTGCGTACTCGCCTCGACGACCGGGACCGCACCGCCGTGCACCTTCTCGATGACCCCCTGGCGTGCCAGCGCGTCCAGGTCCCGGCGGATGGTCATGTCGGAGACGTTCAGCTTCCGGGTCAGCTCGTTGACGCGGACCCCACCGCGCTTGCGCACCTCGTCGAGAATGAGGGCACGCCGCTGCTCCGCGAGCAGGTTCTGGTTCTCGCTCAACGCCGGCCCGGTCCTTCCTTCAGTCCGCACGGTCCGGCAGCGGCCTGCAGGACGTCGTCATCCTCCCACGCACCCCCGGCGCAGGTGCCACTGGGGAGATTCGGTGAGAGCGGTGCGCCGGGGGCCTCCCGTCCGGGACAGTGGTGACTGCGCATCAGCCCGGAGCCCGGCCCGGCGCCGACCGACCCCCGGCCATGTCCCCGCGGACCGCGGAGCCGGACGGACCAGAGAGCGAGACACCTCCATTGCCCCCTGCCTCCCAGGACCCGCAGAGCACCGGTCCCGCCCTGGAACTCCTCGTCCACGGCGTCGGCGGAACGACCCCTTCGGAGATGCTCGGCGACTGCCGCACCACGAGGGTCAGCGGCGACGCCACAGCCGCCATCTACCGGCGCACCGAGGACATCGAGGCGGAGCAGCACCCGGACCGGCGGCGGGAGGGGCCCGTCGCCGAGGCCTACTGCTGGTCCAACCTCACCTCGGGCAACGGTTCCCGCGCCCTGTGGCTCCTCCTGCTCCCCTTCATGGTCGTCAACCTCGCCCACTGGATGCGGCCCACCGCCCGCGAGCACACCGTCGCGGTCCGGCTGTACGGGACGGTCGTACGGCTCGTCGCCCTCAGCCTCACCGTGCTGCTGACGGCCGCGGCCTGTGAGGTGGCCCTCGACCTGGTGGCCTGGCAGTGCGCGGGCGTGGACCGGTGCGCGGAGGAGTACTCCTGGCTGGGCTTCCTCTCCGCCCGGCAGGACGGCTGGTGGTCCCAGCCCGGCCGCCGGCTCGCGCTCGCCTCCCTCGCACCCGCCGCGCTGGTGGGACTCCTGTGGTACCTCTCCAGCCGCACCTGGAGCGCCTACGAGTCGCAGCGCCCGCTGGGCTGGGACGAACCCGACGAGGACCCGGCGCCGCAGCCCGCCCCGCCCGGCGCCCCCCTCGTCCGGCCCGCCCTGGGACGGCCCGGATTCTGGTACGGCCGCCGGCTCGTGGCCCGGCTGCGGGCCGCGCACACCGCGGCGGGGTTCCTCACGATCGCGGCGGCTGTCGGGGGAGCCGCCGCCCGGCACGACCGGGCCGTCGACGGGCCCGTGCCCGCGGTGGTCGGCGGACTGTTCGAGGCCGCCCTGGTCCTGTGCGGACTCGTCGTGGTCGCGGTGGTGTGCCGCCGCGGCCGCAGCGAGCGGCGCCTCGACACCCGGGTCGACCGCGCCGCCATCTCCTTCCTGCCCGGCGCCGCGCTGACCCTGCTGCTCGTCTCCGCGGTGTACGCCGCCTGGTCGCGTCCGGGGTGGACCTCCTCCGGCACCCTGCCCGGAGAGACGGTGTTCCGCCTCCTCGCGCTGGGGCAGGGCGTCCTCGTCGTCGTACTCGCCGTCGTGGCGCTGACCCTGTACCGCGGTGCGCCCGAGCCGCGCACCACCCTCCACGGCCTCGGCGGACCCGCGGTGGCGATGCTCGCCTGCGCCCTCGGCGGGGTGATGACCGGCGGGGTCGCCCAGCGCGTCGCCGACTGGCTGGACGGTCCCGGCACCCCCGGCATGGGCAGCGGCTCCGCCATACCCGGCCCGCCCGTACTCCTCAGCTGGCAGGCGTCCGTCATCCCCGTCCTGCTGCTGCTCCTGCTCGTCCCCGTCACCTGGCTCGCGGTGCGCACCGCGCGGCGCGCCCGCCGGATGGGTCCCCGTATCGAGGCGGAGTACGGGGAGAACCGCCCCGACCACGGCCGCACCCGGCACATCGCCCGCATCACGGCCACGGCCGCGCTCACCGACTCCGCGCCCAGGATCGTGGGACTGCTCTCCGGTGCCACCCTGCTGCTCGGTGCCCTGGCCACGGCCGGCTCCTGGCTCAGCGGACAGGTCCCCGGTCTGGCGATGGAGGGGGCGGGACCGCTCGTCGAGTCGCTCGCCGACGCCGCGCAGTCGACCGGCTCGTGGATGATCGGCTTCGGTTTCATACTGTTCGTCACCTGGGGGCGCAGGGCCTACCGCGACGTCTCGGCCCGGCGCACGATCGGCATCCTCTGGGACGTGGGCACGTTCTGGCCGCGCGCCGCACACCCCTTCGCGCCCCCCTGCTACGCCGAGCGCGCCGTTCCCGACCTCTCGTCCCGGATGTGCGCCTGGACGGCCCGCACCCGCGGCAGGCTGGTCATCTCCGGTCACTCACAGGGCAGTGTGCTCGCCGCCGCCGCGGTCTGGCAGCTGCCCGCCACGGCACGCCGACGCGTCGCGCTCCTCACTTACGGCTCGCCCATCGAGCGGCTGTACGGGCGCTGGTTCCCGGCCTACTTCGGGCCCGGCCCCCTGGACGGCCTGCACCGCTCCGTGCACTGCTGGCGCAACCTGTGGCGTGCGACGGACCCGATCGGCGGCCCGGTCCTGATCGACGAGGGCCAGGGGCCGGAGGTGGACCGGGGCCCGCTGAGGGACCCGCTGGTCTACGGCCGGACCCCCGAACACCCGCTGCCGGAACCGGTACTGGGGCACTCGGCCTACCAGGCGGACCCCGTCTTCGCCGTGGAGCGCGCGGCTCTCCTGGAACGCCTCGGGCCGCCCGTGGTGCCGCAGCAGGCGGCCGCCGGTGCCGGGCAGGCCGGGGAGGAGGCCCGGCTGCCCGGGGAGGAGGCTCAGGAAAGCCCGGGGAGGTCCTCCGGATAGAGCATGGTGAGGTCGTCCGTGCTCGGCTCCGGGAGCTGGGCGACCCGGCCTGCGTGCCGCTCGACCATCGACTCGAAGGTCTGCCGGGCCGTCCGGCCGTTGCCGAAGGCGGGGCCCTTGGGAAGCTCCGTGAAGTACGTGAGCAGCGCTTCCCCCGTCCCCTCCGCCAGGCGGTACTCGTGCTCCTGGGACTGCTGTTCGACGATCCGCAGCAGCTCCTCGGGCAGGTAGTCGCTGAACGTGATCGTGCGTGAGAAGCGGGACGCCACACCGGGGTTGACGGTGAGGAAGCGCTCCATCTCGTGCGTGTAGCCGGCCACGATCACCACCACCGCGTCCCGGTGGTCCTCCATCAGCTTGACCAGCGTGTCGATGGCCTCACGGCCGAAGTCACGTCCGGAGTCCTCGGGCGACAGCGCGTACGCCTCGTCGACGAACAGCACTCCGCCGCGCGCCCGGTCGAACGCCTCCTGGGTGCGGATGGCCGTGGAACCGATGTGCTCACCGACCAGGTCGACCCGGGACACCTCCACGAGATGGCCGTGTTCCAGCACACCGAGCGAGGCCAGGATCTCGCCGTACAGCCGGGCCACCGTCGTCTTGCCGGTGCCGGGCGAACCGGTGAAGACGAGGTGCCGGCGCACCGAGGCCGCTTTCAGGCCTGCCAGCCGGCGGCGGCGGCCGACCTCGATCATGTCGGTCAGCGCCCGGACCTCGCGCTTGACGCTGTCCAGGCCGACCAGCGCGTCCAGCTCGCCGAGGACGGCACTCGAATCGCGCACCGGTTCGGCCGGAGGGGCGGGAGCGGGGGCCGGGGAGGCGGGCCGCTGCCCCGGCACCGAGCCCAGGAGACCGGGTGCCGACTGCGTCGCCGTCAGGACCGGCGGGGCCGGGGGAGCGGTGCGCAGCCCGCTCTCGTCGCTGGTGCATTCCTCCACCACCGGACCACCGGGGCGTCCCGCACCGTGCAGCGTGGTGCCGTCGGCGAACTCGTAGCCACCGCGGGCGCATCGCTCGGTGCGGCAGCGGGTGAGGGTGGAGCGGCAGCCGTCCATCACATGGAAGCCGTAGCCCTCGCTGCCGGTGACACGGCAGCTGTCGAAGGTTCCCCGGCCCTCGGCGGACACGTAGAAACCGGCTTCGGCGGGCGAGGTGACCGTGCACCGCTCGATGGTCGGATCGGCGCCCTTGGTGACGATGACGCCGGTCTGCGCGGCGTCGATGGTGCAGTTGTTCAGGGTGCCGCCGCTCCCGTGGTCGCGGAACCACGCACCGGTGGACGCCTCGCGGATCCGGCAGTCGTCGAGTTGGGCGGTGGCTCCGTCGCTCACGGAGACGGCGGTGTTGCGGATCTGGGAGAGATCGCTGTCCACGACGTCGGCGCGCGAGCCGCGGTCGAGGACGAAGAGGGCGTCGGGGACGTCGTGGACGCGGCAGGAGTCGAGTATCACCGTCGCGCCGTCGCTGACCCAGACCGCCGGGTAGTCGCCCGTACTGTCGTGTATCTCGCACTGGTTGGCGTCGACCCGGGTGCCCGGGTCCCACACCGAGAGGCCGTTACGGCCGAACCTGCGGACGGTGGACCGGGTCAGGGTGAGGACGGAACGCGACCGCAGATCGACCGCGTTCTCCGGGATGTCGTGGATGTCGCAGTCGGCGAGGGTGAGGACCGCGTCGGTGTCCAGCGTGATGCCGTCCGCGGACGTGCGGTGCACCGTGCACTCGGTGAGGTGCGCGGCACCGCGGGCGGTGACCTGCACCCCGCTGCCCTTGATCTCGTAGATCTCGCAGCCGACGGCCTCCAGGCCGCTACCCTCCCCGGTGACGCTCAGGCCCGCTCCGGACGCGTGGTGGACGCGGCACCGCTCCAGCCTCGGGTGTGCGCCGTCCCGTACGGAGACGCCCGACTGCCCGGCCGAGACGATCTCGCACTCCTCGAACACGCCTCCGGCGCCGTCGAGTACGGCGATGCCCACCCCCGCCGGATTGTCCACGGTGCAGCGGCGCACGGCGGGCCTGGCGGCGCCCCGTACCTCCACTCCCACGGCCGACCTCGTCACGATGCGCAGGTCCGACAGCTCGGGCGCACCGTCCTCGACGAGGAGGGCCGGAGCCGCGGAGTCCTGGCCCTCCAGGTGGAGGTCCTGGACGACGGCGGAGGCCCGGACGGTCAGGGGTACGCCGTCGACCGGCGCGATCCGCACCGAACCGACGGAACCCTCGGGGCCGCGCAACGTCACCGCGCGGTCGAGGACGAGATTCTCCCGGTAGGTGCCGGGCGCGACGGTCAGGACGTCACCGTCCGCTGCGGCCTCCAGGGCTGCGGTGAGGGAAGCGTATTCGCCCGTGCGGCGCCGCCATCGCGATGTGCCGGTGTGCGTCACCTGGACCGTGCCCTGTGCCATGGTGCTGATGTGCCCCCGCCTCGTGCCGTGTGCGCTGCCTCGTGCCCGCCCGCATGCCGAAGCCGCCGTGTACCGGCGGTTCCGGGTCCGCCTGCCGAGGAGTCGGGCGGGCCGGTCCACCGTAGCGCGCGTGAGGGACACGGGTTGACGCGGCGGCTGCCGTCGAGTCCGCTTCGGACGGTTCGCGAGGATGATGCCGGGTGACGGCTGCCGCACACCGAGGTGTCAGCTGCCCGTGCCCGTCCTGCCCCAGTCGGGTCCCGCCGCGGCCCACGCCCTGTCGAGCCGGACGTACCGCTGTTGCATCATGCGCCATACGGCCAGCCTGCGGACGGTTTCCACCAGAGAGGCGGCGAGCAGCGTGACGCCGATGCCCGCCAGCACCGCGTGGGTGCGGGCGGTGGACGCGTCCATGGGACGCAGCGCGGGGCTGCCCCGGTCGTCGGTCCAGATCCGTATCCGGTCGCCGGGCGCGGTGTTCCGGGAGGCCGTCGACACCCTGCCCGTACGGCCGGAACCGTCCGGGGCCTTCCAGGCGGCCACCAGGGAAGTGCGCGTGGCGTCTCCCGCGACCGCGGACTCGGGGTCCTGGGCTAAGCGCGACGCCTCGGAGGGCTCCCGTACCACGACGGCCGTGGTGACGTGCCGGTGTGCGCGCTGGGCACGCGCCGCCTGCTGGAGGGCGTCGTCGGTGAGGGATCCGCAGAGCCACCCGAGAGCGGGAGCCCCCAGCAGCACCAGGAGCAGAGCGGCCAGCGCCGCCCATGCCTCATGGCGGTCGGTGGGCCTGCACAGGGGATTGTGCCGCCACCGGCGCAGTCCGAGAAGCGCTCGCACTGCCACGCCCCCTTCCGTGTCCGTCATGACCCGATACGGCACCGGCATCCACGCGTGAGCGGCCAAGAGAGAAACGGCCTCACGCGGCCGGAACCCCTGGGTCGTGTCGCGAAGGTCCCGTCCGCCGGGCGGGCACACGACGCTGCTTGCGGAACATGCCCCGGCCCTTCAACGTCCCGCACTCGCCCGGGTGTTCCCGGGTGCGGGCTGTCGCGCCGTGCCCGGCCTCCCGTTCGGGTGTCGTACGTGCCGGTCTCGTACGTACCGTGTCGCGTGCGGCCGCGACCCCGGCGGTCAGTCCAGGACACGCACCGCGTCCCCCACCCGGATCACGCCCGTGGTGTCGGGAACGAGGTTCTGACCGAACAGCAGGCCCTGGTCCGACCGCCGGTGACGGGCGAGCGTACGCAGGGGCTCCCTGCCCCGCTCCGCCGTCCGCTGGTCAATCGTGGTGACGACACAGCGACCGGACGGCTTCACCACGCGGAACGCCACCTCCCCGATGGCGATCCGCTGCCACGCGTCCTCCGCCCAGGGCGCCGTGCCGTCCACGACCACGTTCGGCCGGAAGCGGTTCATCGGCAGCGGGCCCTCGTCCGGGTAAGCGCCCTGTGCTATCAGCGAGTTCAGGGACTCCAGCGACGCGCGCGTGGTCAGCAGCAGAGGGAAGCCGTCGGCGAACGACACGGTTTCGCCCGGGCGTGCGAACGCCGGATCGACGGGCCTGCGGTGGGCCGGCGCGTCGAGATGGACCAGCCGGACCTCCGCCCCCAGGCGGGCGCCGAACCAGGCGTGCGCTGCCTCGGCGGCCTCCACGACCTCGACCTTGCTCCCGAACAACTCCGCGACCACCGTGCGGACCGGATCCGGCACGTCCACTGTCAGCGACGCGCTCCCGGGCGCGGACAACGTCACTCCGCCGCCCGGCAGGGGCAGGGCCGACAGCAGAGCCAGCCGGGGCTCCTGACGCTGCGTCATCACCTTGCCGTCCCTGTTGGCAAGCATCCAGCGCCGGTCGCCGTCGAGTCCCCATGGCTCGACCGCGGCCTCGTCGACCGCGCACGCGGCAAGCGCCTTCACCGGGTGGACGCAGACGCCCCTGACCACGGGAGAGATCATGCGCCCATTCTGCCGGTCACCTCCGACAGGGGGCCGTCGCCCCCGCTCAGTACCCCCGGCCCTGGTACGGGCGGTTGTACGGGTCCTCGTACGTGGACGGCGCGGGCGCGGGCCTCGGCGCGGCGGGGCGCATCGCCTCGTACCCCGTACCGGGCCGCTGCTGCTGGGGCTGCGGCTGGTAGCCGCGGGGGGCGGCGGGCTGCTGAGGGATGTACGGCGCCGGCGCGTGCTGCAGCTGTGCGGGCTGCATCATCGGTGCCTGCTGCATCCCCGCGTTCTGGTACTGCGGCTGTGCCGGCTGCTGCGGGTAGCCGTAGGACCCGGTGGGCTGGGAAGGGGCGGCGGGCAGCGCCGGGAGCGACGACGGCAGGGCCGGCAGGTAGCTGTTGCCGGTGTCGTAGGCGGCGGGGACTCGGATCGGTGCGATCTGAGGGGTACCCCGCTCGGCGACCAGGGAGTCGTAGATCGGGGTGTCGGGGAACGACGGCGCGGCGTAGTAGCCGCCGCCGTAGGTGGAGCGGGGGGAGGTCATGACACATAAGTTAAGCCCACGATGTGCTGATTGGGGAGTCCCAGTTTTGGGGTTATCCGTTTTATGCTGGTTCTGTCTGCCCGGCCTTCAGAAAGACCGCTAAAGCCCCCGTTAACAACGAGGGCTTTTCCGTCGGACGACTGCCCTCGGCTGACGGGAAGTGGTGGAGAGGCTACAAAGGGCCACATCCACGTGTCACCTGCTGGGCGGGATGCGCTTCGCTCGTGGGTGCACGAGACCGCAGGCCGTAGGATCACCCTGAGAACGCCGCGTACCACGGCGACTTACCGCTCCCCGGACGCCGTGCGGCGCGTCGGGTGACCCGTCCGCCACCCGCGCAGCGCATACGATGATCAGTGGCCGGGCGGGCGGCGCCGCGCACCGGTTTCGGTAAAGTTTCCACCGGGTTCCGGGAAAGCGTCCGCCCTTAGGCCGCCACTTGCGCCCCGGTCTCTGGGCGATCACTCCGCTTCTTCCTGCCGATGGATCACGCCATTGCCTGGGTCGCAAAACGTTTCGGAGCCGCAGGGAGTTCCACGAACACGCCCCGGGCGCACCGGCCAGGCCCGCCGGCCCGGAGGTGCCGGATAGTCGGTGCCAGCCGCCCACGGCAAACGGCACGTGTAAGCGGTAAGAGCGTTTACGGCCGCATAGGAGAATGGCGTCGACCTGCCGGTACCGGCGGAGTTCAGCGGGCCCCCCGTGAACGCGGCGCCCGGCACTGCGCCCGGAAGGGGACCCGGCGGACGCGGGGGAGTCCGGACCGGCCGAAACCCGCCCCCAGATCGGCGAAGTGCCCGGCGCGCGACGAGCGGGAGCCGGACCACCTGGTGCACCCGGTCGGGACCGCCGCCCCCGGCCCGGCCACATTCCCCGAGCTGTCCGGCAACGGACGTGGTAAGAAACCCTGTTGACCGGCCCTCGCTCCTCTGCGGCGGCATCCTCGACCCGCGGCTTCCGTCGGGAGTCCCGCGGGCGCTCGGGGGACGTGGGCCGACCGCGCCCGACCGTGAGGACAGAAAAGCACTCGACCGGCCGAGCCCGGGCCGTCATGATCCGACCTCGTGACAGAACCTGATCAGTTCCTGGTACCGGCCGCCGCCCGCAACAACGCCGAGTGGTGCGCGGCGATGAGCCGGTCGCACGGCGTGGAGGGCGAGTTCGGGCCACAGACGTGGGCCGCCCCCTCGCGCACGCCGCTCTACCACCCCGACGCGGTGACGCTGGCGCCGGGCGCCGACGGGACAGCGTTGGCGGCCCGCATCGACACCACCCGGCCCGGCGCCTCGGTCAAGGACAGTTTCGCCGATCTCGACCTGACGGCGGCCGGCTTCCGACTGCTGTTCGACGCCCAGTGGATCCACCGCCCGGCGAGCGCACCCTCAACCCCGCCTGGGCTCTCCTGGACCGTTGCGGACGACCCGGACGCGCTGCGCGCCTGGGCGCTCGCCTGGGACGACGGGGAGGGGAACGCGGATCTCTTCCGGCCCGACCTGCTCCACGACCCGGCCACGTTCGTGCTCGCCGGACGCACCGCCGACGGCCGGGTGGCCGCCGGTGCGGTGGCGAGCCGCAGCCGCCGAGTGGTCGGCGTCTCGAACGTCTTCGCGCGCGGCGGTGACGTGGACCTGGCCTGGCCGGTCGTGCTGGACGCGCTGCACACGCTGTTCCCCGCCCTGCCGGTGGTCGGCTACGAACAGGGTGACGACCTGGCGGCAGCCGTCCGCCACGGCTTCGAGCCGCTCGGCCCCCTGCGGGTCTGGCTGCACGGCCGGTGACCCGACCACTTCCCGGGGCCGCCGACGGCTGACCACCTTCGTCGTCGCGCGGACGCCGGAGGCCGCCCCCAGCGCGGGAACGCCCCGGGAATCCGCGGACGCCCCCGGGCGCCGGCGTCCGCGCCGATCGATCAGAGGCGGGCACTCGGCGCCCTCGGGACGGTCGAGGCGTCCGGGTCGAGGCCATCGAGCTGCCGGACAGCATGCGCCACGCCCGGAGAACGGGCACCGAACGCCCCTATGATCGAATGAAGAGCGAGGGCGGTACCACCGGCGGACCGCCGCCGGCCGTCGCCGTCCTGACGGTGAACTCCCCGGAGTTCGGGCATGAACGTGACGTCGAACTCTCCGGGCGGCCGGACTCGAGATGGGGGCGAGCATGATCATGCAAAAGGGCACCAACGTCGCGGTTCCGGCTCGGGCCGTCCGGGTCGAACTGGGCTGGCACGCTGCTCCAGGCACCCCCGACGTGGACGCCTCCGTACTTCTTCTCGTCTCGGGGAAGGTACGCGGCGACGCGGACTTCGTCTTCTACAACCAGCCGGCCCACTCGTCCGGAGCGGTGCGCCACGAGGGCAAGCGGCCCGCTGCGGACGGGGTGACCGACACCCTCACCGTCGACTTCTCCCGCATGGAGCCCGCGATCGACCGTGTCGTCGTCGCCGCCTCGGCGGACGGCGGCACCTTCGGCCGGGTCGCCGGCCTGTACGTGCGGATCGTGGACACGGCGAACGGCGCCGAGATCGCGCGCTTCGAGAGCACGGACGCCACGGTCGAGACCGCCTTCATCCTGGGCGAGCTGTACCTGCGCCAGGGCGCCTGGAAGTTCCGGGCCGTGGGGCAGGGATACGACACCGGGCTCGAAGGCCTGGCCACGGACTTCGGGATCTCCGTCGACGAACCCCGGCAGACGGCCCTCGGTCAACCGGCGTCGAGGCGACCGGCGCCGCAACCGCAGCGCCCGGCCCCGGCGCCCCGCCCGCTACCCCAGGCCGCCCCCGCCCCGCCGCCCGCACCCCCGACGGCTCCCCCCGGCGCGCCGCCGGTGAGGCTGACCAAGGTCACTCTCACGAAGGAGACCCCTTCCGTCTCGCTGACGAAACAGGGCGGCACGTCCGGAGCGCTGCGCGTCAATCTCACGTGGGAGGTGCGCAAGCAGTTCAAGGGCTGGGGCGCGAAACTCGGCCGGGCCGTCGCCATGCACGCTGACCTCGACCTCGATCTCTGCGCTCTCTACGAACTCACCGACGGGAGCAAAGGAGTGGTGCAGGCTCTGGGGAACGCCTTCGGCTCTCTCAGCCGGCCGCCCTATATCCACCTCGACGGGGACGACCGCACCGGCGCTCTCACCACGGGCGAGAACCTCACCGTCAACCTTGACCACAAGGACCGGCTGCGCCGCGTCCTGATCTTCGTGACCATCTACGAAGGCGCCCGGAGTTTCGCCGATCTGCACGCCTCCGTGACGCTTCAGCCGCAGAACGGCGCGGCGATCGACTTCTCGCTCGACGGGTGCACGGTGCCCTCGACCGTCTGCGCGCTCGCGCTGATCACCAACAACGGCCACGAGCTCACCGTGCAGCGCGAGGCCCGCTACCTCGTCCCCCAGCGCGGAGTGAGCCCCCAGCGGACCGTCGACGCCGCCTACGGCTGGGGCATGAACTGGACTCCCGGCCGCAAGTGATCCCGCCTTCGGCCCGGCTCAGGGCTCCGGGGCGGCCTCGGGACGGGCGTACGTACGCCCCTTCCAGGCCGCCCCGCGGCCCCGGTGGTGCCGCACGGCGGAATCCACCGTCATCAGGAGGTAGAGCACAGCGGTGAACGGCAGCAGGGGTGCCAGCCAGAGCGACTGCCGGTAGTACCCGAGCATCGGCATGTACGTCCCCGCCATGACCGCCCACGCCGCCCCGCCCGCCCACGCCGCCGGCGCGTCGCCCGTCAGCAGCCCGGTGACCAGGGTGACGGGCGGTGCCACGTAGACCAGCCCCAGGCCGAGGACCGTGCCCGTGAGCAGCACCGGACTGTGCCGCAGCTGGGCGTACGCGCTGCGCGAGATCATCCGCCACAGGTCGCCGAGACCGGGATAGGGCCGGACGCTGTCCACGTGCTCCGCGAGCCCCAGCCAGATCCGCCCGCCGCCGCGCCTTACCTCGCGCGCCAGTGACACGTCGTCGATCACCGCCTGCCGGATGGACGCCGGGATCCGCGCCCGCTCGGCCGCCCCGGCCCGCAGGAGTACGCAGCCGCCCGCCGCAGCCGCCGTCCGGGACCTCGCGCGGTTCACCCGGCGGAAGGGGTACAACTGTCCGAAGAAGTAGACGAAGGCCGGTACGACCAGCCGCTCCCAGGCGCTCGTCACCCTCAGCCGCGCCATCTGCGACACGAGATCGAAGCCCCCCTCACCGGGTGTCCCGGCCGCGGCCACCAGCTCCCGCAGGCTGTCCGGCTCATGGGCGATGTCGGCGTCCGTCAGCAGGAAGAACTCGGGCCTCCGCCGCCGGGCCAGCGCCATGCCGTGCCGCAGGGCCCAGAGTTTGCCCGTCCAGCCACGTTCGGGCTCACCCGGCGTCACCACGGTCAGCGGCAGCCCCCCGAGCCGTGCGGACATCGCGCGGGCGAGCTCGCCTGTGCCGTCGGTGCTGCAGTCGTCGACGAGGACGATCTCCGCGTTCCCCGGATAGTCCTGGGCGAGCAGCGACGGAAGGCTCACCGGCAGCACCTCGGCCTCGTCCCGAGCGGGCACGATCACGGCCACCGACGGCCAGCGCACCGGGTCGGCACGGCTCGGGAGCCGCTGGTCGGTCCGCCAGAAGAACCCCTGCCCCAGCAGCAACCACACCCACACGACCAGGGAAACCACGGCGATCCAGGCAACGGCGCTCATCCGCCGAAGTCTGCACCACTCCGGCGGGAGCGCAAGGGTGGTCGACTATGGTGACCGGGTGAAGATCGCACTCATGGATTCGGGAATCGGCCTCCTGGCGGCCGCGGCCGCAGTACGCCGCCTGCGGCCCGACGCCGATCTGGTGCTGTCGTCCGACCCGGGATCGATGCCCTGGGGTCCGCGTACGCCCGAGGACCTGACCCGCCGCGCCCTCGCCGTGGCACGCGCCGCCGCGGACCACCGCCCCCAGGCCCTGATCGTCGCGTGCAACACCGCCTCCGTGCACGCCCTGCCTTCCCTGCGGGCCGAGCTGGAACCGGGACTGCCGGTCATCGGCACCGTTCCCGCGATCAAGCCCGCCGCCGCGGGCGGCGGTCCCCTCGCCATCTGGGCGACCCCGGCCACCACGGGGAGCCCCTACCAGCGCGGGCTGATCCGCGACTTCGCCGGCTCCGTGGGCGTGACCGAGGTGCCCTGCCCCGGGCTCGCCGACGCCGTGGAGCACGCCGACGAAGCGGCGATCGACCGTGCCGTCGCCGCAGCGGCCGCCCTGACCCCGCACGACGTGGAGCACGTCGTCCTCGGCTGCACCCACTACGAACTGGTCGCCGAACGCATCCGGGCCGCCGTACGGCGGCCCGGCCGCGCGCCGGTCCACCTGTACGGCTCCGCCGGGGCGGTCGCCGCGCAGGCGCTGCGCCGCATCGGTGCCGTACCCGCTCCGTCGGCCCAACCCTGCGGCAGCCTCGCCGTCCTCCACGGCGGGCAGGCCACCGCCCTGCCCGAAGCCGCTCTGGCCTATGCCGAGGGCCTCCTGCTGAAGGCCGTCAGCCCAGTGCGTTGATCCGCACCGGCGACCCCGGTGTGCCCGCGGACACCCGGCCGGGAGCCGCGAACATGGGTACGCTGCTGGGCATGGAGGACCACCCCGGTAACGCACGGCACGGTTCGAGCCAGGCCTCGCCCGCGGTCTGGACGGGCCGGGCCACCAACCGCTTCCAGTGGCTGCTCGCCGCCGCGGGGGCGGGCTGTCTGGCGCTCGGTGTCACGCTCGCCGTCGATTCGGCGTGGAACACCGGGATCGCCCCGCTGCTCATGTCCGTCATCGGCTGTCTCGCCGCGGGGCTCCTGATCCTTTTCGGCACCCTCGCCTTCGTCCATGTGGCGGTCAAGGTCGACGGGGACGCCCTCGAGGTGCGCTGCGGCCACATCGGACTGCCGCGGCGCCGGATCCTGCTCACCCATGTCGTGGACGCGGACTTCGTTCCCCGGGTCACCCCGCGCCAGTGGGGCGGCTGGGGGTACCGCTGGCGTCCCGAGCAGGGCAGCGCGGTCGTCGTACGCCGGGGCGAGGCCCTCGTGCTGAGACTGGGGGACGGCCGCACCTTCACCGTGACGGTGGACGACGCCGAGGCGGCCGTACGGTTCATCCGCGACCGGCTGCACCTGCCGGCCGCCACCGGGAAGTCCACCGGCGGAACCAGCGCCTGACCGGCGGTCCGGCCGACCCCGGCGGTCCGGCCGACCCCGGCGGTCCGGCCGACCCCGGCGGTCCGGCCGACCCCGGCGGTCCGGCCGACCCCGGCGGCCCGGCCGCGTCGGAGCGGCTGCCACCCGCACAGCCGGCCACCGTAGACTCCGGCAGGTGAGCGCCACCATCACCACCGTCGAGCCGCCGTCCGCCCCCGCGCCGCGCGGCAGCAAGCCGTGGCAGCGGCTCGCCCGGCCGGCCGCAGCCGTCCTGGCCGGCGTGCTGCTCTACGCGAGCTTCCCGCCCCGGCCGCTGTGGTGGCTGGTCCTGCCCGGCTTCGCCTTGCTGGGCTGGGTCCTGTCCGCCCGTGGACTGCGGGCCGCGCTGGGCCTCGGCCTCCTCGCGGGCCTCGGCTTCATGCTCCCGCTGCTCCACTGGACGGGCGAGGAGGTCGGCCCGGTCCCGTGGCTCGCGCTCGCCTTCGCCGAGGCCCTGTTCATCGCCGTGGGCTGCGTCGGTATCGCCGCGGTGTCCCGCCTGGCGTACTGGCCCGTCTGGGCCGCCGCCGTCTGGACCCTGGACGAAGCGGTCCGCGCCCGCGTCCCGTTCGGCGGCTTCCCCTGGGGCAAGATCGCCTTCGGCCAGGCCGAGAGCGCGTTCCTGCCCGTCGCCGCGCTCGGCGGCACGCCGTTGCTGTCCTTCGCCGTGGTGCTGTGCGGCTTCGGTCTCCTCGCCGTCCTGCGCCAGATCCGGTCCTACCGGGCCGACGGCACCGTCGTCCGGACCGCGGCGGTGGCGGCCGTCGTCACCGTCGCCGCCCCCGTCGTCGCCGCGCTCGCCTCCCTCCCGCTCGTCGACGACTCGGCCGAGGGCGGCACCGCCACCGTGGCCGCGATCCAGGGCAACGTGCCGCGCCTGGGGCTCGACTTCAACTCCCAGCGCCGGGCCGTCCTGGACAACCACGCCCGCCGTACGGAGCAGCTCGCCCAGGACGTCAAGGCGGGCAAGGTGCCCCAGCCCGACTTCGTCCTGTGGCCGGAGAACTCCTCCGACCTCGATCCGTACCGCAATCCCGACGCCCGTGAGGTGATCGACAGGGCCGTCCGGGCCATCGGCGTCCCCACGGTCGTCGGCGCCGTCGTGACGCCGGACACGGGGCCCCTCCGCAACACCCTGATCCAGTGGGACCCCGAGAGCGGTCCGGTCGACACCTACGACAAGCGGCACATCCAGCCGTTCGGCGAGTACATGCCGATGCGGTCGTTCGTACGACTGTTCAGCAAGGACGTCGACCGGGTCCAGCGGGACTTCGGTTCAGGGACCAAGGTCGGCGTGTTCGACCTCGCGGGCACCAAGGTCGGTTTCGTCACCTGCTACGAGGCCGCGTTCGACGACGCCGTACGGGACACCGTCGAGCACGGCGGCCGGCTGATCGCCGTACCGAGCAACAACGCGACCTTCGGGCGCAGCGAGATGACCTACCAGCAGTTGGCGATGTCCCAGGTCCGGGCGGTCGAGCACGGGCGCTCCGTCGTCGTGCCCGTCACCAGCGGCGTGAGCGCGGTCATCCGGCCGGACGGCACGATCGTGCGGAAGACCAGGATGTTCACCCCGGACGCCCTGGTCGACGAGGTGCCGCTGCGCTCCTCGCTCACGCCCGCCACCCGCCTGGGCGCCCTGCCCGAAGGAGTCCTCGCGCTGGTCGCCGTTGCCGGACTCGGCCTGGGGACCGCCCGGGCGGTGCGCGCCGCGAAGGACCGGCGGACAGGACCGGGTGAGGTCCCGGCGGCCACGTAGGCTCGCCGCATGGCTACCCCCGACTTCATCCGCGCCATCCGAGCGACCGCCGGCCACCAGCTGCTCCTGCTGCCGGGCGTCACCGCGGTCGTGTTCGACGACGAAGGCCGGGTCCTCCTCGGCCGCCGGTCCGACAGCGGCACGTGGTCGGTGATCGGCGGCATCTCCGAGCCCGGGGAGGAGCCCGCGGCGACGGCGGAGCGCGAGGTGTACGAGGAGACGGCCGTGCGCTGCGTCGCCGAACGGGTCGTGCTCACCCAGGCCCTGAAGCCGGTGCAGTACGCCAACGGGGACCGGTGCCAGTACCTGGACGTCACCTTCCGCTGCCGGGCGACCGGCGGCGAGGCGCGGGTGAACGACGACGAGTCGCTGGACGTGGCGTGGTTCTCCGTCGACGCCCTGCCGCCGCTCAGCGAGTTCTCGCTGTTCCGGATCAAGCAGTCGCTCACCGACGGGCCCACCTGGTTCGAGCCGACGCCCCGCTCCTGAAGCCCGGGGCGGGCCCGCCTCCGCCCGTACGGCGGACGCAGGCCCGTGCGGGCGGCCGGCGTCAGACCGGACGGGCGTCGGCGGGCAGCGTCGCCCGGTCCCCCGCGGCGCCGGTGCCCGTGCCGGAGTCCGCTTCCAGGTCCTCGAGGTCCCGGTTCCTGGTCTCCTTGGCGCACACGATCGCCAGCACCGTGATCAGTGCGGCGGCGATCACATACAGGGAGATCGGCGTCGAACTGTCGAAGTCGGCGAGGAGGGCGGTGGCGATGAGCGGTGCCGGGGCCCCGGCCGCGACCGACGAGAACTGGGCGCCGATGGACGCGCCCGAGTAACGCATCCGCGTCGCGAACATCTCCGCGAAGAACGCCGCCTGCGGTGCGTACATGGCGCCGTGGAAGATCAGCCCCACGGTGACGGCGAGCAGCAGGCTGCCGAAGCTCCGGCTGTCGATCAGCGCGAAGAACGGGAACATCCACAGCCCCACACCGACCGCCCCGATCAGATAGACGGGACGGCGCCCCACCCGGTCGGACAGCGCGCCCCACAGCGGGATCACGGCGAAGTGCACGGCGGAGGCGACGAGTACGGCGTTGAGCGCCGTCTGCTTGCTCAGGTCGGCGGCTGTCGTCGCGTACACGAGGATGAACGCGGTGATCACGTAGTAGCTGATGTTCTCCGCCATGCGCGCGCCCATGGCGATGAGTACGTCGCGCCAGTGATGACGCAGCACGGCCACCAGCGGCATCTTCTCGGCGGGTGCGGCGTCGGCCTTGCGCTGCTCGGCCTGGGCCAGCGCGGCCTTGAAGACAGGTGACTCATCGACGGAGAGACGGATCCACAGGCCGAGGATCACCAGCACCCCGGAGAGCAGGAAGGGGATGCGCCAGCCCCACGACGCGAAGGCGGAATCGGACATGAGCGCGGTGAGGGCGGAGAGCACCCCGGTGGCGAGCAACTGCCCGGCGGGCGCGCCCGTCTGAGGCCACGACGCCCAGAAGCCGCGCCGCCGGGCATCCCCGTGTTCGGACACCAGCAGAACGGCTCCGCCCCACTCGCCCCCGAGGGCGAAGCCCTGGACCAGTCGCAGGACGGTGAGCAGGACGGGGGCGGCGGCGCCGACGGTGGCGTGCGTCGGCAGGAGCCCGATGGCGAACGTCGCGCCGCCCATCATCAGCAGGCTCAGTACCAGCAGCTTCTTGCGCCCGAGCCGGTCGCCGTAATGCCCGAAGACGAGGGCTCCGAGAGGGCGGGCGGCGAAGCCGACCGCGTACGTGAGGAAGGAGAGGAGGGTGCCGACGAGCGGGTCGGAGTCGGGGAAGAACAGCTTGTTGAAGACCAGCGCGGCGGCCGATCCGTAGAGGAAGAAGTCGTACCACTCGATGGTGGTGCCGATGAGGGACGCGGCGACGATGCGCTTGAGGCTGGCGGGGGCTGGTGGAGCGGCTGCGGGCGACGACATCGGCACCACTTCCTGGGGTGTGACGGGGACGTTCGGGTGTCGCCACACCGTAGGAATCCGCAGGTCAGGGGCACATGTGGCGGGGCAACATAGTTTGAGGGTCGGTTATGCGCGCCGCCACCACGCCGACTGGACCGCGTCCGGCGCTGCTTCGTCGCGGACGGGCCGAACCGGCTGTGGCTGACCGACATCACCGAACACGCCACCGGCGAGGGCAAGCTGTATCTGTGCGCGGTCAAGGACGTCCGCTCGGGCAGCATCGTGGGCCCGCGGGGGGAACTTCACCGTCTTCGTCCTCACCTCTTTGGTCCTCCTCGTCTCAGGTGTGCCCTTCCTGATCCAGGCTCCGCTGCGCAAGTGCGGTATCCAGGTCGTGGGCGGGGAGGTGAGCCGGAGAATTCCACGCGAGAGGAGGATCGACGTGCAGTACGGCTACCGGGTGGCGAACGGGGATGAACACACCCTGTGGCGGCGTGGTATGCCGATTGAGCCAGCTGTGCTGACGGGCATCGTCTACGATCCCGAGAAACCTGAGCGCGCGGACTTCACCGACGGCATGCCGGAGAATGTGAGGCGTCGGCGCAGTTATCTCCTGTGCCTGCTCGCGGTGGAACTGGCAATGGTGGTCCTGACAGCCGTCGGCGTGATGGCCTGAAAGTGTCACTCAGATGCCTCAAGCAGTGTCGATCATGTGCGGTGGCACGCGTGTGAAGGTTCGGCAGACGCGGCGTTCGGGGTCAACCACGCGATGCGACGAAGAGCTGGTAACCGGTGAGCCCAATTCCGCCGCAGGCCATACCGAGGCCGACGACTGCCACCAGCGCCATCACGACCTGGCCATAGAGAGGCTGGCGTGCGGAGGCGCGGCTGGGGTTGCGTGGGTCATAGCTGAGCTCCAGCTGGTTCCCGCCGGTCGACTCCCGGTAGAAGTGCAGCCTTCCGTCCTGGTCCGCGTACCGGTACACCTTCGTCCTATCGGTGTAGTGGTCGAGTTCGGCCATCACCGTAATGCCGTGCCTGGAGAGGCGCAGCGCGTCGTACAAGCCTCGTCCCAACGTCAGTGCCATGAACGCTCCCGTGCATGCGAAGAGCTGAAGGAACGGCAGTGCGACCATCCACGCCGGCTCCCGGAGCACACCGACCGTCACATCGATCACAGCCAAGACGGCGATCAAGGTGACAACGAGAATGCGCCTCGACGGCTTCCGGGGATCCCCCTCGGAGACTTCGGTGATCAGTTCTTGGCCGTCGACGCGCGATTCTTCGGCCGGTCTCTCGGACAGGCGGGCCCGCAGGGCGGCGCAGAACGTGGTCACGGCGGCGGCGCTGGCATTGTGGACGGCGTACACGACGGCAGGGCGGTCGGCCTCTGAGGTCGTCAGCATGACCTCGAACGAGCGGTCGAGGCTGCGGACCGATTCGATGGCCTCCAACGGAATCCGCATCACGCGCCTGTCCTGTTCCCACTGCACATAGTCGAATCCGTCCCCGAAGCGGGCGGTGGCGCTGGTGCCGCGCAGCACGAGGGAAGGGAGGCCAGGCATCGTCGTCATGTGCATGTGACAGCTGAGATCAACAAAGGGTTGCCCACCACCGCGGCAGGCGCACGTCATGGACTCCGGGCGTAGTCAGCGCTACACCCGGACAGTTCAGGACCAGGTCATCTCGCCGTGGCGGGAGACGAAGCGCCCGGTTCCGGCGCCGGGCCCCTCGGTGGCGAGGGCGACGATGGCGTCCGTGCCCTCGGTGACGGTCTGGGGGCCGCTGTGACCGTTGAGGTCGGTCGCGGTGTAGCCGGGGTCGGCGGCGTTGACGCGGATGCCCTTGAGCCCTTTGGCGTACTGCGTGGTCAGCATCGTCAGCGCCGCCTTCGACGAGGTGTACAGCGGCGCGACGACGTGCGACTCGGGCCGGTCGGGGTCGTGGGTGAGCGCGAAGGAGCCCATGCCACTGCTCACGTTGACGATCACAGGATCGTCCGAACGGCGCAGCAACGGCAGGAAAGCGGTGGTCGTGCGGATGACACCGATGAGGTTGACGTCGAAGACGGCGAGGGCGTCGGCGGAGGTGAGGCCGCTGGGATCGCCGGCGGCGCCGTGCACACCGGCGTTGTTGACCAGGACGTCGATCCTGCCCTCGTGTTCGGCGACATTCGTGGCGGCTGCGGCCACGGACGCGTCGTCCCTCACGTCGATGGGAACGTGGCGTGCGCCGAGCGCCGCGGCGGCCTCCTCGCCCTGCTCGCGGTCACGGGCTCCGACGAGCACGGTGTGCCCGCACTCGATCAGGCGACGGGCGGTCTCGCGGCCGAGACCCTTGTTGGCTCCGGTGATGAAAGTGATCGTCATGCCTTCGATCCTCCTGCGGCCGGAAGGTGCGGGCCAGGGAGACTTCGACGGTAGGAAGAGCAGTACCACCCTCGCGCCCGCCCCGACGACCGTGAACGCGGGAGAATGAGGAACATGACGGCAAGATCCGGGAGCGGACTGGGCACGATGATCCGCACGTGGCGTGACCGGCTGCCCCCGTCGGCCGCCGGGCTGCCGACGGCGCGAGGGCGCCGCACGGCCGGGCTGCGGCGCGAGGAACTGGCCGACCTCGCGGGAATGTCGGTCGACTACATCGTGCGCCTGGAACAGGGCCGCGCCACCACACCCTCAGCGAGCGTGGTGGCATCCCTGGCGCGCGCCCTGCAGTTGTCCACGGCCGAGCGGGACCACCTGTACCGGCTGGCCGACCTGGTCCCACCGGCGTTCGGAACGGTCCCCGACCATCTCCCGCCCGGAGTTCAGAGGGTGCTCGCCCGTCTCGGGGACGTCGCGGTCGCCGTCTTCGCCGCGGACTGGCAGCTGATCTGGTGGAATCGCGGATGGGCCGCACTTCTCGGTGATCCCACCGCCTTGCCGCCGCGCCTGCGCAACTTCGCCCGCGACAGGTTTCCTGTCGACGAAAGCCCCGCCCGCCTCGCACGGTGGCCGGTGACCGAGACGGACCGGCGCGCCACCGACGCCGCCGTCGTCTCCGACCTGCGCCGCGCCACCGGCCGCTTCCCCCACGACACGCGCCTTGCCTCTTTGATCAGTGAACTGATCGCCGGCAACACCGGATTCGCCGAGCTGTGGGCGACCGGAGAGGTGGCCGCACACCGCGAGGACCACAAGACGATCGACCACCCTTCGGTAGGACCTGTCACGGTGGACTGCGACACCCTGACCGACGGCGACTGCGACCTCAAGATCGTGATCATGACTGCTGTGCCCGGCAGCGAGGACGAGACCAAGCTCCGGCTGACCGCCATCGCCGGTCCACCGGCCACCACGCACAACTGATCCGGCCCACGCGGCGATCGGCCGGCTGCCTGTGCGCGGCGGGCGTCCTGGCCTTGCGGGCGGCGCGGCGCGCCGGGCGTCGGCGCTGGGCGGCGGCCAGGTCCTGCAGACGGGCGCGTTCGGCGTCCTCGAACTGGAGTGCCCGGCTGAGGGCACCGAGGACCTCCCCGGAGGCGCCGGCGAGCCGGCCGCACTCCAGGCGGGCGTAGTAGTCGATGCTGACACCGGCGGCTGACACCGGCGGCTGACACCGGCGACCATGGCGACTTGCTCGCGGCGCAGCCCGGGCACCCTGCGGTTCGCGCCGCCGACAGCCGGCAGACCGGTCTGCCGCGGGGTGATCTTCGCGCGGCGGGTCGCGAGGAACTCTCGGATCTCGTGGGCGGTGTCCATGCGTCCAGGCCAGGCCGGCTGGAACAGCTCTGGGGGGCCCTGCCAGTACCTGTCACAGCAGTGCCTTCCACACAGCTGTGAGCTGCGGTTTCCTCGAAGGTGGCAGCGGATGCGGTCCACGTCCGCGAAGCGGGACGACCCTCCTGCGGATGCCCGTCGGCCTCATCTGGCCGACAGTGGGCAGCGTCGCGTCCTCATGTTCGCACCTTTGCAGGGAGTAGCCGCCTTATGGCACAGCAGTCCGCGCCTCAGGACCTGGTCGGCATCGCGCCGAAGCTGGTCGAGCTCACCGACGACGTTCTCTTCCGGGATGTGTGGGAACGTCCCGGGCTCGCCCCGCGGGACCGCAGCCTGGTCACGGTCAGCGTGCTGGCCGCCCTCTACCGCAGCGAGCAGCTGCCGTACCACCTGGGTGTGGCGCTGGACAACGGGCTCACGGTGGAGGAGCTGTCCGAGGCGATCACGCAGCTGAAGAAGATCGCGGACGAGCGCTCCGCCTGATCACCGGCGTGAACAGCTCAACGAGGCCCCGCACGGCCGGTGGGTCGGATCAAAGCAGAGGAAAGAGCGAGATGACTGAGAACAGATTCGATCAGATGTTCCCCCTCGGAGGGGAGAACGACGCCTACGCGCAGTACTTCGTCGGCCAGAGCTACCTGGCTCCGCTCGCCGCGGGGAGCGTTCCCGTCAGCAACGTCTCCTTCGAGCCGGGCTGCCGCAACAACTGGCACATCCACCACGGCACCGCAGGGGGCGGTGACCAGATCCTGCTGTGCACGGCGGGGAGCGGCTGGTACCAGGCCGAGGGCGAGGATCCCGTCAGCATGGAACCGGGAACAGTGGTCCGCGTCCCGGCGGGCACGAAGCACTGGCACGGCGCGAAGGCCGACTCGTGGTTCTCCCACATCGCCTTCATCACCCCGGGCGAGGACGTCAGCAACGAATGGCTCGAGCCCGTCACCGACGAGGTGTACGGCAAGCTGCCCGAGAACGGAGCGAACGCATGACCATCCTTGACGAGACCTGGACGCTGTCCAACGGTGTCGAGATTCCCAAGCTGGGACTGGGCACCTGGTTCATCGACGACGACAAGGCGGCCGACGCGGTCCGCGCGGCCGTGGAGATCGGCTATCGCAACATCGACACCGCCCAGGCGTACGGCAACGAGCGCGGCGTCGGCGAGGGCGTGCGCACATCGGGAGTGCCGCGCGACGAGCTGTTCGTCTCGAGCAAGCTCGCCGCGGAGATCAAGGACTACGACCAGGCGCTGGCCGCGATCGACGGCTCCCTCGAGAAGCTGGGCCTGGACCGCATCGACCTGATGCTGATCCACAGCCCGCAGCCGTGGGACGACTTCCGTGGTGGCGACTACGACCAGGGCAACCGCGCGGCATGGCGTGCCCTGGAGGAGGCCCATCAGGCCGGCAGGATCCGGTCCATCGGAGTCTCCAACTTCCAGCAGCACGACGTGGAGAACATCCTGCGGGGCGCGACCGTCCTCCCGCACGTCAACCAACTGCTCGTACACGCGGGCAACACGCCCTCCGAGCTGCTGGCCTACTGCGACAGCAAGCAGATTCTCGTCGAGGCGTACTCGCCGATCGCCCACGGCGCGATCCTGAAGAACGCCCAGGTCCAGGCGATGGCAGACAAGTACGGTGTGTCCGTCCCGCAGCTGTGCATCCGCTACACCCTGCAGCTGGGCACGGTGTCGCTGCCCAAGACGGCGAACCCCGACCACATGCGGTCCAATGCCGAGGTCGACTTCGATATCTCCGGCGAGGACATGCAGGTCCTGCGGGACCTGCGCGACGTGGACTACGGCGAGCATCGCGTCTTCCCTGTCTACAGCGGCAAGTGACGCCGGACGAGCGCCCGTCGGCGACGGCCTGACGCCATGAGCGGCGGCTCGAAGTGATGCGTCGACCGACGCCCTCCACGCTCCCGTACCGGGACGACGGTCTCAACCCCGGGGACCCGCCCCGGGGCTGACCCGTCGACGGCGAGGTGTACGTGGGCGCCTACCACGGCAGCCAGGTAGGACGCGCGGTAACTCCCGCCCCCTTCGACTGTCAGCCTGTCCGTACCGGATTCCGCAAGGATCGGGTGGTCCCGGTCGCGACGGTCCGACTTCTGCTACGTTCTCGGCGGACATGGTGGTCGTCCCGGTCGGGTGTGCGCGCAGCCTGTTCCCGTCCTGTCCTCCCCGGTGTCTCCCGCGCACACTTCGGCAGTGTGTTCGCCGAGCTCGCACCAGGAGTACGCGCCGGACGACGGGTACAGGTGGGTGCCGGTCCGGTTGGTGTGGCGTACGGCAAAAGCCTGGTGCGAAACACCAGTTGCGCCGCCCGACGGCATCGGCACCTGGAAGTATTGGTTCCCCGCCCGCAGCACCGCCGGTACCCACCATGGAACGGACTTGATGACCATCTTCCGTATCAACGCCGCCGTCGTCGAGGCCTTCCCCGACACGCTCATCGCCGTCGTCACCGCCACCGCCCTGCGGGGCCGGGAGCCCTGGCCCGCCACCACCACCGCCCAGCGGGAACTGGAGCAGCAGCTCGCCGGCGGCACCTGGCAGCCCGCGGACGAGACCGACCCCCGCATCGAGGCGTGGCACACCGCCTACCGCTCCTTCGGGACCAATCCCCGCCGCGTCCGGCCCAGCGTCGACGCCCTGGGCCGCCGTCTGGCGAAGAAGGGCACCCTGCCGCGCATCAACCCCGCCGTCGACTCCTACAACGTCGTCTCCGTCCGCCACGGCGTGCCCATCGGCGCCTTCGACCTCGACCGGATCACCGGCGACGTCGAGATCCGCTGTGCCGACGGCAGCGAGGCCTTCACCCCCCTCGGCGAACCCGACGCCATCGAGCACCCCAGGGCGGGCGAGATCATCTGCACCGACAGCACCGACGTACTCACCCGCCACTGGAACCACCGCGACGCCCACCGCACGCGCGTCACCGAGGACTCCACCCATGTCGCCTTCGTCCTCGAGACCCTCCGCGGCACCGCCGACGGCCACCTCCTCAAGGCCGCCGTCGGCGAACTGCAGGGACTGCTGGAGGGGCACTCCGCGCAGAGCACCGTCCACTACCTCGACCCGTCGCACCCGCAGGCCACCATCAGTTGAGCCCCAGCCCACGCACGCGGCTGCTCGCCCACCGCGTTGAGCCGTACGGTCCTCGGCAGCGGACCGGCTCCGCGCGCGCCCTCCTGTCAGGCGAGGGCGAGAAAGAGCTTCTCCAGTTCCTCCTGCGTCATGGGCGGAGCGTCGGAACCCTCGGCGAGGCACTGCCGCATCCCGCTCGCCACGATCTTGAACCCCGCCCGGTCCAGGGCGCGGGAGACGGCAGCCAGTTGGGTGACGACGTCCTTGCAGTCGCGGCCGCTCTCGACTGCGGTGATCACTGCGGCCAGTTGTCCCTGAGCCCGGCGCAGACGGTTCAGGACCGGCCTGACCGATTCTTCGTCCACCTGCATGACAGTTCCTCCTTCACCCCCTGCCCAACGATCCCAACGATACCCTAAGGGGTATAAATCACGACTTCGACGAAATGTTCTCGTGTCTGTGAGCAATGACCACCGGATCAGGTTCACGGACCTTGGAAGCCCGCCGTACCCGTACCGCCGCTGCGGCGGCCAGTACGGTTCCGAGTCCCGCCCAGGTGGCCGGGTGGCTCCAGACGGCGGTGTCCAGTTGCTGGGAGAGGACGAAGACGCCCATGACGACGACGAACCAGCCGAACGCCTTGCGGAGTGTTTCCTGCGGGATGCGCCCCGCCACCCTGCCGCCGAGCAGGCTGCCCACCACCGCGACGGCCGTCACGGTCAGGGCCAGGCGCCAGTCGATCTCGACGCCCGAGAGGTGCCCGGCAAGGCCGGCGAACGACTTCATCGCGATGACCAGGAGCGAGGTGCCCACCGCGATACTCATGGGGAGACCGCCGAGTATGGCCAGGGCCGGGACGACGAGGAATCCGCCGCCGGAGCCGACCAGACCCGTCACCGCGCCGACGACGAGGCCCTCCACCGCGATGTGCTTCACCGGCAGATCACGGGGGGCGGGCCGCTTCCTGCTCCGGCCCTCACGCGGCTTGCGGAGCATCGCGACCGCGGTGGCCAGCATCATGAGGGCGAAGGCCACGAGGAGCACCGTGCCCGGAATGTACTCCGCGACACGTCCGCCGCCGTACGCGCCGACCATGCTGAACCCGCCGAAGAGCAGGCCGGTCCGCCAGCGGATACGGCGCCCCCGGGCGTGGGGGATCAGCGCGGCCAGGCTCGTGACGCCGACCACGAACAGCGAGGTGGCGATCGCCTCCTTGGTGTCCTGCCCGGCCAGGTAGACCAGGATCGGCACCGTCAGGATCGACCCGCCGCCGCCGAGCACGCCGAGGCTCACGCCGACGAGCAGGGAAGCGGCCACGACCAGGGCGATCACGGCGTACTCCGCAGCTCCGCGATGACCGTACGGATGTCGGCTCGCGGGCCGCGGTTGTACGGGAGCTTCGACAGCAGGACGCCCATGGCGCAGGAGTTGCTGAGCGCCGCGTACGTCAGGCCGGCGCCGATCGCGGTGCCGATCAGGTGCGCCCCGGGGACGAAGACCCCGACGAGACCGGTGGTCAGGACGATCGAACCGGCGACGAGACGCACCTGGCGCTCCATGTCCCAGCGCTCGGGCCCCCGGTTGAGGGGGGCACCGGCCGTCTCCCAGGCGACGATCCCGCCCTCCAGCACGCGCAGGTTCGGCAGACCGGCTTCGGACAGGGCCTTCTCGGCGTGGGCGGCACGCTGGCCGGAGCGGCAGACGAGCACCACGTCCTCGTCGAGGTGGTTCAGCAGTTCGGCCCGGTGCTCGCGCAGGGTGTTCAGAGGCACGTTGTACGAGCCGGGGATGTGCGCCGTGCGGAACTCGCCGGGCGTGCGCACGTCCAGCAGGCGCGGCGCACGCCCTTCCTGGGCGAGCCGGTGGAGCACGGCGGGGCCGATCGAGAGGGGGGTGGACGTGTTGTTCACGGTATTCCGTTTCAGGTCGTCCCCGTATGCGGGGATATGCGCGTGGTGAGTGTGGTGGTCGAGGCGGCTTCGGTCACAGGCCCCCGCCCGGTCCCCGGAAAGCAGGCACCAGGAGCAGGGGCGCCGCGCTCAGGCCGCGTCGGCCGGCTGCCGTGAAAGTGCCCAGGCCGCGTAGCCGCCGAGGATGTCCGACACGTCCTGCACGCCGCGGCTCCGCAGCAGGCTGGCCGCGATGGAGGAGCGGTGGCCGCCGGCGCAGTGCAGGACCAGGGGCCGGTCTGCGGGGAGCTCGCCGGTGCGCGCGGTCAGTTCGCTCAGGGGGATGTGCAGGGCCTCGGGGATGAAGCCGTTGGCCTCGCGCTCGCCGCAGGTGCGGACGTCCACGACGACGGGCGGGTTGTCCCCGGCGAGGGCGTCCTTCAGCTGCGCGGCGGTGAGACGGCTGGCCGGGACTACCTCGCTCTCCATCACCCTGAGGGCGTCCTCGGGGTTGCGCAGGTAACCCACCACCCGGTCGAAGCCGATGCGGGCGAGGCGGGTGACGACCTCCTCCTCGCGGTTCTGCGCGGCCATGACGACGAGCTCGTCGGCCGGGTCGAGGACGGTGCCGGCCTGTTCGGCGAACCGGCCGTCGGCGGGCACGTTGACCGCGCCGCCCAGGTGTCCGGCGGCGAACTCCTGCGGATCGCGGGCGTCGACGACGACCGCGCCCCGTTCCCGCAGCCCGGTGAACTCCTCGAGCGTCAGCGGCCTTGCCGTCGCCGTCGCGTCGTAGCGGACGCGGTCCTTGCGGTTGAGTTCCGCGTCGTAGGCGAAGTAGCCGGGCGCGGAGGACTGGCCGGCGGTGACCAGGGCGACGAACTCCTCGCGGCTCATCGGGGCGCAGGCGTAGTTGGTGGCACGCTGCTCGCCGATGGTCGACTGCTTCTCCGTGGACAGGTTCTTGCCGCAGGCCGATCCGGCGCCGTGAGCGGGAAAGACCCGGACCTCGTCCGGCAGGCCCATCAGCTTGCGCTGCACGCTGTCGTGGAGCATCCCGCCCAGTTCCTCGGCGGTCACGCCCACCGAGGCGAGCAGGTCGGGCCGGCCCACATCGCCGATGAAGAGCGCGTCGCCGGTCAGCACGCCGTAGGGAACGGCGTCACCTGCCTTCTCGTACACCAGGACGCTGATCGACTCCGGGGTGTGCCCCGGGGTCTCCATGATCTCCAGAGTCACGTCGCCGAGTGGGAGCCGCTCGCCCTCGGTCAGCTTGCGGATGGGGTACTCGGTCTCGGCGCGGGTGCCGTAGCCGATCCACGCACCGGTCGCGTCCGCCATCTCCAGGTGGCCGGCGACGAAGTCCGCGTGGAAGTGGGTGTTGATGACGCCGACCACGGTGAAGCCCCGGGCGCGGGCGTCGGCCAGGTACTCCGAGACGTCCCGGCGCGGGTCGACGACCACGGCCTGTCCTGTCGTCTCGTCGGCGATCATGTACGACGCCTGGGAGAGGCAGTCGAGGTAGTACTGGGTGAAGAACACGGCGAATTCCTCCTGGTGCAAGGTGCACCCTGCAACTGCGGGGCGCGGAAGGGGGGATACGGGGCGGTGGTGCGCCCGGCGGGCCGGGGACCGGCCTTCCGGTCCGGCGGTCAGGCGGGCGATCCGCTCACCAGGGGCCGGCCGCTCCGGGCCCAGCCGGCGGTGCCGCCCGCGACGGAGAGCGCGTCCACGCCGCGGGTCGCGAGATGCTCGGCGGCCCGGAGGCTCCGGTTGCCGCTCGCGCAGATCACGTACATCTGCCGGCCGGCGGGCAGGGCGCCGAGGGCCGAGCCGAACGTGGACAGCGGTGCGCTGTGCACGCCCGGTACATGACCGGCGGCGTACTCGTCGGGCTCACGGACGTCGATGACGAACGCACCGCCGGCCAGTGCGGCGGCGAAGACGTCCAGGTCTACTTCGCGCATGGGAGCTCCTTCGCTTCCGGTACCCCCGGGGGTATTTACGTACTCGACGGTAAGGGGGCTCCGTCCGGGATGTCAAATACCCCCAGGGGTATCCTGGCTCGCAAGTGGAGCCGAGGGCTCCGATGGAGGCAAAATATACGGGTGGGGGTATATTGGCCTGCATGTATGCGCGCCAAGCTGCAGGGCTGTGCGGTCTTCTCCCTGACTGGACCCTCAGTTGCTCGCCACCGCGTACCGCCCACCCGGCAGCGGCCGCTGCTCCGACCCAGGCTGCGAGGACACCCGCCCGTGAGAACCATCCCCACCGCGGCTGCCGCACCGGCCGGCGACCCCGTCCGTCCCGTGCGGCTGGGGCTGCGCGAGAACTGGCTCCAGTTCACCCTGCTGGTCGTCGTGAACGCGGCTGTGGGCGCTCTGGTCGGCCTGGAGCGCACCACCGTGCCGCTGATCGGCTCCGAGACGTTCGGCCTGACCAGTGACCTGGCCGTCTTCTCCTTCATCATCGCTTTCGGACTCACCAAAGCCCTGACCAACCTCGCCGCCGGGGCGCTCACCGCCCGCTACCGCCGCAAGCGGCTGCTCGTGACGGGCTGGCTGATCGGCGTACCGGTCCCCTTCGCTCTCGCGTACGCGCCGTCGTGGGGCTGGATCGTCGCCGCCAACGTCCTGCTCGGCCTGAACCAGGGCCTCACCTGGTCGATGACCGTCAACATGAAGATCGACCTCGTGGGCCCCGCCCGCCGGGGACTGGCCACCGGCCTGAACGAGGCCGCCGGATACACCGCCGTCGGCGTCACCGCCCTGGTCACCGGTTACCTCGCCACCGGCTACGGCCTGCGCCCCCTCCCTGAGCTCATCGGCATCGTCTTCGTCGTCGCCGGCCTCGCTCTCGCCCTCGTCGTACGCGACACCGCCGCCCACGTCGCCCTCGAACTCGCCCACCACGCCGAGCCGCTGGCCACCGGCGAGGACACCGGCTGGAAGGCCACCTTCACCCGCACCTCCTGGCACAACCGCTCCCTGCGGGGCGCCGGTCAGGCCGGTCTGGTCAACAACCTCAACGACGGCCTCACCTGGGGCGTCTTCCCCCTGCTCTTCACCGACCACGGTCTCGGGCTGGCCGCCGTCGGCCTGATCAAGGGCCTCTACCCCGTCCTGTGGGGCCTCGGCCAGATCCCGACCGGCCACCTCGCCGACCGCGTCGGCCGCAAGCCCCTCATCGTCACCGGCATGTTCGTCCAAGCGGGCGGCTTCGTCCTGGTCCTCGCCCTGCTCGACCGCCCCCTGCTCGCCGGGGTCCTCTCCGCCGTCCTCCTCGGCCTGGGCACCGCCATGGTCTACCCGGCCCTCATCGCGACCGTCTCCGATCACGCCCACCCCGCATGGCGCGCCAACGCCCTCGGCACCTACCGCTTCTGGCGCGACATCGGCTACGCCGCAGGCGCCCTCCTGGCCGGAGTCCTCGCCGACCGGCTCGGCCTGAACGCCACCGTGATCGCGGCAGCCGTCCTCACCGCGGGATCAGGACTCCTCGCCGCCCGCTGGATCACCGAGCGCCGGCCCGCCGCCCCCCTGAAGGGCGGCCCCCGGGGCACCGACGGGGGAGAGGGAGACGGCTCTGCCGCCTGAACGGCTGCCGCGGTCGGCCGACCGAACCGGCCGCGTGCGGCCCGGTGCCCGGCAGCGCCAGGAGCGGCCGTACTCGGCGAGCACGGCACGGAACCGGGTGGGACGGCGTCGCGGCCGGCCCCGGACAGCAGGCCGTACGCCCTGACCGAGGGCGGATACCGGTGGTGTCAGCGGGGGAGGGCGAGGCGGAAGGTCGTCCGTCCGGGGGCGCTGGTGACCGTCGCCGTCCCCCCATGGGCGGTGATGACGGCGTGGACGATGGCCAGGCCCAGACCCGTGCTGCCGGTGGCGCGGGAGCGGGCGTGGTCGGCGCGCACGAAGCGGCCGAAGACCTCGGGCAGGATCTCCTCGGGAATGCCGGGGCCGTTGTCGCTCACCTCCACGGTCACGCCGCTCCGGCCGGTGGTCAGGGCGATGGTGACGTCGGTGCCCGGCGGGGTGTGGGTGCGGGCGTTGGCGAGGAGGTTCCCGATGGCCTGCTGGAGGCGGTGCGCGTCGCCGGTCACGGTGACGGGTTCTCCGGGCAGGTCGAGGAACCAGTGGTGCTCGGGGCCCGCCGCCCGAGCGTCGTCCGTCGCGTTGAGGATCAGCAGGGTCAGGTCCACCGGCTCGTGTTCCAGGGGGCGCCCGGCGTCCAGGCGGGCGAGGAGCAGGAGGTCGTCGACCAGGCGGGTCATGCGCCGTGACTCACCGTCGATCCGTTCCAGGGCGTGGCGCACTGCCGCGGGGACGGGGCCGTGGTGGCGCAGGGCGAGTTCGGCGTGGCCACGGATGTTGGCGACGGGGGTGCGCAGTTCGTGGCTGGCGTCCGCGGCGAAGTGCCGCAGGCGTTCCTCGCTGGCCTGGCGGCTCGTGAGGGCGTTCTCGACGTGGCCGAGCATGTGGTTGAGGGCGGCGCCGACCTGGCCGACCTCGGTGCGCGGGTCGGTGTCCGGCAGCGGTCCGGGCATGGCGATCTCGCCGCTGGCGAGCGGCAGGCCGGCTACCTCGGTGGCCCGGGCGGCGACTCTCCGCAGCGGGCGCAGGGAGACCCTCACCCACAGGGCCCCGGCGAAGCCCGTGGCCACGAGTGCGGCGCCGAACAGCACCGCCTCGACCGCCGCGAGCCGGTGAACCGTCTCTTCCACCGGGTGCAGGGGAAGGCCGGTGATCAGCGTGTCCCGGTCGTCGCCCCGGACAGCCGAGACGCGGTACTTCCCCAGGGAGGAGAGGTGGATGCTGTACCCGTCCCCGTCCCCGTCCGCGGGGACTCCGGCCAGCGCGTGCCGGTCCTCGCGGGTGAGCTGAACCGGGCGATCCGCGGCGTCGTCGACGACGGCGGCCTGGGTGACGACGCCGTTCATCAGCCGGGCGCCGAAGGTCGATTCGGCCTGCCCCCGGGTGTCCGAGCTGTTGTCGGCATCGGACTCCCTCTCGTGCTCCAGGCTGGCGGCGAACCGGCCGCCGGAGGCGGCGAGCTGTTCGTCCAGACGTCCCAGGAGGAAGCCGCGAAGCGCGAGGGCGGTACTGATGCCGACGGCGACACAGGCCAGGGCGAGCAGGAGCACGAGTCCCGCGGTGAGCTGGCCGCGCAGGGTGCGGGGTGGCGGGCGCCTCACGGGGAGTCCGGCTTGAGGACGTAACCGACGCCGCGCACCGTGTGGATCATCGGGTTCCGTCCGGCGTCGATCTTCTTGCGCAGATAGCTGATGTAGAGCTCGACCACGTGGGCGCGGCCCCCGAAGTCGTAGGCCCAGACCCGGTCGAGGATCTGCTCCTTGGACAGCACACGGCGCGGGTTGCGCATCAGGAACCTCAGGAGTTCGAACTCGGTACGGGACAGCTCGATGGTGACTCCGCCGCGCCGGACCTCCCTGGCCTCCTCGTCCATGGCGAGATCACCGACAGTGAGCCAGTTCGCGCCCGGCTCCGCCGTCATACCGGCCCGCCTGAGCAGTCCGCGCACCCGGGCCAGGACCTCCTCCAGACTGTACGGCTTGACGACGTAGTCGTCGCCGCCCGCGGTGATGCCCGCCACACGGTCCTCGACCGCGTCGCGGGCGGTCAGGAACAACACGCACACGCTCGGTGCCTCACGCCTCAGGGCGCGCAGGACCTGCAGACCGTCCAGGTCGGGCAGCATCCAGTCCAGGACCACCGCGTCGGGCCGGAAGTCACGGGCCGTGGCGACCGCGGTCGTACCGTCGGAGGCCGTGCGGACCCGCCACCCCTCACCGGCCATGACTCCGGACAGGACATCGGTCACGTCGGGTTCGTCGTCCACGACGAGGACCCGCACGGGTCCTCCGTCGGGGCGGTGCAGGGATGAGGGCGTGGGTGGTTCGTCCATGGTTCCTTCAGCATCCCCCGGCGCGGGTCGAGGCAGGGTCAGCCACGTCTCTGAGTTTCCTCTGAATCCGCTCGCGGACCGGCCCGCAGAGGTGCTTTCAGAGGGTACTCAGAGGCCGGACTGTGAGGCTGGCCGTTCATCACCGGAAGTGATCCCCATCCGGAGGAGCCTATGACCAGCACGTACACCACCACCGCGGACGCAGGCCGGAGCGTGCGCCACCGGCGCCCGCGCCGCAACCTCGTGCCGCTCGTGGCCCAGCTGCTGATCTGGGGGGGTGCCGCCGGGGTGCTGGCCCTCTGGTGGAGTGACACGGCCTCGGTCGTCGGCCCGGCGGGCTGGCTCACCGGTGCGGGACGCATCACCGGTCTCCTGGCCGGCTACGCCTGCGCGGTCCTGCTGGCCCTGATGGCCCGCGTACCGCTCCTGGACCACACCGTCGGCACCGACCGGCTCGCCCGCTGGCACGCCTGGGGCGGCCGCTGCACCGTATCCCTCGCACTCGCCCACACCCTGCTGATCATCTGGGGCTACTCGCTGACCTCGCACACGAACGTGGTGAGCCAGACCTCCACGCTCGTCCTGCACTACCCCGACCTGCTCAAAGGAACGGCCGGCTTCCTGCTGTTCCTGGCCACCGGCATCCTCTCGGCCCGCGCCGCACGCCGCAGGATGAGCTACGAGACCTGGCACTACCTGCACTTCGCCACCTACCTGGCGGTCTTCCTCGCGTTCGGGCACCAGCTCTCCAACGGGGCCGACTTCGTCGGCAACCGCCCCGCGCAGGTGGCCTGGTACACGCTGTTCCTCGGAGTCGCCGCGCTGCTGGCCTGGTACCGGTTCGCCGTACCCGTCCGGCGCGGCCTGCGCCACCGCCTCCGCGTCACCGCGGTCCATCCGGAGGCGCCGGGCGTGGTCTCCGTCCACCTCACCGGCGAGCACCTCGAAGAGCTGGGAGGGGAGCCGGGACAGTTCCTGCGCTGGCGCTTCCTGGCCCCCGGCCTGTGGTGGACCGCCAACCCCTACTCCCTTTCCGCCCCCGCCCGGCCCGGGCACCTGCGCATCACGGTGAAGGCGGCCGGCGGCCACAGCACGGCACTCACCCGTCTGAGGCCCGGCACCCGGGTGTGGGCCGAGGGCCCCTACGGCGGGTTCACCGCGAACCGCCGCACCGCCCCCCAGGTGCTCCTGCTGGCCGGCGGCGTCGGCATCACACCCCTGCGCACCCTGTTCGAGACCCTGCCCGGCCAGGTGACCCTCGTCTACCGGGCGCGCCGCGCCGACGACCTCGCGCTGCGCGGCGAACTCGACGCGATAGCCGCCCGTCGGCGTGCCACCGTGCACTACGTCGTCGACGAGCCGGCCGGGTACTCCTCCCCCCTCACCGCCCAGGCCCTGCGCGCCCTCGTTCCGGGCCTGGCCGCGCACGACGTCTACCTCTGCGGTCCGCCCGGCATGACGC
The DNA here is from genome assembly GCF_044334475.1 of Streptomyces sp. NPDC020780. Lineage (NCBI taxonomy): Bacteria > Bacillati > Actinomycetota > Actinomycetes > Kitasatosporales > Streptomycetaceae > Streptomyces > Streptomyces sp. NPDC020780. The sequence goes on along the minus strand of NZ_JBIRTB010000003.1, from coordinate 302,690 downwards.
GGGCCGCGATCACCGCCCTGCGCGATGCCGGGGTCCCGGCACGGCGTATCCACCACGAGTCGTTCGCGTTCTGAGGAGTACCTTCATGCGCCGAGCCGTCCTCACCACCACCGGGGCCAGCGCCCTGGTCGTCGCCCTGCTCGCCCTCAAACCCCACCACCTCGCCTCCCTCGGGGCGGCACCCCGTCCCCCCGCGGCCTCGCACTCCGTGAGCGCCGCGCCGGGGGCGACCCCCGGGACGGGCACGTTCACCGGAAGTCCCGTCGACACCGAGTACGGGACGGTGCAGGTGGCCGCCACCCTGGTCAAGGGGAAGATCACCGCCGTCAGAATCCTTCAGGCCCCCGACCAGAACGGCCGCGACCGGGAGATCGCCTCCTACGCCCTGCCCCGCCTCACCCAGGAGGCGCTCGGAGCCCAGAGCGCGCACATCGACGCCGTCTCCGGAGCGAGCTACACGAGCCAGGGCTACATGCAGTCCCTGCAGAGCGCCCTGGACCAGGCCCATGTCTGACACCGGAACCGGACTGCGCCACATCGAGCACGTGATGGGCACCGTGTTCTCCTTCGACATCCGCGACCGGCCCACCCCCGCCATCCGCCACGCCCTCGCCGAGGCGGTACGCCATCTCCACCAGGTCGACGCCGTCTTCTCCACCTACCGGCACGACAGCCACATCAGCCGCCTCGGCCGCGGCGAGATCCGCCTCAAGGACTGTCCGCCGGAGGTCGACGAAGTCCTGTCGTTGTGCGCACGGGCCACCCGCGACAGCGACGGCTGGTTCAGTGCCGCCCCCGCGGGAAGCCTGGACCCCTCCGGACTCGTCAAGGGCTGGGCCACCGAGGCCGCCTCCCGTATCCTCCACGAAGCGGGTGCGCACGACACCTGCGTCAACGGCGGCGGCGATCTGCAGCTCCGCGGCCGGGCGGGCCCCGGCACCCCGTGGCGCATCGGCATCGCCCACCCCCTGCGCCCCGGGGAACTGGCCACCGTCATCACCGCCGCCGACGGCCTGGCCGTCGCCACCTCCGGTACCGCCGAACGCGGGGCACACATCATCGACCCGCACAGCGGCACACCCGCCGCCGCCTTCGCCTCGCTCACCGTCGTCGGACCCCGGCTGACACCGACCGACACCTACGCCACCGCCGCCTTCGCCCGGGGCGACGGCGCGCGGGAATGGATCGAAGCACTCGACGGCTACGAAGCGCTGGCCATCCTGCCCGACGGCCGCACATGGCGGACACGGGGATTCCACCGTTACGGCTCGTGAAGGACCAGGGACCAGGGACCCAGCCGGCACCCGGCGAAGTCCCCGCTGCGCGTAGGCAACGGTCCGGCGGACTCGGCGCGCGGCGGGACACCTCGCGCCCCCTGGACCGGTGACGCCCGGTCACGCCCGGTCACGACGTGCGGGGCCACGCTCACCGTCACCCCTCGAAGGTCAGCGCTCTTCACGGTGCCGGGGCGCGTCGGTCACGACAGCCCACGCACCCCCGGGGCATATTTCCCAGGTGGCAACAGCCACGGGCGTTTCGCGCCCGCCGAAGCGGGCCGCACGAGAAATGAGGTGGGAGACCGTGCCGTACGACCGCACCGTGACTCTGGGGGTCCCGTTCGAGCGGGCGCAGCAGGCTGTCCGGCAGGCCCTGGCGGACCAGGGATTCGGGGTCCTGACCGAGATCGACGTGCGGGCGACCCTCAAGGCCAAGCTCGATCACGACATGGAGCCGTACCTGATCCTGGGCGCCTGCAACCCGCCCCTGGCCCGCCAGGCGCTGGACGCCGACCGCTCCATCGGCCTGCTGCTGCCCTGCAACGTCGTCGTCCGAGCCGACGGGGACCGGACCGTCGTGCAGGCCCTCGACCCCGGGACCATGGTCACTCTCACCGGACTCGACGCCATGACGCCCGTCGCCGAAGAAGCCACCCGTCGCCTCGACGCCGCTCTCGCCGCCCTCACCGACATCCCCGTGTGACACCGACTGACGACTGACCGCCGGGGCGACCTCGACGGAGCGGCAGGACAGGAAGCCTCGTGGGGCGGAGGCGCCCGTGCCGTGCGCGACGGCGCCGGCGCCGGACGCCCCGGGGGGGCCATGAAGGCCGGCCATGAAGGCCCCCGGTGGATACCGAACGGCCCAAGCGCCGCAGCTCGTACCGTTGCGAGTCTGGTGCCAGGCACTCGGACACCGGAGAGGACGCGTCATGAAGGCACTGGTCTTCCACGGCAAGGGGCAGAAGTCCTGGCAGGACGTCCCGGACCCTGGCATCCAGGAGGCGGGCGACGCGGTGATCCGCGTCGATGCCGTCACCATCTGCGGAACGGACCTGCACATCCTGAAAGGAGACGTGCCCGAGGTGCGGCCGGGCACCGTGCTCGGACACGAGGCGGTGGGCGAAGTCGTCGAGACGGGAGGCGACGTACGGACCGTCCGCCCTGGTGACCGCGTCCTGATCTCCTGCATCACCGCATGTGGCCGCTGCCGGTTCTGCCGCGAGAACCGCCAAGGGCAGTGTCTCGGGGGCGGAGGCTGGGTCCTCGGGCACACCATCGACGGCACCCAGGCGGAGTACGTCCGTGTGCCGTTCGCCGACCTCTCCGTCCACCCCCTGCCCAACGCCGTGAGCAGCGAGGACGCCGTCCTGCTGGCGGACATCTTCCCGACGGCGTACGAGGTGGGCGTACTGAACGGGCGCGTGGGGCCGGGGGACACGGTGGTCGTGGTCGGGGCGGGACCCATCGGGCTCGCCACCGTCGCGACGGCCCGCCTGTACACCCCGGGCAGGGTCATCGTCGTCGACTTCGCGCCGCAGAGGCTGGAGGCGGCGCGAGGCGTGGGCGCGGACGTCACCGTCGGCGCGGATGAAGATCCCGAGACGCTGATCGCCGACCTCACCGGTGGTCTGGGCGCGGACGTCGTCGCCGAAGCGGTCGGTGTCCCGGAGGCCTTCGAGCAGTGCACCCGGATGGTCCGGCCGGGTGGCCGGGTCGCGAACATAGGCGTGCACGGCAAACCGGCGGCACTCCACCTCGAAAGTCTCTGGTCGAAGGACGTGACCATCACCACCGGACTGGTGGACACCTTCTCGACTCCGTTGCTGCTGGAGATGGTGGCGGCCGGCCGGCTGCCGGCCGCGTCCGCGATGGTCACCCACCGCTTCGCCCTGCCGCAGATGGAGGAGGCGTACGACACCTTCTCGCGCGCCGCCGGCACAGGAGCACTGAAGGTGGTGCTCGGGGAGCCTGCTCACGACGTGGTGTCCCTGCCCGCCTGATGCCCCGCCCGGTACGGGGAGCCGGCCCGGTATGGGGAGCCGGCCCGGTATGGGGAGCCGGCCCGGTACGGGGAGCCGGCCCGGTACGGGGAGTCGGTGCGGGCGTCAGCGGCCCGACTGCTCACGGTCGTGCGCCTGGGTCGCGATGACCGCCGCCTGGACCCGGCGCTCCACTCCCAGCTTCGCCAGAACACGGGAGATGTGGTTCTTGACCGTCTTCTCGGAGAGATAGAGCTTCTTGCTGATCTGCCGGTTCGTGAAACCCTCGCCCACGAGGTCCAGTACCGCCCGTTCCCGATCGGACAGCATGGACAACTCCCCGTCCCCCTGAGAGGCCGCCGACGCGGGAAAACGCAGCGAGCGCATGAGCCGAGCCGTGGTCGCCGGGTCCAGCATCGACTTTCCGGTGGCCACCGTCCGGACGGCCGCCACGAGGTCGGCGCCCTTGATCTCCTTGAGGACGTAGCCCGCCGCGCCCGCCATGATGGAGTCGAGCAAGGCCTCCTCCTCGTCGAACGAGGTCAGCATGAGGCAGGCGAGCCCCGGCATGCGCGCACGCAGCTCTCTGCAGACGGTGATCCCGTCACCGTCCCGCAGCCGGACGTCGAGTACGGCGACATCGGGCCGCAATGCCGGACCACGCGCTACGGCCTGTTGCGCGGACTCCGCTTCGCCCACCACCGTGAGGTCCGGTTCGGAGTCCAGCAGGTCCCGGAGACCGCAGCGGACGACTTCGTGATCGTCCAGGACGAAGACCCGGGTGGGCCCCTTCTCGGTAGCAGTGCTGAGGGGTGTATCAGTCATCGCCGCCCCTGTTCCGATCGAGGCACCGCCACACACCAGGTGTGACCGCTTACAGGGGCAGTATCCCTCCGCGTGGTGCGTCCGGCTCGGCGCGCGGACCGCGGTGGGCCGGCGACCGGGACGGGCGGGCTGCCGACGGCGGCCATACGGTGGGGGTGAGGCCTGTTCGCGCCGTGGCAGGAGGGTGTCTCTCGTGAGCGAACGTGATACGGAGGCCGAGCCGAGGACGTACGAGCTGCCGAGCCGGCACCACGCCCCCGGCTCCCGGGACCGGGTCCGCGGCCTCCTCGATGCGGTTCTGTCCGTCGACCGCGAGCTCGAACTCTCCGAGGTGCTGCGGCGCACCGTCGAGGAGGCCACCGCCCTCGTGGACGCCCGGTACGGTGTCCTCGCCGTGGTCGGCGAGGATCACCGGCTCTCGGAGTTCATACAGGTGGGCGTGAGTGACGAGCCGGAGGCCGTCCCAGGCGCGCTTCCCGTGGGACACGGGCTCCTGGAGGAACTGGTACGCCGCCCCGGGCCGCTCCGGCCGGCAGAGCTGTCCGAGCCTGCGGCGTCGCACGGTCTCTCACCGGGTCGTTCCCGGACGCGTTCCTTCGTGGGCGTCCCCGTCCGGGTGCGGGGACACATCTTCGGCAACCTCTATCTCACCGGGAAGCGCGGCTCCGGCGAGTTCGACGCGGAGGACGAGTCCGTTCTGATGACCCTGGCCGGGGCTGCGGGCATCGCCGTCGAGAAATCACGGCTCTACGAGGAGTCCCGTCGCCGTAGCAGCTGGCTGGCGGCCGGCTCCGAAGTCACGAACAGTCTGCTCTCCGGCAGCCCTCGCGCCGAGGTGCTGGCCCTGATCCTCGAGCGCGCCCGTGCGAACGTCTCCGCGGACCTGGGCATGATCGCGGTTCCCGTGGAGGGGTCGGGCAAGCTGCGTATCGCTCTGGCGACCGGGGACGGGGCGGAACGGCATCATGGGGCCATCGTGCCCAGGCACGGGGGCTATCTCGGCTCCGCCTTCACGCACGCCGGGCTGTCGGAAAGCCCCGACATCGAGAATGATCCGCGAAGCGCGCAGGACGTCGCGCGATGGTGTGGGTACGGGCCGGCTGTGGCGGTCCCCGTCGGGTCGGGAGACGTCGCGCGAGGCGTCCTGCTGCTCATCAGGAACAAGGAGGGCAATCCCTTCTCCTCCGAAGAAGCCCAGCCCCTGCGGGCGTTCGCCCGTCAGGCCTCGTTGGCCATGGAACTGGCCGAGCGCCGGAGGGAAGCGGAACGGACGGTGCTGCTGGAGGAACGGGACCGCATCGCCCGGGATCTGCACGACCTGGCGATCCAGAGGTTGTTCGCCACCGGCATGACGCTCCAGAGCGCACAGCGGTTCGTGACCCATCCGCAGGCGGAGCAGCGGCTCCGCAGGGCGGTGGACGACCTGGACACCACGATCAAGATCATCCGTTCCACCATCTTCGGCCTCCGCACCCACGGGACCGCCGATACGGGCCCGCAGGGTCTGCGCTGCCGGTTCGCCCAGACGGCCGAAGCGTCCGCTGCGCCTCTGGGCTTCGCGCCCGCGCTGCGGGTCGAAGGGCTCGCCGACACCCGCGTTCCGGCGGCCACGGCCGATCACGCGGTGGCGGTACTCGCCGAGGCGTTGAGCAACGCCGCACGGCACGCGCGGGCGGACCGGGTCGACGTACATCTGCGCGTCACTCCTGACCGGCTCACGCTGACGGTCACCGACGACGGCGTGGGAATCCCGGCAGACGCGGAGTTCAGCGGGCTGCGCAACCTGGACGAGCGTGCCCGGGCGGCAGGGGGAACCCTGGAGATCGGAGTCCCCGACGGCGGTGGCACCCGACTGACCTGGGCCGTGCCCCTGGCCTCGGAGGGCGCGCGTACACGACCCATGGATGACCACCCGGATGCTGAGCCCGGAAGCTGACTGCCCAGGGTGGCCCTCGGGATCTTCCGCCGGACGGGCGGCCCGCGCGGATCCCGCACCAGGCCGCCGTTCAGGTTGCGCCCCGGCAGGCGGAATCCCTGGGGGCGGGCCATGTGGTGATCCGGGCGCCCGGAGGTCCGTGGCCCGCGGTCTCCGGCAGCGGCGTGCGGGGAGCGCGGCCGTGGCCCCCGCCGGTCGGTCTCCGGCGCGAGGCCGACCGGGCACCGTAGGGGCCCGGTCGGCCCTGGGACGGGCGCGAAGCCGATGGAACGGTGGTGGAAGCGGACACCGTGAGCGGAAAGGACGATGAGGACCATGGCTTTTCCTCCTCTGGTTGTCGGTGTCGACGGGAGTGAGCCCAGCCTCGCCGCCGCCGAGTGGGCGGCGGACGAAGCGCTGCTCCACGGTGTGCCCCTGCGCGTGGTGTACGCCGCTCTGTGGCAGCGCTACGAGGGAGCAGCGCTCGCGACCCGGCTGTCCCGTCCGGACGGGCAGGTGATGGCCGAGAACATCGTCGGCTCCATCGAGGAACGCATACGCCGGCGTACGCCGGAGGTGCACGTGACGACGGACGTACCTCATGAGGACGCCGTCGACGCGCTGCTCAGAGAAGGTGACAACGCCTTCGCACTCGTGACCGGCTCCCGAGGACGGGGCGAGTTCACCGGGATGCTCCTGGGCTCGGTCAGTTTCGCCGTCGCTGCGAGAGCCCGCTGCCCCGCCGTCGTCGTGCGGGGCGACAAGGCGGGCCTGGGAAGGGCGCACGAACGGATCCTGCTCGGCGTCGGCGAGGGCGACATCGACTCCGAGGCCGTGCGATTCGCCTTCGCGGAGGCCCGGCTGCGGGGGTGCGGGCTGGACGTGCTGCACGCGTGGCGCTGCCCGTCCCAGGAGACGGCCGACCATCCGCTCCTGACCGGCGAGCCCGCACACCGTCACGAGGAGAAGGCATCCGCCCTGCTCGACGAGGCTCTGGCCGCGGCGGTGTCCGCACATCCCGATGTGCGGGTGCGGCGCGTCACCGCGGAGGGGGCCGCGCGGAAGGTACTCGTCACACGCTCCGCGGTGGCCGACCTGCTCGTCGTCGGAGCACAGCGGCGGCACAGCCGGGTCGGCATGCAACTCGGCAGGGTCGCTCACGCCGTCCTGCACCACGCCGCCTGCCCCGTAGCCGTCATCCCGCGCAGCGGCACGAGCACATCGGAAGGGACAGGGCCATGAGTCACCGGTCGCCCCACCGCGTGGATGACGTGATGACGCGGACGGTCGTCGCGGTTGGTCTCGACGCACTCTTCAAGGAGATCGTGACCACCATCGAGCAGTGGCAGGTCACCGCTGTGCCCGTGCTGGAGGGCGAGGGCCGGGTGGTGGGGGTGGTGTCCGAAGCGGATCTGCTGGTGAAGGAGGAACTGCGCGGCCAGGACTCGACCATGATCGGCCAGAAGCAGCGCCTGGCGGACTACGCCAAGGCCGGGGCCGTCACCGCGCGGGACCTGATGTCCTCTCCCGCAGTCACCGTCTCCGTGGACGCCACTCTTCCCGAAGCCGCCCGGCTCATGGCCCAGCACACGCTCAAGCGGCTTCCGGTCGTCGACGAGCACGGTGTTCTCAAAGGCATCGTGAGCCGGGCCGACCTGCTGAAGGTGTTTCTGCGGACGGACGCGGACCTTGCCGAAGAAGTGCGGCGGGAAGTCGTCCAGCGTCTCTTCCCCGTGTCGCACCGGGGCATCAGCGTCGATGTGACCGAGGGCCGCGTGTCCCTCGCGGGAAACGTCCGCGACGGCGGCCTGATCCCCGTCGCCGAACGGCTGGCGAGGGCGGTGGAGGGCGTCGTGGACGTGCAGTGCCACCTCACCGGACCGGAGCCCACCGCTACGGCGGCCCCATGACCCCCGAGCCCGGCACCGTCCCACGGGCCGCGTGACGGCCCGTCCCGCGCGGGCCTCGGTGTGCGGCCGCGGGCGGGGCGGCGCGAAGGGCGTCGGCGGCGCGAAGGGCGTCAGTGGCCACCCGTGGTCGTCGCCCGCACCACGACCACGGGGCACTTGGCGTGCTGAGCACATCGCTGGCTGACGGAGCCCAGCATGGCCCGGGCGAAGCCGCCGCGCCCCCTGTTGCCGACCACGAGCAGTTCCGCTCCCTCGGAAGCCCTCACCAGCACTTCGGAGGGATCGCCCTGCACCATCATCTGGCGCACCTCGGTCGGCTCGCTGTCGCCGAACACCTCGCGGAGTCCTTCGGCGTAGCGGAGACGGGCGCGTTCCAGGTCGAAACCGGCTTCCGTGGCCGGCCCGGCCCACCCGATCTCGGACGGGGTGTCCCAGGCGCACACCGCCTCGACGACGGCGCCGGTGAGCTCGGCGTGGCGCGCTGCCCAGCGCAGCGCCTCCCGAGACGCGTCGGAGCCGTCGACACCCACCACGACACGAGGGGTGGTTTCCCTGTTGCTGCTGTCCATGACCGCCTCACCGTTCTCGGTAACCCCGCCCGACCACCCTGCCCGGGCTCGGAGAGCCGCGCCAGTCAGGCAGGCACCGTCCGGCCGGGCGGCCAGGAGCACGCCGCGCCTGCGACCCGGAGCCGGGAGCGCGACCCGTAGGCCGGGCCGATGTGCGCAGGCCCCCTCGCGGCGGGGCCGACCGGTCCGTGCCCGGGCCCGTCCGGCCCCTTCTGAGGGCCGCGGGATTCGGTACACCTTGAGGGAGGAACTGTTCTCGTGAGGAGCGCACCATGTCCCGCATCGTCACGGCCGGAATCGACGGCTCCCGTGAGGGTCTCGCGGCTGCAGACTGGGCAGCCGGCGAGGCCCTGATCCGCGGATGTCCCCTCCGCCTCGTACACGTATGGAGGGACGACGACCCTTCCGCGGCCCATTACGCCGACCTCGAAACGAGGCGGCGATCGGCCGAAGCGCTGCTGGACGAGACGGCCGGGCAGGTGCGACGGAACCATCCGGATCTGCGGATCGAGACAGAGCAGAGACCCGGCGCGCCCGTGGAGGAGCTGAGGGCGGTCAGCGACCGTTCCGAGATCCTGGTCCTCGGCTCCCGTGGACTCGGCAGCGTCAAGGGTTTCGTCGTCGGCTCCGTCTCCCTGGCGGTGCTGGCCCGGGTCCGGTGTCCCCTCGTCCTGGTCCGGGCCGGACCCCCGGACGGCTCCGCCCCGCCGTCATCGGCCGGTGACGTGATCGTCGGGCTGGATCTTCCGGGGACGGGCCGGGAGGACCACCTCGCTTTCGCCTTCGCCGCCGCCGAGCGGTACGGATGCGGACTGCGGGTGGTCCACAGCTGGTCCCTGCCGCCGATGTACGGGCCGGGAACGACAGATGTGGTGCCCGTGCTCATGGACGAGACGGCGGAGGCGCGACGGAAGGAGCTGGACGCGGCGCTGGCACCGTGGACCGCGGCCGATCCAGGAGTACGCGTGAGCCGTGAGTGCGTCCAGGGGCATCCGGCGCAGATCCTGGTCGACTCGTCGCCCGGAGCGAGGCTGGTCGTCGTGGGTCTGCGGCAACGTGCCTCACGTCTGGGCGGCCATGTGGGTCCGGTCGTCCACTCCGTACTGCACCACACGGCGGCGCCGGTGGTGGTCGTTCCGCACGGATGACCGGCACGCCGCGGACTCCGGCGGACCGGCCGTGACCACCTCGAGAGACGGCGGGTGCACTCCATGACCACGTACGCGTACGACTTCGCCGAGGGCAGCAAGGACATGGCAGGTCTGCTCGGCGGCAAGGGGGCCAACCTGGCCGAGATGGTCCGGATGGGGTTGCCCGTGCCTCCCGGCTTCACGGTGACCACCGAGGCCTGCCGGGAGTACCTGGAGACGGGCCGGATGCCCGGAGAACTCGACCGGCAGGTCCACGAGCACCTTGCCGCGCTCGAGCGTTCCGCCGGCCGGCGCCTCGGGCAGGACCTCGACCCGCTCCTGCTCTCCGTCCGCTCAGGCGCCCGGTACTCCATGCCGGGCATGATGGAAACCATCCTCGACATCGGACTGAACGATCACTCCGTCCTCGCACTGGCCCGGGCCGCCGGCAGTGAACGGTTCGCCTGGGACTCCTATCGACGCCTCGTGCAGATGTTCGGCAGCACGGTGATGGGCGTCGACGGCACACGCTTCGAGGACGCCCTCGCCCGCCTCAAGGAGGAGTGCGGCGCGGCCGACGACACCCGTCTGGACACACCCGGACTCGTCAGGCTCGTCCAGCAGTACAAGGACCTGATAGAGGAGAGCACGGGAGAGGCGTTCCCCCAGGAACCCACCGAACAGCTCCGCCGTGCGATCCGCGCCGTGTTCGCCTCCTGGAACGGGGACAGAGCGCGCCTCTACCGACGCCGCGAACACATTCCCGGCCATCTGGGCACGGCGGTCACCGTTCAGGCCATGGTGTTCGGGAACCTCGGCCCCGACTCCGGCAGCGGTGTCGCCTTCACCCGTGATCCCGCTTCCGGGCGGCCGGGCGTCTACGGCGACTACCTCGCCAACGCCCAGGGTGAGGACGTCGTGTCGGGCGTGCGGGACGCCGTGCCCGTACAGGAACTGGAGCGGACCGACCCCGGCTCCTTCGCCCTGCTGCTCGCGTACATGCGGCGGTTGGAAGCCCACTACCGGGATCTGTGCGACATCGAATTCACCATCGAGCGCGGAACGCTCTGGCTTCTGCAGACCCGAGTCGGAAAACGCACCTCCCGTGCGGCCTTCGCGATAGCCGTGCAGTTGGCACAGGAGGGCCTGATCACCATGGAGGAGGCGCTGCTCCGGGTGGACGGGGAAGGGCTGTCCCGGCTGATGTTCCCCCGATTCGCCACGTCCGCCACCACCGAGGTGCTGGCGCGGGGCATCCCCGCCTCGCCGGGAGCCGCGGTGGGAGCCGCGGTGTTCGACTCCGCCGAGGCCGTCCGCCGGTCCGCCGAGGGCGAGAAGGTGGTGCTGGTCCGCCAGGAGACGAGCCCCGACGACCTGCCGGGCATGATGGCGGCCGAGGCGGTGCTGACGAGCCGCGGAGGAAAGACCAGCCACGCCGCAGTGGTGGCGCGCGGCCTGGGCACGGTGTGTGTCTGCGGGGCCGACGGCCTCACCGTGGAGGAACACCGGTTCCTCACGGCGAGCGGCACGGTGCGCGAAGGGACGGTCATCTCCGTCGACGGTTCGGAGGGCGTCGTGTACCTCGGGGCGGCACCGCTGGTGGAGTCCACCGTCATGCACCACCTCGAGTCAGGCTCCCCGACGCCTGACGACGACTCTCCCCAGGTGGTCAGGGACGTGCACCGGATGCTCACACAGGCTGACGCCGCACGTCGGCTGGAGGTGCGGGCCAACGCCGACACGCCCGAGGAAGCGGCCCGGGCCCGGCGATTCGGGGCGCAGGGCATCGGACTGTGCCGCACCGAGCACATGTTCCTCGGGGAGAGGCGCCCCCTGGTGGAAGCGATGATCCTCGCGCAGACCGACGGGGAACGGAAGACCGCGCTGGCAGCGCTGCTGCCTCACCAGCGGCTGGACTTCACCGGGATATTCGAGGCGATGGACGGTGCCCCCGTGACCATTCGCCTCCTCGACCCGCCCCTGCACGAGTTCCTGCCCGATCGCACGGACGTGGCGGTGAAGGCCGCGCTGCGGGAGGAACGAGGAGAGCCGGTCGGGGAGTACGACAGGAAGCTGCTGGCGGCGGTCACCCGGATGGCCGAGAGCAACCCCATGCTGGGGCTGCGTGGCGTACGGCTCGGCCTGGTGGTTCCCGGACTGGTGGAGATGCAGACCCGTGCCGTGGCCGAAGCGGTGGTGGCGCGCGTACGGGCCGGCGGAGATCCACGGCCCGAGATCATGGTTCCCCTGGTGGGAACGGTGGAAGAGCTCGCCCTCGTGCGCGAGGAAGTGGAGCGGGTATGGGGTTCGGTGATGTCCGAGGCCGGTACGAACGTCGCCTGCCCGGTCGGCACGATGATCGAACTGCCGAGGGCGGCTCTCACCGCCGGCCGGATCGCGCGGAGCGCCGAGTTCTTCTCCTTCGGGACGAACGACCTGACCCAGACCACCTGGGGATTCTCACGGGACGACGTCGAGGCCGCGTTCTTCTCCGCCTACCTGGACAAGGGCATCTTCGACGTCTCGCCGTTCGAGACGATCGACCGTGAGGGAGTGGGGCGGCTCATCGAGATCGCCGTGTCCGAGGGCCGGGTGGAGAGGCCCGGCCTCACGGTCGGTGTCTGCGGAGAGCATGGAGGGGACCCCCGGTCCGTGCACTACTTCCACCGGGCCGGCCTGGACTACGTCTCGTGCTCGCCCTTCCGTGTCCCCGTCGCACGACTCGAGGCGGGACGCGCCGCGCTCCGCCCCGAGTCGGAGGGCGAAGGCGACTGAGTGCTGCCACGACGCGGCTCCGTCGAGCCGTACCCCAGGGCCACACCGCCCGCATCGCCGGATCGTCCCCGCGCGTCCGGTGTGCGGTACCCCCTCCGCCGCGCGATGCGCCGCGTCCGACGCTGCGCGCTGATCCACCGGGAAGTGCGGGCCAGCCCTTAGCGTGAGCGCGCAACCGCGCGTCCGCGTCCCGGTCCTCGCGCCTTCCGCAGCGGTGCGGAAGCCGCCACGACCCTCCCTCGACCAGGAAGGTGAACCGTCATGGCCGACAGGTCACACAAGGAGCCCACCGAGCCCGAGGCGGTGGGGGACATCGGCAGACGGGTTGCCGCGCGCCGTGAACAGCTCGGACTGACCAGAAAGGATCTCGCACTCCGCACCGGCTCCGCACCTGGCTACATCGAGTACGTGGAGACGCAGCCGGGAACCCACGGGACGGGCTTCATGCTGCGCCTGGCCAACGCCCTCGAGACGACGGTGGACGAACTCTCCGGTGGCACGGTCGACCTCCCTCCCGGTGTGGGCAGAGCGGCCTATCACCCCGAGTTGGTGGAGCTCGGCCATGAGGAGTGCTGGAGACTGGTCGGCAGTCACGGAGTGGGCCGCGTGGTCGTCACCGGCGAGCGGGGGCCGGCCGTCTTCCCGGTCAACTACGTGACCATCGAGGGAACGATCGCCTACCGGACCGCCCCGGACTCCGGCCCGCTGCACGCGGCGGGACACGAGACAGCCTTCGAAGTGGACCACATCGACGAGGCCTTCAGCCGCGGATGGAGCGTACTGCTCGTGGGCCCGGCACGCACGGTCACCGACCCGGAGACGGTCCAACGGCTCGAGACCCTGCCGCGCCCCGCCACACCCTGGGCCGGCGGGCAACGGGACCGCTGGGTCGTCGTGACACCCCACAGGGTGACGGGACGCCGCATCGTCGTCCGCGACACCTGAGCCCTGGCCCGCGCGTCAGCCGGGCGGCGGAGGCTGTTCGACTTCGAGCACGTCGCTCACCGCTCGGCGCGGGGTCGGCGGGACGAGGGGTCCGTATCCCAGCCTGAGCAGCATCTGGGGGAACGCCGTCGCCGAAGGAGAAACCGGATCCCGCAACAGCCACCGCAGTTCGGCTCGTTCGATGGCCTGAGAATTGAGCGAGGTGGACAGTCCGTCCAGTGTGGCCTGGAGCAGAAGCCGTTCCAAAGCCTGTCCGGCGAGCAGCCAGTCCTGCGGGCGGTCGTCCGAGGTTCCGAGCACGACGAGGCGGGGGGACTGTTCGAAGACCGCCGACCCGCGGCCGGGGACCGGGCGGCCCAGGGCGAAGTCCCTCACGGGCGCCCTGCCGTCGTGCCGTTGAGGCCCGAAGGCGTAATCGGGTATCCCCTCGGACGCGCCGGCGCCGGTCCCCGTCCACCGGGCGATCTCCTGGCGGACGGCAGGGGACAGGGACTCGTCCTCCTCGGCCTCCTTCACCACGTCGAGGACCGCGTCGACCTGCCAGTCGCTCAGGACGGCCATGCCCGCGCCCTCGGACCGGGCTGCGCTCTTGAGCCTGTCGAGCACGGCGTCGGGGATCGCTTCGTCCGTGAAGGGCTGACGGCTGCTGCGCCGACGGGTGATCGCCGGGTGGAGAGCGGCTTCGGCGTCGGGTCCGTCGGACTCGGTGAACACGGCGGTGGCGAGCAGTTCGGGATCGGCGGGATCGGGCAGCAGGCGGACCTCCGTCGACCAGCCGGTGTGGGCGGCGGCCACCCGGAGGTTGAACAGTGCGGCGCCGCAGCTGATGTGCATGCCGCGGGTGGTGGGATCGGTCTCGGGCATGTAGCGCGCCGTTTCCATACGCAGATCGAGTGCGTGCACCGCCGGTGTGTACCGGAAACGCCAGGGCTGTGCGTTGTGCATGGAGGGTGCCATCGTGGCGTCCTCGACCCATGCGGTCATCACCGCCACATCAGGGTGTCGAGTCGGCATCAGTGTTCCTTCCCGGACGAGGGGGCACGCGCGGGGACGACCGCGACGGGACAGGCGGCATGATGGATGACGGCGTGCGCCACGTGCCCGAGCCGGGGACCACCCAGGTGTTTACGCGGACGCCGGCCGACAACCAGCAGCCCGGCATGGGGCGAGGCGTAGACGAGTTCGGCACCGGGCGTGCCCACGACGGCCTTCGTTTCGACGGTCACGTCGGGAAATCGCGTCCGCCAGGGAGCGACGGCGCGCTCCAGATCCCGCGAGACATGGCCGGCGAGTTCGCTCCCGAGTCCCGGATCGGCGGTCTGGGCGTAGGAGTACATGGCCGGCAGGGACCAGGCGTGCACGACCCGCAGGCGGCTGCGCCGCAGGGCGGCCTCGGCGAAGCCGAACTCCAGTACCTCCTGGTCGCCCCCATCCTTCAGTTCGACACCGACGAGCACGTCGTCGGTGTCGAGAGGGGCGTTCCGCTCCTCCTCCCGCGGCGTCAGGGGGCGGACGAGCACGACCGGTCGTCCGGACGCCGCGGCGAGCGGCAGTGAGGTGGAACCGACGAGGAAGCCGGCGAAACTGAGCCCGCGCGAACCGAGGACCAGCAGGTCCACCCGCCCCGGCGCGTCGACCTCGGCCATGAGCACCTGGGTGGGGCGATGCCCCGACAGGTTCTCCGTGGTGACGGCCAGGCCCGGCTGGTCCCGTTCCGCCAGCCGGGCCGCCTCCCCGAGCGTGTCCTCGTCCTCGTCGGTCTGCTCGGGAGGTACGGGGATCTCCGGCGTGAAGGGCCACTCGCGGACATGAACGATCCGCAGGGGCAGCTGCCTGAGAGCGGCCTCCCGCGCAGCCCATCTCACGGCCGCGAGGCTCTCCGGCGTCCCGTTGAGTCCTACCGTCACGTTGCCTGCCATGGTGGTCTCCTCGCGTTGCCGGGTACCGGTCCGGGTACCGGAGAGGTCGGGCCTCAGCGTGCTCCTCCGCGGTCCCATGCCGCCCGCCGCTCCCCGACGTCCTCCTCCAGGCGGCGCCGGACCTCGGACGTCAGCTTCGCGAGACGGGGGGAGACGGCCGGGACGGGCGGTTCCGGCCGGTGTATCTCACGAGCGGAACGGGGCAGGGCGGCCAGATCGCTGACGAACCGCTCGTGAGCCGCGGCCAGGGTGTCGGGCGCCCCGGTGCGCCGTCCTTCGGTCATGACCGTCCGCAGAAGGGGTTCCTGGTCCGCGCGTACGTTCTCGTCCGCCAGCGCTATCACGTCTCCCAGCTCCTGGGAGCGAAGGATCTGCTTGCGTCCGGGCGCGGTCACCTTGGCGGCCGAGAGCTTCATCATCGGCCGGCCGTCGTACTCCACCAGCTTGTAGGCGGTGTCGAGGTAGGGGGCGTCGGACGAGGTCCCCACCCGGGTGCCCACGGCGTACACGTCGACAGGGGCGCCGGAACGCACCAGGCGGTCGATGCGGTACTCGTCGAGACCGCCACTCGCGATGATGGCGACGTCCTGCAGCCCCGCGTCGTCCAGGATGCCGCGGGACTGCCGTGCGAGGCCCGCGAGATCGCCGCTGTCGAGTCTGATCGCGGACCCCGGGCCGCGCCGCAGGTCACGGAGCACGCGAGCGGCGGTCGTGACACCGCTGGCCGTGTCGTACGTGTCCACCAGGAAGGTCACCGGGCCGGCACGGCTGCGCGCGAACGCCTCGAACGCGGCCTGCTCGTCGCCGAAGGCCTCGACGTACGAGTGCGCCATGGTGCCGGAGGCGGTCATGTTCCACCGGAGGGCCGCGGCGACGTTGCTGGTTCCTGCGAAGCCGACCATCGCCCCCACCCTGGCCGCCTGCATCCCCGCCGCCGGGCCGTGTCCGCGGCGCAGGGAGAAATCGATGACGGGACGGCCGGCCGCGGCGCTCACGCACCGTGCCGCCTTGGACGCGACGGCCGTCTGGTGACTGACCTGGCTCAGCAGCCAGGTCTCCACGAGCTGCGCCTGGGGCAGCGGGGCGGTGACCTCGAGCAGAGGCTCACCGGGTAGAATCGTCCGCCCCTCCGGCACCGCTCTCACCTCGCCGTCGAAGCCCATACCGACCAGCGGCAGCACGTCATGGGGCTCGCAGCCGAGGGCCACGGCGAAGTCCCGCGCGTCGTCCGGGGTGACGCGGAAATCGGTCAGGAAGTCGAGGACCGGTTCCAGGCCCGCGCTCACGAGGAAGCCGCGTCCCGGAGGCAGATCGCGTACGAACAGGCTGAACGTGGCGTTGCGGGTCATACCTTCCCGCAGGTAGGAGAGAGCCATCGACACCTCGTACAGGTCCGTGGTCGTGACGTGCGACACGGCGCTCATCACCTCTTCTCGCCCGGGTCACGGTGTGCCGTCCAGGCCGGGGGTTCCGTGCACTATCAGGGTTCCGCGGGGTTCCGGTCGCGTAAAGGGCCGAGTGGGGCACTTCGGGCAGCTGAGCCGTGTGGCTCCCGGGGACCTTCGGCCCCCGGGAGGGGCCGCCGTGCCCCTTCCGCGCGCGGCACCGCGGACAGGAGCGTGGAGTGGAGACGTGGCGTACCCGGCCCGGAGGGGTGTCCGGTGGGGACGCCGCCCCCGGTGCTCGGTTGAGGAGGAACGATGACGCAGCCGTTCGCGGATCAGCACATCGTGGTAGGCATCGATCCGAGCGACCCGTCGGTCCCCACGCTCGCCTGGGCGGCTGACGAGGCCGACCGCAGGAACCTGCCTCTGCGGCTCGTCCTGGCGGTCCCGCTCCTGCATGACACTCAGCACGTGGACGCGACGCCGCACCGCATGTTCCTCCAGGCGCAGGGGCGGGAGGCGCTTGCCGCCGCCGGTGAGACGATCTTCCGGCTCAGCCCCCACGCCCACGTGGTGACCGAACTCGTCGACGGGCAGCCGGCGGTGGTACTCGGCCGGCGCGCGACCGGCCGCACCCCCATGATCGTCGTCGGCTCGCGGCGGCTCAGCCGCCCGGCTGAGCTGCTCAGCACCCGGTCGGTGGCCGCGCCGCTCAGCGCCCAGGCGAACTGCCCCGTGGTCGTCGTGCGGGCACCCGAGCACACGGCGCAGCACCCTCCTTACCTGGTCGTCGGTGTGGACGGCAGCGCCTCCTCGCAGGAGGCCGTGAGATTCACGTTCGAGGAGGCTGACGTGCGGAAGGCGTCCGTACACGCGGTGTGGGTGTGGCCTCGGCCCACCGTCTTCGGCGGGACCCGGCCCACCGTCTCGCTCGGCGAGGGAGGAGCCGAGTCGGAGGAGCGTACGCGCCTCCTCGCCGAGGTGCTCGCCGGGTGGTCCGACCGGTACCCGGACGTGCGGCTGACGCAGGAGGTGCGTCGGGGACATCCGGTGGAGGAGCTCGCCCGTGCGTCGTCGACCGCGCACGCGGTCATCGTCGGACGGCGCGGCCGCGGAGGGTACACAGGCATGCGGCTCGGGTCGGTGGTCCACGGACTCCTGCACCGGGCCGAGTGTCCGGTGATCACCGTGCCCGGCGAAGCGTCCTGAGCGCGGCGAGCGGGCCGGGGATGGCCCGCTCCGGCGTCCCGAGGTGCCGGCTCCCCCCGCCCTCCGCCCCTTACACTTCGCCTCCCCCGCCCCGCTCACCGCGTTCCACCGGGGGATCCTCACGGTGGCCGAGAAGATCGAGGCGTATGTCCACGACGCCTTCCACCGCCCGCACGGCACGAGCGATCAGCGGGACCAGGGACCGATCGGACAGACTGCCTCCCAGGGTGACCACTCCGTCCTCGACGTGAACGGCCATATCGGCGGCTGCGGAGATTTCGCCCAGGACCGCGAGTGTCTCGTCGGCGATGTCCTCGTCCGACCGCAGGAACACCTTGAGAAGGTCGGCTCTGCTGATGATCCCCTGCAGCAGTCCGCCACTGTCCACCACCGGCAGGCGCTTCACCTGCCGTCGTGCCATGATCCGGGCCGCTTCGGTCACCGTCGCGTCCGCGTGCACCGTGACGGCCGGGCTGGACATGAGCTGTTCCGCGTAGAGGGCGTCGGCCTTGGAGACGTCGGCGAACGGCCGGTCGCCGGGGGCGGAGGTCTCGTCGGGACGGTTCTCCTCCTTGGGCAGGAGGTCCGCTTCCGACACCACCCCTACGACACGCCCTTCGCCGGCGAGCACCGGCAGGGCGCTCACCTTCCACTCGTCCAGGAGTCTGACGATGTCCTTGTACGAGGCCCGGCTGCCGACAGCAATGGCAGTGTGCGTCATGAGGTCGCTCACGGTGTGAGGCGAGGTCGTCATCTTCGGCTCCTTCGGTACAGCGCATGGGCACATGGGCTGGTTACCGCGTCGTCCGGGTTCGCGGGACGTGCTTCAGACACGGCGGCTCCACTCCGGTTCCACTCTGCTCCACTCGGTTTCCCAGTTGACCGCGCGGCGCCGGTTGCACACCCGGTGGACACCGACACCGGCCACGGCTCCGGCGCCCGCGACGACGGCCGCGCCGCTCAGCCCCGCCGTCAGCGCTCCGGTCCAGGCGTCCCGGCCCCCGGACGGAGCGGAGGTGGTGCTGCCTCGCCGGTCCACCCAGAGAGTGGTGTGCTCCCCGCGTCGGGTGCCGGGGGCCACCAGGGCCCTTCCCGTGGTGGCGGCCCCGGAGGAATTCGTCCAGCGGACCGGTACCAGCACCTTCTCCGTGCGGCCCGACTCGTCCGCCCACGGCGCGGATCCGGGAGCGTCCCGGAGGACCAGGGCCCGGACGGGATGGCGCGTGGCGCGCTGTTCCGCGGCCACCGACCGTTCGTGGTCGTAGGCCGCCCAGCCCTTCGTCACGCCGAACACCGAGCCACATCCGAACACCAGGAGGCACAGGACGAGCAGCAGGCGTGCCTCGAGGACGTCGACGCGCCGACGCAGGGGGTGGGCATTCCGTCCGCAGTGCCACATCACTCCGCGCATGGGCTCCCAGTCCTTCTGACCATGCTCCGATCGCTGAACCGATCCCTGACCTGCTCCCCGGAACCCGACGGTGCCGGTGGCCGTCCATCGGACCCGCGTTCCCCGGACTGCGTTTGTTCCGTCCGCTCCCCGCGAGGCGCCGGGCTCCGCTGTCCAGTGTGGGCGTTCACCGGGAGACGTCGAAGGGCCGTCCGATGCATCCGAGGGGGCCGAACGGTCCCTCGTCGCCGCTGGACCGCCGGGTCGTCGTCCGGGAAGGGACCGAACGACCCGGTCGGTTACCCCGTATGTCTCTCGCACGGGAGTGGACGCCTCCCGAGACTGGAGGGTCCGAGGCCTACGACGGCGCAGCGGCTGTGAGTCCCCACGGCCGGGCCCGAGCCCGCCGGCCCCTTCGGCCGCGGCCGACCGGGGGCCGGCGCGAGCCTGACGACGCACGTCCGGAGGTGGCGCATGGCGCACGGCCGGGAGCCGAGCCCTACCGCGGAGAGGGAGCCCGATCCCCGCGAGTCCCTGCCCAGGCTCCGCGAGGAGCTGGGCACCGACGACCGGGGGCTGTCCAGCAGGGAGGCGGCTCGGCGACTGGCCGTGTACGGAGCCAACGAGGTCCCGGTCAAGTCGGAGTCGTCCATCGGGCGGGAACTCGTCCGGCAGTTGGCACATCCGCTCGCCCTCCTGCTCTGGGCGGCCTCCCTCCTGGCCTTCCTGGCCGGAATCGCGGTGCTGGGCTGGGCCATCATCGCTGTGATCATGGTGAACGCGGGCTTCGCCCTGATGCAGGAGCGGCAGGCCGAACGCGCGGTGGAGACGCTCGCCCGTTACCTGCCCGAGCACGCCGAGGTGGTCCGGGACGGTCGGGAGCAGAGCGTCGAGGCGCGCACCCTCGTACCGGGAGACCTCGTCATCCTCGACGAGGGGAACAAGGTCCCCGCCGACGCCCGGCTGACGGAGGGCGGCATACAAGCCGATCTGTCGATGCTCACGGGGGAGTCGGCGCCTGCGGAAAGGGTGGCGAGCCCAGCAGTACAGGATGTGCCGCTGCTGCAGGAACCGGATCTGGTGTTCAGCGGTACGACGTGCACCGGTGGCCGGGCCCGGGGCATCGTCTACGCCACCGGAAGCCGGACGGAACTGGGCCGCATCGCGGCGCTCAGCCAGCGCACGCACCGGGAGCAGAGTCCCCTGGAGCACCAGGTCAAGAGGGTGGCCTGGTTCATCGCCGCGGCAGCCGTCGTGATGGGTGCGGTGTTCCTCGTCGTCGGCGTCGCGGTGGGGCTGCCCCTCTCCGACGCGCTCACGTTCGCCATCGGGCTGCTCGTGGCGAACGTACCCGAGGGACTCCTGCCCATCATCACGCTGGCTCTGGCGGTGGGCGTACGCGCACTGGCGCGGCAGGGCGCCGTCGTCAAGCGGCTCAGCGCGGTGGAAACCCTGGGATCCACCAACGTCATCTGTACGGACAAGACGGGCACCCTGACCCAGAACAGAATGCGGATGCAGCGCCTGTGGACCCCGCAGTCCGGGACGGGGACGGGAGCGGACGCGCAGAACCTGATGCGCCTGACGGCGAACTGCACGACGGTCAGCCGGGACGCCGAAGGCGTGCTGCACGGCGACGGTACGGAAACGGCGCTGGTCGACGGAGCCACGGCCCTGGGGGCCGGCCCGGACCTCGGCGAGCGGGACGAGCGCAGGCGGGCGTTGTACCGGTTCGACCCACGGCTCCGGTTGATGAGCGTCCTCACCTCGCTGCCCGGCCCGGACGACCGGTTCCTCCTCATCACCAAGGGCGCGCCCGAGGCCGTACTGGCCCGAGCCACCGGCAGCGGAGGTGCGCGTTCCGAAGAGGTCGTCCGCACGGCACGGGCGGCGGCCGAGGACATGGCACGCGGGGGTATGCGCGTCCTGGCGGTCGCCACCCGCGCGTTCTCGCCCGGCGCCCTGCCGCTCGGCCGGGAGGAGGCGGAATCCGAGCTGGAGGTCCAGGGACTGGTCGGTCTGTACGATCCTCCCCGCCCGGAGGTGGCCGCGGCGGTGGGCCGGTGCCACGACGCCGGACTCCGGGTTCACATCGTCACGGGTGACAACGGCTCGACCGCGGCGGCGGTGGCCCGCCAGGTCGGCATCGGCCGGCCGGAACTACGGGTGGCGGCCGAGGCGGAAGGACTCACCGAACAGCAACTCGACGAACTGCTCGGACCGGAGAGCAGCGCGGAGACGGTCTTCGCCCGCTCGTCGCCCGAGACCAAGCTGCGGATCGCGGACACCCTGCGTCATCACGGCCGGATCGTCGCGATGACGGGCGACGGTGTCAACGACGCTCCCGCACTCCACCGCGCCCACATAGGCGTCGCCATGGGGCTCTCCGGGACCGACGTGGCCCGTGAGGCCGCCACCATGGTGCTCACGGACGACAACTTCGCCACCATCGTCACGGCGGTCGAGTCGGGCCGGCGCGTGTACGACAACGTCCGTAAGTTCATCGTCTACATCTTCGCCCATCTGGTGCCCGAGGTGGTGCCCTTCGCTGTCTTCGCTCTGTCCGGCGGCGCCGTTCCGCTGCCCCTGACCGTCCTCCAGATACTCGCCGTGGACCTGGGGACCGAGACCTTGCCCGCCCTGGCGCTGGGACGGGAGAAGGCCGAGCCCGGAGTCATGAGCAGACCGCCGCGGGAGAGCACCCAGGGCGTCATCTCCCGGGACATGCTGATTCGCAGCTGGGGGTATCTGGGGGTGGTTTCCGCGGCTCTTTCCATGGGGGCCTTCTTCTACGTCCTGTGGCGCGCGGGCTGGCATCCCGGCAGTCCCACCGCCTCGGGGAGCGAGCTGCACGGAGCGTACGTGACCGCCACCACCGGCACCTTCGCGGGCATCGTGATGTGCCAGGTGGGCACGGCTTTCGCCGCCCGGACGGACCACGCGTCCCTGCGGGCCATCGGCCTGTGGACCAATCCACTCCTGCTGTGGGGCATCGCCTTCGAGCTCGGCTTCACCGGCGCCCTGATCTATCTGCCGCCGCTGCAGAGTCTGTTCGGTACCGACGCGCTGCCCCCCGACGTGCTTCTGATCATCATGTCCTTCCCGTTCGTGGTGTGGGGGACCGACGAACTGCGCCGCGCCCGGCGACGGAGGGTCCACGGTCAACAGGCTTCAGAGAGGTGAGTACGGTGCACGCATTCGTTTACCACGGTCCAGGCCAAGGCCGCTGGGAGTCCATCGGCGATCCGGCCGTCGAGCAGCCGACCGACGCGCTCGTGCGGGTGACGGCGACCTCTGTGTGTACGGGTGATCTTCGCACGCTGCGCGGGGACACCGCGGACGTGAAGCCCGGCACGGTCCTGGGGCACGAGGCTGTCGGCGAGATCGTGGAGGTCGGACCGGAAGTACATGCCGTGGCCCCGGGGGACGAGGTGATCGTGTCGTCCATCTCCGCCTGCGGCCGCTGCGTACCGTGCAAGGAAGGCACGTACGGCCGGTGCGCGCACGGGGGAGGGTGGCTCCTCGGACACGAAGTGAACGGCACACAAGCGGAGTTCGCCCGGATCCCCTTTGCCGACCACTCGACGCACAAACTGCCCTACGCCATGGCCGAGAGCACCGCGGTCCTGTTCTCGGAAGTCCTGCCCGCCGCCTTCGAACTCGGGGTACGCAACGGAAAGGTCGGGCCCGGAACCACGGTCGCCGTGGTCGGGGCCGGGCCCGTCGGCGTGGCCGCTCTGATCATCGCGGGGCTCTACACCCCGGCCAGGGTCATAGCGGTCGACCTGTCGTCCCGTCGGCTGGAGATCGCCGCCGACCTGGGCGCCGACGCCGCGGAACTCCCGGGGCAACTGATCGCGGACCTCTCGGAAGGTCCCGGGGCCGATGTGGTCATCGACGCGGCGGGAACCCCGGACAGTTTCACGCTGTGTACGCGGGCGGTCCGTTCGGGTGGGCACATCGCGAACATAGGTATGCACGGCACGTCGGTCACCCTGCATCTGGAAGAGCTGTGGCACAAGAACGTCACGATCAGTATCGGCCAGGTCGACACGTCGTCCACGCACTGGCTCCTGGAGTCCCTCGCGCCCGACCGGCTGGAGCGCCTGTCGCGGATCGTCACCCGGAGACTCGATCTCGCCGAGACCGGTCGCGCGTACGAGCTTCTCTCCACCGCTGCTGACGACGGAGCGTTGAAGACACTGCTGCAGCCGGCGTAGGCAGGTGCGGTGACAGCCGCCCGGGGCGAACGGACGCGAGGGGAGTCCTGGCCTGCGGACCGGTGGGGCACGCCTCTCCGTCCTGGGGAGCGTGGGGAGGCACTGCCGCCAGTGGCCTCCCACCGGCACGGAGGGGTTCGACCGCGCCGGTGCGTACAGGACATCCGCCGCCGTACCCGCGGGTCCGCCGGACACGACGGCACCGACTGGCCCGGGCGCGCCGGACAGCCGATGGTGGTAAGGGGCGGGGAGCGTCGCAAGGGACGGGCGGTGAGCGAGTGAAGACGCCAGCGACCACGCTCCGGTGGTCACCGGAGCCGGTGCTGCTCGCGGTGACGGCCGCGGCTCTGACAGCGGGCGGCGTGTCCTGGCTGGCCGGTGCCCACGACCTCGCGGACGTGATCTGGGCCGTGGGCACCGGCGCGGCGATCGTGCCGTCCGTGGCCTGGATGATCGGCGCGCTGCGTCGGCGGCGGGCCGGGGTGGACCTGATCGCCGTCCTCGCGCTGGCCGGCACCCTGGCCACGGGTGAATACCTGGCCGGAGCGTTGATCGCCCTGATGCTCGCCACCGGCCGCTGGCTGGACGCCACAGCCGAACGGCGTGCCTCGCACGACCTGAGTCACCTTCTGGAGCACGCCCCGCGAACCGCTCGCCGCCGCACCGCGGGCGAGGTCCGCCTCGTGCCGCTCTCCGAGGTCCAGGTGGGTGACCTGCTGATCGTCGGCCCCGGCGAGGTCGTACCGGTCGACGGGCGCGTCGAGGGCGGCACAGCCGTTCTCGACGAGTCCGTACTGACCGGCGAGTCCGTCCACGTCGAACGCACTGCGGGCCGGACGGTCCGCAGCGGTGGTGTCAACGCCGGCACCGCCTTCGAACTGCGGGCCGGTGCGACCGAGCAGGACAGCACGTACGCGGAGATCGTCCGCCTGGCGCGTCAGGCCGGCGCGGAGAGTGCCCCGGTCATCCGGCTGGCCGACCGCTACGCCGCCTGGTTCCTGCCGCTGTCGCTGGCCGTGGCCGGTCTCGCATGGCTGGTCAGCGGGTCGGCCGTGCGGGCGGTGGCGGTCCTGGTGGTGGCCACGCCCTGCCCCCTCCTGCTCGCGGCCCCGGTCGCGATCGTCTCCGGCCTTTCGCGTGCCGCCCGCCAGGGCGTGGTGATCCGCGACGGTGCCGCGCTGGAGACCCTCGGACGCGCCCGCACCCTCGTGCTCGACAAGACCGGCACCCTGACAACCGGCCGCCCGGGCGTCATCGACATCGCCACCGCTCCCGGCCGAACTCCCGACGAGATGCTGGCCCTGGCCGCCTCCGTCGACCAGTACTCCCCTCACGTCCTCGCGCGCGCCCTCACCGACGAGGCCCACGCGCGTCACCTGACCCTCCACGCGGTGCGCGACGTCGCGGAAGAGCCGGGGCGGGGCGCGACCGGACGGATCGGTACCAGCGTGGTCGGCGTCGGCAAGCACGAGGACGCGGCGCTGCCGGACTGGGCGCGCGCCGCCGACAACCGCGCCACGCTGGACGGTGCCGCCGTGGCCTGGATCACCGTGGACGACGCGCTCGTCGGGGCGGTCCTGCTGCGCGACCCGTTGCGCACCGACGCCCCGCGCGCCCTGAGGCGCCTGCGCGGGGTGGGTTTCCAGCGTCTGCTCATGCTCACCGGGGACCGGCCCGAGCCGGCCCGTGAAGTCGCGGCCGTGCTCGGCCTGGACGACGTGTTCTCCCGCCAGAGCCCGGCCGACAAGGTCGCCGCCGTCCGCAGCGAGGGCGCGAAGGCGGTCACCGTCATGGTCGGAGACGGCGTCAACGACGCCCCCGCCCTCGCCGCCGCCCATGTCGGGGTCGCCATGGGGGCACACGGCTCCAGCGCCTCCTCCGAGGCCGCCGACATCGTCCTGACCACCGACCGTGTCGACCGCCTCGCCGACGCCGCCGCCATCGCCGTTCGCGCGCGGGCCATCGCTGTCCAGAGCGCACTGAGCGGCATGGCACTGTCCCTGGGAGCGATGGGCGCCGCCGCGTTCGGCCTGCTGCCCCCAGCCGCCGGCGCCCTGCTCCAGGAAGCCATCGACGTCGCCGTCATCCTCAACGCACTGCGTGCGCTTCGGCTCGGACGCACCGCTCAGGTCGCCGTCGGGCCGGCCACCGAACAGATGATCCAGCGCTTCGCCGCGGAGCACACCGACTTGCGGGAGGTCCTCGAGGCTATCCGCGAGTCCGCCGACCAGCTCACCGGCACCGGCGACCCGGCGGTTCTGGACACGGTCCGACGCGTCGACCGGCTCCTGACCGAACGCCTGCTCCCACACGAACGTGCCGAGGAGGAGCAGCTCTACCCGGCCCTGGGCCACGCGCTCGGCGGCCCTGAAGCCACCGCCACCATGAGCCGCGCCCACACCGAGATCCACCGCCTCGCCCACCGCATCAGCACCCATCTCGAACTCGTCGACACCGAAGGGCACCTCCGCCCGGAACAGCTCGACGACCTGCGCGCCTGCCTCTACGGTCTGCACAGCGTCCTGCGGCTGCACTTCATCCAGGAGGAGGAGAACTACTTCTCGCTCGCGCCGTAGGGGCGCGGCCTCGACGTTCCGTACGGCGGGGTGGCGGGCGCCGGCCAACACCGCCGTGCCCCGTCAGTCGCCGAGGAGCCGCTCCCACAGCAGGCCGTCGCGCCAGCTCCCGTCGAGAAGGATCGAGGAGTGAGCGACGCCGTACGGGCTGAACCCGTTACGGCGCAGCACCCGCTGCGACGGCAGATTCTCCAGGTGGGTGGAGGCTTCGACGCGGTGCAGCCCGAGTTCCTCCTCCATCACCCGGAGGGCCAGAGCGACGGCGCGCCCCGCGTGCCCCTGGTTCTGGGCGAGCCCGGTGATCCAGTATCCGACGGAGGCGCGGCGCAGGTGCGGCTGCGGCAGTATGCCTCCGACGGTGACCTGCCCGACAACCTGGTCGTCGGCGAGCACCACGCCCGGCCAGGCCGTACCGGCGCGGTGTCCGGCCAGCAGACCGTCGATCCGCTTCGCCTGGCCCTCGGGGGTGAAGAACCCGGCGGGCTGCGCCGGTTCCCACCGCCGGAAGGCCTCGACGTCCCGCACCCTGTGCGCGGCGATCGTCGCGGCGTCGGTGGGCTCGATCAGGCGGATCCTGGTGGTCGTGCTGCGCATGGCTAAGTCCTCATCGCGGTGCGTCGGCTGGGACGGCCAGCCTAGGCAAGCAGGCAGGCAGGAGCACCGCTCCGGGGGCTCAACCCGGCCGAACCGTCCCGTGGTCACGGCTCGCCCGCGGTCCGCGGCCCCCGGGGCGCAGGAGTTCGTACGGGAGACCGCCTCCGGTACACGAGGAGCAACCGGAGACCGGCCGGGGGCCGGCCGTCACGCCGCCCGGAGTGTCAGGGTGCCTCCCCGCGAGTCCTGCGGCTCCGTGACGAGACAGGGCCGGAATCCCACGGCGAGCCGGTCCAGGAGCGTCCGCAGCCATCGGGAGTCCGGGGCCGAGGCGTGGTGCAAGCGCATGCGCCGGGCCTGGAAGGGGGCGATGCGTACCTCTGCGAGTCTGCCGGTGCCGGGTTCGAGGGAGACGAGGTAGAGGAGCCGCAGGTCGTCGCGGTAGTGCTCGTAACCGGTGATGCCTTCGTAGTCGTTGATCAGGTCGCCGCAGCCGTGCAGGACGAGCTTGCCACGGTACGTCTCCAGGGGGCGGGGGTGGTGGGAGGAGTGGCCGTGGACGACGTCCGCTCCGGCATCGACCAGGGCATGGGCGAGGGCGACCTGCTCCTGGGGCAGGCGGTAACCCCAGTTGGTACCCCAGTGGACCGAGACCACCGCGATGTCGCCCGCGCGCTTCGTCCGCCGCACCTGTTCCGCCACGTGGGCCGCGGCGGCGTCGTGCGGGCCGGCCACGAAGCTCACGCCACTGCGGTCCCCGGTCGCCGCCCAGTCCCGCGGGACGCCGCTTGACGGCATGCCGAAGGCGAACACCAGCAGACGGCGGTCTCCGGCGAGGGGGACGAGCGCCGGGAGGCGCGCCGCGGTGGCGTCCCGGCCCGCGCCGGCCGTCCGCAGCCGGGCGGCGGAGAGTGAGTCGAGGGTCTCCGCCAGACCGGGACGGCCGAAGTCCAGGGTGTGGTTGTTGGCCAGGACGCAGACATCAGGGCGGGCGGCGGCCAGAGAGGGAAGGTTGGCGGGATGCATCCGGTAGTGGATCTCCTTCCCGGGGGCGAACGAGTCGCTGCGGGTGACAGCGGTCTCCAGGTTGATGACGCGCGCGTCGGGTGCTGCCGCGTCCAGCACCTGCAACGCGTCCCCCCAGGGCCACTCGAAGCCGACGGGATGCGGGACCGGCCCGTTCTCCCTCTCCGCGAGGCGGACATACTCCCGGGCATCGCGTACGTAACTCTCGTGCAGCTCCGGGTCGTCGGGGTGCGGAAGGATCTGGTCCACGCCACGGCCGAGCATGACGTCACCGCAGAAGGCCAGCGTGATCACGCCCGCCCTCCGGAAGGTGCCGGGCCGTCGGCGTCGCCGCCCGACAGGCTGCTCGCGTTGTCGATGACGTCGATCAGGGCCAGGGTGATGTTGTCGGGGCCGCCGGCGTCGATGGCGGACTTCCACAGCCGGAAGGCCGCATGGCCGCCGTCGTGGGCGCGCAGCACGGTGTCGAGTACGTCCTCGGGCACCGGGTCGGTCAGGCCGTCGGTGCACACGAGGTAGCGCTCTCCCGTGGTGAGCGGCTCCGTGCTGACGTGCGGTGTGATCGCGCTGAACGGTGAGGCACCGCCGAGCGCCTGCGTGACGACCGACGTGGTGCGCCGGCCCGGTGCCGCCGGAGGGCTGTCGTCGACACTGATCCTGCGCAACCCCGCGTGCGTGGCGGGCGCGTCGAGCACGCGGCTGTCACCGACGTTGAAGACGAGGACCTCTCGAGCCAGGACCACGACACCCGCCACCGTCGTCCCCATGCCGGTGAGGTCGGGGTCGCGCCCGGCGGCCGCGTACACAGCCTGATTGCACACGTCCAGCGCGTCCCGGACGGCCTGCTCGCTGTCCAGTACGGGGCCCAGCGCTGCCAGCCGGCGGACTACGATGCTGCTCGCCACCTCACCGGCGGGCTGCCCTCCCATGCCGTCGGTGACCGCGACGACCAGCGGCGAACCGAGCGGGAACCCGAGTGTCTGAGGGTTCTCGGTCACCGTTCCGCACAGCGTCCACGGACCGGCGGCCAGACTGTCCTCGTTGTGATCGCGCATGAGCCCCGGGTGGCTCAGGGCGGTGACCGTGATGAACGGCATGTTCGGCCGCCTCTCCGCACGGCGGGCGTGTTCCGTACCACCATTCTCGCGCGGCGCGCCGCGTCCGGCCCACTCGGAGCCCGTGGCCGGCGACCGCCCTGCCCGCTGTCCGGCCGTTCCCGCCCGGCTACCGGCCGATCGGCTTGCCGGACCGGTCGCCCGGGTAGCGGGCCGACCCGGATGGTCGTAGACAGGTGGCATGAGTGAGGAGAAGACGTCGTGGCATCCCGGAGAGATCGTGCCGGACAGCGGGATCTACGAGTGTGACTGCGGTGCCGCGCACCACTGGAGCACAGATGTGAAGGGACACCGGTTCCCGCCCCTGCCGTCGGGTTGCCCGGGCAGTGCGTGGGCGCTGCGGACCCAGGCGCACCCGGACAGCGACTGACCACCGGCGCCGCGGCAGGCCGTGACCCGCGCCACGGTGACCGACTCCGTGGGCCGATGCCGTCGGCGCCGGACCGGCAGCGGTCACCTGACGCAGGATCAGGGAGATCGGGCGGTGAGGCGCATCCCACCGCCGGGCGCCGCGGTGCGGGGATCCTCGGGACCCGGCACACTCCCGCCGCTCGCGGCGTCGACTGCCGGCTGCCGGTTGTCGGGCGCCGGGTGCTGCGGTCCGCGGCCGTACGGCCGAGGGCTGGAACCACGCGCCCGCGCCGGGGATGGCCTCATCGTCGTCAACGGAGGGGCCGCGGTCGAGGGGCCGGGGTACGCGGCGAAGTGGCCTGGGCTGTCCCGGAGCGGTGACCGCAACCGTACGTACCCGACGGGCTCACCGTCGCCGCCGGTCATCCCGCGGGTCGTCCTCCCCACCGCTTCCCCGTGCCTGCGGTGGGGCGGGCACACGTGCGTCGCGCGCGTCCCCCCGCACGCCGACGGGCCTTCGGGGTCCTCGGCGCCGAATGGCGCCGGGTTCGCGGGGCACCCGATGATGGATCGATCAGACACCGCACCCTTGATCACCTTCCGCTCATCCTGGAGGCAGCGCCATGAGTCTTCTGCGTTTCGCCGGCCGCCCGATGCTCGCCTCGATGTTCGTCGCAGGCGGCATGAACTCCCTGCGCAGTCCCGAGGCCGTGGCCCCGGCGGCGGAATCGGTCGTCCGGCCGGTCGCCGACCGCGTGGCGGTGCTGCCGGACCGCACCGAACACCTCGTTCGGATCAACGGTGCCGTCCAGGTGGTGGGCGGTGTCCTGCTCGGGCTCGGCCGCCTGCCCCGGCTGTCCGCGCTCGCCCTCGCCGTGACGCTGGTGCCGACCACGCTGGCCGGCCACCGCTTCTGGGAGGCGGAGGACCCCTCCGACCGGGTCCAGCAGCGCATCCACTTCCTCAAGAACGTGTCCATGCTGGGCGGTCTGCTGATCGCGGCCGGCGACACGGGTGGCGCCCCGTCGCTGCTGTGGCGCAGCCGCCACGCCGCCCGGGGCCTGCGGCACGACGCGCGCGTGGTGCGCCGTTCGGTCCGGGCCACCGCACGTCCCGCGGCGGTGGCCGGCGGGGTCCGGGCCAAGCTGGGCGTCTGAGACGGCACCGTCCCCGTGTGGTCCCGACCGGGCCGCGGCGGACGTGGGTGCGCCCCCCGGCGAGTGCGATGGCGCTCGGGAGCACAGGTCACCGTAAGGCGTTTCCTGCCTGCTCCGCCGGGCCGCCAGCGCACCGGCGTCCACCGGGACGGGGGCCGGTGTGAAGTCGTCGGCGGCGAGCGGGGACTGCTCGCCGCCCTGACGCCCCGGGGCGGCGAGCAGTTGAGCCTCGGCTCCACCCGTTCCCGACCGGGCGGTAGGCGGGATGACAGGCCGGGCCCGGGAGACGTGACGTCAGAACATGAACACAACTCCGGTCCGTACCAAAGCCTTGACAGGCCTGGCGTTCATTCCTTAAATCACGTAATGAAGTAACCGCCACGGTCCGCCCCACGCCTCCCGTCCGCCCTGTCCGACTCGTCCATATGTGACATGTGCACGTCAGGCGCGGACCATGCCCCCCACGCTCCCCGAAGGGAGAAGGAATGAGTTCCACGCGTCATCCCCGACGTCTGGTCCTGTCCCTCGTCATGGCACTCGGCCTCGCGTCACTGTCCACCGGACTCGCGCAGAGCGCGCCCGCGCCGGTGAGTACGGCCTCCGAGGCCGTACCGGCCGCCGTCACGTTCTCCGACGAGTTCGACGGCCCGGCCGGCTCGGCCGTCGACGGCGGCAAGTGGCAGACCGAGACCGGCGACAACGTCAACAACCACGAACGGCAGTACTACACCGCGGGCAACAGCAACGCCGCGCTCGACGGGCAGGGCCATCTCGTCGTCACCGCGCGCAAGGAGAACCCCGGTAACTACCAGTGCTGGTACGGGCGGTGCGAGTACACCTCCGCCCGGCTGAACACGGCGGGCAGGTTCACCACCACGTACGGCCGGGTCGAGGCGCGGATGAAGATCCCGCGCGGGCAGGGCATGTGGCCGGCCTTCTGGATGCTGGGCGACGACATCGGCCAGGTGGGCTGGCCGTCCTCCGGCGAGATCGACGTCATGGAGAACGTCGGCTTCGAGCCGTCCACTGTGCACGGCACCCTGCACGGCCCCGGCTACTCCGGCAGCGGGGGCATCGGCGCGGGTTACACCCTGCCCGGCGGGCAGGCGTTCGCCGACGCGTTCCACACGTTCGCGGTCGACTGGAGCCCGAACTCCATCACCTGGTCCGTGGACGGGACCGTCTACCAGCGGCGCACCCCCGCCGACCTCGGTGGCAAGCAGTGGGTCTTCGACAAGCCGTTCTTCGTGATCCTCAACCTGGCGGTCGGCGGCTACTGGCCGGGCGACCCCGACGCCAGCACGGCGTTCCCGCAGCAACTCCTCGTCGACTACGTCCGGGTGAGCTCCGGCAGCGGCCAGCAGGGCGGCGGCGGTCCCATCACCGGCCTCGCGGGCAAGTGTGTGGACGTCGCCGGTGGCGCGGTGGCGAACGGTACGGCGGTGCAGCTGTACGACTGCAACGGGACGGCCGCGCAGCAGTGGACGGTGGGTGCCGACGGCACGATACGGGCACTGGGCAAGTGCCTGGACGTCGCTTCCGGCGGTACGGCGGACGGCACCCGGGTGCAGCTGTGGGACTGCAACGGGACGGCAGCGCAGCAGTGGGCGACACCGGCTGCCCGGGACATCGTGAACCCGCAGGCGAACAAGTGCCTCGATGTGAGCGGGGGCAGCAGCGCCAACGGCACCCGGCTGCAGATCTGGACCTGCACCGGCGCGGCCAACCAGAAGTGGACGGTGACCCGGTGACCGTGATGCCCGGCTGACATCGGTCCCCGGACCGCACCCGCAGGGGGTGGCCCGGGGACCGTGGCGGCGGTGACCGCAGCCCTCCGGGCCGGCCGCAGGAAAGCGACTCCCCGGGCGGACACCTGTCCCCGGCGGCGGCCGGCGCCCTCACCCGCGCACCGCCGCGGCGGGGACGCCGGCCGCACACGGACCGCCGGCCGCGCCCCGAGGGCATCTCCGGCGGACGCCTCGGCCCTCGGCGGGTTCGCTGCCGTCGCCGCGCCCGGGGTGGGGTGTGCCAGGACCCCGGAATCCGTCAGCACGCGGGGTTCCGTCAAGGTGATCACCCCTCTCCCCGGCCAGGGGCTGTCGGCCGCCCGGGTCCGCCTGCGCACCGGAGCCGGACGTCACTGAGGCCGTGATCGCGCGCGCGGACCTGGTACCCCCGGTACACGGCTCTGCCCGCGCCGCCGGCACGCGGCGGACGCTCCTGAGGGCCGTCCCCGCTGTCGGCGGGCGCGGACGGCCCCTCAGGAGCGGCGGGGGCCAGAAGCGGCCGGGCTCAGGGACGGCCCGTCAGATAGCCGCCCATGGAGGTGAAGTACTCCGTCGCGGGCATCTCCCGGCCGTCCTCGGTCCGGACACGGGTGACGGCCAGCCCCCGGTTGCGGCCGGTGCGGGCGTCGGCCCCGGCGACGATCACCACGCCGTCGCCCTCGCGGTAGAAGATCCGGCCGGGCGTACCGCCGTAGCGGCCTTCGGACACCACCGAGGCGAGGACCTCCAGCCGCTTGCCCCGGTGGAAGGTGAAGGCGCTGGGGTACGGCTCCGACTGGGCGCGGACCAGGCGTTCGAGGTCCTCGGCCGGCCAGGTCCAGTCGATGCGGACGTCCTCGGCGGACCGCTTGTGGAAGAAGGTGGCCCGGGAACGGTCCTGCGGGGTGAACTCCGTCTGCCCGGCGGCGATGAGGCCGAGTGCGCCGAGGGTGACCGGGGCGATCAGGTCGACGGTCTTGTGGAAGAGGTCGGTGGTGGTGTCCGCCGGTCCGACCGGGACCGCTTCCTGCCGGACGATGTCACCCGCGTCGAGTTCGTCGTTCATCAGGTGCGCGGTGACGCCCACTTCGGACTCCCCGTTGATCAAAGCCCAGATCAGCGGGGAGAAGCCGGCGTACTTCGGCAGCAGCGAGTCATGGACGTTCAGTGTGCCGTGGCGCGGGAGGGCGAAGATCCGCCGAGGGATCCAGGTCCGCCAGTTGTTGGCCACGATGATGTCCGGCTCGGCCTCCTGGAGGCGCGCGAACAGTTCGTCGTCGGGGCGGTTGCGGATGAGCACCGGGACGTCGTGCCGGGCGGCCAGGTCGGCGACGGAGTCGCTCCAGATCTTCTCGTACGCGTGCTCGCTCCGGGGGTGGGTCACGACCAGCACCACGTCGTGCTCGGAGTCCAGGAGGGCTTGCAGGGTGCGGTGGCCCCAGGTCTGGTATCCGAACATGACGACCCGCATGGGGTTCCTCCTCAGAGCAGGGAATGGCCCGCTCAGTAAAGCAAGGCTTACCTTACTACGCAACGAAGCTGACTCCGGAGGCAGTTGAGAGGCTTTCGGCGGCCGCTCGCGGCGCCGCCCTGTCGACAGCTCCATGGGATTAGCTTAGGCTCACCTAAGTTCAGCGGGCCGCTCGATCGGCGTGCTCAGTTCCCGTACCCTTGCGCCCTTTGCGCGCCTGACAGGCGGCTTCCCCGCACGATGGGAGTGACATGTCACCGGTTCACCCTGGCGACGTACCACCCGTCCACGACCTCATTGGCATCGGCTTCGGGCCGTCCAACGTGGCCCTGGCGATCGCGATCAGCGAGCACAACGCCCGCACCGGCACGCAGGACGGCGCACATGTCAGCACACCGGAGCCGGTCAGCGCGCACTTCTTCGAGCAGCAGCCGCGCTTCGGCTGGCACCGGGGGATGCTGATCGACGACGCGACCATGCAGGTGTCCTTCCTCAAGGACCTGGTGACGCTGCGGAACCCGACCAGTGACTACAGCTTCCTCTGCTACCTCAAGGGCAGGGGCCGGCTGGTCGACTTCATCAACCACAAGAACCTCTTCCCGCTGCGGGTGGAGTTCCACGACTACCTGGAATGGGCCGCGGCCAAGGTCTGCACGTCGGTCTCCTACGGTCACGAGGTCGTCGGCGTCACGCCCGTCGTCCGCGACGGAGCCGTGGAGTACCTGGACGTCACCGTCCGCTCCGCGCAGGGGCTGGCGGTCCACCGGGCCCGCAACCTCGTCATCGGAACCGGGCTGCGCCCCCTCCTGCCGGAGGGCGTGGAGCGCGGCGAGCGCGTCTGGCACACCTCCGAACTGCTGGCGAAGGTCGACAGCCTCGAAGGCACCTCGCCCTCCCGGTTCGTCGTCGTGGGCGCCGGTCAGAGCGCCGCGGAGAACGTCGCCTACCTGCACCGGCGCTTCCCCCGGGCCGAGATCTGCGCGGTCTTCTCCCGCTACGGCTACAGCCCTGCCGACGACAGCGGATTCGCCAACCGCATCTTCGACCCGGGCGCCGTCGACGAGTACTTCGCCGCGCCCGAGAGCGTCAAACGCCGGCTGATGGACTACCACGGCAACACCAACTACTCCGTGGTGGACATCGACCTGATCGACGACCTGTACCGGCTGATGTACCAGGAGAAGGTCCTGGGCACCGAACGGCTGCGCTTCCTCAACGTGTCGCGGCTCGCCGACGTCGAGGAGACGCCGGACAAGGTCCGCGCCACCGTGACGTCCCTCGTCACGGGTGAGGAGACCGTCCTGGACGCCGACGTCGTGGTCCTCGCCACCGGCTACAGCCCCGTCGACCCCCTCGGCCTCCTGGACGAGGTCGGGGACCGCTGCCTGCGGGACGAGGAGGGCCGCGTCCGCGTCGAGCGCGACTACCGCATCGCGACCGACCCCGCCCTGCGCTGCGGCATCTACCTCCAGGGGGGTACGGAGCACACACACGGCATCACCTCGGCGCTGCTGTCCAACACGGCTGTCCGGGTGGGCGAGATCCTGGACTCGCTGCTGGACCGGGCCGTCACGGCCGCCTCCGGCGAGGCCCGGCCGGTCGCCGGCCGGGGCGGCGGCACCTCCCACCGCACCGCGGCCCATCCTCCCCGGGCGTGAGCACCCCGCACCGGCGAGTCCGGCCCATGGATCACGAGGGACTGCGTACGTCGACATGAGCACAGCTGTGGTGGAGCGTCCGGCACCGGGAGCCGTGACGGAGGCCCGCCGGCGGCGGGTCGTGGGCCTGGGCGGCCTGGTGGTGGCACTCGCCGCCGCCGGCGCGGTGTCGCTGGCCGTCGGCACGCGCGCCCTGAGCCCCGCCGAGGTGTGGCACGCGCTGTTCGCGGCACCTGATCCCGACCAGGGGCTCACGGGGATCAGGCTCATCGTGCGGACCGTGCGGGTGCCCCGCACGGTGCTCGCCGTCGTCGCGGGCATCGCCCTGGGCGTCGGCGGGGCGCTGATCCAAGGGTTCACGCGCAATCCGGTCGCGGACACGGGCCTGCTCGGCGTGAACAGCGGGGCCTCGTTCGCCGTGGTGACCGTGATCGCCGTGTTCGGCTTCACCGACCCCTTCCAGTACGTCTGGTTCGCCTTCCTCGGGGCGGCGGTCGCGGGTGTGGTCGTCTTCGGGCTGTCGAGCATCGGGCGGGGGGCGGGCAACCCGCTGACCCTCGCCCTGGCGGGGCAGGGGGTCACGGTGTTCCTCGCGGCGATGACCACCGCCGTCGCACTGTCGGACCAGAAGTCGCTGAACGCGCTGAGGTTCTGGAACGCGGGCTCGCCGGCCGGTGTCGGCTTCGACGTGATCCGGCCGGTGGCGGGGTTCGTCGCCGTCGGTCTGGTCCTGGCACTGACCACGCTGCCCTCCCTCAACCTTCTCGACCTGGGCGTCGACGTGGCACGGGGGCTGGGCGTCAACCTCGCGCCGAGCCGGACCGTCGGCATCGTCGCCGTCACCCTGCTGGCGGGCGCCGCGACGGCGGCGTGCGGTCCCATCGCCTTCCTCGGCCTCATGGTGGCCCACGTGGCCCGGTATCTGACCGGGCCCGACTACCGCTGGCTCGTGCCGTACGCGGGGTTGCTCGGAGCACTGGTCCTGCTGGTCTGCGACATCGTGGGCCGACTGGTCGTGCGGCCCGGCGAGTTGGACGCCGGGGTCGTCGTCGCCCTCCTCGGCGCCCCGTTCTTCGCGGTGCTGGTGTGGCGGGGAAGGTTCAGGAGCGCGTGACCGGGACCGAAGTGCGCGTGAACGGGACCGACGTGAGACCGCCGATGCCGCCGGGCGTGCGGGTCGGCCCCCTCTCCTTCGTATGGCGGCCCTGGCCGGTGTGCGTCACGCTGCTGCTGCTGGCGGCGACCTTCCTGGTGTTCTGCCTGTCCCTCAGCATCGGGGACTTCCCCGTGGGTCTGTCCCGGGTGACGGCCACGCTCCTGGGCCGGGGCGAGCGGGTCGACGCGTTCGTCATCATGGACCTGCGGATGCCACGGGCCCTGGCCGGACTCGTCGTCGGGATCGCGCTCGGGGTGTCCGGGGCCCTCACGCAGTCCGTCGCGCGCAACCCGCTGGCCAGCCCGGACGTCCTGGGGATCACGGTGGGCGCCGGAGCGGTGGCGGTCTTCCTGGTGACGGTGTCGGGCGGGGCCGCCGCGGCGGTCGTCAGCTCCGTGGGACTGTCCGCGGCGGCGCTCGCCGGGGGGCTCGGAACGGGACTGCTGGTGTACTTCCTGGCGTGGCGGCGCGGGATCGACGGCTTCCGGCTCATCCTCATCGGGATCTCGGTGAGCGCCGTGATGGAGGCGATCACGACCTGGCTGCTCGTCACCGCGGACATCAGGGACGTCACCCGGGCCCAGGCGTGGCTGGTCGGCTCGCTGGACAGCCGGTCGTGGGACGAGGTCGGGGTGGCACTGCGGGGCACCCTCGTCCTCCTGGCCGTGGTGGCCTGTGCCGCGTTCCAGTTCAAGCCGCTTCATCTCGGCGACGACGTCGCGGCCGGCCTGGGCGTCCGGTACGCGAGGGTGCGGGCGCTCCTGCTGCTGTGCGCGGTGCTGCTGGCCGCGCTGGCGGTGAGCGCGGCGGGCCCCGTGCCGTTCGTCGCGCTGGTGGCCCCCCAGGTGGCGATGCGGCTGACGAGGTACCCGACCCCGCCCATGGTGGCCTCCGGCCTGGTGGGTGCGCTGCTGCTGACCGGCTCGGACCTGGTCGCGCGTACGGCGCTGCCCGTCACCCTCCCGGTGGGCGTGGTCACCGCCGGGATCGGCGGCCCCTTCCTCGTGTACCTGCTGGTGAGGGCGAACCTGCGGTAGAGCAACCGAACAGCCGGAAACAACCGACACAGAGGGGGGCCTGTGGCCGCTCAGCACATCACCGGGACCCGGTCCGGGGCCGACGACACGGCGCGACTGGCGGCCAGGGCCGTCACGGTCGGGTACGGCAGCCGGACCGTCATCGAGAAGCTCGACGTGACGATTCCCCCGGGGGTGGTCACCACGATCATCGGACCCAACGGCTGTGGGAAGTCGACCCTGCTGCGGACCCTGACGCGGCTGCTCAAGCCGGACGGGGGGACGGTCGTGCTCGACGGCGAGGACATCGGCAGACTCAGGACGCGGGAGGTGGCCAGGAAGCTCGGGCTGCTGCCGCAGGCGCCGGTCGCGCCGGACGGGCTGACGGTCGCCGATCTGGTCGCCCGCGGCCGCCACCCGCACCAGAGCTGGCTGCGGCAGTGGTCGTCGGACGACGCGGCCGTGGTGGAGCGGGCGCTGGCCATGACCGGGGTGTCCGAACTGGCGGACCGTCCGGTCGACTCGCTGTCGGGCGGGCAGCGCCAGCGGGTCTGGATCTCCATGACCCTCGCCCAGGGCACCGACCTGCTGCTCCTGGACGAGCCGACCACCTATCTCGACCTGGCGCACGCCATCGACGTACTCGACCTCGTGGACGACCTGCACGAGTCGGGGCGCACCGTGGTCATGGTGCTGCACGACCTCAACCTGGCCACGCGCTACAGCGACAACCTCGTCGTGATGCGGGCGGGGGAGATCCTGGCGCAGGGGCACCCGCGCGACGTGATCACCGCCGAGCTGCTGCGGGAGGCCTTCGGGCTGCGTGCCCGGGTGATCGAGGATCCGGTCGGTGGCCGGCCGCTCGTCGTGCCCATCGGCCGGACGCATGTCCAGCTCAACCCGCCTTCCCCGTAACGGCGATGATGTGATTAGGTTAGCCTAACCTCACTTTGTCGTGAGGTGTGTCCGCCCCGGGTCCGGGGCGTCGCCGACAGCGCGCAAGCAAGGGACTTCCGGATGCCTCTCCACAGAACGACGTTCACCCGGCCGCGGAGGCCGGCGGCGGCACTGGCCGCCCTGCTCCTCGCCGTCGGCCTCCTCGCGGGATGCGGTTCCGGCTCCCCGGACACGGCGGACGACAGCGCCCCGGCCGCGGCCGGCGGTGCGTTCCCGGTCACGGTGGAGCACGCCTTCGGCTCCACGGAGATCACCGAGGCCCCCCGCCGGGTCGTCTCCGTCGGCTACACCGACGACCAGGCCGTCCTGGCGCTCGGCATCAAGCCGGTCGGCATGGTCGACCAGTACCCGAACCCGGCGGGCACGTCCCCCGACATCAACACCCAGTGGCCCTGGGTCAAGGACAAGTGGGGCGGCACCCGCCCCGAGGTCGTCATGAGCAACGGCGACGCGGGCCCCAACTACGAGAAGATCGCGGCCCTGCGGCCCGACCTGATCGTCGCGGTCTACTCCGAGATCGACCGGGACGCC
Source organism: Streptomyces sp. NPDC020780 (assembly GCF_044334475.1). Classification (NCBI taxonomy): domain Bacteria; kingdom Bacillati; phylum Actinomycetota; class Actinomycetes; order Kitasatosporales; family Streptomycetaceae; genus Streptomyces; species Streptomyces sp. NPDC020780. Next base: position 263,865 of record NZ_JBIRTB010000003.1, on the reverse strand, counting down.
TACGACAAGCTCTCCACCATCGCCCCGACGGTGGGCCGCACCAAGGCCGAGAAGGAACCGTTCAGCGCGCCCTGGCAGGACAACGCGGTCCACATCGCCAAGGCGCTCGGCAAGGAGGCCGAAGGCGCCGGGCTGGTCAAGGGCATCCAGGCCAAGCTCGACGACGCCCGGGAGGCCCACCCGGAGTTCGCGGACCAGACCGCCGTCGCCCTGTCCTGGTACGAGAACTCGGTCGCGCCCTTCACCACCACCGACGTGCGCGGGCGTCTGGTGACCGGCATCGGCTTCAAGGGGGCGACGAAGATCGACGAGATCGCGGGCGGCACGTTCTACACCCGGCTCTCACCCGAGCGCGTCGACCTGGTCGACGTCGACCGCGTCTTCGTCATCAACGACAGGGCGGACCAGGAGGCGCTGAAGAAGTTCGAGCTGTTCGCCAACCTGTCCGCGGCCAGGAACGGGAAGGTGTCCTACCTGCTGGACAGCGAGGGTCCCGCGGTGGGCGCCGCCATGTCCCAGAGCACCCTGCTCTCCCTGCCGTACGCGATCGACGAACTCGTCGAGTCGGTCGGCCCGTGACGTCGTCCGTACCGTCCCGCCCCCGCCCCGCCCGGGCCCGCCCATGAGTACCACCGGCACGCGCGCCGCCCCCGCGGTCCTGGGCACGGCGACCGGAGGAGTGGCCACCCGGTGGGTCGCGGCACACTGCCGCCAGGTGCCCTGGCTGACGGCCGCCACCCTGCTCACCACGGTGGCTGGGGCCGTCCTCCAGGTGCTCCCGGTGCTGCTCCTGGGCCGGGTGGTCGACGCGGTGGCCGAGGGCGCGTCACGCTCGGTCCTGGGCACGGTCGGCGCCTGGCTGGTGGCTGCCGCGCTGCTCGGTGCGGCGGCCACCGCCGTGTCGACGTACCTGATCGGGCGGCTCGGTGCGGATCTCCTCGCCCGGCTGCGGGAGAGCGCCGTCCGGGCGGTCCTCGGGATGCCGAGCGCGCGGATCGAGCAGGCCGGCCGGGGCGATGTGCTCTCCCGGGTCGGCGACGATGTGGCCGTGCTGTCCCGGGGTGTCCGGACGGCGGTCCCCACCGTGTTCACGGCAGGGGTCCTGGTCGCCGTCGCCACGATCGGCATGTTCGGACTGGACTGGCGGCTCGGTCTGGCGGGCGCCGGCGCGCTGCCCGCGTACGGTCTGGCCCTGCGCTGGTACCTGCCCCGGTCCGCCCCGCTCTACCGGAAGCAGCGGGCGGCGCAGGCCGACCGGGCGCAGGCGCTGATCAGTGGACTGAACGGGATCGACACCGTCCGGGCCTACCGCCTGGAGAACGCCTTCCGCGAGAAGGTCACGGCCGAGTCGTGGCGGGTGCGGGATCTCGGCATCGAGGTCTTCCGGTTCTTCGGCCGGTTCGTCGGCCGGGAGAACCGGGCCGAGTTCATCGGGCTGGTCCTGATCCTCGTGGTGGGGTACGCCCTGCTCGATGCCGGCGCGGCCAGTCTCGGTGAGGTGTCGGCGGCCCCTTTGATGTTCCACCGGCTGTTCACGCCGCTGGGCGCCATCATGTTCACCTTCGACGAGGCGCAGAAGTCGGGAGCGAGCCTGACCCGCCTGGTCGGGGTGCTGGGGGAGCGCGCGGACGACCGGCTGGTGGGGGACACCTCCGTCAGGCCGGCGCACGCCCAGCCGTACCCGGTGCGGGTGCGGGGGCTGACGTTCAGCTATCCCGACGCCGAGGAGCCGGTCCTGCGGGACGTCAGTCTGACCATTCCGGCGGGAGGTTCGCTCGCCCTGGTGGGGGCGACGGGCGCCGGCAAGTCCACCCTGGCCGCGCTGATCGCGGGCATCGGCACGCCGCAGGCGGGTTCGGTGCGCGTCGGCACGCGGGATCTCGCCGGTCTCGACGAGGCCGGGGCGCGAGCGCTGGTGAGCATCCTGACGCAGGAGACGCACATCTTCTCCGGTTCGCTCGCCGACGACCTGCGGCTGGCCGCGCCGGAGGTGGACGACGCCGAACTGATGGACGCGTTGCGCGTCGTCGGCGCCGACGGGTGGGCCGAGACCCTGCCCGACGGGCTGGACACCCTGGTGGGCGAGGGCGGCGAGCGGCTCGACGTCACCAAGGTCGCCCAAGTCGCCCTGGCCCGGCTGGTGCTGGGCCGGGCGCCCGTGGTGGTGCTCGACGAGTCGACCGCCGAGGCGGGCAGCGAGGGCGCCGCCGAGCTGGAGCGGGCCGTACTCGCGGCGTGCGCGGGCCGGACCACGCTGTTCGTGGCACACCGGCTGACCCAGGCGATGGCGGCGGACCGGATAGCCGTGCTGGACGCGGGGCGCGTCGTGGAGGAGGGGACCCACGAGGAACTGGTCTCCCTCGGCGGCCGGTACGCGCGACTGTGGCAGGCCTGGCGCGAGGGTAGTTAGGCCAGCCTTACTTAGGTTAGGCTAACCATCTATTCAGGAAAGGTGAGGGGTCTTCGATGACGCAACCGACCACTCGTCAGGTGCTGCTCACCCCGACACGCCTGGCGGGCGTTCGCCGACGGATCGGTGACTACTCCGACAGGACCGTCGCCGAGGCCTGCGCCATCGGGCTGTCGTACTGGGCGACGGGGCTCAGCCCCGACGGCCTGGACCTCGACCCCGCCACCCTGTTCGCCGACGTCCTCCGCTGGGCCGCCCACGGCGGCCGCGCGCCCGGAGGCTGGGAGGCCGGCGTGGACGGGCGGAGCATCGCCGTCCCCGCGGGGGTCGTACCCGCCGAGGCGCAGCTCGCCCTCGACGACCTCGCGGACTTCCCCGACCGGCCGCTCGGCACCGTCGGCCCGGCCGGCGCGGCCGCGAGGGCCGGGCTGCTGGCCGAGTGGAACGACACGTACGCCGAGCGGGTCCGCCCGACCCTGATGGAGATGTTCCGCGAGCAGGCGCGGGCGAGGCCGGACGCCGTCGCCGTCGTGGACGAGCGGCGGACGCTGACCTACCGCCAGGTGGACCAGCTCTCCGCCCAGCTGGCTCACCATCTGGTGCGCCGCGGGCTCACCGCCGAGCAGATCGTCGGCATCTCGCTGCCCCGCTCCGCCGACATGGTGATCGGACTCCTCGGCGTGCTCCGGGCAGGGTGCGCCTTCGTGCCGCTCGACCCGCAATGGCCCGCCGCGCGCCGGACCGTCGTCGTCGAGGACGCCGGCGCCGTGCTGCAGCTCAACGGCTCCGGCGCGTGCGCGCAGGGCGAACCGGAAGCCGTGGCCGTCGACCTCGGCGACTGGCGCTTCGGCGCCGAGCCCGTGGAAGGGTCCGAGGCCACCGTCCCCGGTGCCGCCCTGGCCTACGTCATCTTCACCTCCGGCTCCACCGGCCGCCCCAAGGGCGCGATGATCCGGCACGAGGCGATCAGCGAACGCCTGCTGTGGCAGTCGCAGGAGGTCCTCGGCTTCGGGACTGACGACGCGTCACTCTTCAAGGCCCCGCTGTCCTTCGACATCTCCGTCAACGAGATATTCCTCCCCCTGGTCCGCGGCGGCAGGCTGGTGGTCCTGCGGCCCGGCGGCGAACGCGACCCGCACCACCTGCTGAGCGTCATCGCCGAACAGCGCGTCACCTTCACCTACCTCGTCCCGTCCATGCTGGACGTGCTCCTGGAGATCACCGGCGGCTCCGGGCAACTGGACAGCCTGCGCCATGTCTGGTGCGGCGGCGAGGTGCTGACCCCCGAGCTGTACGAGCGCTTCCGCACCCGGCTCGACATCCCCCTGTACCACGGTTACGGCCCCGCCGAGACGACGATCGGGGTCTCGCACGTCGTCTACCGGGGCGCGGCGGAACGCCTGTCGACCTCGATCGGCAGGGCCAACCCCAACACCCGGCTGTACGTCCTGGACGACGAGCTGCGCCAGGTACCCGTCGGCGTGGGCGGCGAACTGTACGTCGGCGGCTTCCTCCTCGGACGCGGGTACGTCAACGCGCCCGGCCTGACGGCGTCCCGGTTCGTGGCCGACCCCTTCGCCGGGGACGGCTCCCGGCTGTATCGGACCGGTGACCTCGCGCGCTTCGCCCCCGACGGGTCGCTGGACTTCCTCGGCCGGGCCGACAACCAGGTCAAGATCCGCGGCATGCGGCTGGAGATCGAGGACGTCGAGGCCGGACTCGCGGAACACCCCGGGCTGCGCCACACCTGCGTCGTCGCGAAGAAGAACACCGCGGGCGGCACCTACCTGGTGGGCTACGCCATTCCGGCCGCCGGGAGCGAGGACCTGGGCGCGGACGAGATCAGGGAATGGGCTGTCGCCCACATGGTGGAGTACATGGTGCCCACCCACCTCGTCGTCATGCGGGAGTTCCCGCTCACCGCCAACGGCAAGCTCGACCGGGCGGCGCTGCCGGAGCCCGGGACCGGCACCGGCCCACTCGTCGCGCCCGCCACCGAGAACGAGCGCCTCGTGTGCGCGGCGGTGGCCGCGGTGCTGCGGCTGGACGCGGTCGGAGCGGACCAGGACTTCTTCCAGCTCGGCGGAGACAGCATCCTGGCGATCTCGTTGCTGAGCGCGTTGCGCGACGCGGGCCTCCACGTCACGGCACGGCAGATCTTCACCCACAGCGTCGTGGGCGCCCTCGCGGCGGTGGCGAGCCCTGAGGAACCGTCCCCGGTGGAACACGGCGACACGGCGACCGGTCCGGTGGCCGGATCACCCGTCGTGCAGTGGCTCGGCGAGACCACGGACGCCATCGACGGCTTCGTGCAGTCGGTGGTGCTGAACACCCCGGCGGAGCTGACTCCCGCCGCTCTCGACGCGGTCCTCACCGCCGTGGTCCACCGGCACGACATGCTGCGGGCCAGGCTGGTGCGGGGCGACCGCTGGGGCTTCGACGTCCCCGAGGCCGACGGCACCGGCGCGCGGTGGCAGGAGAGCGACCTGGAACCGGACGCGTGCGCCGCGCTCGCCGCCGCCGGGCTCGACCCGGACAACGGCGTGATGCTGCGCGCCGTCTGGCGGCGCGCGTCACGGCAGCTGGTCGTCGTCGTCCACCACGTGGTGATCGACGGCGTGTCCTGGCGGGTACTCACGGGTGACCTGGCCACGGCCTGGCGGCAGTTCGCGGCGGGCGAGCCGATCAGCCTGCCTCCCGTGGGCACCTCGTTCCGGCGCTGGACGCAACTGCTGGAACGCACGGACTTCGGCGCCGACCGAGCCTGCTTCCAGCGCCCGCTGCCCGGACCCGACGCCCCGCTGGGCAGGCGCGCCCTGTCCGCCGCCGACACCGTGGCCCGGGAACGGATCCGGACCGTCGCCGTCGGCCCCGAGATCACGGCCGCGCTGCTCGGCGAGATCCCCGCGGCGTTCCACGCGGGCGTCAACGACGTACTGCTGACCGCGCTCGCCGTCACCCTCACGCGGTGGCGGCGCGACCTCGGGCAGGACCAGACCTTCGCCCACATCGAACTGGAGGGCCACGGCCGCGAAGGCCGTTTCGTGGCGGACACCGCCGGTTACGAACCGGAACTGTCGCGGACCGTGGGCTGGTTCACCACCCTCTTCCCGGTGACGGTGGACCCCGGCCCGGCAACCGATCCCACCGCACCCGAGTACCTGGCCGCCGCCCTCAAGGCGGTCAAGGACGACCTCGCCCGCGTGCCGGGCAACGGCATCTCCTACGGCGCACTGCGCTACCTGGCCGGCACGGCGTTCGACGTCCCCTCACCGCAGGTGCTCTTCAACTACCTGGGCCGCTTCGACCCGTGCACCTCCGAGGACTGGCAGTTCGCCGGTTCCACAGGACAGCTGGGGGAGAAGCGCGACCCGAGGATGCGCCTGCCGCGCGCCCTGGAGTTCAACGCGATCGCCGAACCCGCCCCCACCGGCGGATACGAGCTCGTCACCACGATCTCCTGGCCCGACGGCATGTTCACCGACGAGGACATCACCGCCATCGGCGCGTACTTCCGCAAGGCACTGGCGGGACTGGCCGCACTGGAGCGGGGCGGCCACTCGCCCGGCGACTTCCCCCTGGTGGAGCTCACCCAGGCCGACGTCGACGCCCTGGACGGCCCCGGACTGCGCGACATCCTGCCACTGACCCCCCTGCAGGAGGGCCTGTACTTCCACTCCGTCTTCGACGACGACGCGTCCGGCCGCTACGTCGAGCAGCAGGTGCTGACGCTGGAGGGCGAGGTGGACGCCGACCGCCTCGCGGCGGCGGCCACCCGGCTCCTCACGCTGTACCCGAACCTGGCCGCGCGCTTCACCGCCCTCGCCGACGGCCGTGTGGTCTCCGTCCTGGAGGCCGGCGTCGGCGCACCCTTCACCACACTGGAACGCCCCGGCATCACCGACGCCGGGATCCGCGACCTCGCCGAGCGGGACCGCCGCTCCGGGTTCGACCTGGCCGCCGGCCCCCTGATGCGGTACACGCTCGTCCGCGGGGGCCCGGGGCGCACCGTGCTGGTGCAGACCGTGCACCACATCGTCGCCGACGGCTGGTCGGTGCCGGCGATGCTCCGCGCGCTGCTGGCCGAGTACCACGCGCCGGGAACCGTGTACCCGCTCGGTGGCTTCCCCGACTACGTGCGCTGGCTCGCCGGCCGCGACCACGACGAGAGCGACCGGGTGTGGCGCGACCAGCTCGCCGGGCTTCCCGGCCCGTCGCTGGTCGCCGAGGGCCACACCCCGTCCGACCGGTTCGCCGACACGGCCGTGGAGCCCGCGGACGACATCGACACGGCGGCCCGTGCGGCCGGCGTCCCGCTGAGCGTGGCCGTGCACAGCGCCTGGGCGGTGACCCTGGGCGGCCTCCTGCACACCCGCGACGTGGTGTTCGGCTCGACGGTGTCCGGACGCGACGCGGAGGTGCCCGGCATCGAGGACATGGTGGGCCTGTTCATCAACACGATCCCCGTGCGCGCCCGGTGGGCCGGCTCCACCACGGCCGGGGACCTGCTGACCTCGGTGCGGGAACATCGCAGCGCGGTGCTGCCGCACCAGCACGTCTCTCTGTCCAGGACCGGCCGCCTGGCCGGTGCCGGCGGCCTCTTCGACACCCTGGTGGTGTTCGACGTCCCCACCGAGGTGGAGGAGCTGCGCGGGACCGGCGACGAGCTGGTCGTCACCGGCATCGCGAACGAGGGCGCCCCGCACTACCCGCTGACGCTGGTGGTCGGACGCACCCCCGGCAAGGGCCCGCGCTTCAGCCTGATCTACGACGGCGATCTCCTGCGGGAGGCGGGCGCCCGGGCGATCCTGCACACGTTCACCCGTACCCTCACCGCTCTGCTCACCCGGCCGGACACCCCGGTCGGTGACCTGGTGCCCGAGGAGAGCCCGCGCCCCGGCCCCGTCGCACCGACGACCCTGGGCGGGCTGTTCGACGCCGCGGCGGACCGGGACCCGGCCGCCACCGCGGTCACCCTCTGCCGCCTCGACGGCGGGACGAGGTCCCTGACCTATGGTGAACTCGCCCGGGCGAAGGACGCGTTGGCCTCGGTCCTGCGCGCCGCCGGGGTCGGGCCGGGCGGCCGTGTCGCGGTGGCCCTCCCCCGCTCGCCGGAACAGGTCGTGGCCCTCGTCGCCGTCGTCACCGCCGGAGGCGCGTACGTCCCGCTCGACCTGGCGTACCCGGACGAACGGCTCGCCCACGTCCTCGCCGACGCCGCTCCGCAGGTCGTCCTCGTGGACCGTGAGCAGCGGGACCGCTTCACACGGCTGCTGAGCGGGCCGGCCCGGGTACTCGTGCTGGGAGAGGAACAACCGCACGGGGACGCGCCCGCGCACGGAGAGGTGCCCGCGCACGGGGACGCGCAGCCGCACGGCGACGAGCCCCCGCAGCCCGACCGGCCCTCGTCGCAGGCCGCGGCGACCGGGCCGCAGACCGGCCCGCACGATCCCGCGTACGTGATCTACACCTCCGGATCGACGGGCCGGCCCAAGGGCGTCGTCGTCCCGCACTCCGCCGTGGTGTCGCTGCTCGCGCGCACCCGGCCGGACATGGACTTCGGCCCGCACGACGTGTGGGTCCAGTTCCACTCGTACTCCTTCGACTTCGCGGTCTGGGAGCTGTGGGGCGCACTGGTCCACGGCGCGGAGCTGCTGGTACCGGAGTACGGACTGACGCGCTCCCCGCTGGACTTCCACCGGCTGGTGCGGGAACGGGGGGTGACCGTACTGAACCAGACCCCGTCGGCCTTCCACCAGTTCGCCGAGGCCGACCGGCAGGCCGGTGTGCCGCTCCCCGCACTGCGCCGGATCATCTTCGGCGGCGAGGCCCTCGACCCGGGCCGGCTGCGCCCCTGGGCCGAGCGGCACGGCACCGCGTCGCCCGAGCTGGTCAACATGTACGGCATCACCGAGACCACCGTCCACGTCACCCACCGGGTACTCACCGACGAGGACCTGGACCACGACGTCAGCCCGATCGGCGGCCCGATCCCCGGCCTTGCCACCCATCTGCTCGACGACCGGCTCCGCCCGGTGCCGCCGGGCCGGGTGGGCGCCCTCTACGTCGCCGGGGACCAGCTCTCCCTCGGCTACCTCGGCCGGCACGGGCTCACCGCGGCCCGGTTCGTGGCCGACCCCTTCGCCGGTGACGGATCCCGCATGTACCACACGGGCGACCTCGCCATCCGTACGCTCGACGGCGAGCTGGAGTTCGTCGGACGCGCCGACGACCAGGTGCAGCTCAAGGGTTTCCGCATCGAGCTCGGCGAGGTGGAGGCCGCCGTCAGGGCGGTCGACGGGGTGACCGACGCCGCCGTCACCGTCTCCGCCGACGGCGACCACCTGGTCGCGCACGTCGTGGGCGAACCGCCGGCCGGACTCACCGGTCTCCTGTCCGCGCGCCTGCCCGCCCACATGGTGCCGGCCCGGGTGCTGCGCGCCGACGCCCTGCCCCTGACGGTCAACGGCAAACTGGACCGCACGGCCCTGACCGAGCGTGCCGCCGAGGACGAGCCCCCGGCGGCGGCGCCCGCCGGCTCCGCGCTCGCCGCACTCGTCGGCGTCTTCGCCGGCACACTGCCCGGCTCCGTCCCCGTCGACGCCGACACCGACTTCTTCGTGGCCGGGGGCGACAGCATCGTCGCCATCACCGTGATCAACCGGGCCAGGGCGCTCGGACTGCCCCTCGCGCCACGGGACGTGTTCCTCCTCAGGACACCGCGTGCGCTCGCCGCGCACCTAGGACCTGTACGGAGTCGTCCCGCGACGCCGCGGGACGACTCCGTACAGGCCCTGGCGGCCCACACCGCGCCGCACGCCCCCGCCGGGGACGGGCCGCTGGCACCGACGCCCATCATCCTGCGCCGACGGGACATGGGCGGCCCGCTCGCCCGGTTCGCCCAGGCCAGAGCTCTGGTGGCACCGGAGGGAACCGGCTTGGCCGACGCCCGGCGCGCCGCGGACGCGGTCGTCGCCACGCACCCGGTCCTGCGGCTGCGGCTGCACGTCGAGCACGGCGTGTGGACGCTGCGTACCGGGCCCGCTCGGGAGGTGACCGTGCTCCGGACGGACGCGGCCGGCCCGGCGGCCGCCGCGGAGGAGGCCGCCGGACGCCTCGATCCCGAGGCCGGCGACGTCATCGCCTTCTCCTGGCTGGAGGCGAGCCGCACCCTGGTGGTCACCGTCCACCACCTCGCGGTCGACGCGGTGTCCTGGCTGATCCTGCTGGACGACCTGGCCGCCGCCCTGCGCGGCACCGCCCTCGCACCGCCGACCACGCCGTACGCCGAGTACGCCGAAACCCTGCACACCGGGTCCGCCCTGGTGACCGACCGTCTCGGACACTGGATGGCCACCCTCGGGGCCCCCGCCCTGCTGCCCGGCGCCCAGCCCGGCCCGCTGCGCACGACCACGGTCGTGCTCCCGCCCGACGTGAGCGGACAGGTGACGCGTACCGCGCCGGCCGTACTCGGGCTGGGCCTCACCGAGCTGCTGTGCGGCGCGCTGCGGACCGCGCTGACACACATCCAGACCTCACCCACCGACCTCGCGGTCGAGCTGGAACGGCACGGCCGGGTCCCCGTACGGGAACACCACGACTACACCCGCACGGTCGGCTGGTTCACCTCCATCGCCCCCGTACGGCTCACCGCGCACACCGACCCCGTGGCGGCGGCGCGCGAAGTCACCGCCCGCCAGCCGGACGAACGCGGGCACGTCACCTACGGTCAGCTCAGATACCTCAACCCGCAGACGGCCCCGCTGCTGCGCACCCGCCCGCAGGTGCTGTTCAACTACCTCGGCCGGGGCAGCGAGTCCCACGCGCCGCGCCTGACCGGCGGGGACGGCGACAGCCCCTACGCCGTCGAGGTCAACGCGTGGACCGACGACGCCACCGGAAGCCTGCACGCCGACTTCACCCTCGCGGACGGCATCCCCGACGCGATCACCGCACACTGGCGGAACGCGCTGGAACGCATCGCGGACGCCTCCACCGCCGAGCGCACCGCCCCCGTCACCCCGCTCCAACGCGGCCTGTACTTCCAGGCACAGATGGCGGGGACGGCCGGACACTACGTCGCCCAGAGCTACTTCACCTTCGACCGGCGCCTGGACACCGACGCCCTGGCCGAGGCGATGGCGTACGTGACCGGGCGCCACCCGGCCGTCGGCGCCGGATTCACCACGGACGACGACGGGAACCCGGTGCAGATCCTCGCAGCCGGCCGGCGGGTGCCCGTCCGCACGGCCGTCCCACGGACGGAGGCGGACGTCGACGCCCTGCGCGCCCAGGATCGCGACACCGGATTCGACCCCGGCGAACCGCCCCTGATCCGGCTGACCGTACTGCGGCTGCCCGAGGGCCGCGACGGCCTGCTGCTCAGCTACCACCTGCTGCTGTGGGACGGGTGGTCCCGCGAGATCGTGCTGCGGGACCTGTTCGACGCCTACCGGGCGGCCGTGGCGGGCGAGCCACTGGTCCCGGTCCCGCTCACGCCGGGCTTCGAGGACTACGCCCGTACGCTCGCCGCCAAGGACGCCGCCGCGGCGGAACGCTTCTGGGCCGGGCACCTGGCCGGCCTCACCGGCCCCACGCTGCTCGCCGGACCGGAGCCCGCCCTCCCGGACGACCTGCCGCGCGCCCTCGTGCACACGCTCTCCGCCGAGCGGTCGACGCTCCTGAGGGACGCGGCCAAGGCGCACGGCGTCACGCTGAACACCGTACTGACCGGCGCCTTCGGCCTGCTGCTCGGCGCGCACACCGGCCGCGGCGACGCGGTGTTCGGCGTGACGGTCTCCGGCCGGGAGGGCGAGGGCCTCTCCGGCATCGTCGGTGTGCTCCTCAACACCGTGCCCCTCTGGACCCGGCCACGGCCGGGCGACACGGTGGGGGAGTACCTGTCGGCCGTCCAGGCGGCCCGCGTCGAGGCCATGGAGCACGAGCACCTGGGACTCGGCGAGATCCAGCGGGCCAGTGGGCACGACAGCCTGTTCGACAACCTCTTCGTCCTCCAGAACTTCCTGGACCTGGAGGCGTTCGCCGAGATGCACACCCGCCACGGCATCACCTCCGTGACGGCGGAGGACTCGACGCACTACCCGTTCACCTGGGTCGTCACCCCCGGCGAGCGGCTCACGGTCAAGCTGGAGTACCGCGACGACGACACCGCCCACGCCCGCCGTCTCCTCGACGACTACCTGCGCGTCCTCGACGACGTGGCCCTCTCGACCGGGCCGGTGGGGGCGCTGAAGGGGCTGGGGCCGGAGCCCGAACCGACGGAGCGCACCGACATCGGCACGGACACCGTCGTCGACCGGTTCGACCGGGCCGCGGACCGCGACCCGCACCGGATCGCCCTCGTCGCCCACGGATCGACCCTGACGTTCGCCGGACTCCGGGACCGCAGCCGGGCGCTGGCCGGGGTCCTCGCCGGCCGCGGCCTCGGGCCGGAGACGACGGTGGGCCTCGCGATCCCCCGGTCCCTCGACTCCATCGTGGCGCTGTTCGCGGTCCTGCGCGTCGGCGCCGCGTACGTGCCGCTGGAGCTGGACCACCCGGACCAGCGGATCGCCGCCGTCGTCGGCCACGCACGGCCGGACGTGATCCTCACCGTCAGCGCCGTGTCCCCCCGGCTGACCGGCGAACTGATCGAGCTCGACCGCCCGCTGCCCGAGGCCCGCCCGTACGTGACGTTCGCCCCGGACGACCCGGACCGCCTGCGGCACCCCGCGTACACGATCTACACCTCCGGATCCACCGGAGAGCCCAAGGGCGTGGTGACCGAGTACGCGGGACTCACCAACATGCTGGTCAACCATCAGCGCCGGATCTTCGCGCCGGTGCTGGCCGGGCACGGCGACCGGGTCTTCCGGATCGCCCACACCGTGTCGTTCGCGTTCGACATGTCGTGGGAGGAACTGCTGTGGCTCGCCGACGGCCACGAGGTGCACATCTGCGACGAGGAACTGCGCCGCGACGCGCCCCGGCTGGTCGAGTACTGCGCCGAGCACGGGATCGACGTCGTCAACGTGACCCCGACCTACGCACAGCACCTGGTGGCCGAGGGGCTGCTCGACGACCCCGCGCGGCGGCCGGCGCTGGTGCTGCTCGGCGGCGAGGCCGTCCCCCCGGCGCTGTGGCGGAGGCTCGCCGAGACCGAGGGGACGGCCGGCTACAACCTCTACGGCCCCACCGAGTACACCATCAACACCCTGGGGGCCGGCACCTTCGAGTGCGCCGACCCGGTGGTGGGCGTGCCCATCGACAACACCGACGTGTACGTGCTGGACCCGTGGCTGCGGCCGCTGCCCGACGGCGTCCCGGGTGAGCTGTACGTGTCGGGGACCGGTATCGCGCGGGGCTACCTCGGGCAGCCCGGCCGGACCGCGGACCGGTTCGTGGCATGCCCCTTCGGCGGGCCGGGCGAGCGCATGTACCGCACGGGGGACCTGGTGGTCCGGCGCCCCGACGGGCACCTGATGTACCTGGGCCGCACCGATCAGCAGGTCAAGATCCGGGGACACCGGGTCGAACCCGGCGAGGTGGAGGCCGCGTTCGCGGCGCACTCGGCGGTACGGTTCGCCGCCGCGGTCGCCCAGCCCGACCCGCAGGCCGACGGCGCGTACCGGCTGGCCGCCTACCTCGTCCTGGACGGCGCCCCCTTGGCGGCGGTCGCGGCCGAAGTGTGCGCCGGGCTCCCGGACTTCCTGCGCCCGACGCACTACGCCCAGGTCGACGGCATCCCGCTGACGGTGAACGGAAAAGCCGACACGAAGACCCTGCCGGAGGCCAGACCGCTGGGCGTGCTGACCACGGGAGGCGAGCGCGGACCCGGGACCGGTACGGAGACGCTGGTCTGCGAGTTCTTCGCCGAGGCGCTGGACCTGGACGACGAGGAGGTGAGCGCGGTGAGCGACTTCGTGCTGCTCGGAGGGCACTCCATGCTGGCGGTGCGGCTGATCGGGCTGCTCCGCCGGGAGTTCGGCCCCGTGATCACGATTCGTGACCTGCTCACCCTGCGAACCCCGGAAGCGATTGCCCGTCACCTCGATGACCACTGACACGCGAGGGCCCCGCACGGGCTCCGACATCCTGCGGACCGCCCTGCGCCGGAACCTCGGCGCGATGACGTCGGGTACCGCCCTCATGGGCCTGTACCAGGCCGCCGAGACCGCCTTCCCCATCGCGCTCGGCCTCATCGTCGAGCACACGATGCGGGACCGGAACCTGGGCTCGCTCGGACTCTCGATCGCGGCGCTGGCCGTGATCATCACGACGGTGTCGCTGTCCTGGCGGTTCGGGATGCGCATCCTGCAGAAGGCCAACACGACCGAGGCACACCGCTGGCGGGTACGGGTCGCGGCCTGCGGGCTCCAGCCGGTGCCCAGGGACGTCGGCCTGAAGTCCGGCGAGGTGCTGACCATCGCCACCGAGGACGCCGACCAGACGGCCGACATCATCGAGGTGGTCCCTCTGCTGATCAGCTCCCTGGTCGCGGTGCTGGTCGCGGCGGTCGCGCTGGGCCTGGCCGACGTCCGGCTCGGCCTGCTCGTGATCGTGGGGACCGTCGCGATCCTCTCCGTCCTGAGCGTCATGTCACGGCGGATCGGCTCCAGCACCCGCGAACAGCAGGCACGGGTCGCCCGGGCCGGCGCGAAGGTCGCCGACCTGATCACCGGCCTGCGCCCGCTGCACGGTTTCGGCGGCAACCACGCGGCGTTCCGCTCCTACCGGACGCTCAGCACCGAGGCGAAGCACCAGGCGGTCACCGTCGCCAGGGTGAACGGCGTGTACGCGGGCACGGCCCTGGCTCTCAACGCGGTCCTGGCCGCCGCCGTGACCCTGAGCGCGGGCCTGCTCGCGTTCGAGGGCCGGATCACCCTCGGGGCGCTCGTGATGGCCGTGGGGCTGGCGCAGTTCATCATGGAGCCGCTCAAGCTGTTCTCGGAGATGCCGAAGTACGTGATGACAGCGCGCGCGTCGGCCGACCGCATGGCCCTCGTCCTGGCCGCGCCGCCGGTATCCGCCCCGGGCTCCGGGCGGCCGGCCGCCGGGGGAGACCTGGAGATCGACGGTGTCCGGTACGGCTCCCTGCGCGGGCTGAAGTTCCAGGTGCAAGCAGGGGAGTTCGTGGCGATCACCGCCTATCAGCCGCGCGCAGCGGCCGACCTGGCGTCGGTCCTTGCCGTGAACACCCCACCGGAGGCGTACGACGGGGTGGTCCGGGTGAGCGGGCGGGAGATCGGGGACCTGCCGGTCGAGGCGGTCCGCGCGCACATGCTCGTCAACCCGTACGACGGTGAGATCTTCGCGGGCACGCTCCGCACGAACATCGATCCCTCGGGCACCAGCCGGACGGTCCCCGAGGCCGTGGAGGCGTCCATGCTCACCGATGTCGTCGCCCTCCACCGTGACGGGCTCGACCACGCTGTCCGTGACCGCGGCGCGAACCTGTCCGGTGGTCAGCGCCAGCGCCTGTCCCTGGCCCGCGCCCTCGCCGCCGACACCGACGTCCTGGTCCTGCACGACCCGACGACGGCGGTCGACGCCGTCACCGAGCAGATCGTCGCGCGCAACATCGCCGCCCTGCGCCGGGGCCGCACCACCGTGGTGATCACCAGCAGCCCCGCCCTCCTGGACGCCGCCGACCGTGTCCTCGTCCTGGACGAGGGGGCCGTCATCGCGGAGGGCACCCATCGCAACCTCCTGGCCACGGACGAGGGTTACTGCCTGGCCGTGGCTCGCTGAGCCGCCCGGCCGGGTGTCCCGGGGGGAGGCCCCCGGGACACCCGGCCCTCCCCTTCGGCCGCCCGTCCCGCCCGCCGGGAACCGCGGGACAGCCCTCAGGCGAGCGCCCAGGCGACATCCCTCAGCAGGGCATGCCGCCAGCCCGCCCGGTCGTGCTCCGACGGGGACCGGGACACCCGTACGGTCGCCCCGGCCCGTACGGCCAGCTCCTCGGCCAGCTCGCAGTGCGGCAGCATCCTCGTCTCGTGTTCCCCGACGTCGAACGCGACCCGCAGACCGGACAGATCGGGACGCTCCCGCAGGCGGGCGGCGACGGCGCCGCCGACCGGCCCGGCCAGGGGATCGGCCAGTCCCCGGGACTCGGGTGTCCACCAGAAGGACGGCGACTGGCAGGCGACCCGGGACACCAGGTCCGGGAACTCCAGTGCCGCGTACATGGCGCTGAGACCGCCGAGGCTCTGCCCGGCGACCACCAGCCTGTCCGGGTCGGCGGGCACCCCGGACTCCGCGACCAGCGGCAGCAGTTCGTCCCGGACGGCCTCCCAGAACACGGGCTCGCACCCGAACTCGGCGGCCCTGTCCCCGGCCGGGACGAAGACGAGGGTGACCGGCGGCATGTCGCCGCAGGCGACGGCCGAGTCGAACGCGGTCATGGCCGGGTGCAGATACAGCCAGTCGTCCCCGTCGAGGAGGAGGACCACCGGCCCGCCGCCCCCGGCCGGGTGGACGCGCACGGTACGGCGCCCGCCGAGCCGCTCGCCGGCCCAGCGGACGCGGACGCGCGGGACGGGCAGGACGTCGCCGGTGCCGAGGGCGGGCCAGTGCGGCTGGGCCGGGGCGTCCGGAGTCGCGGCGATGGACCGGTCACCGCCCGCCCCGACCGGGTTCAACGGGTCGGCGTACGCCTCGCCGCCCGCCATGACCTGGTACGTGACCCGCAGCCGTGGGGGCATGCGGACCTCGGCGTACCAGCAGTCCGTCCCGCCCCACCGGCGCAGGGGTACGGGCGGCGACCAGCTCTCGAAGCCGATGCTCGCGGGGGACCCGCGCCGGAGGAACAGGGTGACCCAGCCGCCCCCTTCGGCGGGCACCGACGCGGGGGTCCGGGCCGACGCCCAGAACGCGTCGGTCCCCGGTTCGCCGGGCAGCCCGAACGCGGCGAAGGCGTGCTTCCCCTCCGCCCGGAACCCGGAGGCGGGGCCCGTCATCGCAGGCCCGGAAGGCCGTCGCCCACCGTCCACCTGCCCGCACGGGCGGGCACGGCCATGTCGCGGGCCACGGGGGCGCGTTGGATCACCAGGCGCATGGACGTCTCCTTGTGAGGGGAAAAGCGGCAGGCTAAGCTCATCAATTGTTAGGTGAGCCTAACCTAATCAAGGCTGTCCCCGGGCGTGGTTCCGGGATGGCCGCCCCATTCCTTGCCGAGAGCGACGTACACGGAGCTGACGACCTATGAGTACCAACCCTTTTGACGACCCCGAAGGCCGTTTCCTGGTCCTGGTGAACGACGAGGGTCAGCACTCCCTCTGGCCGTCCTTCGCCGAGGTGCCCGGGGGCTGGACGACCGTTCTCGAGGAGAACACCCGTCAGGCGTGCCTGGACTTCGTCGAGACCCACTGGACCGACCTGCGGCCCCGTTCCCTGGCGGAGTCCATGGACGCCTGAGCCGGCCGGGGTGTCCCTCCGGCCGGGCCGCCCGTCCGTGGCCCCGGCCGGAGGGACACCCCCGCGATCCGTCCCCCGACCACCGAACCGACGAAAGGTACGCCTTGTTCACGGCCGCGTCCGCTCCGCCGCCGCACGCACCCCTGTCCCCGCCGCCCCACGTGCGGCGCGCCCGCGAGGAGGACGCCGGCGCCCTCGCCGGCCTCTCCCGGCCCTTCGTGCGCTCCGGGGCCCTGCGGGCGCGCCCGGTCTCCCTCTATGCCACCCGGGCCGGCGACTTCCTCGTGGCGCAGGCGCCCGGAGGCCGTCTCGCCGGCTGCGTGGGGCTGCGGGTGTACCCGTCCGGACCGGGAGAGCGCCCCGGGGCGGCGGGCGTGTTGTACAACTTCTGCGTGGCCGCGCACAGTCAGGGGCGCGGAGTGGGGGCGGCACTCCTGCGTGCGGCCCTGGCCGGCGCGCGCGCCCGGTCGCTGGACGCCCTGTTCACAGCGACGACGGGCCAGGGCGGGCTCTTCCACCGCTACGGGTTCGCCCCCTCGGCCGCTCCCTCGGCGCCCCGGCCCTGGACCGAGTCCCTCGACCCGCGGCGCAACGCCCGCGTTCTCGTCAGACGCCTGTGACCGTCCGGCCGGGGCCTCGAAGCGGCGGCCCCCCGCTGCTGTCGGCCGTCGGGCGCGGGGAAGGGCGCCCGCCCTCCGCGGTCACCCCGTGCCGGGGCCGTGGTCCGCGGCGGTCCCGGCGACCACCGTGGTGCCGTAGCCGGTTTCGTCGAGAACGCCCCGCAGTACCGCGTGAGGCCTGCGGCCGTCGAGTACGCGGGCACTGCGCACGCCGCCGCGGACGGCCCGCAGGCACCCTTCCATCTTCGGCAGCATCCCGCTGGTCAGCTCCGGCAGCATGGCGTCCAGCGCGTCGGCCGTCAGGCGCTCGACGACCTCGGTGCTGTGCGGCCAGTTCGCGTACAGCCCCTCGACGTCGGTGAGCACCACCAGGTGCTCGGCGTCGAGGGCCACGGCCAGGGCCGAGGCCGCGAGATCGGCGTTGACGTTGTAGACCTCTCCGTCCTCGCCGCGGGCCACGGGGGAGACCACCGGGATGTGACCCTGGTCGAGGAGTGTCCGCACCATGTCCGGGTTGACGTCCACGACGTCGCCGACGAGACCGATGTCCACCGGCCGTCCGTCCACCACGGCCGGCCGCCGCACGGCCGTCATCGTGTGCGCGTCCTCACCCGTCATCCCCACCGCGTAGGGGCCGTGGGCGTTGATGTGGCCGACCAGCTCCCGCTGGACCCGGCCGGTCAGCACCATGCGCACCACGTCCATGGTCTCGCGTGTGGTGACCCGCAGGCCCGCCTCGAACCGGGTCTCCAGGCCCAGGCGTTCGAGCATCGCGTTGATCTGCGGACCGCCGCCGTGCACGACGACCGGGCGCAGGCCGGACTGCCGCATCTCCACGACGTCCTGGGCGAAGGCCCGCAGAAGGGTGACGTCCACCATGACGTTGCCGCCGAACTTGACGACGACCGTACCGGCCCGCCGCCGCCCCGGCCGCACGCGTGACCCGCCGGCCGGATCCGCGTCCGCGCGCTCCGTGACGACCGGTCCCATCGCTGCCCCCGCTTCCGGACGAACCGGCCGCAGCACGTCCGCCCTGCCGGTTGAGTTAGCTTAGCCTAACCTAATGCGCCGGATTCGGAGGTGCTCCAGGGCCGGCAGCCCGGCCCCGACACCCCGGGCGGGGCGGGGAACCGCGGATCCCGCGCGCTTCTCCCGTCCGCCGGTCTCCGTGGCCCTGCACGAGGTGCGGGGCAGGCCTCAGTGGAGCCTGGTCGAGTACGTGACGCGTTCGAGGCGGTAGTAGTCGGCCACGCACCCAGCGGGCCAGGGGTTGCGCCCCTGCCGCCCGAACGGCTCCAGCATCCCGCTGACCGTGACCGGCTTGTACGGCAGCACCTCGGCGCCGGCCGCCGAACGCTCGCGCAGCCACCGGTCCTGGTGGTCCCACCGCTGGGCCCGCGCTTCCATGCTGCTCCCGAGGTGGCTGAGCGAGACGGCCGGCCCGACGCACACCAGGAGGCAGAGCGCGGCGCAGAGCGCCGTGGCCGGCCCGGTGTGCCGGGTGCGCAGCCGCAGCGACTGTCCCAGGAGGAAGCCCGCGCCGACGAGCAGGGCGATGTACAGCAGCAGGTAGTCGTTCCAGAGCCGGTTCGTGGTCCCCACACGCGCGCCGAAGGCCGGGTAGGTGATGACCGTGCAGAGGTAGCCGGAGACGAGCAGCGCGAGCACGCCCGTGGCACCGATCAGGAACCGGTGCGCCGGCGCGCCCGGCGGCTGCCCGTCGGAGCGGCGGACGGCCGGGCCCAGCAGGAGCCCGACGGCCAGCGCGCCGAGGTACTGCCAGGTCGAGCCCACTGTGACGATGATCTCTCCGAACCCGCGCAGCGACCCGATGAGCGAGTCGGGGGAGAGCAGGGTGGAGTCCTGCGCACCGTACCGCTCCCGCCGGGCCCGGGAGCCTGGTGAGGTGAGCAGGACGAGCGCCCCGATCCCTGTCCCGGCGATGCCCGCCGCACACCACGCCCAACCGAACCGCCGGGCGCGGGCCGGGAAGACACGGCGGCCGACCAGCATGGTTGCGCACAGGACGACCAGGACGACGACCGCGCTCTCCTCCGACAGGGTGCCGATGAACAGGCCCGCGAGCAGGGCCACCCCCACGGCGGCGATCCGGCCCCGGCGCGAACGGGCCCACAGGAGCGGGAGCAACGCCGCGCAGGCGAGCACAGGAGGCAGGGTGTGGGAGACCGAGGCCGCGGGCCAGTAGAACGTCTTGTAGGTGTTGGTCGTCACGAAGAGGAAGAGCGCGGTGACCACGGACGCGGTCAGCAGGGCCGCGCCACGTGGCCCGGTGAGGCCCGCCCTGCGCAGTGCCGAGGCGGTCACCGCCCAGAGGACACCCAGCGTCAGCGCGCCGGTGACCAGGGCGAACCACTGGTGCCCGGCTACCCCGAACGCCGCGTACGCGCCCACCAGCAGCCCGTTCGCGATCCGGCCGTTGTCCTCCAGGTAGAACGTGCCGACGATACCGGCGATGCCCTCGTCCCGTACGACGGGCAGGAAGCACCAGTCGTCGGCGCCGGGACGGACCCAGCGCCCGAACCAGGAGGCGGCGCCGAGCAGGACGAGGAACGGCACCGCGAGGGCCGGCCTCCAGAGGTCCGTCCACGGCCGTGCGTCCGTACGGCCGCTCCGCGCTCCCGGCGGGAGGCGCTCCTCGTCGCCCCCACGGCCTGCCCCGTCCGGTCGTCCTCGCTTCCGCTTCGGCCGTCCCTGCTCCTCCGGTTGTTCGGGAACGGCTGTTCCCGGGACGCTGCCACCCATGTGCGGGACCGCCTTTCGTCGCGGGAGGGGTTTCGGAGCCGTCGTTCAGATGCTGTCGGACTTGCTCATCGACCGCTCGTTCCGGGCGCCGGCCGGCCGGTCCTGCGGGCCGCCGGCGGCCCGGCCCGACGTGATCGCCCACCGGGCCAGCAGGAAGGAGACCGGGGTGACCAGAACCCCGGCGGCCAGGGCGGCGAGGTTCTTGTCCATGCCGAGTCCGGTGACCGCGAGATAGAGCAGGACGCCCGAGGCCACGAGGTTCACCACGCTGGAGAGGGGATAGCGCACGAAGGCCCGCCAGGTCGGCCTCGTGCCCACGGTGATGTAGGAGTTGAGCAGGAACGAGCCGATGACGCTGACCGTGAAGCCCACCACATGAGCGGCCAGGTACGGCATCCACCGGTTCAGCAGGTAGTAGACGGACAGGTACACCGCCGTGTTCGCGCAGCCGATCAACAGGAACGACGCGAACTGCCGCATGGTGCGCGACCGGCCGGCCGCGCGCTCGCTCAGGACTCCCGGTGCGGCCGGCTCGGGTCCGGCCGGCAGCGTACGGCACGTCTCACTGGTCTCCCGCACCACGTACGGCGGGCGGTGTTTCGCCTCGTGGTAGATACGGCCGACGTATTCGCCGATGACGCCGAGCGTCATCAGCTGAATTCCGCTCAGCGCCACGACTGCGGTGAGGAGGGTGGCGTAACCAGGTGTCTCGGCGCCGTTCAGCGCGACGTTCACGACCGTCCACAGCGCGTAGGCGAGGGCGGAGAAGAAGACCCAGAAGCCGGTGTAGATGGCAAGACGCAACGGGCGGTTGTTGAAGGAGAGCAATCCGTCGATGCCGTAGTTCAGCAGTCTTCTGCTGCCCCACTTCGACTGCCCGGCCGCGCGCTCGCCGTTGCGGTACCGGAAGCTGACGGTGTCGAAGCCGATCCAGGAGAAGATCCCCTTCGAGAAGCGGTTGCTCTCCGGCAGCAGGAGCACGCTGTCCACAGCCCGCCGCGACAGCAGCCGGAAGTCCCCGGAACCGTCGATCACCTCCACGTCCATGCAGCGGCGGACCAGGGCGTAGTAGGTGTGGGTGAGGGCGTTGCGCAGTACCCCGTCGCCCCGCCGGTCGCGCCGGGGAATCACCTGGTCGTATCCGTGCCGGTGCAGTTCCAGCATGCGGGGGATGAGCTCGGGCGGATGCTGGAGGTCCGCGTCCATGAGCACCACCGCGGCCCCCCTGGACATACGGAGTCCGGCCAGCATGGCGGCCTCCTTGCCGAAGTTCCGGCTGAATGCGGTGTACCGGACGCGTTCGTCCGCTGCCGCGAAACCGTGCAGCAGCAGCCGTGTCCCGTCGCTGCTGCCGTCGTCCACGTAGCAGATCTCCAGCCCGTCCCCGAGGGGTTCGAGGACGGAGAGCAGCGTGGCGTGAAAGGTCTCGATCGCCTCGGCCTCGTTGAAACACGGCACTACGACCGACAGCTGAAAGGCAGTCATTCCACGCTCTCCGACATCGGCTGACGCCCGTCCCTGGTGACCGGCAGCGCCCCGGCCCCCCCGGACCCCCATCGGACCGCGTGGTCCCGTTCCGCGCCCCCGACCACTGTGCGGGGCTCCGCCTGTCCGTACCGCTACCTCGGATGCCGGACGCGGAAAACGTCCCTCCTTTTCATGCGAACAGCGCACACGCGTGCCCTGGCGTGCGCCGTCGTCCTCCCGGGCCGGCGGACCGCCGTGGCGCGCCGGTCGTTGTTCATCGGTCACCATCCGGTCGGCGAGGGGACCGGTGGCGGTTCCGGTGATCCGCCGGGCGACGCATCCCACGGACTCGGCGAGCGGCGCGCAGCGAGCGGCGAGCGGCGTCCCGCGGGGGCCGCGGTCACGGTGGCATGGGAGGGCCGCCGGCATTCCCTGCGAGGCGGGCCCGCCCGGGATCGGCTGCCGGGTGACTGAGGAGCGAGCGCCGTGCCGACCGGGGAGGTGTCCCGTGGTGATCCTGATCGCGTGGGCGTGGGCGTGTTCGTTCCGGGGGCGGGCTCCGGCACAGCTTCGACGGTGAGGGGCTCGACGACGCGCTGCTTGCCGCGGGCCACGGTCAGGCCGTACGTTCCCGGCGCCGTGCCGTGCGGCACCCGGACGCCCACGGAGCGGGTCACCGGCTGGTCCCGGTCGGCGACCGGGAGGTAGGCCGAGAAGACCTTGTCCGTCAGGACGATCGGCGCGTCGGCGGGCCGGCGTGGCGTCGGCGAAGACGGGCTCGTTCCCCGTGTTGGTCATGCTGACCGGCGAGGCGCTGAGCCCGTCGAGCAGCCCGCGCTCCTGAGGGAAGCCGAGGTCCGGGGCCTTGCGTGCGCCGTGCCCCGGAGGCCTGCCGGCCCGCCGCACGGCCCTGCCGGCCGGGCTCCGCCGCCCTGCCGGGCCCAGGGAGCCCAAGTCGTGCTCCGGACCGGCCGGAGGCGGGGTGGAAGGCAACGCACCGGGGCCGGCCCCGCCATCGCGGCAGTCCGCCGACTGCGGGGTCGTCGGGGAGACGCACCGGCCCCGGGGCCCAGGTGGTCAGAGCTGGAACTCCTCAGGGGAGAGGTTCAGCGCCATGCACGCCTCCCCGAGGACAGCGTGCTCGGCCGGTGAGAAGTCCCCGTCGGCCCCGGCGATGACGATGCCGGTCTGGATCACCGCCCGTGCCTCCGCGGGCTTCTTGACGGTCTTCGCGATGTCCTGCATCGCCTCGGCCTTCCCCTGCGGGAAGGTGCGCGTCAGCGCGTCCACGTGCTTGTTGAAGCGCTGCGTCAACTGCTCGGGCGGGAAGTTCCGCAGCACGTCGTTGCTGAGGATCATCGATTCCACGTGCTGCCGCTCGGCCGGGTCCACGTGCCCGTCGGCCGCCGCGACCAGCGCGCACATCGCCATGCTCGCGTCCCGGTACGCGCCGCTCTTCAGCTCGGTCTTGAGGGAACCGAGCTGTGTCTTCAACGTGCTGACGAGCTGGGCGCGCGAACCACCGCCCGATCCGGTGCGTCCGCTCCGCCCGCTCCCGCCCTGGGAGGACTGCTGCAGCGTTCTGGCCTGGTCCTTGAGCCGGTCCCACACCGCCATGTGACGTCACCTCGGTAGTCGTCCGATACATCGGTCGCGGTCCGCGCGAGTCCGCGCGTACCCACCGGGCCAACGACCGACCACGGGTAAAGGTTCCGCAAAGCCGCAGCTCGTCGTCCCGCCTCGACCGGCGGCTCAGAGCCCTGCAGGCGCGCTGCTGCTGTACACCGAACGCACTCCTCCGCCCGCACAGCGCGGGGCACGGTGGGCGAACCCGGCGACGTGTTCTGCGAAGAACCGCTCATCGACCGGGAGCCACGGCGCCGACCGCATCGCCCTCCCCGTCCTGCGTCCCACGCCCCCGCCCTGACGGTGACGGCCGCAGGCGAGGACACAGGGCGCCCGGCCTCCGTCAGCGCAGTGCTTCGGGCAGCGGCTCCCGGTGGACGATGCCGAGACGCTGGGTGGCCCGGGTCAGCGCCACGTACAGGTCGCTGGTCCCGTACCGGCCCGGCTCCACGACGAGCACGTTGTCGAACTCCAGCCCCTTGGCCTCGCGCGGGTCGAGCAGCACCACCGGAAGGGTGAGGTCGGGCGCGGCCCCGGCCGTGACGCCAGGCAGCGGGGCGGCGATCTCCTCGTGCAGAGCGCGCGGTGCGATCACCGCGAGGCGCCCCTCCCCGGGCGTCAGCTCCTCGACGGCGCGCGCCACCGCGCCCGCCAGGTCCGCCCCCGCGTCCCGGGTCCACGGCACCTCACCGGTGGACCGCACCGAGCCCGGCGGCTCGAAGGAGGGGTCGGCGGCCCGGACGACCTTCGCGGCCAGTTCCATGATCTCGGCAGGGGTACGGTAGTTGACCCCGAGCCTCACGTGCTCGAAACGGTCACCGACGTACGGCTCCAGGATGCGCTCCCACGAGCCGACACCGGCCTCCTCGGAGGTCTGCGCGGGGTCGCCGACCAGGGTCAGCGACCGGGTGGGTGACCGGCGCATCAGCAGCCGCCAGGCCATCGGGGACAGCTCCTGGGCCTCGTCGACGATGATGTGCCCGAAGGCCCACGTCCGGTCGGCGGCGGCGCGCTCGGCCGCGCTGCGGTGATCGGGCTCCCCGTGCCACTCCGCCATCCGCTCCGCGTCGACGATGTCGTGGGCGGACAGGATCTCGGACTCCTCGTCCTCGAACTCGTACGTCTGCGACCCGCGCGACAGCTCCAGCACCCCCTGCGCGTAAGCGATCCGCTCCTGGCGCTCGGCCTCGGCGGCCGCCCGTCCGGCACTGTCGTCGACGCCGAGCAGTTCGGCCACCTCGTCGAGCAGCGGCACGTCGGCGGGGGTCCACTGCGTGTCCCCGGACGGGCGCCGGATCGCGTCGGCGTCCTCCTCCGGTACGTACACGGGCTCGGCCAGGTAGTCGCCGAGGAACTCCTCCGCGGTGAGCGTGGGCCACAGGTCGGCGACACAGGCGTGCACCTCCTCGCTCGCGGCGACGGCCTTGCCGAGCTGGGCGATGTCGTCGGGGCCGAGGAAGTTGGGGCCCCCGTACGGGTCGGCCCCGATGCGGTCGGCGAGCTGCGCGGTGAGGGCGTCGACGACGTGGAAGGCGAAGTACGGGCGGGCGAGATTGTGCGGCAGGTGCGTGTCGCGGGCCGCCTGCCGGGCCTCGTAGGCGATCTCCCAGTCCAGGACGAGGTCCCCGTCGTCGTGCGGGACGACCAGCGGGGCACCGGGCTCGGGCAGCCGCTGCCGGTCGCGTACGGCGAGGGCGAGGGCCTCCGCCATGTGCGCACCGCCCTTGACGGCGGCGGCGCGGGGCGTGTCCGTACCGCGGGCGTGGACCCCGGGGAAGAGCTCGGCCTGGGTGGCCAGCATGACGCCGGTCTCGCCGAGCGCCGGCAGCACCTCGCCGATGTAGCGCAGGAAGGCCGGGTTGGGGCCCACCACCAGGACGGCACGCTTGGCCAGCAGTTCACGGTGCTCGTAGAGCAGGTAGGCGGCCCGGTGCAGTGCCACGGCCGTCTTGCCCGTGCCGGGGCCGCCCTCCACGACGAGCACACCGCGGTGCGGGGCGCGGATGAGGCGGTCCTGCTCCGCCTGGATGGTGCGCACGATGTCGCTCATGCGGCCCGTGCGGGCGGCGCCGAGCGCGGCGAGCAGGACGGCGTCGCCGCTCGGGTCCTCGAAACCGCTGCGCTCGCGGTCTCCGAGGTCGAGGATCTCGTCGTGCAACTCGGTCACCCGGCGGCCCTCGGTGGTGATGTGCCGACGCCGGCGCAGCCCCATGGGCGTGTATCCGGTCGCGAGGTAGAAGGGGCGGGCGACCGGTGCCCGCCAGTCGATCAGAAGAGGCGTGTGCTCGGTGCCTTCCTCCCGAATTCCGACCCGGCCGATATGGTGTGCGGTGCCGTCGGAGAGGTCGATCCGGCCGAAACACAGTGAGCCGTCCACCGCATTCAGCGCGGCCAGCAGCCCCGACCGTTCGGCGACGAGCACATCGCGTTCCAGGCGCGCCTGGGAACCGGTCCCGACCGGTGTCAACGCGTCCTCCACCTGCTGCGCGGCAGTACCGCGCAGCACGTCCACACGGTCGTGGAGCCGCCGGACGAATTCCTGCTCCGCCTGCAGTTCGGCATTTTCGCGGGTTGACAAAGTGGCTCCCTGCCCGATATGGTGAACCTTGTTGGCCCCCGTCACGGGGGTTTCTTTGTGTGCGCACAGAAACAACAAATATACGCGAGGATATCCCCGACCCGCACGTGCGGGCCGGGGATTTCCGCTGTCCGGCGCGGCCGCGCGACGCCGATCGCCGGGTGGCGCGCCGGGCGAACGAGTGAAAGGCTCCGCTCCGTGGACCGTGATCAGGTGGGCAAGCAGCTGCTGGACGGTCTGACCGTCGACGCGAGCAGGCCGGAGCAGCCGATCCTGCTCGACGAGGCGGGCGAACCGATCAAGACCTGGCGTGAGAACTATCCGTACGAACGCAAGGTCAGCCGCAGGGAGTACGAGCGGGTCAAGCGCGTGCTCCAGATCGAGATGCTCAAGCTGCAGCGCTGGACGAAGGACACCGGCGCGCGGATCGTCGTGGTGTGCGAGGGGCGGGACGCGGCCGGGAAGGGTGGCACCATCCAGCGCTTCACGGAACGCCTCAACCCGCGCGGCGCCCGCATCGTCGCCCTGGACAAGCCCACGGACCGTGAGCGTGGCCAGTGGTACTTCCAGCGTTACGTGGCCCATCTTCCGGCGCCGGGCGAGATCGTCTTCTTCGACCGCTCCTGGTACAACCGGGCAGGCGTCGAACGTGTGATGGGGTTCTGCACCCAGGCCGAGTACGAACTGTTCCTCCGTCAGGCGCCGGACTTCGAGCAGATGCTCGTCGACGACGGCATCATCCTGGTGAAGTTCTGGTTCTCCGTCTCCAAGGCCGAGCAGCGCACGCGCTTCGCCATCCGCCAGGTCGATCCCGTACGCCAGTGGAAACTCTCGCCGACCGACATCGACTCCCTCGACCGCTGGGACGCCTACACCACGGCGAAGATCGACATGTTCCGCGCCACCGACACCCAGCACGCGCCGTGGACGGTGGTGAAGAGCAACGACAAACGCCGCGCCCGTCTGGAAGCGATGCGCAGCATCCTCGCCCGGATCGACTATGCGGCGAAGGACCCGGACGCCGTCGGCAGGCCGGACCCGCTGATCGTCGGGGCCGCCGCCACGCTGTTGGAGCCGGGTGAGGAGGACACGGCGCTCTCGCCGACCCGCCTCGCCTCCCATGCCGAGGGTCCGGGCGAGCACCCCTGAGGCTGCGACCGCGAGAGCGCCCGGTGGCCGTTCGGCCACCGGGCGCTCTCGTGCCGGGGGTGGGGGACAGGCGGCGACGCCGTCGGTACCCCGTGGCGTGCGGGACGCCGGACCGGGTCAGTCGGTGCCGAACTCCATCGCGGCGCGGTCGAGCATCTGGTCGGCGTCGCCCTCGGCCGGGCCGCGGGAGGCGATGACCTCGGCGCCGCCTTCGGGCATCTCGCCGATCAGCTTCGTCGAGTCGGTCTGGGCGGCACCGAGAAGCGCCGCGTGGGTGGTGCCGACGATCCCGAGACCGGCGTACTGCTCCAGCTTCGCGCGGGAGTCGGCGATGTCGAGGTTGCGCATGGTGAGCTGGCCGATCCGGTCGACCGGGCCGAAGGCCGAGTTGTCGGTGCGCTCCATGGACAGCTTGTCCGGGTGGTAGCTGAACGCCGGGCCGGAGGTGTTCATGACCGAGTAGTCCTCACCGCGCCGCAGCCGCAGCGTCACCTCTCCGGTGACGGCCGCGCCCACCCACCGCTGCAGCGACTCGCGGACCATCAGGGCCTGCGGGTCGAGCCAGCGGCCCTCGTACATGAGCCGGCCGAGGCGCCGGCCCTCGTTGTGGTACTGCGCGACCGTGTCCTCGTTGTGGATCGCGTTGACCAGGCGCTCGTACACGGCGTGCAGGAGTGCCATGCCCGGGGCCTCGTAGATGCCGCGGCTCTTCGCCTCGATGATCCTGTTCTCGATCTGGTCGGACATGCCCATGCCGTGCCGGCCGCCGATGGCGTTGGCCTCCATCACCAGGTCGACCGGCGAGGCGAACTCCTTGCCGTTGATCGTGACCGGGCGGCCCTGCTCGAAGCCGATCGTCACGTCCTCGGCGGCGATCTCGACCGAGGGGTCCCAGAACCGCACTCCCATGATCGGGTCGACCGTCTCGACACCGGTGTCGAGGTGCTCCAGCGTCTTCGCCTCGTGGGTGGCGCCCCAGATGTTGGCGTCGGTGGAGTACGCCTTCTCGGTGCTGTCCCGGTAGGGGAGGCCGTGGGCGAGCAGCCACTCCGACATCTCCTTGCGGCCACCGAGTTCGGAGACGAAGTCGGCGTCGAGCCACGGCTTGTAGATGCGCAGGTGCGGGTTGGCGAGCAGCCCGTAGCGGTAGAACCGCTCGATGTCGTTGCCCTTGAACGTCGATCCGTCACCCCAGATCTGCACGTCGTCCTCGAGCATGGCCCGCACCAGCAGGGTGCCCGTGACGGCCCGGCCCAGCGGGGTCGTGTTGAAGTACGCGCGTCCGCCCGAGCGGATGTGGAACGCGCCGCAGGTGAGCGCCGCCAGGCCTTCCTCGACGAGCGCCGTGCGGCAGTCGACCAGACGCGCGATCT
The DNA here is from genome assembly GCF_044334475.1 of Streptomyces sp. NPDC020780. Lineage (NCBI taxonomy): Bacteria > Bacillati > Actinomycetota > Actinomycetes > Kitasatosporales > Streptomycetaceae > Streptomyces > Streptomyces sp. NPDC020780. The sequence continues at coordinate 235,464 of NZ_JBIRTB010000003.1, read as the reverse complement.
CGGCGCCGTACGCCGTGGCGCGGCCGGGCACCGACGCGATGTCGGGCTCGTCGTACTGGCCGATGTCGGCGGTGTAGGTGCACGGGACGGCACCCTTGTCGCGCATCCACGCGACCGCGACGGAGGTGTCGAGGCCGCCGGAGAAAGCGATGCCGACGCGCTCGCCGGTGGGCAGGGAGGTGAGAACCTTAGACATAGGAAGAGTATGCGCCAGATCGCATGATCATGCAAAGTCGCCCGGTGTGGCGGCGTGGGCTGGCGGGCCTCCGCGGGCGGGGCCGCACGGGGTAGGAAGGTCATATGCAGACTTTTCTCCCCTTCGCGTCCTTCGCGGAATCGGCGGTGACCCTGGACCCGCGACGGCTCGGCAAACAGCGGGTGGAAGCGCTCCAGGTGCTGCGCGGGCTGACCGTCCCGGGCTACGGCTGGCGCCGGCACCCGGCCGTGCGCATGTGGACCGGCTACGAGGAAGCGCTCGTACGGTACGGGCTGGACATCTGCGCGGCGTGGACGGGGGAGGGGCGCTCCGACACATGCGCCGCCACCCTGACCCGGGACTACGGCGCCTGGCGCCCGGGTGCGGCCGTCCGGAGCCAGGACGAGCTGGCCGCGGCGGGGGAGCTCCCGTCCTGGCTCGGCGTCCCGGAGTTCCATCGCAGTCACCGGTCGGCGCTGCTGCGGAAGGACCCGGACTTCTACCGCGGCCGCTTTCCCGACGTACCCGACGACATGCCCTACGTCTGGCCCGGATCGGACCGCGACCCCGAACAGAGGCCGGGCTGATCCACCCCGTACTCGAGAACACGCTCCCTCGCGCCGGAGATCCCCGTCGGACCCGCTGAAGGGACGCCGCCGGGCGGGGCCCGGGGGATCCCCGCCGCGGCCCGCCCTCCCCGGGCATGCCGCGGAGCCCGGGTCGTCACCGGGCCCCGCGGCATCGACGTATCGGTCCCCAAGGGTTGCCCGGGGCCTGCTTGCGGGCCTCGCCGGCCAGCTGCTGTCCGGACTCGCGGGCCTGGTCGGTGACCTGTCCGGCCTGGCCCGCCCCTCGTCGCGGGGGGTGCGGGCGGCGTCCGCCGTGGTCTCCTCCACCTGCTCCGCCGCCTGCCTGGCAGCCCCGGTGGCGTCCTCCCTCACGTTCGGCGCGGATTCGGCGGCGGCCTGCTTGACCGGCTCGATCGCTCCGCTCGCCTGCTCGGAGAGCCGGCCCGCCGCCTGCTCCTCGGCGTCGGACCCCGGAAGGAGGGAGGCCGCCAGCAGTCCCGCGCCGGAGGCGATCAGCCCGGCGGCCAGGGGATTGCCCTCGGTCCGGCGTACCGCCTCCCGGGGGCCTGCTTCACCGCCTCGCCCAGCTGCCCGGCGCCCTCCGGTACGGCGTGTGCCGCCTGCCGTGTCCGGCCGGCGGCGTGGCCGCCCGTGTCCGAGGCGGCGCCCATGACCCTGTGCGCAGTCGGCCCGCCGCCGTCCGTGGATGCGGCCGCCTTGCCCGGACGGCCGACGACGAGTCCGGCCGGTACCGCCCCGCCCAGGAAGGCGGCGGGCCGACGGCGGCCGAAGTCCTGCAGATCGCCCAGCATGCCGTCGAGGCGGTGGGCGGCGAGGTAGTCCGCGGCCCGGTGGCCCTGGTCCGCGGTGCGGGCCGTGAGGCTGCGGGCCGGGGAATCTCCCGGCGCCCCCCTCGCCAGTCCTTCGAGGTCGTCGGCCCACTGCCGTACCGCTCCGGCCAGGCGTTCGGTCTGCCCCTGGCCCTCGTCCCTCAGGCGCTGCCTGAGACCGTGGACCGTGCTGCCGGCCTGCCGACGCGCCTCACCGGCCACCGCCCTGGCCTGTTCGGCGGCGGTCCCGGCCACTTCGCCGGCCGCCTGGCCGGCCTGGGAGGTTGCCGGGACCGACGGCGCGACCCCGGAGCACAGGCGACCGCGCCGCGCGTGGACGCCACCGGTCCGGCTCGGGCGTCGCGGGTCAGTGGGCGACGGCGGAGTCCTGGCCGAGCCGGTCGAGGAGACCGGCCCGGTGGAGGACCGCTATCGGCTGCAGAAGGTCGGGGTGGCGCAGCAGGGCCGCCGCCTGGAGGTCATGGACGTCGGGCGAGACCAGGCGCCGGAAGTCCACCGGCCCGCCGGCCGTGTGCTCGCCGTCGGCCAGCGCCGCCACCGCGGCCTCGGCCAGCGCCGGACGGGCGAGCAGGCAGGCGGCCCAGCTGGCCACGACCTCGTCCACCCACGAACACCACGGGTGGACCACTTCCGAGCCCGACGCGCCCGCCACCCGGTCGAGCCGGGCCGAGCCGCCCGGCCCGGCCATGGCGACCAGAGCGGCGTCCATCGCGCTCGGGTAGCGCAGCCAGGCTGCGACCGTGACGGCCTGCCGCGCCTGCGCCTCCGACAGTGCCGAGGAGAAGGCGCCGCCTGCCGGGTAGGCGCGCGTGAGCCACTGCGCGGTCGCGGAAATCAGCGGAGAGAGATCAACGTGCACTGCCGGCCACCCGTAGTCGCCACGGAATCGGAGGTGCCGACGCTACGCCCGGGGTCTTCGTACCCCGCATGACGCACACCACAGACGGGTCGTGTCATCCGCCACTGCGGGACCGGGGTGCGGGCCGGGCGTGCCTGGGCTGTGCCGAGGTGGGGGGACGGCGGCGACGCCGCGCGGCCGTACGCGGACCCTGCCGGCGGAACACCGGCCGGCAGGGCCGCGAGCGGGCTCAGAGAGCGGGCGCCGGGTAGGTGGGGTACTCGACACCCGAGACGTGCTGGACGACACGGATGACCTGGCAGGAGTAGCCGAACTCGTTGTCGTACCAGAGGTAGAGGATCGCGTTGTCGCCCTCGACCTTGGTGGCGCCGGCGTCGACGATCGAGGCGTGGCGCGAGCCGATGAAGTCGCTCGAAACGGCGTCGGGGGCGCTGATGAAGTCGATCTGCCGCTTGAGCGGCGAGGTCAGCGACACGTTGCGGAGGTAGTCGAGGACGTCCTCGCGGGTGGTCTCCCGGCCCAGCTGGAGATTGAGGATCGCGATCGAGACGTCCGGCACGGGAACGCGGATCGAGCTTCCGGTGATCTTCGCGTCGAGGTCGGGCAGCGCCTTCGCGACGGCGGAGGCGGCGCCGGTCTCGGTGATGACCATGTTCAGCGGCGCCGAACGGCCACGGCGGTCGGACGCGTGGTAATTGTCCAGCAGGTTCTGATCGTTGGTGAACGAGTGGACGGTCTCCACGTGGCCCCGCAGGACGCCGTACTCGTCGTCCATCGCCTTCAGCGGCGGCACGATGGCATTGGTCGTGCAGGACGCGCAGGACAGGATCTGCTCGTCCGGCTTGATCGTGTCGTGGTTGACGCCGTGCACGATGTTGGGGACGTCACCCTTGCCCGGCGCGGTCAGCACGACCTTGGCGATCCCGGGGCGCAGGTGCTGGGACAGGCCCTCGCGGTCGCGCCACCTGCCGGTGTTGTCGATGAGGATGGCGTCCTTGATCCCGTGCTCCGTGTAGTCCAGCGAGGCCGGGTCGTCGGAGTAGATCACCTTGATCTCGTTGCCGTTGGCGACGATCCGGCTGTTCGCCTCGTCGACCGTGATCGTGCCCTGGAACTGGCCGTGGATGGAGTCGCGGCGCAGCAGCGAGGCACGCTTGACCAGGTCCTGCCCGGCCGCCCTGCGGACGACGATGGCGCGCAGCCGCAGGCCGTTGCCGGAACCGGCCTTCTCGATCAGCAGCCGGGCGACGAGGCGGCCGATGCGGCCGAATCCGTAGAGCACGACGTCGCGCGGCTCCCGGCGCTCGATCTTGTTGGCGCCCGTGGCGCCGGCGACCGCCTCGGCGGTGAACTCCGCGACGGAGAGGCCGCGGCCGTCGGACCGGTAGGTGGCGGCGAGCATGCCGATGTCGATCTGGGCCGGGCCGAGGTCCAGGGTGGTGAGCGCCTGCAGGAAAGGCAGCGTCTCCGTGACGGAAAGTTCCTCACCGGCTATCTGGCGGGCGAACCGGTGGATCTTCAGGAGGCTGACCACCGACCTGTTCACCAAGGACCGGCTGTGGAGGAGCACCGTGACATCCCGCTCCCGGTGCAGCTTCCCGATGATCGGGATCATCGACTCCGCGATCTCCTCGCGGTTCTTCCAGTTCGTGAACGCGTCTTCGTTGACAGTCACAGGTCCATCTTTCGAGCTAGGCGGTGCTCATATGTTAGCCCCTCGGTATTCCGGTCATTCGAACGGTCCTGCCGAGTGGTTCCCCGGCCGGGCCGAAGACGCCCGGAGCCGGATCCGGAGCCGAGCGGGGGCAGGGGTAACGGGAGTCGGTCGGGCCGAACGGGCAGCTCAGGCTGGCCGGCGCCGGGCCGGGCACGTCAGGCGTGGGACAGTGCGAAGGACACCAGGAAGCCGCTGACGATGATCAGTCCCATGGCGAGGTGCGTCTCCTCGAAGGCCTCGGGAATCATCGTGTCCGCGATCATGGCGAGGATGGCCCCCGCCGCGACGGCGGTGACCGCGGCGATCACGGCCGGTGAGAAACCGCCGACGACGGTGTAGCCGAGGACCGCGGACACGGTGCACGTCGCGGCGATCACCCCCCAGACGCCGAAGACGTACGTCTTGCCGCGGCCGGCCTTCCGCATACCGGCCGCGCTCGACAGCCCCTCCGGCACGTTGCTGATGAACACGGCCGCCACGGTCACCAGGCTCACCGCACCGCCGTCGAGGAGGCTCACCCCGATGACCGCGGACTCCGGCACGCCGTCGAGCAGCGCCCCCAGGGCGAGCGCCAGCCCGGACCCGCCCTGCTCGGCCTCGGACGGCTGAGCCTGCCCGTGCCCCGACCTCTTGCGGTGACGCGCCCCCCGGCGGGCCAGCCACATGTTCCCCGCCGTGTAGGCGACGGCCCCGCCGAGCGTCCCCACGGCGGCGGGCGCCAGCCCCGCCTGGTCGTACGCCTCCCCGACCAGTTCGAAGGAGACGGCGGAGATCAGGACGCCCGCCCCGAAGGCCATGACGGTAGCGATCACCCACTGCGGCACGCGCACGCCGTAACCGGCCGCGGCGCCGAGGAGCAGCGCCGATCCGGCCACCAGCCCCCACAGGCCTGCTTGTGTCACTTCGTTCATGCAGCCTCTGTACCCCGTACGGCCGCGCTCACAGTCCTGCGGCGAACGGCATCTGTCACAGGCTGCGGACACCTGCCCGCGGCCGGCGGGACCCCCTGCCCTGCTGCTCGGGCGCGGAACTCCCCGGGGGCGCGGGCGGGAACGCCCGCCGCCTTCGCAGCTGTTCCGTGGCGTCCGGTGGGATCAGCGCGCCACGTCGGATGTGGTGCGTCGCGCGGTGCGGGGACGTCCGCATTCGGGAGGGAGACGGACGCTCCGGCCACGCGGCGAGGTGCCGTAGCTCTCGGCGCGCGCCCGCCGGGAGTCGCGGCACGGGTCTTCGGCCGGTACGAGGACGGCGGCGGGGCCGGAGCCCGGTGTCAGCGGCTGAGGCGCCGGCGGTTGCCCTTCGACGCCGCCACCAGCTCCGCCACCGTCGCGAACTTCACCCGCGGCCGCCCTTCCAGGCGCCCCCTGGCCAGCTCGGCCCGCTCGATCTCCGCCAGGCCGCGGGCGTCGACGACCGCACGCGTGCGGCGCCGCACCAGCCGCCGGAAGGCCTTCGGCTCGTGCCGGGGGATGGGCAGCGCGCCCTCCACCGCGTCGGCCAGCAGGGTGCCGACGGTCTCGGCGGCGCAGACGCGGTTGGCGCCGATACCACCCGAAGGGCCCCGCTTGATCCATCCCACGACGTACGTACCGGGCCGGCCCGTCACGCGGCCGCCCTCGTGCGGGACGGTGCCCGTCGACTCGTCGAACGGCAGCCCCGCGACCGGTACCCCGCGGTAGCCGACGGCCCGTAGCACCATGCCTGCCGCGATCTCCGGCCCCGTGGGCCCGCCCGTGACCCGTACGGCACGCACACCGCCCTCGCCCAGCAGCTCCACCGCTTCGGAGTGGAAGCGGAACACGATCCGCCGGCCCGGCCCGGGGGCGCGTGACCAGTCCACCTGCTCGCGGGTGACTCCCCGCAGGACCGCCGCCTTGTCGCCCTCGCCGGCCGCGTCGACGGACGCGCCGATCCGCGGGTCGTGGTCGTCGACGACCAGCTCGACGCCGGGCAGGTGCGTGAGGGCCAGCAGTTCGGAGCGGGTGTACGCCGCTTCCTGCGGGCCCCGCCGGCCGAGCACCACCACCTCGCGCACCCCGCCGGAGCGCAGGGCGTCGAGGGCGTGGGCGGCGATGTCGCTGCCGGCCAGCGTGTCCGGGTCCGACACGAGGATGCGGGCCGCGTCCAGGGCGACGTTGCCGTTGCCGACCACGACCACCCGGTCCGTGGACGGAACGACGGTGTCCGGCGGGGTCTCGGGGTGGGCGTTGTACCAGGAGACGAACGTGGTCGCCGAGAGGCTGCCGTCCAGGTCCTCGCCCGGGATGCCGAGCCGGCGCCCGGTGGAGGCGCCGACGGCGTAGACGACCGCGTCGTGGTGCTCGGCGAGTTCCTCCGGCGTGATGTCCCCTCCCACGTCGAGGCCGAGACACATGCGCACGCGCGGGTGGGTGTGGAACCTGGCGAAGGCGTCGCCCGCCTTCTTGGTCGACAGGTGGTCAGGTGCCACGCCGTAGCGTACGAGCCCACCCGCGACGGGCAGCCGGTCGATCAAGGTCACCTCGGCACTGGTGTGCAGCAGCAGGTCCTGGGCCGCGTACATGCCGGCCGGGCCCGTGCCCACCACCGCGACCCGGATCGGCGGGAAGTCGGAGGGGAGGCTGCGGTCGAAGGCCGGTTCGCCCCACGCGTGGAAGTTCGGAGTGTGGTCGGCCGGTGCGGGCTCCCGGCTGGCGAAGTACGCCGCGTTGATGGGCCCGTACTCCCTCTGCGACCCGGACAGACCGTCCACGGGGAAGACCGCGTCGACCGGGCAGGCGTCCGCGCAGGCCCCGCAGTCGATGCAGGACTTCGGGTCGATGTACAGCATCTCCGTGCTCCCGAAGTCCTTCTCCCCGGGCGCCGGATGGATGCAGTTGACGGGGCACACCGCGACGCAGGTGGCGTCGCTGCAGCACGGCTGGGTGATGGCGTAGGTCATGTCGTCCGCTCAGATCAGGTGGGCACGCTTGTAGAAGATCAGCGCCGGCTTGGTGAGCAGGCGGGCCGAGGCGAGGAAGTCCATGAGCCCCGCACAGCTCGAACGCATCATCGACTTGTGGTGCTCGTTGGCCTTCGCCTCGGCGAGGGCCCGTTTCCGGTCGAGTCCGGCCTCGGCGTACACGTTCTTGTTGACCATGCTGGTCACGATGACGTAGGAGGCGATCGCGATGACGAGGGCGTGGATCTGGCGCCGCACCCGGCCGGCCCCGCTCAGGTGCCGGCGCGTCTCGGCGCGGGCGAACTTCATGTGCCGGGACTCCTCGACGACATGGATGTTGTTGATGGTCCGTACGAACGGCACGACCCGCTCGTCGCGCATCCAGTCGCGCTGCATGACGTCGAGGACCTCTTCCGCGACCAGGATGGCCGCGTAGGCCGCCTCGCCGAAGGCGACCGTCTTGAAGACCCGCCCCAGCTCGACCGCGAGCCGGTGCGGCCGGTAGGCGGGCGCACCCAGCTTCTGCGCCCCGCGGGCGAACATGATCGAGTGCCGGCACTCCTCGGCTATCTCGGTCAGCGCCCACTGCACGTCGGCCCCTGTCGGGTCCTTCGCGTAGATGTCGCGGAGCACCATCTGCTGCAGGATCATCTCGAACCAGATGCCCGTGCTGGCCACGGACGCGGCCTCGTGGCGGGTCAGTTCCCTGCGCTGGGCCTCGCTCATCTCCTGCCAGTACGCGGTGCCGTACAGGGTGCTCCACTCGGGGCTGGCGCCGTGGAAGTCCTTGTCCAGCGGAGACTCCCAGTCGACCTCCGTGGCGGGGTCGTACGCCAGCGTCGCCGCCGAGTCGAGCAGGCGGCGGGCCACTTCGTGGTCTTCGGGCCGGTCCTGGGCGTCCGGCCGGACAGTGCTGCTTGCCATGGTGCGGCTCCTCGGTTCGCGTGCGGTTCCTTCGAGCGAATGCGGGGGTGGGACGGTGAGGCGGGCCGGGCGCTCCGGACCGGGCGCCGGGAGGTGTGCGGGCCGCGGTGACACGACCGCCGTCCGCGGAACGCCGTGCGGGAGAGGGTGGTGGTGGTCAGCCCCGGCTGTTCACGCCGTCGCCCACGGTGCCGTGCCGTGCTCGTCCCGCTCTGCCCGCCATGACCGACACCTCCGGTGGACCACTGGGGGCAGCGCCCTGCCCCCGGCTTATTAGACGCAAGGTATAGCAAGGAGGCCGACGGGCCTACCCCTCGGTAGGAATTGCGCGCGATCCTTCGCGGGTTCTCCCCTTTCCTCGTCGGGTCGCCTTCGGGCGCCCGGTCGGCGGGGAGCGGGCCGACGGGCCCACGCCACTCCCGTCCAGCCGTCCCCCAGGGTGCGTGCCACGCGCGCATCATGGCTCGCCGGCGCTCGCGGGGCTGCCCCTCCTGGCCGTCCTCGCGCTCGTCCGGCGCCGGACCGTGCGTGGTGTCACGCACACCGGACTCGCCCGCCAGTAGGGAGCCGGGAGGTGGCGTGCGTACGGACCGCCCTCCGGACGTACGCCACCCGCGTCCCCCGGCGCACCCCCGCCAGGTACGGCCGGGCCCGCTCTGCCATGCTGGTGAAGTGCCGTCGCCGCTCCGTCCGCCCCAGGAGATCACCCCGGACTCGCCCCATCCCGGGCTGAGCCCCCTGATGACCCAGTCCTGGCTGGACCTGGCGTTCCTGCACTGGGCGGCCGACCCCGCCGACGTGGCGCCGCTCCTTCCCGCCGGAACGGTGCCCGACACCCTGGACGGCGTCACCTACGTCGGGCTCGTCGCCTTCCGCATGCACCGGGTCGGCTGGTTCCGGCTCCCCGGCGTCCCCTATCTCGGCACCTTCCCCGAGACGAACGTCCGCCTGTACTCGCGGGACTCCCACGGGCGGCGCGGAGTGGTCTTCCGTTCGCTGGACGCCTCCCGGCTGATACCCGTGGCCGTGGCGCGCACCCTGTTCCGGCTGCCCTACGTGTGGTCCCGCATGTCGATCCGGCACGGCGCCGGCACCGTCACCTACACCAGCAGCCGGCGCCTGCCCGGGCCGCGCGGTGCCCACAGCCGGATCGTGCTGCGGATCGGCGACCCGGTCACCGCCCCCGGCCCGCTCGACCACTTCCTGACCGCCCGCTGGGGCATGCACAGTACTTTCTTCGGGCAGCAGATGTACATGCCGAACACCCACCCCCGCTGGCCCCTGCACCGGGCCCGGCTCCTCGAGTGCGACGAGAACCTGGTCAGCGCCGCGGGCCTCGCCGCACCCGTGGGCGAGCCGGTGAGTGTCCTGTACTCCCCGGGAGTACCCGTACGCTTCGGCCGCCCCGCCCGCCCCGGGGGTATCCCCACCCCGTGACCCCTCGCGCCGGGACGGACCGGCCCCTAGACGTGGGACGCACCGGTTCGCCCGCCGTAGGAGGAGGGTGTAGAAAGGGGGGCATGGCCGGACGCTACGGCCGCCCGCGCTCGCTTCTCCCGATGAGAACCGTCGCTGGTCAGGTCTTTCTCCTGCAGGTGGCGATCGTGGTGCTGCTCGTGGCCGCCGCCATGGCCGCGCTCGTGCTCCAGTCCAGAGCCGACAGTGAGCGGGAGGCCCGCAACCGCTCGGTCGCCGTGGCCGAGACCTTCGCCAACGCCCCCGGCATGGAAGCGGCGCTGAAGAGCCCCGATCCCAGTGCGGTCCTCCAGCCGAAGGCCGAAGCCGCCCGCAAGGGGTCCGGCGTCGACTTCATCGTCGTGGTGAACCGGAACGCCATCCGCTACACCCACCCCTTGCCCGACCGCATCGGGAAGAAGTTCGTCGGTGACGTGCAGCCCGCGCTGCGGGGGCAGGTCGTCACGGAGAAGATCACCGGAACGATCGGGCCGCTGATCCAGGCGGTGGTGCCCGTCCACGGCACGGACGGCCGGGTCATCGGAGCGGTGTCCGCCGGGATCACCATCGCCAGTGTGAGCGGGGTCGTCGAGGAGCAGTTCCCCCTGCTGCTCGGCTCCGCCGCCGGGGTCCTGGTCCTCACCACCGCCGGAACCGCGCTCGTCAGCAGACGGCTGCGACGCCAGACGCGCGGCCTGGGGCCGGCCGAGATGACCCGGATGTACGAGCACCATGACGCCGTCCTGCACTCCGTACGCGAAGGCGTGCTCATCATGGGGGGCGACGGCCGGCTGCTGCTCGCCAACGACGAGGCGCGCCGCCTCCTGAGTCTGCCCGCCGACGTCGAGGGGCGGTCCGTCACCGAACTCGGGCTCGATCCCGTCACCACCGGGCTGCTGTCCTCGGGACGCATCGCGACCGACGAGGTGCTCTCCGTGGGCGACCGTCTGCTGGCCGTCAGCCAGCGCTCCACGGACCAGGACGGCGGGCCGCCGGGCACCGTGACGACCCTGCGCGACACGACGGAACTCCAGGCCCTCACCGGCAAGGCCGCCGTGGCGCGGGGCCGGCTGAAACTGCTGTACGACGCGGGCACCGAGATCGGCACCGCCCTCGACGTCGTACAGACCTGCGAGGAGCTGGCGCGCTTCGCCACGGACAGATTCGCCGACTACGCCACCGTGGACCTGGCCGAGACGGTGCTGCGCGGCGAGGAACCGACGGCCTCCCGCAAGGTCACCGACATGCGGCGGACAGCCTTCAGCGGCGACCGCGACGACACCGGGCTCTACGCGCTGGGCTCGGTGATCCGCTTCCGTCCCTCCGCGGCCGTCGGCGCCGGCCTGCTGAGCGGACAGGCCGTGCTCGATCCCGCGCTGGGACGGTTCTCCGGGTGGCAGCAGCAGCACCCCGATCGCGCCCGGCAGCTCGTCGACCGCGGCTTCCACTCGATGATCTCGGTGCCGGTGCGGGCCCGGGGCGTCATCCTCGGTGTGGCCATGTTCTGGCGCGCCCAGACGCCCGAACGCTTCGAGGAGGAGGACCTCTCGGTGGCCGAGGAACTCGTCGCCCGCGCGGCGGTGAGCATCGACAACGCCCGCCGCTACTCCCGCGAGCACACCGTGGCCGTCACGCTGCAGCGGAGTCTCCTGCCGCGCGGCCTGCCCGAGCAGAGCGCCATCGACGCCGCCTACCGCTACCTGCCCGCTCAGGCCGGGCTCGGCGGCCTGGGCGGCGTGGGCGGGGACTGGTTCGACATCATCCCGCTGCCCGGCGCCAGGGTCGCGCTGGTGGTCGGTGACGTCGTGGGCCACGGCCTCCACGCGGCCGCCACCATGGGGCGCCTGCGCACCGCGGTCCACAACTTCTCCACCCTGGACCTGCCGCCCGACGAACTGCTGTGGCACCTGGACGAACTCGTCGCCCGCATCGACCAGGACGAGGCGGCCGAAGGCTCCGGAAGCGGCGTCACCGGGGCTACCTGCCTCTACGCGATCTACGACCCGGTGTCCGGGCGCTGCACCATGGCGCGGGCCGGCCACCTCCAGCCGGTGATCATCGGCCCCGGCGGCGACGCCCGGTTCGCCGACGTACCCGGCGGCCCGCCGCTGGGGCTCGGGGGCCTTCCCTTCGAGACCCTGGACGTGCAGCTGCCGGAGGACAGCCGTCTGGTGCTCTACACGGACGGACTCGTCGAGGACCGCCACCGGGACATCGACGAGGGACTGGAGACGCTGCGGAGCACCCTCGCCGAGCACGCGGACGGGACACCCGAGGAGATCTGCGAGGCCGTCCTGCAGGTCCTCGTCCCGGCGCGCGCCCGCGACGACGTCGCCCTGCTCGTCGGCCGCACCCGCCGGCTCGCCGCCGACGACGTCGCCGACTGGGACGTGCCCTCCGACCCCGCGGCGGTCTCCCGGGTACGCTCCGACGTGTCCCGCAAGCTGCTCGAGTGGGGCCTGGTCGAGGAGGCGTTCACGACCGAGCTGATCCTCAGCGAGCTGGTCACCAACTCCATCCGCTACGCCGCCGGGCCCATCCGCGTACGGCTGATCCGGGACCGCACCCTGATCTGCGAGGTGTCCGACCGCAGCAGCACCTCGCCCCACCTCCGCCAGGCGGCCACCACGGACGAGGGCGGGCGGGGCCTCTTCCTCGTCGCCCAGCTGGCGGAACGCTGGGGCACCCGCTACACGGACGACGGCGGCAAGGTCATCTGGACGGAGCAGATGCTCCAGACCACCGCGGATCCGGAGCCGCCGGCTCCCTAGCCAAGCCAGGACTTGCGGGGCTTCGGCACGAGGCCTCCTTCGGGAACGGCGACGGATCTCGTCTGCCGGTGCCGCCCTGCGCTTCGACACCGCCGTCATCGGCTGCTGCGGGCTGAGCGCGCCTGACCGCCTACGACCTCGACGACGCCGCGGTGAAGAAAGCGGGCATCGCCTCCGCCCGCCGCACCGTCGTCGCCACCGACGGCGCCGAACTCGGCCGCACCGCCTACGCCTACGTCGGCCCCGCCACCCTCCTGCACACCCTCGTCACCGACACCACCGCACCCTCCGAAGAGGTCACCGCACTCGAAGGCGCCGGCACCACGGCCAAGACCACCTGACCGGCCCGCCGCTCGACCCCACCGCCCCCGCACGGCGGCGTCCCGCCTCGTGGCCTTCCGCTCACCCCTGGGGGCCGACCACGTGGAGGCCCGGCTCCCCGGTCCCGCTCGCCCGCGCGTGGGACACCGCGACCGCCGACATCCGTAGGGGATACGCCCACTGCTCGACCCGCACCCCAGGACCTCCGGAGAAGCCGACTCACATGGGACGGCACGAGAGCTGCGGCGTCCGGGCTCACTGGGCGCGGCAGGTCCTGAGGTAGCTGAGGAACGATGCCTGCAGCCCGGTCACGTGCGTCTCGTGCATGAGTGCGCTGGTGACGGATCCGCCGCGTGAGGTGAGGTGGTGAAGGAACGTGGCCGTGTTCTTCGTGAGGTTCTGGTAGACCGCCAGGTCTCCGAGCATCTCCTGCTCGTTGAAGGTCACGTGCAGCTTGGTGTCGGGCAGGGTGTCACCCATGGCTTCGAGCCGAGCGAAGACCTGACTGTCCGCGGTGACGATGCCGGGGCTGCCCGCGCCGATGCTCTCGAAGAAGGTGCTCTTGGTGAGCCAGGCGTAGAGGCTGAAGAGTCCGCCGTAGGAGTAGCCGAAGAGGCCGTGACCGCTCGGGGCTGTGCCGTAGTCGCGTTCGATCCGCGGGTGCAGGTCGTCGGTAAGGAAGTTCAGGAACATGTCCCCGCGGCTGTCGTTCAATTCGGCGAGGTAGGCGTCGGCCTGTTCGCGAGTCGTCACCCCCCTTTCGACCCCCATTTCCACCGCATCGACGAACTCCTTCGCGATGGGTTCACCGGGCGGCACGAGGTCGCGGTTGCGCAACCGCTCCCAGTGCTCCGCTTCCTCACCTGCGTACCCCACGCTGACTTGGACGTAGGGCTGAATCTTCTGCATGGGGTCCAGTTGCGTGACGATGAGCGGGGCGGTCATGCCCACGGCCCAGTTGCCGTCGAGCACGTACACGACAGGCGCCGGCGCCGCGGCGGGGTCGTAGTGCGGTGGCGTGGTGATCCAGACGCCGTAGTCGTGCCCACCGCCGGAGCGCATCTCGAAGTAGTCGGTGTGGGGGAGGCAGCCCTGCCACATGGTGTTCATCTGAGGTCCTTCACGATCTGGCCGGCCTGGACGACCAGGACGGCGTTGGTGGGGTCGGAGAGTGAAGCCGGCCTCGAGCGTCGCGCCGGCCGTGGCGAGGATGTCCGCCGCGATCTCGGCGGCGCTGATCCGAAACGAGAAGTGCGGCTGGATCGGGTTCGACAGGCCCAGGTGGATGTGGGCGTCGATCAGACTGGGCGTCATCGTCAGTCCCTCGACGTCGAGACGCTCGCCGTGCGCGCTGGAGGCGCCGAGGCGGGTGAAGCGGCCGTTCTCGAGCGTGACGCCGAGCTTGTGGGATCGCGCCTGATCCGACGATGACCGTCGCGCCGACCACATGAGCAGGTCCCCTCGCCGATCCTCCGCCGTTGCGAATCTTCTTTTCCAATGGATAAACTGCGGGAGTGATCCTGTCAACCTCGGAACGCAAGGGCAGCGCGCGCGAGCGGCTCCTGGCACGGCTCCTCGACGCCTTCGGTGAGACGCTTTCCCCGCCGGAGATGTCCCTCCGTGAGATCGCCGCCCGGATCGAGACCAGCCACGCCCTGTTGCGCTACCACTTCGGGTCGCTCCCGGGCGTCTTGGCCGCCCTGCTCACGGCCCAGCGATCCCGTGACAACGAGGCACTTCTGAAGGCCGCCCAGCAGGGCACCTTCGACGACTTCGTCGGGGCGATCTGGCGTGCTTACACCCGGCCGGAGCAGCTGTCGCGTGTCCGCGGCTTCTTCTACGTCGTCGGACTGGCCGCGTACGCCCCCGAGGACTTCCGTGAGTTCGTGGAGTCGATCGACGACCTGACCGTGATGCTGTCCTCACTCGCGGAACGCGAAGGGCTCGAGGCGAAGGACGCGCGCGAGGTGGCCGCCGTCACCGTTGCCGCGGTGCGCGGCCTCCTCCTGCAGGAAGTCCTGACTCCCGGCACCCGCTCGGAGGACGCGGTCACCTTGATCCTGCGCATGAGCGAGGCCCGACCCGCTCCACGATCACGCCCGGAACGTTGAGCGGCGTTCGGCCTCCCCAGCTGGGCATCGGCGCGCCTGCGCGACAACGGGTGGGGTACGGCGACGGAAAGTGACGACACCAGTCGCCGGAGCATGGCCTCCTACCGCGTACGGAGCGGACAGCGGCGGAGAGCGGCGACCCGCCGCGCCGCCGCAGCGACCATCTTGTCCTGCGACAAGAAGCCGCCGCGGAATCCGCCGCACCATCCCGGCTGTCAGCAGGGCGGGTGAACGGCCGCCGCCCCGACTGCGGTGGGCGCAGTGCGCCGGCCCGTACGCCACATCTCGATGAGCGGCTTCCGCCACAGCGCCGACGCGCCGAACAGCAGGGTCCCGTCCTCACCGACGATGATCTGGCCGCCGCCGAAACCGACCTGCCATACGTACACGGCGTGTTCCTCCGTGAGCGCCTCCACACCGAACTCCATGCCCCGTGTCAGCATGCCGAGGCAGTGCCGGCCCACCTCGGCCAACTGCTCCTGGTGCGGGGTCAGTGCTCCGGGGGCGCTCATACGCCCGCCCCCGGATTCCGGCGGCAGTGCAGGAAGACATGGGGCTCCGGCGCCGCACCGGGGCCGTCCGGGGTGAAGACGACGTCCTCCCGTGACAGGAGGGAGAGCCCCGCACCGGCTGCGAGGGCCGCGAAGGCGTCGGGTCCGAAACTGGTCACGCGCACCTCCTGCCCCATGAAGACCGCGCGCACGCCCTCCACGTCCAGCGGCACCGTCGCCAGGACCAGGTGCCCGCCCGGCCGCAGCGCTCCCGCGAGCCGGTGGACGAGGGCGGTCTGCTCCGCCCGGGACATCTGCAGGAGGGAGAAGTAGACGCACACCGCGTCGTAGCTGTCCGCGTCGAGCGGCAGCCCACGGATGTCGGCGCAGCGGAACGAGGCCTCCGGGACCTGGCGGGACGCCAGCTCCACCATCACGGGGGAGACGTCGACACCCAGCACCTCGTGCCCGGCGTCGACCAGGGTGCGGGCCGTCGGCCTGCCCGTACCGCTGCCGACGTCGAGGACACGGCTGTGCGGCGCGAGGTGCTCCAGCAGCCGGGTCAGCGAGGCCCGGTGGGCGGCCGAGCCGGCGAAGGCCCGCTCGTAGGCGGCCCCGATGGCGTCGAACGCCTCGGCTGCCGCGCGCTCGGGGATCTCGGTCATCCTGGCGTCACCTCCGTGGGCACCGGCACAGCCTTACACGGTCCGGGCCACTCCGACGTACAGGCCGCTGAACTCCGGCCGGGGAGCGGGTGAGGCGCGGAACCACTCGGGCGCCGTGACGAGACCCGGCTCCACGACGTCCATGCCCTCGAAGAACCGGGCGAACTCGGCGCGTGTGCGCAGCGCGAGCTGGATCCCGCCCTTGCGGTACTCGGCCGTGCCCTGCTCACCGCGGTCGGGATTCACGTCCGACGCGCCCTGCGACAGCACCACGTAACTGCCGGGGTGCAGCGCCGCGGCCAGGGTGCGCACGATGGCGAACGGGTCCTCCTCGTCGGGCAGGAAGTGCAGGAGACCCAGGAGCGAGAGCGCGACGGGGCGGTCGAAGTCCAGGACCCGGCGGGCGGCCTCGATGATCGTGTCCGGCTCGCGCACGTCCGCCGGCACGTACTCCGTCGCGCCCTCGGGCCGGCTGACCAGCAGGGCCTCGGCGTGCCGCAGGACGATCGGGTCGTTGTCGCAGTACACGACCCGCGACGCCGGATTGATCTCCTGGGCGACCTGGTGAAGGTTCGGCGCCGTCGGGATACCCGTACCGATGTCGAGGAACTGGTCGACGCCCTCGCCGGCCAGCCACGCCGTCGCGCGGTGCATGAACGCGCGGTTCTGGAAGGCCCCGGCCCTGGCCTCGGCCGGCAGCTGCTCGGCCACCGCCTGGTCCACGGGGTAGTTGTCCTTGCCGCCGAGGAGCGCGTCGTAGACGCGCGCCGACTGGGGGCGGCTGGTGTCGATCGGGGGCTGAGGTATCCCAGTCGTCATGACGTACTCCGTTGCAGAGGGCGGGGCGCGGGCGTGGTGAGCGGCTCCGCGTGCGAAGTCTGCCACAGCAACTGCACCCTGATCAGCAGAGTTTGACACTGTCGGACGAACGGAGTGGGCTCCCGGGACGGACCCGGGAGCCCACTGGCGGAGGACGTGTCAGTTGCCCGTGACCAGGCCGTGCGCGGGCACGGTCACCGTACGCGCGCCGGGCCGGCCGCCCAGGACGACCTTGCGCAGTGCGCTGTTGTTGCCGAGGTCGGTCTCCTTGAGCCGCTTCGCCGGGTTGGCCAGCACCTGGATGTAGTAAGTGCCGTTCGCCAGCCCGGTGATGTCGAAGGACTGGCCCGGAAGGTCCTGCGTGTAGGTGTCACCCGAACCGACGTCGAGCACCTCGCGGACGGAGATGGAGTTCTCCTGGCCGCACGCGGTGGACAGATCGGTGTTGTCCGGGTGCCAGTTGGCGTTCTTGACGGTGTAGTCGACCGCGTCGGTGTTGGCGAGGCAGAAGGCCTCCTTGCCGCTGCGCACGGTCTCCTTCTTGTCCGCCTTCAGGAGCCGGTAGCTCGCGAAGTCGGTGAAGTGCCAGTGCTCGTGACCCGGCCGGGGGTCCCACTCCATCGTGCCGGTCGGGGTGTAGCCGACCTGCTTGCCGGAGGCGTCGTAGAAGTACTGGTAGGCATCCATCAGCGCCTTGCCGGGGGTCCGGAACCCGTCGACCACCAGCTGCGCGGGGCCCGCGTTCCACACGTTGGCGCTGAAGGCCAGGTAGTCCTTGCCCGGAGCCTTCGTGCCGCCGTCACTGATCGTGATCCCGTAGGCGGGCAGCGACCGCAGGTCGGGCTTGGGCACGTTCGGTACGGCCGCCTTCCCGGCGGGCCGCCGCGGGGCGGGCTGCGCCGCGGGTGCCTGACGGGAGCCGTCGGTGCGCCCGGGTCCGTCGCCCGCCGTGGCGGCGCGCAGGCCCTGGAGCTTGGCCGCCCACGGCACGGCGGCCGGGGCGGGGGTGTGCGGGCCGTGGCCCACGTTGTACGACGGGCCCGCACCACTGGTCGCGGCCGCCGGTGCGGGAGTGCGCGCCGGGGCGTGTCCCGCGTGCCCGGAGGCTCCGGTCATGTGGCCGGAGTGCCCGGTGGTGCCGGTCGTGTGGCCCGCCGCGGTGTGCTCCGCGTGCCCGGCGGCCGAGCGGAGGCCGGACGGCTCCTCCTCCCAACTGCGTTCGCGTACCGTCACCTTCACCGTCTGCGGCTTGTCCGCGATCTTGAACAGATCGCGGTAGCGCTTGGTCACGGACACCTTGGCGGTGTACTTCCCGGCGGGAAGGGCGACCGGCGCGGAGTAGTAGCCCGCGTAGGTGTTGGACGCCCAGCCGTTCTCGACCCCCCACACCGACCCGAGGGTGAACGGGTTCACGGGGCAGCTCTCGGGATACTTGGACGTCGCCGGGGCACCGGGACGGACCCGGCCCGACGCGTTGTTCGGGCAGAACGACTCCGTCCGGCTGAGTACCTTCTTGCCCGCCGCGTCCGTGAGCGTGACGGTGACGAAGCCGGGCAGGCCCGTGAAGTCCTTCACCAGGCCCTTGGGCAGGGCCCTGGTCCGGGTCTTGCCCTTCTCGCGGATGATCTGCGTGGCGACGACCGGGTCCTTGTAGGACGTGCGGGTCACCCTGAGCTCGAGCGGGGACCCGTCCGCGGTGAGGTAGGTGCCCAGGTCCAGATAGACGCCAGGGTCCTCCTTCCACGAGTCGAGCGTGACCGTCGTCGAGGCCGCGATCAGGCTGAGCTGCGGCGTCGTCGCCTTGCTGTCCTGCGGCGTGGCGGCGACGACGCCGGCGGTCACGGTGATCGCCGCGGCGGCGGCTACCGCCGGACGCCACAGGCGGGTGCGGGGGGTTCTGGTGGCCATCGTTCCTCGATTTCCGAGTGCCCGGTGGGGCAGTGGAGTCGCTTTGCCTCTCAGAGACGAGGAAGGCGCCGCAGGTTGTCCAGCGGCCTGCGAGTCACGAATCGTTGTCCGAAAACGGTTTTTCGAGGGCGGAATGAGCCGTTGTCATGTTGTTTCTGTCCGAAGTCCGGCGGCACTGTGCTATTGGCGGCCCGGCGTACGGGCCTCGCGTGACCGCCGACGGGCGCGAAGCGGGCGTGAGGGTGGGCGAAGCGGGCAGTGATCGCTCCGGTCCCGGCCCCGGGCTTGCGGGACGACCAGTGCGGGGCGGCTCACCGAAACGGGCGCGAACGGGCACAGCGCATGGCGTGAAGAAGCTGGTCGAACGGCCGCGTCTGCTTGTACAAACAGTGCGTGGGTCCGAACGGACGCCGGACCCGCGCAGATCCGCACCTAGCGCAGGGATGTGACGTGGGCACCGAGGAACGCCGACGGGGAATTCTCGAGACGGCCCGACGGGACGGGTCGGTCGAAGTGAACCGGCTGGCCGAACAGTTCCGGGTCGCCAAGGAGACCATCAGGCGCGATCTGCACACCCTCGAGGAGCACGGACTCGTCCGGCGGACCCACGGTGGCGCCTGTCCGGTGGAGAGCGCCGGGTTCGAGACCACACTCGCCATGCGGACCACCCACCACGTACCGCAGAAGTCACGGATCGCGGCAGCCGCCGCAGACCTGCTCGGCGACGCCGAGACGGTCTTCGTCGACGAGGGCTTCACCCCTCAGCTGATCGCCGAGGCACTGCCCAGGGACCGGCCGCTGACCGTGGTCACCGCCTCCCTGGCGGTCGCGACGGTCCTCGCGGACGCGGAGAAGACCGCCGTGCTGCTGCTCGGTGGCCGCGTGCGCGGAGGCACCATGGCCACGGTCGGCCACTGGGCTGCCGGGATGCTCGCCGGTTTCGTCATCGACCTCGCCTACATCGGTGCGAACGGCATCTCCCGCCAGTACGGGCTGACCACCCCGGACCCTGCGGTGTGCGAGGTCAAGGCCCAGGCCATGCGCAGTGCCCGGCGCCGGGTGTTCACCGGCGTCCACACGAAGTTCGGGGCGGTCAGCTTCTGCCGCTTCGCCGGTGTCGACGACTTCGAGGCCGTCGTCACCGACACCGGGCTGCCCGCCGCCGAAGCCCAGCGCTATTCCCTCCTCGGCCCCCACGTCATCCGCGTCTGACCTGTCCGCACCACCACCGCAGGACCCCGTCCCCGCCCCTCACCGGGCCGCGGGGCCGATCCGCCGCGTCCGAGAACCGGGAACCGCCCGGCTCCGGCCCGGCACCCGAGCCGCTACGACCGATCAGGAGAACTCATGCCCCACCAGCAACGACGCCGTGGGATACGCGCGCGGGCCGTCGCGTGCGCGGCGGCGACGGCGCTCCTCGCCGCAGGGTGCGCCGGAGCCGGCGGCACCTCCTTCGGAGGGGGCGACGCGCTGAACGTACTCATGGTGAACAACCCGCAGATGCTGGAGCTGCAGAAGCTCACGGCCGACCACTTCACCGAGGAGACCGGCATCAAGGTCAACTTCACCGTGCTCCCCGAGAACGACGTCCGCGACAAGATCAGCCAGGACTTCTCCAACCAGGCCGGCCAGTACGACGTCGGCACCATCAGCAACTTCGAAGTGCCGTTCTTCGCGAAGAACGACTGGCTGCACCCGCTCGACACGTACGCCGCGAACGACGCGGCCTTCGACCAGAACGACATCCTCGAACCCCTGCGGGAATCGCTCACCGTCGACGGAGAGCTCTACGCCGAGCCCTTCTACGGCGAGTCGTCCTTCCTCATGTACCGCAAGGACGTCTTCGAGGCCGAGGGACTGACGATGCCCGAGAACCCCACCTGGCGGCAGGTGGCGGAACTCGCGGCGAAGGCCGACGGCGCCGCCGGCGGGATGAAGGGCATCTGCCTGCGCGGGCTGCCCGGCTGGGGCGAGCTGATGGCCCCGCTCACCACGGTCGTCAACACCATGGGCGGCACCTGGTTCACCAAGGACTGGGAGGCGCGCCTCACCTCCCCCGAGTTCAAGGAGGCGACCCGCTTCTACGTCGATCTCGTACGCAAGCACGGCGAGCGCGGCGCCTCCCAGGCCGGGTACGCCGAGTGTCTCAACAACATGACGCAGGGCAAGACCGCCATGTGGTACGACGCCACCGCGGGCGCCGGATCACTGGAGGCGGCCGGCTCCCCGGTCAGAGGGAAGATCGGCTACGTGACCGCCCCCGTCGAGCGGACCAAGAGCTCGGGATGGCTCTACACCTGGGCCTGGGGCGTCCAGAAGGCGTCCAAGAAGGCCGACGACGCCTGGAAGTTCGTCTCCTGGGCCTCGGGCAAGGAGTACGAGGAACTCGTCGGCACGACCAGCGGCTGGTCGAACGTACCCGCCGGCAAACGGGCCTCGACCTACGACAACCCCCACTATCGCGAAGCCGCAGGCGCCTTCGCGGACGTCACGGAGCGGGCCATCGCCGGCGCCGACCCACTCAACCCGGGCACCCAGCCACGCCCCACGGCCGGCATCCAGTTCGTCGGCATCCCCGAGTTCACCGATCTCGGCACCAGGGTCGCGCAGGAGATCAGCGCCGCCATCGCCGGCCGCCAGTCCGTCGACAAGGCGCTGGCCGCCTCCCAGAAGCTGGCCGAGCAGGTCGCCAAGGAGTACCGATGACCACACCACTCGCCGCCTGGCCCCAGTCCCCGCCGGAGCAGCCCCCCGTCCTCGCCCGACCCCGGACCGGGCCCCGGGCCTGGGCCACCCGGGCGCCGCTCCTGCCCGCGCTGGTCTTCCTGATCGCCGTGACCCAGCTGCCGTTCGTGGCGACGCTCGTGATCTCCCTGTTCGACTGGAACTCCCTCAGTCCCGACAAGCGGAGTTTCCACGGCCTCGGCAACTACGCCTCCGTCTTCACCGACGCCGCACTGCGCGAATCCGTCGTCACCACCGTGCTGCTCACCACGGGCGTCGTCCTCGCGACCGTCGTCCTCGGGCTCGCCCTGGCGCTGCTCCTGGACCGGACGTTCTTCGGCCGGGGCCTGGTCCGCACCCTGCTCATCACGCCGTTCCTCATCGTGCCCGTCTCGGCCGCCCTGCTGTGGAAGCACGCGCTCTACAACCCCGAGTACGGGCTGTTCAACGGCGTGCTGAGCTGGATCGGCGACCTCTTCGGCGACACCTCCCCGAGCCGGCCGGACTGGATCGCGGACATGCCGCTGCTCGCGGTGATCGCCGCACTGGTGTGGCAGTGGACGCCGTTCATGATGCTGATCCTGCTCGCCGGGCTCCAGAGCCGTCCCGCCGAGGTGGTCGAGGCGGCCCGCCTCGACGGGGCGAGCGCCTGGCAGACCTTCCGCTACCTGACCCTGCCGCACCTGCGCCGGTACCTCGAACTCGGGATCCTGCTCGGCGCCGTCTACATCGTGCAGAACTTCGACGCCGTGTTCACCCTCACGGCCGGCGGACTCGGCACCGCCAACCTCCCGTACACGATCTACCAGACCTTCTACCAAGCCCACGAATACGGACTGGCGTCCGCCGCGGGAGTCGTCGTCGTGATCGGCACGATCATCATCGCCACCTTCGCGCTCCGGGTCGTCTCGTCCCTCTTCAACGAGGAGGCGAACCGCGCATGACCACCACCACCGCCCCCGTGCCCACCCCGCCCCTGCCCCGCGCGCTGCGCAGGGCCAGGCGCCGCTCGACCGCGCTGGGCCTGCTGGCCTGGGTGGCGGGACTGCTGTTCTGCCTGCCCGCGCTGTGGATGCTCCTCACCTCGCTGCACGCCGAGTCGGACGCCGCCACCAACCCGCCCTCCCTCTTCGCACCGCTGACCCTCGACGGCTACCGTGCCTTCTTCGGGGCCGACACCGGGGTGACGCCCTGGCCGCCCCTGCTCAACTCCCTGGGAGCGTCGTTCTTCTCCACGCTCCTGGTGCTCCTGCTGGCGCTCCCGGCGGCGTACGCGCTCTCCATCCGGCGCGTACGCAAGTGGACCGACGTCATGTTCTTCTTCCTCTCGACGAAGATGCTGCCCGTCGTCGCCGGACTCCTGCCCGTCTACCTGTTCGCCCGGAACACCGGGATGCTGGACAACATCTGGCTCCTCGTCCTGCTCTACACCTCGATGAACCTGCCGATCGCGGTCTGGATGATGCAGTCCTTCCTCGCCGACGTACCGGTGTCCGTCATCGAGGCCGCCCAGGTCGACGGCGCCCGGCTGCCGACCGTCCTGGCGCGCGTCGTCGCACCCATGGCCGCCCCTGGGATCGCCGCCACCGCGCTGATCTGCTTCATCTTCAGCTGGAACGAACTGCTCTTCGCCCGGGTGCTCACCGGCGTCGTGGCCCAGACCGCCCCCGTCTTCCTGACCGGGTTCGTCACCAGCCAGGGGCTGTTCCTGGCCCAGCTGTGTGCCGCGTCCGTCGTCGTGTCCCTGCCGGTGCTCGCCGCCGGCTACGCCGCCCAGGACAAACTCGTCCAGGGCCTCTCCCTTGGAGCAGTGAAATAATGCGGGCAGCGATCGTCGAAGCCCCCGGCAAGGTCTCCGTCACCTCCGTCCCCGACCCCACCCCCGGCCCGCGCGACGTCGTCGTCTCCGTCGCCTCGTGCGGCCTGTGCGGGACCGATCTGCACATCCTGCAGGGTGAGTTCGCGCCCAGCCTGCCCCTCGTCCCGGGCCACGAGTTCGCCGGGGAGGTCGTGGGCGTCGGACGGGACGTCACGGAACTGGCCGTCGGCGACCGGGTCGCCGTCGACCCCTCCCTGCACTGCCACGAGTGCCGCTACTGCCGTACCGGACGCGGCAACCTCTGCGAGCGGTGGGCCGCCATCGGCGTCACGGTCTCCGGCGGCGCCGCCGAGTACGCCGTCGCCCCCGTCGCCAACTGCGTCAGGCTCCCCGAGCACGTCGACGTGAAGGACGCGGCACTGATCGAGCCGCTGTCCTGCGCGGTCCGGGGCTACGACGTGCTGCGCGGCACACTCGGCGCCGAGGTGCTGATCTACGGCTCCGGGACGATGGGCCTGATGATGCTGGAGCTCGCCAAGCGCACCGGCGCCGCGGGCGTCGACGTCCTCGACGTCAACCCGGACCGCCTCGCCACCGCCGGACTTCTCGGCTGCTCGCGGACCGCCGCCGGCGCCGACGAGTTGGACCGGCCCGGCGGCTGGGACGTCGTCATCGACGCGACCGGTAACGCGGCCGCCATCCAGGACGGTCTGGGACGCGTCGCCAAGGGCGGCACCTTCCTCCAGTTCGGGGTGGCCGACTACGCCACCACGGCGGTCATCGAGCCGTACCGCATCTACAACCAGGAGATCACCATCACCGGGTCGATGGCGGTCCTGCACAGCTACGAACGTGCCGCCGCGCTCTTCGCCGCCGGAGTGCTCGACCCGTCCGTCTTCATCAGCGACCGGCTGCCGCTCGACCAGTACCCGCAGGCCATCGACCGTTTCCGGGCCGGACTGGGCCGCAAGATCGTCGTGGAACCCTGAGGAACGGGCCCGGCCCGGCCCCGGACGGGCCGCCGTGTCCGTCATACGGACGGTGACCGGCGCCGGCTCCCCGGCCGCGTCTTCGTAAGGCATCCTCTGCTGGTTGAGTAGGACGGACCCGTGGCGGGTCGTGTGTGTGTCCGCCCATGGGTCCGTGACGGCGAAGGATGCGGAACCAGATGGCAGACAACTCGGACCTGTTGGCTTTCGTGCGGGCGCGCCTGGCGGAGGAGGAGAGCATCGCGCAGGCAGCGGGCGGGGACGGATGGCGGTGCCCCCCCGAGGCACCCGGCGAGGTGCACGACCGCACGGCCGGTATCGCGTTCGTCGTGCGGTCCCGCGCGTACGACCGGCACATCGCCTTCCAGGACCCGGCGCGCACCCTGCGCCGCATCGAGACCAACCGGGTGCTGCTGGACGAGTACGAGGAGATCGCCTCCCTCGACACGGACCGCCCGGCCCAGGACTTCGCCTCCGGCCGGGCGGTCGGGCTGGGGTTCGTCGTCCGCCAGATGGCCGCGGAACACGCCGGTCACCCGGACTACCGGGTGAAGTGGCTGCCCCGGTTCTCCCACTGGGGCCCCTCCGGCGCGCCCGGCCAGCCGTGACGCGGGCCGGGTCCGAGGCGATGCGGGCCGGGCGGGTCGCGTCGGCCCGGAGCGACGGCAGGCTCTGATCATCGGCGCCGTCGTCCCGTAGACCGACGCGCTCCGGAGGTCCGGCCGCGCGATCTCCGTACGGGCCACGCGTATGAGTACGGGGGAGCGGCGGGACTGAGTACGCCGCCCGATCACGCGGCGCCCCGCCGCTGGTCGAATGGGACCATGCTCCCTGACACGCAGCGGCACCCCCACGTCCGGCGCCTGACCACCGCGGGCACGGCGCTGGCGGTGACCCTGCTCCCGCTCGCCGCCGGCGTGCTGCTGGCCAGAACGATGGCCCTGGACCCGATGGCGCCGGTGAACGCCTTCGTGGCGGGCGGGGGCCAGCGGGCCCGGATCGCGCCCTCGCGGTGGCTGGTCACCGCTCGAACGCGCGAGCTGCTGTCCCGGCGGTGACGGAACCGCTGTCCAGGAAGCGCCCTCGCGCCTGTCGCACGCCCGGCAGGTTCCTCGCGGCGGCTCCGGGCAAGCGGAAGCGGGGCGTGCGGGGGGCGCCGTGACCAGCGCGGCGGCGGCCCCGCCGGACCGGTGCGGCGCTCGACGGTCGCAGGCACACAACCGTGGAGATCGCTGCCGGTACGAGGGCCGCCCCCGCGTACAGCACCGCGACGCCGCGCGACGACCGCGGGCACAGGGCCGACTCCGAGTCCTGGGGCCGGTACCGCGGCGGCGGCCACCGACCCGGCGCCGGTGACCGCCGGACCGCGCGGTCGTGAGGACCGCCCGGCGTGACCCGTCCCGGGGACGGCCGTCCGTCCGGCCGGGCGACCGTACGAGGACGCGGCGCACCACGGCCTCACCCGCCGTGGTGCGCCGCACCCGTGCACCGTCCGGACACGCCGGGCGCCCGGCCGGGGAGCCGCGCCGGGCGGGGGCTGTGCGCGCGCGGCCGGCCGGTGATGTCAGGATGGCCTCATGACCATCAAGACGTATTTCGACATCACCATCGACGACCAGCCCGCCGGGCGGATCGTGTTCAACCTCTTCGACGACGTGGCGCCCAAGACCGCGGAGAACTTCCGGGCCCTGGCCACCGGGGAGAAGGGCTTCGGCTACGCCGGATCGCCGTTCCACCGCGTCATCCCGGACTTCATGCTGCAGGGCGGCGACTTCACCCGTGGTGACGGCACCGGTGGCAAGAGCATCTACGGCGAGAAGTTCGCCGACGAGAACTTCACCCTGAAGCACAACAAGCCCGGTCTGCTCTCGATGGCGAACGCCGGCCCGAACTCCAACGGTTCGCAGTTCTTCATCACCACCGTCGTCACCCCGTGGCTGGACGGCAAGCACGTCGTGTTCGGCGAGGTCGCCGACGAGTCCAGCATGGAGCTCGTCCGCAAGATCGAGTCGTACGGTTCCTCGAACGGCCGCACCAAGGCGCGCATCGCCGTCTCGGAGTCCGGCGTTCTCTGACGTCCGCGCGGGCCCCGGCCGGCTGTTCCGGCGAGCCGGGGCCCCGCACGCGTCCGCGGGCACCTCGCCGGCGCCGTGTCGGCGTCGGCCGCCTCCCGTGGAACCGGAGCGTGACCTGCCAGGATGGAGGCGCTCGCCACCGGACGGGCGTGAGGCGAAAGGACCGCGGGGTGCGTATCGATCTTGCCGGCCGGACGGCCGTCGTCACCGGTTCCTCACAGGGCATCGGGCTCGCCATCGCCAAAGGGCTGGCCGAGGCGGGTGCCGCCGTCGTCCTGACCGGACGGAACAGGGAACGGCTGGAGACGGCTGCGGGCGGCCTCCGCGCCACCGTGCCGGACGCGGCCGTCCGCGCGGTCGCCTGCGACCTGGCCACGGAGCAGGGGGCGGCAAAGCTGCAGGAAGCCGTTCCCGCGGCGGACGTCCTCGTGAACAATCTCGGCATCTTCGGCTCCCGGCCACCGCTGGAGATCAGCGACGACGAGTGGCGCTCCTACTTCGACACCAACGTGCTCAGTGCCGTCCGGCTGATCCGCCACTACCTGCCCGGCATGACCGGGCGCGGGTGGGGCAGGGTGCAGAACATCGCGAGCGACTCGGCGATCGCGATCCCCGCGGAGATGATCCACTACGGCATGTCGAAGACGGCGCTGCTGGCCGTCTCCCGGGGCTTCGCCAAGGAGGCCGCGGGCACCGGAGTCACCGTGAACTCGGTGATCGCCGGCCCCACCCACACCGGCGGGGTCGAGGACTTCGTCTACGAGCTCGTGGACCGGAACCTGCCGTGGGACGAGGCCCAGCGCGCGTTCATGCGCCTGCACCGGCCGCAGTCCCTGCTCCAGCGGCTGATCGAGCCGCAGGAGATCGCCAACCTCGTCGTCTACCTCAGTTCCCCGCAGGCCTCGGCCACCACGGGCGCGGCGGTGCGGGTGGACGGGGGGTACGTCGACTCGATCGTGCCCTGACCCCGGGTGCTGGCATGATCGGGGGCATGGACGAGCGCATCATCGCCGCGTGTGACGGGGCATCCAAGGGAAATCCGGGACCTGCTGCCTGGGCGTGGGTCATGGCCGACGCCCAGGGGACCCCGCAGCGGTGGGAGGCCGGCCCGCTGGGCACCGCCACCAACAACGTCGCCGAGCTCACCGCGCTGCGGGAGCTGCTGGCGACCACGGATCCGGGCGTGCCGGTCGAGGTACGCATGGACTCGCAGTACGCCATGAACGCGGTGACCAAGTGGCTGCCGGGCTGGAAGCGCAACGGATGGAAGACGTCGGCGGGGAAGCCGGTCGCCAACCGGGAACTGGTGGTCGCGATCGACGAGCTGCTGGGCGGGCGTGACGTGCGCTTCCGCTACGTGCCGGCGCACCAGGTCAACGGCGACCCGCTCAACGCGCTCGCCGATCAGGCCGCAAGCGAGGCCGCCGTCGCGCAGCGGCCGGCGGGGACCAGGCACGGCTCCGCGGAACTGCCGGTACCGGCTCCCACCCGCTCGACGAAGACCCGCGTCGGCAGCGGGGACGCCGGTTCCGGCACGGGTGCCGCGGGGAAGACGTCACGGTCCGGCGGGACGATCCGCGCGAAGTTCGCGGGACGGTGTCCCTGCGGGAAGCCCTACGCCGTGAAGGACATGATCGCGAAGACTCCGCAGGGATGGGGTCACCCTGAGTGCCGGACGGCGCTCGCG
Organism: Streptomyces sp. NPDC020780; assembly: GCF_044334475.1. Classification (NCBI taxonomy): domain Bacteria; kingdom Bacillati; phylum Actinomycetota; class Actinomycetes; order Kitasatosporales; family Streptomycetaceae; genus Streptomyces; species Streptomyces sp. NPDC020780. The sequence continues at coordinate 207,593 of NZ_JBIRTB010000003.1, read as the reverse complement.
GAAGCCTGACGGTTCCGCGCCGAGCGCCGCCAGTACGTCCGAGTGCATCCGGATACGTCCGGGTGCGGACGCGGGTCTTCAGATGACGGCCCAGACGAGGCGGCCCGAGAGGCTCGTGCGCGTGCCCCAGCGCACCGCGAGGGCGTCCACGAGCTGCAGGCCCCGGCCGCCCTCGGCCAGAGACGCCAGGTCGAAGCCGTCGAGCTCCTCGAACGCGTCGAGACAGTCGGGAGCGCCGAGGTCGTCCGCGCCGTCCGACGCGTCCACGGCGTCCGGGCCGCCGACGGCGTCCCAGGTGTCCGGGCCGTCCGCATCGGGGGCCGACGGCGCGTTCCCGCCGGTGCCACCGGGACCGTGCGGGACCTCCCGGGCGAGGTGGGAGGGCTCCGGGCGACGCGGCTGCGGGGCCCGCGGCCCGCGCGGTCCCACGCCCGGGTCAGCCGGACGGGACGGTGCGGGCACGCGCCCCCGGCCGCGGTTCCACACGCAGATGCGCACCCCGCCCGGGGAACGCAGGACACGGCACCGGATCCGTCGGCCCGCCGTGTGCCGCACCGCGTTGGTGACCAGTTCGGTCACCACCAGGGCCGCCGCCTCGACCCGGTCCGCAGGTTCGCCCCAGGCGCGCAGCGCTTCCTGCACGCGGTGCCTGGCTTCGGGCACGCCCGTGGAGTGACGCGGAATCCACCAGCTCTGTGCACTCCGCCCGCCCGGGTCCTCCTGGTCGAGACGAGTACAGGTGTCTATTTCCGACATGTATGTACTCTCGGTGCAAAGTGCATACTTTGCAAGCGACAGAATGCCTGGGCGGCCGCTCCGTGCCGGAGCACCACTCCGAGGAAGGTACGTGCATGAGGCCCCGATCCGGTCCCACGGTCGAGCACCGCGTTCTCGCGGCGCGCCTGCGGATGCTGCGGGAGCGAGCGGGCGTCAGCCTCCAGGCCGCGGCTCAGGCCCTGGACGCCCATCCCGCCACCGTGCGGCGCATCGAACGCGCGGAGACCGGGCTCGACGCCCGCCAGGTCCGTCTGCTGCTGGACCGCTACGAGGTCTCGGCCGTGGAGGCGCAGCCGATCATGGCCGGTCTCGGCGCCGCCAACCTGCCCGGATGGTGGCACCGGTGGCGGGAGGTCATGGAACCGTGGCAGCAGGAGGTCATCGGCATCGAGTCCTCGTCCGCGCTCGTACGGACCTGGCACCCCGCGCTGGTACCCGAACTGCTGCGCACCCCGGCCTACGAGGCCGCGCTGCGCCGGACCATGACCCCCGACGACACGCCCGGGAAGACCCAGCGGCGCGTCGAGCTGCTGAAGGAGCGGCAGCGGCGGCTGAGGGAGCGCGGCACGAGGATCTGGGCCCTGTTCCCGGCCGCCGCCCTCCACACGCGCGTCGGGGGGCCCGAGGTGATGGCCGAGCAGCGGGCGCAGCTGGCCGGGAGCGCGCGTCGGCCGGGGATCACCGTGCAGGTCGTACCCCTCGACTTTCCGCCCCACCCCCTGACCGGCATGCCGCCGCTGCACCTGCTGCGCGTGCCCGCCAGGGAGATCGGCGACCGGGCGGTCGTGGAGGTGCCGGGCACCCGGGTGGACATCATCGACGACCCGGACGTGGTGATGCGCCACCGCATCCGGCTGGACGGCGCGTGCGCCGCCGCGCCGCAGCCGGGCACACCCCTTCCGGAGGCCGGGTAACTCCCGGGGAACGCCGGGGCCGTACGCGTTTCGGAGGCCGGAAGGCCGGCCCCGCCGCCCCCGCGGCGGAGGGCCGCCGGGGCCCTGAGCCGTCACCCGCGGGCCTGTGGGGGTTTCGGACGCCCGATGCCGGTCACCTGCAGGAGAACGCACCATGCCGGACCCCCGGAGACGAAGGAGTGACAGACATGGACAACTGGCGCACCCACGCGGCCTGCCGTGACGAGGACCCCGACCTGTTCTTCCCCATCGGCAGCACCGGCCCGGCGCTGGTGCAGACCGAGGAGGCCAAGGCGGTCTGCAGGCAGTGCCCCGTACGGGAGAAGTGCCTGGACTGGGCTCTGGAGAACGGACAGGACTCCGGCGTCTGGGGAGGCCTGGACGAGAACGAACGGCGTGCCCTCAAGCGCCGCCGCGCCCGGGAACAGGCCAGGAGCCACGGGTGAGTGGTGCCGGGCCGGACGCCTCCGCGGGGAGACGATGAGCCATGGACATCCCGGTCTGGCTGGTCATCGGCGCACTCGTCGCCCTGCTCACTGCTGCGGCCGCCGCCGTTCTCCTCGTACGCGTGCTCCGGGCCAGACGGCTCCTCGTCGACGCGGGAATCCCCCTGCGTGACAAGGCGCTGGTCTGGGCCGCGGTGATCTACACGATCTCGCCCGTCGACCTGCTTCCGGACCCCGTCTACCTCGACGACATCGGCGTCCTGCTCCTCGCCCTGCGCTCCTTGCACGCCGCGGCGCGCGCGGCGGGGGCAGGGATACGAGGGGTCCACGCCCGGGAAGGGGCGGGAACGCGCGGGGCGGGAAGACGGGAAGCCGCGGGAAAGGCGGAACCAGGCGGCAACCTTTCGGTGCACAAGAGCGACTGACGGGGTGAAAGCCATACCGCCCCCGCCGAGAAGGTGCCTTCCGTGGAGCCTTTGCACCCCCGCAACCACCCCCACCCCGGACCGCGTTCACGCCGCCACCGGATCGGCCGCCGCCGCGCCCTGCTCGGCTCGCTGACGGCCGGGCTGCTCGCGGCCACCGGCCTCATGGCCTTCGGGCCGGCCTCGCACGCCGCCCCCGCCCGGCAGGCCGAGGCGCTCGACCGGGGAGTCGTGAGCGTGCACACCGACAGCGGGGACGAGATCGTGTACGGCGCCATGGCCGTGGACGACAACGGCTCCGGACTGTGGACGACGAGGAACGGGCACGGGGACGCCCTGCACGTCGGTGACCTCGACCCCTCCCGGGCGGGTCTGGAGGAGTTCAAGGTCGACGAGGACGGTGCGAAGCCCTCCTCGTGGATGGCGGACGCCCGGACCGGCGCGATCCTCTGGTCCACCCCCGCCGCGGGCGACAACGGCCGCGGGGTGTCCGCGGACATCTGGGCGGGCAGCCCCGGAGCCGAGTCCTGGTCCTCCGTCGTCTCCGGGGTGCGCGGACCGCAGGGCACCGTCGTCTCCGCCCGGAAGCCCTCCAGCGCGAACTTCCTGGCCTGGTGGGACGGTGACACGACCCGCGAACTCCTCGACGGCACCCACATCGACAAGTACGGCACCTCCGGAGACACCCGGCAGCTGACCGGCGCCTCGGTCCACTCCAACAACGGCACCAAGGCCACCCCGTCGCTCTCCGGCGACCTCCTCGGCGACTGGCGCGAGGAGGTCGTCTGGCCGACCACGGGCAACACCGCGCTGCGGATCTACTCCACGCCGTACGAGACCGGCACGAGGATCACCACGCTGCTCCCCGACACCACGTACCGGACCGCGCTGGCCTGGCAGAACACGGCGTACAACCAGCCTCCGCATCCCGGGTTCGCCATCGGCGGCGGCATGGCGACCGCGCCCCGGCCGGACATCACGACGCCGTAGGGCGGGCCCGGGAGGTCCCGCGTCGCCGCGGAGAAGCGCGGGCCCGTGAGGACGCGGCGTCCGCCGGGTGGCGTTCCCCGCTGCCCGTCGGCGGCCACCGCAGCTCCCACCCGGCTACTCGCCCGTGAGCGGGTCACGCCCCGTCAGGCAGTAGAGGCCGCCCGCCGGGTCCCGCATCACCGTCCATCCGTCGCCGTGGCGGACGAACTCGGCGCCGCACCGCTCGTGCCAGGCCTGCCCCGCCTCCAGGTCGGAACACGCCACGTCCAGGTGCCCGGAAGCGGGGCGGGGCTCCTCCAGCCGCTGGACGAGCAGACGCACAGGCAGATCCAGCCGCGGGCGCAGGACGTGGAACTCCGTGTGGTCACCCGGCCGGGAGTCCCAGCCGGTCAGCGCCGTCCAGAACGCGACCTCGGCCTCGAACGCGCCGGGAGCCACGTCGAGGCAGAGCTGGTCCGCCCTGCTCCGGAACCCCCCGGGCCCGTGGACGACGGGCGGCCGGGTCCGCTGACCGCGCCAGGCCACCAAGCAGAACGCCATGCCGCCGGGGGAGCGCAGCACGACCGGTCCCGGCTTCCGGGACCGGACCACGGCGCCCAGCTCGCAGGCCTGCGCGGTGGAGGCCGCCAGATCCTCCACGGCCAGGTCCGGGTGAGTGCCACCCGCCCCGCCCACGGCCTGCGTGGCGAGGCAGGCATCGGCCCCGTCCGGGAGCAGGGTGGTGAACTCCTCGCGCTCGCCCCAGGCGCCCGAGGTGCGGGTACCGGTGACCTCCGCCCAGAAGGCGGTCGCGCGGGCGGTGACGGCGGCGGGCCGGTCGATGAAGGCGTACGTCCAGCGGATCACGTGGCTCCTCTGCGGATTCCCGGGGTGTCGTCCGACGGCCTTCATGGTGTCAGGAGGGCGGAAACGGCGGCGTCCGTTCACCACTCGTTCACCACGGGCCTCCGTCGGCGGCATTCCCCCGCACGCCGCGGGCACCTACGCTCGGCCCCGTGGAGATCACCACCCGGCGGAGCGGTCCGCCAGGTGCTGACAACGTTGTCCAGAACTGTCGGAGGTACCCGAGACATGCCGTCCAGACCGTCCCGCGCGGCCCGGCGCCTCGCCGCGCGCGCCGCCGCGCTCCTGCTCACCGGCGCGCTCGCCGGCGCCGTCATGCCGCCGGCCGCCCAGGCCGACACGCCCGTCACGCGCCCCACCGCCTACGTCGACCCGCTGATCGGCACCGCGAACGGCGGCAACACCTACCCGGGCGCGGTCCGCCCGTACGGCATGATCGCCTGGTCGCCGACCAGCACCACGGGTGACCAGACCAGTACCGGAGCGGCCAACGGCTACGAGTACGGGGTCACCCGGATGCGGGGGCTGAGCCTCACCCACGTCAACGGCGCCGGGTGCAACCCGGGGGCCGCGGGGGACGTGCCGATCATGCCGTTCACCGGGGACGTGACCTCCTCGCCGTCCGCCGACACCAAGGACGCCGTCTACGCGTCCGGTTTCTCGCACGCCAACGAGCGTGCCGTACCCGGTCGTTACACCGTCGGACTGGACTCCGGCGCCACCGCCGACCTGGCGGTGAGCGAGCGCGCGGGGGTGGCCGACTTCGGCTTCCCGGCCGGCAAGCCCGCCAACCTGCTCTTCCGGGTGTCCAACTCCCTCAACGGCAGCGAGGACGCCGAGATAGAGATCGACACCGCACACCGCAAGGTGACGGGCTCGGTGCTCACGGGGGCGTTCTGCGGCCGGCGCGCCAACGGCGGGACCAACAACCGCAAGAGCTACTACCGCCTCTACTTCAGCGCCTCCTTCGACCGTGACTTCGCCTCGACCGGCACCTGGCGCGACGGCGCGATCGCGCCGGGAGCGACCGCCGGCGGCGGAGGCGAGGGGTACGCCACCGGCGCCGCCCGCGCCGGAAAGGGGTCCGGCGGCTGGGTGGGATTCGACACGAGCACCGACGCCGACGTCCGCATGCGCATCGGCATCTCCTACGTGAGCCAGGCGGGGGCCGAGGCCAACCTCCGCCAGGAGATCGCACCCCGGGCGAGCGTGGACGACGTGGCCCGGGCCGCCTCCCGCGCCTGGGACCGTGAGCTCGGTGCCGTGCGGATCGGCGGCGGGAGCGAGGAGCGGCGCACCACCTTCTACACCGCGCTGTACCACGCGCTGATGCAGCCGAACCTGATCAGCGACACCGACGGCCGCTATCCGGGCATGGACGGCTCGGCGCACCGCGTGGAACGGGGGCAGAGGGCCCAGTACAGCAACTTCTCCGGCTGGGACCAGTACCGGGCCCAGATCCAGCTCCTCGCCCTGCTCAAGCCCCGCATCGCGGGGGACTTCGCGCAGTCGCTGTACAACTTCGCCCGGCAGAACGGCGGCGTCTGGGACCGGTGGGTCCACGTCAACGGCGCCACGCACGTGATGACGGGCGACCCCTCGGCAGCCACCCTCGCCACGTTCTACGCGATGGGCGTGCGCAACTTCGACTACGAGGGCGCCTACCGGTCCCTGGCCCGCCAGGCCACGGTGCCCCACCCGGACGGGCTCGTGGACGCCGGATGCCCCGGACAGTGCACCGGGCAGCGGCCCAACCTGGCGCAGTACCTGGAGTCCCACTACGCGGCCCAGGACGTCTGCCACTGCTGGGGCGGTGCGGCCGAGACCCTGGAGGACGCGGTCGCCGACGACGCGCTCGGCCGCTGGGCCCGCCTGCTCGGCAAGGACGAGGAGGCCACGGCCTTCGAGGAGCGCGGACGCTGGTGGCGTAACGTCTTCAACCCGCAGGCGGGCGACGGGGCGGGGACGACCGGCTACATCCAGGCCCGCAACCTCGACGGCTCCTGGCTGACCCCGTTCGCCCCGGGCAGCGACCGGGGCTTCGCCCAGGGCACCAGCGCCACGTACACCTGGATGGTCCCGCAGGACGTGCAGGGGCTCGCCGACGCCATGGGAGGACGGGACATCGCGGCGAAGCGGCTCGACTCCTTCTTCCACAAGGCGGACGGCTCCTGGTCGGTCAAGGGCGGAGACGCCCTGCGCTACGACCCGACCAACGAGCCGGGCATCCACGCCCCGTGGCTCTACAACGCGCTGGGGCAGCCCTGGAAGACCCAGGAGACCGTACGCGAGATCGTAAACACGGTGTACGGGACCGGCCCCCGCGGCCTGCCCGGCAACGACGACCTGGGCACGATGTCGGCCTGGTACGTCTTCTCGGCCCTGGGCCTCTACCCGCGCACACCCGGCAGCGCGACCATGCTGCTCGGTACGCCGCTGTTCCCGGCCGCCGTGCTGGACCGGCCGCAGGGCGGGGACATCACGATCAGCGCTCCGCAGGCCGATGACACACATCCGTACATCGACGCGGTGACGGTGGACGGGCGGGCGAGCGGCAGGTCCTGGACGGATGACCGGCTGGTCACCCGGGGAGGGTCGCTCACCTACCGGCTCGCCGCCCGGCCGAACACGTCCTGGGCGACGCGACCTGCGGACCTTCCTCAGTAGCACACCAACGGGTCGTGTCCCGGGGCCCGGTGGGCGGCGCGGCACCGCTCACCGGCTCCGGTGTGCCCGGCGTGGCAGGCGGTGACGGTCTCGTTTTTCTATCGTTGAAAAATCTGTGTGCACAACCGTTGTCAGGTGTTCGGTGCTGTGGCTCAATGTTCGACTATGTGCAGTGCTCCGCAGTGCGGGGCACCCCGGCTTCTTCGACGAGGACGACGCCTTGAGACGACAACCAGCCCGCCCCCGCACGCTCCTCAGATCACTCGCCTGTACGGCGGCACTGCTGCTCCCCGTGGGGGCCGTTCTGGTGCCGGCCGCCTCCGCGGCCCCCGCCGCGGGCGCCGCCTCCGCGTCGGCGTTCGCGACGGAGGCCCCCTCCACCGAGGTGCACGGACTCAAGGGCGAGTACTTCGCCATGTCCGCCCCGGGCGCCCGCGACTTCGCGAAGCTCGGCGCCGTGGCCCTCGACCCGGACATCAACTTCCCCGGCCTGACCGGCGCCTTCGAATCGGCGACCGGGAGGACCGAGCACACCACCGCCCGCTGGACGGGGCAGATCGCGGCCCCCGAGACCGGCGACTACACCTTCAGCGCCATCGGCGACAACGGCTTCCGGCTCTTCATCGACGACAAACCCGTCATCGACCACTGGGTGCCGGACTGGGACAAGGAGCAGACCAGCGCCCCGGTCGCCCTGAAGGGCGGTGAGCAGCACTCGTTCCGGCTGGAGATGTTCCAGGACACCGGCGGGGCCAACATGTTCCTGCGCTGGTCGAGCCCTGAACTCACCAAGCAGATCGTCCCCGAGTCCGCGTTCACCCCGCCCGCCGACTTCGAGGTCTACCCGATCGGGCTCGACGTCGCCGAGGACGGCCTGAAGCTGCAGGCGGCCTTCGACCACGAGGTCAGCGGCATCGAGGACGTGAAGAACCACCTCAAGATCGAGGCGGACACCACGCCGATGCCCGTGGAGTCCGTCACCAGGGCGTCGGACGACCGCAACGCGCTCATCGTCACCCTGGGCGCGGCCGTCCAGAAGAACCAGCGGGTCACGTTCGTCTACGACGGCGAGGGCGGGCTGAAGGCAGGCGACGAGGCCGTCCCGGCGATCAGCCGCAGGGCGAGGAACCACTCCACGCACCGGCTGCTCACCCCGTGGGGCGAGAAGCTGGACGCGAAGAACCCGCTGCCCGAATACCCCCGCCCGCAGCAGGTACGCGACGACTGGAAGAACCTCAACGGCCCCTGGGAGTTCGCCGGAGCCGCCGCCGGGGAGAAGCCGGTCTTCGGCAAGCCGCTCGGCGAGCGCATCACCGTGCCCTTCCCCGCCGAATCCCAGCTCTCCGGGATCGAGCGCCACGAGGACCACATGTTCTACCGCAAGCTGATCACCGTGCCCAAGAGCTGGTCGGTCGGCAAGCGGAGCGGTCAGGACCGCCTGAAGCTCAACTTCGGCGCCGTCGACTACGAGGCGCAGGTCTGGGTCAACGGCAAGCCGGTCGCCGAACACACCGGCGGCTACACCGCCTTCAGCGCCGACATCACCGACGCGCTCACGGGCAGGGGCCCCCAGGAGGTCGTGGTCGCGGTCACCGACACCACCGGGCCCGACCAGCCCACGGGCAAGCAGTCCGCCCACCCGAGCGGCATCTTCTACACCGCCACCTCCGGTATCTGGCAGACCGTCTGGATGGAGCCGGTCGCCCCCGCCGCCGTCGACTCCCTCACCACCACGCCCGACATCGACACGGGCAGGCTCGCCCTGACGGTCAACTCCGAGGACGCCTCGGCGTCCGCGCGGATCACCGCCGTCGCCCGTGACAAGAAGGGGAAGGTCGTCGGCAGGGTCAGCGGACCGGCCAACCGCGAGCTGAGCCTCCCGGTCGCCGGACAGCACCTGTGGACCCCGGACGACCCGTACCTGTACGACCTGGAGGTCACCCTCAAGGACGGCCGCTCCAAGGACACCGTCGAGAGCTACTTCGGCATGCGCTCCTTCGGGGTCGCCCAGGTCGGCGGCTACCAAAAGCTGGTGCTCAACGGAAAGCCGTTCTTCTCCCTCGCCCAGCTCGACCAGGGCTTCTACCCCGACGGCCTGAACACGGCGCCCAGCGACGCGGCCCTCGTCTTCGACCTGAAGGCGCAGAAGGACCTCGGCTTCAACTCCGTACGCAAGCACATCAAGGTCGAGCCGGCGCGCTGGTACTACCACGCCGACCAGCTCGGGCTGCTGGTCTGGCAGGACTTCGTCTCCGGCGACATCACCGGCGAGAAGGGCCAGAAGGCCTTCCTGGACCAGGGCGCCGAGATGATGGAGCAGCTTCACAACTACCCCTCCATCGGTGCCTGGATCGTCTTCAACGAGGGCTGGGGCGAGTGGGACCGCACCGAGACCGGGAAGATCGCCGAGAAGGTCCGGGCCGCCGACCCCTCACGGGTCGTCAACGCCCACAGCGGTGTCAACTGCTGCAACTCCAAGGGTGATTCCGGCAAGGGCGACATCATCGACCACCACGACTACAACAACACCGACCCGGCCTTCCCGGACGGGAACCGGGCCGCGATCGACGGTGAGCACGGTGGCTTCACCCTGCGGATGCCCGGACACATGTGGCCGGGTGCCCCCACCGCGATCTACAGCGGTGTCGCCGACAAGGACGCGCTGACCGCCAAGTACGTCGACAACACGCGGACGTACTACCTCGACGCGGCCCGGGCTGAGCTCTCCGGTTCCATCTACACCCAGGTGACCGACCTGGAGAACGAGCTCAACGGTCTCTGGACGTACGACCGCCGCGAGATCAAGGTCGACCCCGCCAAGGTGCGGAAGATCAACCAGGAGGTCATCGCGGCCGGGGCGGCAGCGGGCGAGCGGGACGCGCTCAAGGGCGGTGGTGCCTGGTCCCTCGACGAGAACAAGGGCACCAAGGCCGCCGACAGCGGCCCGAACCACAAGGACCTCGCCCTCTCCGAGGGCACGTCCTGGGCGCCGGGGGTGAAGGGCTCGGCACTGAAGTTCAACGGCGAGGGCCAGTTCGCGCAGACCGACGGCCCGGTCATCGACACCACCGGTGACTACACCGTCTCGGCCTGGGCGTCGCTGGACGCGCTGCCGGGCAACTACGCCACCGTCGTCAGCCAGGACGGCCGCCGCCAGGAGAACCCGTTCTACCTCCAGTACGGGCAGGGCGCGTTCGCCTTCTCCACCCCGGGCGCGCACCGGGCCAGGCTCGAGGTCACCCCCGAACTGGGCCGGTGGTACCACCTCGTCGGCGTGCGCAGCGGCGACCGGATCAAGCTGTACGTCGACGGGAAGCTCGCGGCCACCGCCGAGGCCGGGACCGCCGACGTCAGCAGCGGCGCCCTCTCCGTGGGCCGCGCCAAGTGGTCCGGCGGCAACACCGACTTCTGGAACGGCTCCGTCGACCAGGTGCGCGTGTACGACAAGGCGCTCACCGACCAGGAGGTGAGCGCCCTCCACGACGGCGAGCAGCCGTAGGGCCCCTGCTCCCCAGGACCGTTCCCGGCAGCGCGCGCGATCACCGCGCTGCCGGGAGCGCGGGCCCGTCCGGGACGGGGCCGGCCGGAGCGCCCGATGCGGGGCCGAGCCGCGCCCCGTCTCTCCGCCTCCCACGAAAAGGACCCCAGACATGCACGACCCGGCGACCGCCCCCCTTCCTCCGGCCGACCGCGAGGCAGCGGTGCGGGACCTCTACGACGCCGGCATCACCGCGTGCCGGGGAGCGTTCGCACCGCACTGGGCCGACCGGATGCGCGAGGACATCGAAGCCGCCTTCGCCGAGGCGCGCGGCCGCGAGGGCGGAGCGGTCGGCCGGGGGCCCCACCGGTACTACGTCGAGATCCACCCCGAGCAGCTCCGGGGTTTCGTGGACCTGGTGGACCACCCCTGGGTGCGCGGGGTCTGCGAGGCCGTCCTGGGGCCCGACTACCGCATCGTCGAGCTCGGGTTCGACGTGCCGCTGGCCGGGGCCGTCAACCAGCCCTGGCACCGGGACTTCCCCATGCCCGACGCCACCCGCCGTGCACGCAGGCTCACCTCGCTCGCGTTCAACGTCACCGCCGTCGACACCCGCGAGGACATGGGGCCGTTCGAGATCGCGCCCGGCACCCAGTGGGACGACGACACCCGTTTCGGTCACGCGATGTTCCCCCGCCGCGAGGACTACCCCCGCTACGCCGCACTGGCCCGGCGCACGTACCCGCAGCGGGGTGACATCTCGGCCCGCTCCGCTCTGACGATCCACCGGGGCACGGCCAACCACTCGCCCGACTCCCGGCCGGTCCTGGTGCTGGGCGTCGACGCCCCGGGGGCGGGAAACGACGCCCAGCACGACATGGCGGTGACCCGTGCGTACTGGGCCGCGCTGCCCGGCCGGGTACGGGCGCATCTGGCCTGTCCGGTCGTGGAGGAGCTCACGCCCCTCGTGCAGAAGCACACGATCGAGGGACTGGTCATGGGCGATGCCTGACGGAGCCGGGGTCCGGCGAACGGCCGGGCCCGCCCGGCGTTCACCTCACGGCGCGCAGGGGTATCCACCGCCCACGCCGTGTCCCGGGTGAAGGGGCACGGTGTCCCACGCGTGCCCGCCGCCGCGGTGGCCGGCCGTGCTTCCGGGGTGCCGGGACGATGTGGCGCGGACGGCCGCCGGGCACACCGGCGCCGGTCAGCCCCATCCCGCCGCTCCGGTGAGGCGCACCGGGTGGCGGCCGCCCTGAAGAGCGTGGAACCGTCGTTCGCGTCCCTGCGTACCGGGTCGTACCGCCTCCCGGCCCCCGTTCCGATCGGCCCGCACGGCTCCGGGCGGCGAGCTTCGGTGGTGCGGGCTCCTGCCCGTGCCGTGCCGGTGGACGCCCCGCGGGGCGCGTGCCGGGGCGACACGTTTCGGAAACACGGCGACAACTCTCTTGCCGCCCGCGTCACCCCGCCTATATAACGTTGTAAACCGAGCCGCCGAGAGGCCGCACAGGCTCTCATGACCACCGTTCTCCCAGCTCGGAGGGGGGTCGTGAGGATTGCAGTGCCATCTGCCGCTGAGCGGCCGATGATCGTCCAGCCATGCCCGACCGCGCGCCGAACGGCGCGCCGTCATCCCGCCAAGGAGCGTCCCGCGCATGATGACCCAGCGTCGATCCCGTACCCTCGCCGCGGCCTGCCTGCTCGCCGCAACCGCCACGCTGGCCGCCGCCGGCTGCTCGAAGTCGGAGACCACGGACAGCGCGGGTGGCGACAGCAGCCAGGGCGCCCAGGCGGCCGAGACCCCCGAGACCGGTTCAGGCCCCGGCTGTTCGCTCCAGACCTACGGAGCGCCGAAGCTCGACCTGAAGAACGCGGTGGTCGGCTTCTCCCAGTCGGAGAAGGAGGCCAACCCGTTCCGGATCGCCGAGACGCAGTCCATCAAGGACGAGGCGAAGAAGATCGGCGTCAGGAAGCTGCTCACCACCAACGCGCAGTCGCAGCTGTCCAAGCAGATCAGCGACGTGCAGGACATGCTCTCCCAGGGCGCGCAGTTCCTCATCATCGCGCCGCTCAACTCCGACGGGCTCGAGCCGGCGCTCAAGGCCGCGGCGGCGAAGAAGGTGCCCGTCCTCACCATCGACCGCAAGGTCAACTCCACGGCATGCAAGGACTACGTGGCCTTCCTCGGCTCCGACTTCGTCGAGCAGGGCAAGCGCGCCGCCGACGCGATGATCAAGGCCACCGGTGGCAAGGGCAAGGTCGCCATCCTTCTCGGCGCCTCCGGCAACAACGTGACCACCGACCGCACCAAGGGCTTCGTCGACCGGATCAAGGCCGAGGCCCCCGGCATCGAGATCGTCGCCCAGCAGACCGGCGAGTTCGCCCGTGACAAGGGCCAGCAGGTCATGGAGCAGCTCATCCAGTCCAAGCCGGACATCACCGCCGTCTACGCGGAGAACGACGAGATGGGCCTCGGTGCGGTGACCGCGCTGAAGGCCGCCGGCAAGAAACCCGGCAAGGACGTCAAGATCGTCTCGGTCGACGGTACCCGCAACGCCGTCCAGGCCCTGGTCAACGGCGAGTACAACGCCGTCATCGAGTCGAACCCGCGCTTCGGCCCGCTCGCCTTCGCGACCGCCCAGAAGTTCTACGGCGGCGAGGAGATCCCCGAGAACGTCATCATCACCGACCGCGCTTACGACGACACCAACGCCAAGGAGTCGCTCGGCGGGGCGTACTGACCCCCTCCGGTCACCGAAGGCCCCGGCCGCCGCGGCGCAGACCACGCCACGGCGGCCCCCCGGCCCACACCCTTGGAACAGCGGAAGGCCAGGACCCATGGCACCACCCGAAGCAGTACCTCAGGCACCGGAGCGGGCAGCGCCCACCGCCCCCGCCGTGCTCGAAGCCCGCTCGGTGAGCAAACGGTTCCCCGGGGTCGTCGCCCTCGACGACGTCTCCTTCTCCCTGCGCGCCGGGGAGACCCACGCGCTGGTGGGTGAGAACGGCGCGGGCAAGTCCACGCTCATCAAGGTGCTGACCGGCGTGTACCGGCCCGACGGCGGCGAACTGCGGCTCGCGGGCCAACCGGTCGGATTCGCGAGGCCGTTCGAGGCCCAGCAGGCCGGCATCTCCACGATCTACCAGGAGGTCAACCTCGTCCCGCTGATGAGCGTGGCGCGCAACATCTTCCTGGGCCGTGAACCGCGCAACCGCTTCGGCCTCATCGACTTCCCGCGCATGCACCGCGAGACGAGCGGCCTGCTCGACGGGTTCGGCGTGCGGGTGGACCCCCGCCGCCCGCTGCACACCCTGGGCATCGGCACCCAGCAGATGGTCGCCCTGGCCCGGGCCGTCTCGGTCAACGCCCAGGTCGTCATCATGGACGAACCCACCTCCTCGCTCGAACCGCGGGAGGTGGAGACCCTCTTCCGCGTCATCGGGGAACTGCGCGGCCAGGGCATCGCCGTGCTCTACGTCAGTCACCGCATGGACGAGCTCTACCGGATCTGCGACCGCGTCACCGTGCTGCGCGACGGCCGCCACATCCACACCGGCGACCTCGCCGGCCTCGACCGGATGCAGCTCGTGTCGATGATGCTCGGCCGCGACCTGGCCGAGGTCCGCCGCGCCGGGGTGACCAACTTCGCCGCCGGGGGCCACGAGGCCGCCCGTACCCCGGTACTGACCGCCACAAGCCTGAACAGCCGCCTCCAGCTCCACGACATATCCCTGTCGCTGTACGGGGGCGAGGTGCTCGGCCTCGGCGGCCTCCTCGGCTCGGGCCGCAGCGAGACGGCGAAGGCCCTCTCCGGCGCCCTACCGCTGGACTCAGGTGAAGTCACCGTGGACGGCGTCCCGTTGAAGCGGCTCACCCCGGCCGCCGCCATCCGGGCCGGGATCAGCCTGCTGCCCGAGGACCGCAAGGCCGAGGGCATCGTGCCGGGCCTCTCGGTCCGCGAGAACATCGTGCTGGCCGCCATGCCGCGCCTCTCCCGGGCCGGTGTCGTCTCCCGCGCCAGACAGGACCGGATCGTCGACATCTTCATGAAACGCCTGAGGATCAAGGCGTCGAGCCCCGAGCAGAAGGTGGGCGAACTCTCCGGCGGCAACCAGCAGAAGGTCCTCCTGGCGCGCTGGCTCTGCCTGGAACCCAAGGTCCTGCTGCTCGACGAACCCACCCGCGGTATCGACGTCGGAGCCAAGGCCGAGGTCCAGAGCCTCATCGACGACCTCGCCCGCGAGGGCCTGGCCGTCCTGCTCATCTCCTCCGACATCGAGGAGCTCATCGAGGGCGCCGACCGGATCGTCGTCCTGCGCGGCGGAGCCGTCGCCGGCGAACTGGCGGGCGACGACGTGGCCGAGGACCGGCTGCTCGACGTGCTCGCCGACCACGCACCGGCCTCGGGGGACAAGGCCCCGGCCACCGAGGAGGACCACCGATGACCCCGACCGCCGCCCCGGCGCCCCCGAAGTCCGCACGGCCCGACCGGCCCGCCCCCTACCTGGCCCGGCTGCGGGACCCCGCCTGGTACCAGGAGTACGGCGTGTACGTCGCCGTGGCGGTGGTGCTGCTCTTCAACGCGGTGTTCACCGACCACTTCATGACCGCCGACAACTTCCGCACCCAGCTCGTCCAGGTCGCCCCCATCGTCATCGTCGCCCTGGGCATGGCCCTGGTCATCGGCACCGAGGGCGTCGACCTGTCCGTCGGCTCGACCATGGCGCTCGCCGCCGCCTTCCTGCCGCTCTACCTCGGATACGGGCTCGTGCCCGCGCTCGTCGTCTCGCTCCTGGCGGGCGCGGTCGTCGGCGCCGTCAACGGCAGCCTGGTCTCCCTCGTAGGCCTGCAGCCCATCGTGGCCACGCTCGCCCTCTTCGTCGGCGGCCGCGGACTGGCCCTCGTCATGGCCGACGGCCAGCTCAAGCAGATCGTCAACCCCGACCTGCTGTCGCTGGGATCCGGCTCCTTCCTCGGCGTCCCGCCGGTCGTCCTGATCGCCGGGGTCCTCGCCGTCGCCGTGGCCTTCCTGGTCCGGCGCACCACCTTCGGCCGCCAGATCGTCGCCGTCGGCGGCAACCGCTCCGCCGCCGCTCTCGCCGGCCTGCCCGTCAAGCGGGTCCTCATCGGCGTGTACGTGCTCTGCGGGGTCCTCGCCGCCCTCGCCGGCATCCTCGCCACGGCCCGGCTCACCGCGAGCGACCCGTCCTCGCTGGGCACCCTCATGGAACTCTCCGCCATCACGGCCGTCGTCGTCGGCGGCACGCCTCTGAACGGCGGTTCCGTCCGGGTGCTGGGCACCGTGGCCGGTGCCCTGCTGATGCAGCTCCTGCGCGCCACACTCGTCAAGCACGACCTGCCCGACTCCACCGCACAGATCGCCCAGGCGGCCATCATCATCGCCGCCGTCTACGTCGCCCGGGAGCGTCGGTCCCGATGAACGAAACCACCCCCGCACCCACCGCCACGGCCCCCGCCCCGGGGCCGCGGAAGCCGGCCGCGCCCCGCCCCGAGCCGGGCGCCCGGCCGACAGGCGGACGGCGCGCCGCCGAACTCCTCCAGCGGCAGGGCGTCCTCGCGGTCCTGCTCACCGTGGTGATCGCCGCCTCCTTCATCTACCCGACCTTCGCCTCCCTGGACAACGCCCGCGGCGTGACCATCCAGGCCTCCTTCCTCGCCGTCGTCGCGCTCGGTATGACGCTGGTCATCATCACCGGGGGCATCGACCTGTCCGTGGGATCGGTCTTCGCCCTGGGCGGAGTCCTCGCCGCCTGGGCCTCGCAGTACGGATTCGTCGCCGCCCTGCTGCTGCCCCTCGTGGCGTGCGGCGCGATCGGCCTGCTCAACGGGTTCCTCATAGCCCGGGGGAACCTGGCCCCCTTCATCGTCACCCTCGCCACCCTGCTGGGCGCCCGGGGCGTCCTGCTCGCCATCACCGACGAGGGGGCCACCACCTACCTGGTGCCCAAGGACTCCGCCTTCGGTGACCTCGGCCAGGGCGCCGTCTGGGGATTCGGCCACCCGATCCTGATCGCCCTGGTCCTCTTCGGCGCCGGCGGACTCGTCCTGCAGCGCACCTCGTTCGGGCAGACGCTGTTCGCCGTCGGCGGCAGCAGTGACGCCGCCACCCTGATGGGCCTCCCCGTCGCGCGGACCAAGATCCTCGTCTACACGCTCAGCGGTCTGCTGGCCGGACTCGCCGGCGCGCTGAACGCGGCCAGGCTGTCCTCCGGCGTCACCATCGTCGGCGTCGGCATGGAACTCGACGCGATCTCCGCCGTCGTCATCGGCGGCACGCTGCTCGTGGGCGGCGCGGGCTCGATCAGCGGCACGCTCTGGGGCGTCCTGCTGCTCGCCGTCATCCAGAACCTGATCAACCAGATCGGCTCGCTCAACTCCTCGTACCAGTCGGTGGTCAGCGGGGGTTTCCTTATCGTTGTCGTGGTGGCCCAGCGATATCTGGCGCGCAGTCGCAGAAGCACCTGACCGCGGACCAGCCGCGGACGAGCGGAAGCCACCGATCCGAAGAGCCGAGTCGAGCCGAGGAGTGCCGTGGGCGTCAGCCTCAAGGACGTTGCGCAACGGGCGGGCGTGTCCATCAAGACCGTGTCGAACGTGGTGAACAACTATCAGCACGTCACACCCGCGATGCGCGCGAAGGTGCAGCAGGCGATCGACGAGCTCGGCTACCGGCCGAACCTCACCGCACGTCACCTGCGCAAGGGCCGCACCGGCATCATCGCCCTTGCGGTCCCCGAGTTCGGCAACCCGTACTTCGCCGAGCTCGCGGGAGCGGTCGTCGACGCGGCCGCCCGCCACGACTACACCGTCCTGGTCGACCACACCGCGGGGCTGCGGGAGAAGGAACTCCTGGTCAGCCAGGGATTCCGGTCCCACGTCATCGACGGTCTCATCCTCAGCCCCATCCACCTGGAGACCGAAGACCTCATGGCGCGCACCGAGACGGCGCCGCTGGTCCTGCTCGGGGAGCGCGAGTACGAGGCACCGTACGACCACATCGCCATCGACAACGTGGCAGCGGCCCGCGACGCCGTGCGCCACCTCGTCGGCCTGGGCCACCGCAGGATCGCCTTCCTCGGCTCGCGCACCGGCCGCGAACGCCAGCCCGCCCACCTGCGCCTGCGGGGCTGGCGCGAGGAGCTGGCCGCCGCCGGGATCACCCCGGACGAGAACCTCGTCGTGGTCACCGACGGCTACGGCCGCGAGGACGGTTCCGCCGGCATGGCGGCCCTCCTGGACCGGGGGGAACGGCCCGACGCCGTGTTCGCCTACAACGACCTGATCGCCATCGGTGCCATGCGGACCATCACGGCACGGGGGCTGCGCATTCCGGACGACATCGCCGTCGTCGGCTTCGACGACATCGAGGAGAGCAGTTACGGCACGACCACGCTCACCACCATCGCCCCGGACAAGGAAGCCATCGCCCGCCTGGCCGTCGACAGTCTCGTCGAGCGGCTCTCCGGCGCACCGCCGGCCGAACCACGCCGGCCACGCCCCGGCTACCGCCTCGTCGTGCGGGAGTCCACCGCACCCGGGGCCGCCGCCGCTCTCCCCGAGGACCTCTGATGCCGCGCCCCACCGTGCACAGCACCCTGTTCGGCTCCGCCCACGGCACCCCCACCCACCTGTGGACCCTCGACTGCGGGAGGGGGGTCACGGCCGGGATACTGACCTACGGCGCCTCCCTGCACAGCCTCACCGTGCCGGACACCACGGGCGCCACCGCCTCGGTCGTCCGTTCGCTGGCGGCCATCGACGACTACACGGCCGGGCACCCGTACTTCGGCGCCGTCGTCGGCCGGTACGCCAACCGCATCGCGCACGGCCGCTTCACCCTGGACGGCACGACCCACCACATCCCCGCCAACGACCGGGGCCACGCCCTGCACGGCGGCCCGGAGGGCTTCCACACCAAGGTGTGGGACGCGAGCGCGGACACCACCGGCGACACCGCGTCCCTGCGGCTCACCCTGCGCAGCCCCGACGGCGACATGGGCTTTCCCGGAACGCTCGACGCCACGGTCACGTACACCCTCGACACGGCCGGCACCCTGGCCGTCGACTACGCGGCGGTCACCGACCGCCCCACCGTCGTCAGCCTCACCAACCACGCCTACTTCGACCTGGCCGGCCAGGACGACGTGCTCGGCCACCGCCTCGAGGTCGACGCCGACACCTACCTGCCGGTGGACGCCGACGCCATTCCCCAGGGCCCTCCGGCCGAGGTCCGGGGCACCCCCTTCGACCTCACCGTGCCCCGCGTCCTCGCCGAACGGCTCGGCCACGACGACGGACAGCTGAGCGCCGCGGGCGGTTTCGACCACTGCTGGGTGCTGCGCGCCCGCGACGGCGGCCTGCGCCGCGCGGCCCGCCTCTCCGCCCCGGACGCCCGCCGCGTCCTGGAGATATGGACCACTGAGCCCGGCATCCAGGTCTACACCGCCAACCAGCTCGACGGGGAGTTCACCGACGCCACCGGCCGCCGCCACGAACGCCACGGCGCGATCTGCCTGGAGACCCAGCACCTGCCGGACTCACCCAACCGGCCCGAGTTCCCCACCGCCGTACTGCGCCCCGGCGACACCGCCCGCAGCCGTACCGAACTGCGCTTCCCGCATCTGACGCCGGGCGCGGCGCGGTGACCGGTGCCTCCGGCCCGCCCGCGCCACTTCGGACAGGTCCCGGCCTTCCGGGGTGGAGCGTCCGCTCGCGGAGCGTGGGGGACAGCGGGCGCACGTCGACCCTGCCGACCGAGCCCCGGCGCTCCGGGTGCACCCGGAACGGGTACGCGGCTCAGCCCGGCTCGTCCTCCGCCGTCAGCTTCGCCATTGTCCGCGCGAGCCGGGCGGTCCTCCCTTCCGGCGTTCTGGCCCAGAGGAGATCGACGATGACGAGATACCTGTCCGTCCTGCCGAGCTGCTCGAAGCGACGTGCCGCGCGGGCGTCGGTGGCCAGCGCGGCGGCGAGGTCGCCGGGCACGGTGGCCTCCCTCTGCGAGGGGTACGCGGCCGCCCACCGCCCGTCCGTCTGCGCGGCCCGGACGTGGGCCAGGCCGGGCTCCCGCATGCGTCCGGCGGCCGTCAGTGCCTCGACCCTGCGGACGTTGACCTGTGACCACCGGCTTCCCCGGCGGCGCGGTGAGATCCGCTGGAGGTAGTACGTCCCGTCGAGCGACTTGCGCTGCCCGTCGATCCAGCCGTAGCAGAGGACGACGTCGATGACCTCGGTCGCCGTGACCGACTGGACGCCGGAGTCCTTCTTCGCCATCTTCAGCCAGAGGTGCGGGCGCACCGCGTGGTGGCCCGCCAGCCACGACTCCAGGGCATCGGCACACGCGAAGGCCAGCGGTTCGAGGTCCGCTCCGTCCGCACGGCCGGATGTCGGTTCCACGGCCATGGCCGCACCGCCTTCTCCAGTTCGACCGGGTGGGAATCCATACGCTAAGCGACTGATAGGACAGGGAGTGTCCTGAATGCCGGTCAGCTTCGGGTCAGCGGCGGATCCGCACCTGACGCGGCGTTACGCCGTCCGGCTGACGCGGCTCAGGCCCGCCCCACAGGTGGACGAAAGCTCAGGTGTTCGCACCTCGCGGACCTCCGCGGTCCGCGAGCCGCTCCTCCACCTCTCAAGGGAGAACGCATGCGCCTGCGCGCCCGCTGGGTCCCAGCCGCTCTGCTGCTGATCGCCCCCCTGATCGGCACCAGCCCGGCCACGGCCGACACCGGTGAGACACTCGTTCCGGTACAGAAGTCGGCGCGGGCCGTACCCGGGCAGTACATCGTCACCCTCTCGGCCGGTCAGACGCCGGATGCCACGGCCGAGCAGCTCGGGGTCACCCCCCTGTTCACGTACAGCAAAGTCCTGCGCGGCTTCGCGGCCTCCCTCACGGCGGCCCAGCTGGAGAAGGTGCGCGGCGCGGCGGGCGTCCAGGCCGTCGAGGAGAACAGCGAGGCCTCCGTCTCGCCGCCCGCGGCGAAGACGGCGTCGGCGAGGCCGCTGCCGGCCGCACCCGCGGCGGGGGCGGCGGGAAGCCGGGTCGCGGCCGGGAGTTGGGGGCTGGACCGCATCGACCAGCGGAGCCTGCCGCTGGACGGCGCCTACGAGGCAGCCGGTACGGGCCAGGGCGTGACCGCCTACATCCTCGACACCGGCATCGAGTCCGCGCACACCGAGTTCGGCGGCCGGGTGGGTGCCGGGTACGACGCGATCGGGGACGGCCGCGACGGTGAGGACTGCAACGGCCACGGCACGCACGTGGCCGGGACGGTGGCCGGCAGGACGTACGGCGTCGCCCCCTCCGCGGCGCTCGTACCGGTGCGGGTGCTCGATTGCGAGGGCTCGGGCACGTGGGCCGGGATCATCGCCGGCCTCGACTGGATCGCCCGGAGCGCCACCCAGCCTGCCGTGGTCAACGCCTCGCTCGGCGGGCCCGCCTCGTCGGCCGTGGACGACGCGTTCGACGCGCTCGCCGAGCAGGGCACCCTGCCCGTCGTCGCCGCGGGCAACGAGAACCAGGACGCCTGCGACGTCTCCCCGGCCCGCGCCGGCCGTGTGGTCGCCGTCGGTGCCGGCGACACGCAGGACCGGCAGACGGCGTTCAGCAACTGGGGCACCTGTGTGTGGATGTACGCCCCCGGACTGGACATCGTCTCCGCCAAGCTCGGCGGCGGTTCCACGAAGCTGAGCGGTACGTCCATGGCCAGCCCGCACGCCGCCGGCGCCGCCGCCCTCTACCTCGAGCAGAACCCGGACGCGACGCCGCAGCAGGTCGCCGACGGGCTCGCCGCGAAGGCGACCCCGGACGTTCTGACAGGCCTGGGCACCGGCTCGCCCGACCGGCTGCTCTACACCGGCGGTCTCTGAACCTCAGGCCGGCTCCCCGGGAGCGGGGTCCGCGACGCGCGGACCCCGCTGACACCGTCCGGGGGCCGCCCACCGCAGTGGATAGCGGGGGAGGGGAGGCTGCGGCACAGTGGTCCTATGAATGATCTCAACGCCCTCGCCGACGAGCACCTGACCGCGGCCCGCGCCGACGCCCACGGCCGCAGCGCCCACCTCCTGCTGCGCCAGGAGCCGCTGCGCCAGACGGTGATCGCGCTCACCGAGGGTTCGGCCCTCGACGAGCACAACGCGCCGCCCGCCGCCTCGCTCCAGGTGCTGCGGGGCTCGGTCCGGATCACCGCCGCCTCCGGCGACATCGACATGACGGAGGGCGGGCTCCGGGCCACCCCGCAGGAACGGCACGGCGTGCTGGCCCTGTCGGACGCCGTCGTGCTGCTGACCGCGGTGAACGACTGAGCGCACCGGGAGTACACCCGCCGGGGCGAGGCATGAGAGAAAGGGGGCAGCCCGGCCGCCGGACCGTCCGGCGACACCATCCGGGCCGCCGACCCTTCCTACGGCCTCCGGAGAGACAGCGTGCCCAGCAGGACCGCCCCCGCGACGGAACGAACCCCGCCCGCGGCCGCCACCGGGAGGACTGCGCGCTGGCGGACGGCGCTGCGCCGCACCCCCGTCTCCCTGTGGAACGACGACATCTCCGACTGGGCGGCGGCCCTCACCTACTACGCCATCCTCGCGCTGCTCCCCGCCCTCCTGGTCACCGTCACCGTCATCGGCCTGTCCGACCCCGAGGCCACCACGGCCCTGATCGCGGACATCACCGCCTACGCGCCCGCCGAGTCGGGGGCCGCGCTGCGCCGCCCTCTGGAGGAGGCCACCCACGAGCGGACCGCCGTCCGGCTCCTCATCGCCACCGGCAGCGTCAGCGCCGTATGGTCCGCCTGCAGCTATCTCGCGGTCTTCCGCCGTGCCCTGCACGCGATGCACCACGTGAAGGACACCCGTCCCGCCCTGCGCAAGGCCCACCTCATCGTGGCCTCCGCCGTCGGGCTGCTCGTCCTGCTGATGACGAGCGCGTTCGCCCTCGTGCTCAGCGGGCCCCTGGCCCGGTGGCTCGGCCGCCGCGTGGGCCTCGCGCACGCCGGGGACGCCCTGTGGACCGGTCTCAAGTGGCCCGTACTGCTGTGCCTGGTGGCCTGCCTGATCCTGGTCCTCTTCCGTACCGGTCCGGCCTCCGCCCGGGGCGTGCGGCGCGGGCTCCCCGGAGGAGTGCTCGCGACGTTCCTCTGGCTGTTCGCCTCGGCCGGCTTCACCCTGTACGCCACCCACATCGGCAGCTACGGCCGGCTGTACGGCTCGCTGGCCGGCCTGGTGGTGTTCCTGATCTGGGTCTGGTTCGCGAACCTGGCGCTCCTGGCGGGCGCCCAGTTCAACGTCGAACTCGCCCGTACGGAGACGGCTGTGGAGGGGCACGAGGAGCCGGGCCGGGACTGACCCGGTAAGGCCCGAGCGGCCGTGGGGGACCGTGCCCGACCGCCCGTACCACCCTTGTGGGAGCGCTCCCATGCATGCAGGATGGGACGATGACGACCGACGCCCCGCACATCCGTCCCTACCGGCCGGCCGACCAGGAGGCCCTGGCGGACATCTGCGTCCGCACGGCCGACAACGGCGGCGACTCCCGGCGCCTGTACCCCGATCCCTGGCTGATGCCCGCCCTGTTCGCCGCGCCCTACGCGCACCTCGAACCCGAGCTCACCTTCGTCCTCGACGACGGGTCGGGGCGCGCGGTCGGCTACGTGCTGGGCACCGCGGACACGGAACGGTTCGCGCGGGACTTCCGCGCGGTCTGGCTCCCGCTGGTGACGGACCGTTTCCCCGCGCCGGCCGGTCCGCCACGCACCCTCGCCGACGAGATGACCGCCCTCCTGTACCGCCCCGAGCGCATGGTCCTCCCCGAACTCGACGCGTACCCCGCCCATCTGCACATCGACCTGCTGCCCGCGTGGCAGCGCAAGGGGTACGGCAGGGAGCTGATGTGGCGGTTCCTGGAAGCGCTGCGGGCGGGGGGCGTCCCGGCCGTCCACCTGTCCATGCTGACGGCGAACACTCCGGCCAGGGCCTTCTACGACCGGCTCGGCTTCGGCGAACTCGAAGTGCGCGACCCCGGGCCGCTCACCTATCTGGGACGTTCCACCGAGGGGTGCGGGAGCGACCGGCTGGGCAGGTAGTCGGATGCGAAGACCGGGAGAGGGTCC
This sequence comes from Streptomyces sp. NPDC020780, assembly GCF_044334475.1. Classification (NCBI taxonomy): domain Bacteria; kingdom Bacillati; phylum Actinomycetota; class Actinomycetes; order Kitasatosporales; family Streptomycetaceae; genus Streptomyces; species Streptomyces sp. NPDC020780. Next base: position 183,928 of record NZ_JBIRTB010000003.1, on the reverse strand, counting down.
GGACACCGGGCGCGGAGGGATGAGGGGACATGGCGGAGCAGGGCGCGTGGACGTTCACGGACGACCGTGGGCACCTGACGACGGCGGACCGCCGTCCGTCCAGGGTGCTCGCGTACGTCCAGGCGGGAGCCACTCTGTGGGATCTCGGGATACAGCCGGAGGGGATCTTCGGCTCCGGTCATGACGGGGCGGCTCCCGACCCGGCGAAGACCGGCACCCTCCCGCTCGACTCCGTCGACTACCGGGGTGCGGGCGGCGACCTGGACCTGGACACCCTCTTACGCGGCGCGCCGGACCTGGTCGTGGCCGTCAGCTACGGCCACGGGCAGATCTACGGGCTGGATCCGGACACCGCCGGGCACCTGGAGAAGCGCGTCCCGGTCGTCGTGATCGACGTGGGCCAGGCGCGCACCCTGGACCGCACCGCCGCACGCTTCACCGAGCTGGCGCGCTCGCTCGGGGCCGAGCCCGCCGAGGACCCGGCGCTCCGCCTGGACGCCGCCCGGGAGCGGCTCCGCGGCGTCGCGGGCGCCCTTCCGCACGGCCTCCGGGTGGTGGCCCTGTCGCCGGCCGGCCGGGATCAGGCGCACGTCGCCCGCCCCGCCATGTGGCCGGAGCTGAGGGTGCTGGCCGAACTCGGGGTCCCCCTCGTGAGCCCGGGGGAGGGCGCCGGGGTCAACTGGTGCACCCTCGGCTGGGCGGAAGTCGCCGCGCTGCGTCCCGATGTGGTCCTGACGGACATCCGGTCGAACGCGACTCCGCTCGGGGAGGCCGTAGCCCCGGAGTGGCGGGAAGCCGTACGGCGGGCGGGGTCCGTGCCGTGGAATCCGGAGCCGCTGTGCAGCCCACGGGCGCGGTCCCGCTTTCTCGACCTCGTGGCGGAAGCGCTGGAGGGGCTGGGGCGGGTCTGACGCGAGGGGTCCCGTGCGGCAGGCTTCCGCACGCCGAGTTGCCAGAATAATTTTTGCAAAAATACTTTTGGGAAAGTCGTGACCGCTCTAGGCTGCCGTCATGGACAGCGACCCGTCATCTCGCGTACTCGACCCCGAGCGGGACTCGGCGGCCCTGAAGGCCCTCACCCACCCGCTGCGGCTGACGCTGCTCGGACTGCTGCGGCAGCACGGCCCGGCCACCGCGAGCGAACTGGCCGTCAGGACGGGGGAGTCGTCGGCCTCCACCAGCTACCACCTGCGAGTGCTCGCCAAGTACGCCTTCGTCACGGAGGCCGAGCACCGCGACGGGCGCGAGCGCCGCTGGAAGTCCGTCCACTCCGTCACCTCGTGGAGCAACGCGGCGATGCACGCCACGCCGGGGGGCCGTGCCGCCCTGGAGCTGAGCAGACGCCGCCAGGCCGAGCATCTGCTGGCCACCGTGGCCCAGCACGAGGCGGACATCGCGCAGGGCCGCCTCGGCGAGGAGTGGCAGGCGCACTCCGGCATCGACGACCTGATGCCCCGGCTGACCCCGGAGTCCCTCGGCGAGCTCTGGGAGGCGTTCCGCGCCAAGGCCGCCGAGCTGACCGCGCGGGACGCGGACGACCCCCGGGCCGAACAGGTCGTGGTGCTCCTCGCCGGGCTCCCGCTGGCCCCGGGCACCCCGCCCGCCCCCGCCGCCACCCCTGATGTCCTTGCGGCCGACGCTGCCACGACCGGCCCGGACGTCCCCGACGCCGTGGCGGGTGCCCCTGCCGCCGCCGGCCCCGAGGTAACCGGCCCTGCCGCGTCGGACGAGGACGGCCGGTGACGACGCCATCCCGGGCTGCCGCACCCTCGGGCGCGCTCGGCGAACGCGCCGCGCGCCGCCGCTTCATGGCCGCGTCCTTCCTCTTCTGGCTCCCCGCCGGTCTGACCATGGCGCCCATGGTGCTGCTCTTCACCGAACGCGGCCTGGGCCTCACCGCCGTCGCCGCGGTCCTCGCCGCACACTCGCTGACCGCCGCCGCGCTGGAACTCCCCACCGGAGGCCTCTCCGACGTCATCGGCCGACGCACCGTCCTGGCCGGCGCCGGTGTCATCGACGTGGGAGCCCTCCTCCTGATCGGGCTCGGGACGACCGCGTGGGTCCTCGCCCTCGGCATGGCGCTCATGGGCGCGGCCCGCGCGCTCTCCAGCGGACCGGCCGAAGCCTGGTACGTCGACACCGTGCACGCGCACTCCGGCCCCGACGCCGACCTCCGTACGGGCCTGGCGCGCGGCAGCGCCGCCCGGGCGGCGGCCCTCGCCCTCGGCACGCTGGCCGGGGGCGCCCTGCCGTGGCTGCTGGGCCTCGGCCCCGACCTGGCCGCCCGGCTGCGCGCGTACACCTCGGATCTCGTCCTTCCGCTCTCCGTCCCCGTGCTCCTCGGCGTCCTCGTCGAGACCGCCTTCGTCGTCCACGTCCTGACGGCGCTGCGCGAACCACCCCGTCCGCCAGCCACGCTGCGCGGGGTCCTGAGGGGGGTCCGGCGGCCATCGGTACGGGGGTGCGCCTGGGCGCCCGGGACACGCTGATCCGCCGCATCCTGCTGACCGCCGCCGCGGCGGGTACGGCACTCGCGGCCGTCGAACTGCTCGGCCCCGGACGTGCCGCCGGGCTGGCGGGCACCCCCGAGTCCGGCGCTGTGCTGTTCGCGGGACTGGCCACCGCCGGCTTCGTCTGCTCGGCGCTCGGCAGCCACGCGGCGCCGCTCCTCGCCCGGCTCGCGGGGGGCAGCGAGCGCGCCGTCCTGGCCGGCCTCGCGGCCGGCGGCACCGGCCTCCTGCTCCTCGCCGTCACCGTGTTCTCCACCGGCGCGTTCGCCCTCATGGCGGCGGCCACCGGCTACGGCCTGGTGTACCTGGGGCTCGGCGCCGCGGGCCCCAGCGAGAACGACCTGCTGCACCGCCGCGTCGAGCCGGCGGGCCGCGCGACCGCGCTGTCCGTGCAGTCGCTCGCCCTGCAACTCGTCGCGGCGACCGGCGGACTGCTCATCGGCGCGCTGCCCGCCGGCCCCCTGCCCTGGCTGCTCGGCGCGGCGGCGCTGCTCGCGGGAGCGGCCCTGTGGACCCGCCGCACCGCTCCGGCCCCCGGCCCCGCGGCGGCGGTCGGCCCGTCCGCTCCGGTGGTCACGCGGGCCACCGGGCACGGCAGCGAGGCGCCCGGGTGACCACTGCTCCGTACGGACGTGCCGGATCGCGGCGGCCCCCGGCGTTCGGGAGGCTGGCCCGAAGCCGGGACGTGAGATCCCCGTACCTCCAGGAGCAGTCATGCAGAAGGACAAGCACCCGTCGTACCGTCCCGTGGTCTTCCGCGACCGTTCCGCCGGCTACGCCTTCCTGACCCGGTCCACCGCGTCCAGTGAGCAGACCATCGACTGGGACGACGGCAACAGCTACCCCGTCATCGACGTGGAGATCTCCGCCGAGAGCCACCCGTTCTTCACCGGTAAGGCGCGGGTGGTCGACACCGAGGGGCAGGTCGCCAAGTTCGAGCGGAGGTACGGGGAGGAAGGGGACAAGGGCGCCTCCTGACGGCGGGCGGTACGCGAGGTCTTCCGGGGACCCGTCCCCACGCCCCCTGTGCACCGGGCAGAATCGGCGGCAGTGTGTGCCATGGCGGCGTGAGCCGCCGGACACTGTCACCGGCGTTCCCAGGAGACCCACCCCATGCTCGACGAACTCGCCCTGCTGGTCATCGGCGAATGCGTGGCCGACATCGTCCGCCTCCCCGGCGCGGCCGACCGGATCCACCCCGGGGGGAGCCCCGCGAACGTCGCCTACGGCCTGGCACGGCTGGGACACGACACCACCCTGCTCACCCAGCTGGGCCCGGACGCGAACGGACGGCTGATCAGGGACCACCTCGCCTCGGCCGGCGTCAGGGTGCGCACCGACGGCGCGGGAGCGCCCACCCCGGCCGCCGCGGTCACCCTCGACGACGCCGGCGGAGCCACGTACACGTTCGACATCACCTGGACGCTGGCCCCCGCTGCGACCGGAGGCCCGTACCAGCACGTCCACACGGGTTCCATCGCCACGGCCGTGGAGCCGGGGGCGGGCACCGTACTGGAGACCGTCGAAGCGCTCCGCCCGGCCGCGACCGTCAGCTACGACCCCAACGTGCGGCCCGACCTGATGGGGGACCACACCGAGGCCGTCCGCCGGGCCGAGCGGTGCGTGGCGCTCAGCGACATCGTCAAGGCCAGCGACGAGGACCTGCGCTGGCTGTATCCGGACGAGGCCCCGGAGAAGGCGGCGGAGCGATGGCTGCGCGCCGGTCCGGCGGCCGTGTTCGTCACGCGCGGAGCGGGTGGGGCGACGGCGTTCCGCCCCGGCGCTGCGGTGAGCGCCGGTGCGTCCGACGTTCCGGTGGTGGACACCGTGGGGGCGGGGGACGCGTTCATGTCGGGCGCGCTCCACGCCCTGGCCTCGTACGGACTGCTCGGCGCTCAGGGCCGTGCGCGGCTGCGCTGCCTCGACGCCGGCACGGCCGGGGAGGTGCTGCGCCAGGCGGTGGCGTCGTCCGGTGTGACGGTCGGCCGGGCCGGTGCCCTGCCCCCCGACGAGAAGGAGCTCGCCGAGGCGCTGACCAGCGCGCCCGTCCCGGAACGGTGAGGGTGTCCTCGTCCGTGTCCGGTCGTTCAGTTCTATATGACCGTGACCCTTACCGACACCGCCCCACCGTCCACCGTCGAACTGCTGACCGGTGTCCTCCTCGGGCCGGAATTCGTCTCCGAACACGGGTTCTGGCAGCGGCTGATCAGCACAGAACCGTTCCGCCGCCCCGCCGGTGGCACCCCCGAGGAGAGGCTGGATCTCGCCTATGAACGACTGCGGATCCTCAACCGGTCGATCGACAGCGGCGCGCGTCTCGCCGCCGACCCCCGCGCCCTGGCCGCCCTGCACGAATGGCTCGGGGCGGTGGACCCCGCACTCACCACCGTCGCGGGCATCCACTACAACCTCTTCCTCGGCAGCCTCCTCGACCACGACGCGGTCCGCCGCGACCTGTCGGACTACCTGGCCATGCGCCGCATCGGGACCTTCCTCTGCACGGAGGTGGCGCACGGCAACGACGCCGCGGCCATGGAGACCACCGCGACGTACGACCGGGCCCGGGACGGCTTCGTCCTGCACACCCCGCACGCGGGGGCGCAGAAGTTCATGCCCAACACCAGCCCGGCGGGCGGGCCCAAGTCCGGACTGGTCGCCGCGCGGCTGACGGTCGACGGCACCGACCACGGGATCCGCCTCTTCCTGGTCCCGCTCACCGACGACACACAGGCGCTGCCCGGCGTACGGGTCCGCCGGCTGCCCGCCCGGATGGGCAGTCCCGTGGACCACTGCCTCACCTCCTTCGACCAGCTGTTCGTGGGCCGGGACGCGCTGCTGGGAACGCGTGACGAGGACGGCGGCGCGGAGAGGTTCACCAGCCCCCCGGCCGGGCTCCGGAGCCGCTTCCTGACCTCCATCGGCCGGGTCACCTCCGGCAGGATCTCCATGAGCGCCTGTGCTGCGGGCACGGCCCGCGCGACCCTCGCCGTCGCCGTCCGCTACGGCGGTCACCGGGTGATCTCCGGGTCCCGGGGCACGGGCCCCGTGCCGGTCGACGCCCACCGCACCCACCACGGGCCCCTCGCCTCCGCCATGGCGACGGTCTTCGCCATGAGCCTGCTCCACCGCCGGGTGCTCGACCGGTGGGAAGGCTGCGACGAGGAGGGCAGGGACGAGGCGGAGCGGCTGGTCGCGGTCGCCAAGGGATGGATCACCTGGCAGGCCCGTGCCGTCATCGTCCAGTGCCGCGAACGGTGCGGCGCCCAGGCGCTGCTGGAGAACAACGGCATGACGGAACTCGTCACGGGCGTGGAGGGCGCCATCACGGCGGAGGGCGACAACATCGCCCTGTACGCCAAGGTCGCGGCCGACATGCTCCTGGCAGGCGCCGCTGCCGAGGAGCCGCCGGCCGTCCGGCCCGGTCCCGGCCCGGCCGCCCCGTCCGGCCCCGGCGACCTGGCCGACCCGCGCTTCCTCGGTGCGCTGTGTGCCGCGGTGGAGGACATCTGGTACGGCCGGGCCGAACGGCGCATGCTGCGGGCCACCGGCGCCGACCGGCTCGGGCGGTGGAACGCGGCCGCCGGTCCCGCCCTGCGCGCGGTCGAGGCGCGCGCGTACCGGGAAGCCGCCGCGGCGTACGCCGAAGCCCGTGCCGCGCTCCCCGAAGGTGCCGCCCGGGAGCGGCTGGCGGAGCTGGAACGGCTGTTCACCGTCGAGTGGGTGGCCCGCAACAGCGGCGACCTGCTGGCCGCCGGACTGCTGACCCACGATCAGGTCGACGCGCTGCCCGACATCACCGAGGAACTGATCACGGCCGTCGCCGCGCACGCCCGTGAACTGGCCGTCTCCTTCGCACTGCCCGCCGCACTGCTCGCCGACTGGCCGATCGCCGGGCCGGGTTACGCCGACGCCTACGACGATCCCGAGGCCCCCTGGCACGACCGTCCGGCCGGCTCCCCGCAGGGCGCCCGGTGAACGGCGCGCGGGGCGCCGCACGACCGCGTGCCGGCGGACCCGGAGCATGCCGTGCCGTACGCGAGTGGCTGGAGATTTTCGGGCTGCGGGCCGTCCTGCTGGCGTACTGGGGCACGGTCCACGTCCTCGGCCGCAGGTACCGGAAGCCGTCGGCGGCCGTCGGCGAATCGGTTCGCCCCGAGCGGTGAACTGCGGACGGCAGGTACGGCGGGACACCTTCCCGCCGTACCTGCCGCAGGGCCGCCGAAGGCCGCCGGGCCGCGTGATAGCTTGCAGGCGCCAGTCGCACTCCACGTGGAGTCAGGGAATCCGGTGCGAATCCGGAGCTGACGCGCAGCGGTGAGGGGGACGGGCGGGGCCACGGCCACTGGGACACCCTCGGGTGCCCCGGGAAGGCGCCCCGTCCGGACGAACCCGAGTCCGAAGACCTGCTGGCACCCGTTCCCCCGACCGGGGGCGGACTCCGTACGGGCTCCGCGCATGAGCCCCGAGACGCAGAGGGACTCCGTGCCACCCATAGCCCGTACCGTACGCCGAACCGCCCTGCTCACCGCCGGACTCGTCCTGCTGACCGCCTGCGGCGGCAGCGGCGGGGCGGCCGACGGGGCCGGCCGGGACGGCGGCGCCGGTTACCCGGTGACGCTGAGGAACTGCGGCCGGACGGTGACGGTCGACAGGGCGCCGAGCAGGGCCGTCTCCCTGGACCAGGGATCGACGGAGATCCTGCTCTCCCTGGGCCTCGGTGACCGGCTGGCCGGTACTTCCACCTGGACCGACCCGGTGATGAAGGGCCTGGAGAAGGCCGAAGCGACGGTGCCCCGCATCGCGGAGAACCGCCCCTCCTCCGAGAAGGTCCTGGACAGGGAACCCGACTTCGTCAGCGCCTCGTTCGAGTCGACGCTCGCCACCGGCGGCGTCGCGCCCCGGGAGCAGTTCGAGGAACTCGGGGTTCCGACCTACGTCTCGCCCGCGGACTGTACGGCCAAGGACAACAGCGGCAGCGGGGACGGTTCCCGTACGAAGCCCCTGACCATGGAGAGCGTCTACGCCGAAGTGCACGACCTGGCCCGGGTGTTCGGGGTGAAGGAGCGGGGCGACGAGCTCGTTGCCGGCCTCCGCGAGCGGGTCCGTACGGCGACCGCGGGCATCGACGCCTCCCACGCCACGCTGCTCTACTGGTTCTCCGACTCCGACGCCCCCTACCTCGCCGGGTGCTGCGGAGCGCCCGGCATCATCACCACGGAACTGGGGGCGAAGAACGTCTTCGACGACACCCACGAGGAGTGGCCCCGGATCAACTGGGAGACCGTCGCCGACCGGAATCCCGACGTCCTGGTCATCGGCGACCTCACCCGCCGGGCGCAGAGCGCGGAGAGCGCCGAGCAGAAGATCCGGTTCCTGGAGTCCAACCCCGCCACGAAGAACATGGACGCGGTCCGGCACAAACGGTACGTCCTCCTCAGCGGCCAGGCCATGAACCCGACCGTCCGGACGGTCGAGGGCGTGGAGCGCGTCGCCGCCGGCCTGCGCTCCTTCGGGCTCGCGGGGTGACGGAGACCGAACGGGCCCCATACCCGGGCGGGGAGCCGGGCCTCGCCCGCCACGCGAGCGCCCCCGCCCCGCGTACGTCCGGCCCCGACGCCGCCCCTACGTCCGGGCCCGCCCGCCCGCCTGCCACACCCCTTCGCCGTACGCCGGGTGCCCGGGTCCTGCGGGACGGTCTCCTGTGGGGCGGCGGAGTCGTCCTGCTGCTCCTGTCGGTCGCGGCCGCCGTCACCGTCGGGCCCGCCCGGATCTCCGTACCGGACGTCTGGTCCGCGGTGGCCGCCCATCTCGGGGCCGGCGACTCACGGCTGTCCCCGATCCGGGACGGCATCATCTGGAACCTGCGCATGCCCCGCACCCTGCTCGCGGCGGTGTGCGGGGCCGGACTCGCCGTGTGCGGCACCGTGATGCAGTCCTTGCTGCGCAACCCCCTCGCCGACCCCTTCGTCCTCGGCGTCTCCTCCGGGGCCTCCACCGGCGCGGTCGCGGTCGTGGTCCTCGGTGCCGGCGGCGGTGCGGTGTCCGTCCAGGCCGGGGCCTTCGCCGGGGCCCTGTGCTCGTTCGCCCTGGTCCTGCTGCTCAGCCACTCGCTCGGCGGGACCACCGACCGGGTCGTCCTCGCCGGGGTGGCGGCGATGCAGCTCTTCTCCGCGCTCACCTCCTTCGTCGTCATGACCGCGGCCGACGCCGAGCAGACCCGGGGCGTGCTGTTCTGGCTGCTCGGCTCCCTCAGCGGGGTCGGGTGGAGCGATGTGTGGGCGTGCTCCGCCGTCCTCGCCGTGACTCTCCTGGTCTGCCTCGGCCACGCCCGTACGCTCGACGCCTTCGCGTTCGGCCAGGACGCGGCGGCCGCCCTGGGCGTCCGTGTGACCCGCACCCGGGTCCTGCTGCTGTGTACGACGGCGCTGCTCACCGCCGCGCTCGTCAGTTCGGCGGGCGCCATCGGTTTCGTGGGCCTGGTCCTGCCGCACGCGGCCCGCGCGCTGACCGGTTCGGGACACCGGCGCCTGCTGCCCGTCACCGCGCTCGCCGGTGCCGTCTTCCTGGTCTGGGTCGACACCCTGGCCCGGACCGTCCTGGATCCGCAGGAGGTGCCGGTGGGGGTGGTCACCGCGCTCATCGGCGTCCCGGCCTTCGTCCTGGTCCTCCACCGCACCAGGAGGACCGCATGAGGAGCACCGACGGCCAGGGACTACGGGCCGCGCGCGTGAGCCGGGAGGCCGGCGGCCGCATCGTCCTGGACGGCGTGAGCATGGCACCGCCGCCCGGGGCGACGGTCGGGCTCCTGGGCCCCAACGGCTCCGGGAAGTCCACGCTGCTGCGCGTGATGGCCGGGATCCTGGCACCGGGCGCCGGCGTCGTCACCCTCGACGGGCGCACCCTCGCCGACACCGGCCGCCGTACGGTCGCCCGGCGGGTCGCCGTCGTCGACCAGCACGCGGTCACCCAGGTGGAGCTCAGCGTCCTGGACGTCGTACGTCTCGGCCGCATCCCGCACCGCAGGGCCTGGTCCGCCCCGGCCCAGGAGGACGAGGACGCCGTACGCGACGCGTTGGAGCGCACCGGGCTCACCGACAGGGCCGGGCAGTCCTGGCACACCCTGTCGGGCGGGGAGCGCCAGCGCGTGCAGATCGCACGCGCCCTCGCCCAGCAGCCGCGCGAACTCCTGCTGGACGAGCCGACGAACCACCTGGACATCCAGCACCAGCTGGAGCTGCTCGCCCTGGTCGCCGCGCTGCCCGTGACCGCGGTGATCGCGCTCCACGACCTCAATCTGGCGGCGATGTTCTGCGACCGCGTCACCGTCCTGGCCGGGGGCCGCGTGGTGGCGGCCGGCACGCCCTCCGAGGTGATCACCGAGGAACTCATCCGCGAGGTGTACGGAGTGCGGGCGGTGGTGACACCGGACGGGGCCGACGGGCGGCCCTGGGTGCGCTTTCTGCCGGGGCGCCCGGCGGGCGGGGCTCCGCCGCCCGTGTGAGAGCCGCACTGCCCGGTGTGACAGCCGGGTGCCGAACGGCGGCGAAAGGGGCGGGCCCGCAGCTGTCCGGGTCCACCCCTCGCTTCCGTGGCGCGGCCCGTCGCCGCGGTGTGAGGGGTCAGCGGCGACGGCCCTGGCCGAACTCGCCGCCCATGTCCTTGCCGCTGCCCTTGTCCGTGCCCTCCCCGTAGTCGATCTTCTCCTTGCGGATCTCGGCGGAGACTTCCTTCTGTTCGGTGACCCTGTTCGTCTCGAGACGGACCCGCTCCACCGGGACCGTGTCCTTGCGGACGGTGGCGCGTTCCGCGTGCAGGGTGACTTCGACATCCTGCTCGCCGATGTCCGTCGGCCCCGTCGTCTTCTCGCCGGGCTGCAGGGGCTCGCGGACCACGCGTACCTCCTCGTGGGACACGGGCACGGTACGGGTGACGTTCTCCGTCACGACGTACTTGTGCAGACGTGCCTTTCCGCTCTCGTACTCCTCCGTACCGACGAGGAGCTGCTCCTCGGAACGCACCATCTCCTCCCGGCCCCCGATACCGGCGGACCGTTCGGCCCCGGCTCCGGCGAGCGGGCGTGACGTGGAGGAGGCCTCCGTGTCGCGGTCCCTGCCCGCGCCCGCACCGGCGGTGGTGCCGGCCGTCGTCGCCTTTCCCTTGGTGGTCCGTGCGGTCCCCGCCGCTCCCGCCGCCCCGGCTGTTCCGGCTCCGGCGGCGCCCACGGCTCCCGTCCCGGTCCCGGCCGTGGTGCGCCCTTGACCGAGCGCGCCGGAGTTGCCGCCGGCCTTCCTGGTCAGGCCGTAATGGCGGTAGAGCTCCTCCTCCTCGGACACGGAGAGATGAGCGTCGGCATCCACCCGGGGGGCTTCCTTGACGCGGTCCTTCGGATGCGAGACGTGCAGGTCGGAGCCCACGCGCCGGGCTCCGGTCAGCGGTACGAAGCTCTCCTTCATACCGAACATGCCGGTCTTGACCGTGATCCAGTCAGGCTTGCCGGTGTCGTCGTCGACGTACACCCGTCCCACGGTGCCGACCTTCTCGCCGTCACTGTCGTAGACGGTCAGACCGTCGAGTTCCCCGGAATCCGTGAAACCGTCAGCGGCTCCCATGGCCGATCCCTCCTCGCCCGGGCGCGTCCTGTGGGTGGGTCCACCAGGGGTGGCGCGCCCGAATTCCATCGCGCCTCACCCGGTTGGACGCTGCAACTTCCCGGGCCGGGCCTCGAGCGGCCCGGGACACCGCGACCGGGCCGTGGCGCCGCGTCACGTGGGTGTCGGCTGTCTCGGCGAATTACGCCATTCGGGTGAGAGGGGCTTCGTGGGCGCGGCCTCGGCCCGCACGTATGATCGATGCGCCGTAGCCGACCGTCGGCCGGAAGCCGCCGGGGGTGCGCCATCGATTCCGTACGCATCCGACTGCCCGGACCGCGCGGCGAGCTGCTGGGCCGGCACGAGGACGGTCTGGTTCTGCACCAGCTGGTGTGGCGGCTGGGGCCCGGCTGGCGCGTGTGCAGCAGCGCCGTCCTCGGCGGCGGCATCGGGCCGCGCGCCTGGATCCTCAACGCGCAGGTGCCCGGCGGCTACCCGCGCCTCGACCCCGACCGCCACCTCGCCGAGATCGCCGCCGCGGCCGGGCTGAGCGGACCCGGGGCGGGACTGATGACGGCCGCCGACGTCGCCGCGTACACCGTGGCGGCCGACGGAGGCGTGACCGCCACCGTCACCAGCGGGCTCGGGGTGCGGGGCTGGGCCGCCGTCCCGGCCGAGGGCACCGACGGCCCGCCGCCGCCGGGCACCGTCAACATCGTGGTCACCCTGCCCGTGGCCCTTACGGACGCCGCCCTGGTCAACGCCGTGGCGACCGCCACCGAGGCTAAGGTCCAGGCACTGCTGGACGCCGGACTCGACTGCTCGGGCACCCCCACGGACGCGGTCTGCGTCGCCACGCCCGCCCCGGGGCCCGGCCTCGGTGAGCCGTTCGCCGGACCACGTTCGCGCTGGGGATCGCGACTCGCCAGAGCCGTGCACCGCGCGGTGCTCGAGGGCGCGCTGCGGCAGTCTTGAGGCCGACCGGCCGCGAGAGCGCCCGTGTCACGGGCCACCGGTCTCCGGCCCACGCCGCCGCGCCCCCGCCGGGCGCACAGACGAAGGGAAATCCCCGACATGACCACCTCCTCCTACGTGGGCGCCACACCGGGCAGGCCGACCGTCGCTGTCCTGGGCACCGGCATCATGGGTTCGGGGATGACGCGCAGTCTGCTGAGGGCAGGGCTCCCCGTCCGCGCCTGGAACCGCACGCGGGCCAAGGCCGGCCCGCTGGCCGCCGACGGCGCCACCGTCACGGACACGGCCCAGGAGGCGGTGCTCGGTGCCGACGTCGTCCTGACCGCGCTGAACGACGGTCCGTCCGTCGCCGAGACCCTCACCGCCGCGGCCCCCGGTCTGCGCCCCGGTCAGGTCTGGCTCCAGAGCGCCACCGTGGGGATCGACGCCACATGCGATCTGGCCCACCGGGCGGCGGACCTCGGCCTCGTCTACCTCGACGCCCCGGTCTCCGGCACGCGGCAGCCCGCCGAGCAGGGCATGCTCACGGTGTTCGTCTCCGGCCCCTCCGGCGCACGGGCTACGGCACTGCCCGTCCTGGAGGCGATCGGACAGCGCACCGTGTGGGTCGGCGAAGAGCCGGGAGCGGCCACCCGGCTCAAGCTGGTCGCCAACACCTGGGTGGTCAACCTGGTCAGCAGCGTGGCGGAATGCCTCAACCTCGCCGAGGGGCTCGGGCTGGACCCTCAGCTCTTCCTGGACGCCATGAAGGGCGGCCCGCTGGACACGCCCTATCTGCAGGGCAAGTCCGCCGCGGTGCTGTCCGGCGACCTCACCCCGAGCTTCGCGCTCTCCACGGCCCTCAAGGACACCCGGCTGATCCTCGACGCGGCAGGCACCGCCGGGGTGAGGCTGGACCTCGTCGCCGCCGCCGCCGAGCGGTTCGCCCGCGCCGAGGCGGCCGGACACGGTGGTCAGGACATGATCGCCACCTACTACGCGGGTCGCGCCGAATAGCCGCACAGGGAAGGGCTGCAGCCGGACGACCGCCCCGGCGCGGGTCTCGGGAGCTCGCGGCGACGGCGTCCCCTCCGCCGGGTGACCGAGGGAGGGCACACCGTCCCCGCGCCCCTCGCGACGCCGTCGCACGGAGTGCTTCACGGGCAGGCAAGGGCGCGGGCGGTCACGAGCGCACGGAGTCAAGCAACTCCCTCACGACAGAGCCGACTTGTGCGGTCTCGACGAGGAACCCGTCGTGCCCGTGCGGTGAGCGGATGATCCGCGGGCGATCGGCGCCCGGCAGCAGTGCCGCCAGCTCCGCCTGCTGCGCCGGCGGATACAGCCGGTCCGAGTCGATGCCCGCGATCAGGGCGGGCATCCGCGCCCCGCGCAGGGCGCGTACCGCACCGCCCCGGCCGCGGCCCACATCGTGACCGGTCATCGCCTCGGTGAGCGTCACGTAGCTGCCGGCGTCGAAGCGGCGCACCAGCTTGGCAGCGTGGTGGTCCAGATACGATTCCACCTGGTAGCGCCCGCCCCGCGAGGGAATCTCCCCGTCCTGGGCCGCCCGGCCGAACCGCGACGCGAGCTCCGCCTCGCTGCGGTAGGTGACATGGGCGATCCGCCTGGCCTGCCCGAGGCCCCGGTGCGGGCCGGCACCAGGGGGCGCGTCGTGGTAGTCGCCCTCCCGCCATCCGGGGTCACCGCGGATGGCCGAGACCTGGAGGCTTCCCCAGGCGATCTGCTCGGCCGAGGAAGCGGCCGGGGCGGCGAGCACCAGGAGCGACCCCGTGCGGTCCGGCAGGCCCACCGCCCATTCGAGGGCACGCATGCCGCCCATCGAGCCCCCGATCACCGCGGCCCACCGGCCGATCCCGAGGGCATCCGTCAGCGCCGCCTCGGCCGCCACCTGGTCGCGGACCGTCAGGCGGGGGAAGCCGGCGCCCCAGCGGGCTCCGTCGGGCCGCCGCGAGGACGGGCCGGTGCTGCCCTGACAGCCACCCAGGACGTTCGGTGCGACGACGAACCACCGGTCGGTGTCCAGCGCCCTGCCGGGTCCGATGAGCGCGTCCCACCAGCCCGCCGTCGGATGCCCCGGGCCCGCGGGGCCCGCCGCGTGGCTGTCACCGGTCAGCGCGTGCAGCACCAGCACGGCGTTGGATCCGTCCGGGGCGAGCCTGCCCCAGGTCTCGTACGCCATCCGCACCCCCGGCAGCGTGGTACCGGATTCGAGGGGCAGAGCGTCCGCGAGCGTCACCCAGCGACGGTGTCCCGGCGGGTCCTCCTCCCGCCGGCCGCCGGAGGCCGGGGGGAGAAGGGGCACGGGGGGCGCGGCGACGCGGTTCAGGACGCCGCCTTCGCGGCCCGGAACCCGGCCTCCAGATCGGCCTTCAGGTCGGCCACGTTCTCCAGACCCACCGAGAGCCGCACCAGCCCGGGGGCGGCGCCCGTGGCGGCGAGCTCCTCCTCCGTCAGCTGGCTGTGCGTCGTGGACGCCGGGTGGATGATCAGGCTCCGTACGTCACCGATGTTGGCGAGGTGGCTGAACAGCTCGACCGCGTCCACGAACCGCTTGCCCGCCCCCACCCCGTCCCGCAGCTCGAAGGCGAGTACGGCTCCGGCGCCGCGCGGCAGGTAACGCCGGCCGGTCTCGTACCACGGGCTGGACTCCAGTCCCGCGTAGTGCACCGCGGCCACCTCGTCGCGGCCCTCCAGCCACCGGGCCAGAGCCAGCGCGTTGGACGTGTGCCGCTCCAGGCGCAGGCTCAGCGTCTCGACACCCTGCAGGAGCAGGAACGCCGAATGCGGGGAGAGCGCCGGTCCCAGGTCGCGCAGCAACTGCACCCGCAGCTTCACCGCGTACGCGCCCTGGCCCAGGTCGGGCCAGTACCTCAGGCCGTGATAGCTGGGGTCGGGGGCGTGGAAGTCCGTGAAGCGCTCCGCGTGCGCGCCGAAGTCGAAGGTGCCGCCGTCCACCACCACACCGCCGACGGTGGTGCCGTGCCCGCCGAGGAACTTCGTCGCCGAGTGGACCACGATGTCGGCGCCGTGCTCCAGGGGCCGCAGCAGGTAGGGGGTCGGCACGGTGTTGTCGACGATCAGTGGGACGCCCGCCTCGTGGGCGGCGTCCGCGACACCGCGGATGTCGAGGACGTCCCCGCGCGGGTTGCCCAGCGTCTCCGCGAACAGCGCCTTCGTGTGCGGGCGGACCGCCGCCCGCCACGCCTCGACGTCCGAGGGGTCCTCGACGAACGACACCTCGATGCCGAAACGGGGGAGGGTGTGCCGGAACAGGTTGTACGTCCCGCCGTAGAGGGAGGCGGCGGAGACGATGTGATCCCCCGCACCGGCCAGCGTGAGGATCGCCAGTGTCTCGGCCGCCTGCCCCGACGCCAGCGCGACCGCGGCGACCCCGCCCTCCAGCGCGGCGATCCGCTGCTCCAGGACGTCCTGGGTGGGGTTGTGGATCCTGGTGTAGATGTTGCCCGGCTCGGCCAGGGAGAAGAGGTCGGCGGCGTGCTGGGTGTCGCGGAAGACGAACGAGGTCGACTGGTAGATCGGGACCGCGCGCGCACCGGTCGTCGGATCCGGGACCGCGCCGGAGTGGATCTGCTTGGTCTCGAACGACCAGGCGGGCCCGGTGTCCCGGGGGTCGTGGTCCTCGGCGGTGTACCCAGCGGTGACGGAGTCGAGCGGCTGGCTCATGTGTCTTTCCTCGCACGGTGGTTCAGTGGCGGACGTGCGCGCGGGCCCGGATGGCGACGCGGCGGCGACGGACTGGTTACGGACCGTAGAGGGCGCCTGCGGGGCCGGGGAAGGGGAGCGCGCGAGTGGCCACGAAGCTGCAATACCGCGGCAACAGAGACAGTCGCACCGGCGCGGGGGAGGCGGAGAGGGCGAGGCGGACGCCGCGGTGCCGGCCCGCCTCGCGTCGGCGAGGGCGGCGGCCCCGGGGGAGCGGCCGGGAGCGGGCAGCGTCACCGGGCCAGCGGGCCGGCCAGGGGGGAGCGGGTCAGTCCTGCGTGAACATCCCGCTGCGCAGCTTGCGGAGGATCCGGGTGAGCAGCCGGGAGACGTGCATCTGGGAGATGCCCAGCTCGTCACCGATCTGAGCCTGCGTCATCTCCTGGCCGAACCGCATCTCGATGATGCGCCGCTCACGCGTGTCGAGTTCGTCCAGGAGCGGCGCCAGCGTGTGGAGGTTCTCCACCGTCTCCATGGCGGGGTCCGGCCCGCCGAGCACATCGGCGAACGTGCGGCCGTTCGTCCGGCCCCCCGCGTCCACCGCGTCGGCGGGCAGGTCGAGCGAACCCGCCGTGTACCCGTTGGCGGCCACGATGCCCTCGGTGACCTCGCTCGCGTCGAGGCCGAGGTGGGCGGCGAGTTCCTGGACCGTGGGGTCACGGTCCAGATCGGCCGCCAGGGCCTCCTTCGCCTTGGCCAGATCCACCCGCAGCTCCTGGAGCCGCCGCGGCACGTGCACCGACCAGGTGGTGTCCCGGAAGAAGCGCTTGATCTCACCGACGATGTACGGAACGGCGAACGAGGTGAACTCGACCTCGCGGGCGAGGTCGAAGCGGTCGATGGCCTTGATCAGGCCGATCGTGCCGACCTGGATGATGTCCTCCATGTCGCCACTGCCCCGGTTACGGAAGCGGGTGGCAGCGAACCGTACGAGGGAGAGGTTCATCTCGATGAGGGTGTTGCGCGCGTACTGGTGCTCCGGCGTGCCCTCCTCGAGGGTCTGGAGCCGGTCGAAGAAGAGCTTCGACAGCATCCGCGCGTCCTGAGGCGCGACCTTCCCGGCGTCCTCTATCCACGGAAGTCCGTCCGCGGCGTCCGCCCGGTCCATACCGGTGGTCCGTGCACTGTGCACCGTCATCTCGTCACGCTCCCCGGCTCGATGGACTTGAGATCTAGGCGCCTGCCCGCACCGGGGCAACCTATGCGTGCAAAAACGGATCTGAGCCCAATTCACGGAATTGCCGGTCCGAACCGTGCCGTCAACCTCACCGCACCCCGCCAGGGCCGGGTCCGCAGGACGCGGGAGCACACGGAACCGCCCCACCGGTACGGGGGAGCCCGGTGGGGCGGCCGTACCCAGAGTGCCACAGCGGACGGCCCGGTGGGGGCGGATCCACGCAGCCGGGGAGATCCGCCGGGTCCGGCCCGGGGCCCGCGCGACGTGACGCACCGCCACCCGGTGCGCGCTGCGCGGGGTGCGGTACTCCTCACGCGCTCGTGAACACTCCGGTGCCCCGGGAATAGCCCCAGGCGGCACGACCTTGGTGCTGCAGGCGGCGATCGCGTACGCATCGCGGTCCGCCGTGCTCCGAGACCGACCGGAACGAGGAAGACCATGCGCCCGCCCCGTACACCCGACCGCCACGGCACCGGAGGGCAACGCCCCGCCGAGCCACGGCCCGCCCTGTCCGCCGCACGCCGGCCCTCCCCGTGCACCGGCGTGCGCGGCCGCCCGGCGGCCGTGACCGCCGTATGAGCACCCCGGGTCAGGTCTTCGCCGCCCACCCCCTGGACCATCCGGTCCGCGCCTCGCTGACCGGCCCCCACGCCCACTTCGCCGAGCGTCGCGGCCGGGTGCTGCGCTACCCGGCCGGCGTCACACCGTGGCTCGCCCTCCCCGACGTACCCGACGCGCGGGACTGGGCCGATGCCGCCGCCCTCGCCGGCCCCGGCGGGACCGTCACCCTCACCGCTCACCGCGAGCCTCCGCCGGCCGGCTGGGAGATCGTCTTCCAGGCGGAGGGCGTGCAGCTCGTGGACGACTCCGTGGCTGCCGCCCCCGATGAGGAGGCCGTACCGCTCGGACCCGCCGACGTACCGGACATGCTGGATCTGGTCGAGCGCATGCGCCCCGGACCGTTCCTGCCGCGCACCGTGGAGCTCGGCACCTACCTCGGCATCCGCCGGGCCGGAGTCCTGGTCGCGATGGCGGGGGAGAGGTTGCACCCGCCCGGCTGGACCGAGACCAGCGGCGGCTGCACCGACGCGTCCGTACGGGGTCAGGGCCTGGCGACGCGGCTCGTCCGGGCCGTCGCCCACGGCATCAGGGAGCGGGGCGAGAAGCCCTTCCTCCATGCCGCAGCGTCGAACACCCAGGCGGTGCGGCTCTACGAGTCCCTCGGGTTCGCGCTGCGCCGCCGGACCTCCTTCCTGTCCGCGCTCGTCCCGGCGGAGCACGGCCCGCAGGACCCCGGGCCGAGGGGCGGGTAGCGTGGAACAGGTGGGGCGTTGAGGGACGAACGCGCGGGAGGCGGTGCCGTGGCCATGGGACTGCGGCACCGATCGGCGGCACGCAGGAAGCCGCTGCCCGGGACGGATCCGGACGAGACGGCGGCGGGCGCCTCACGGATCGGGAACGGCGCGCTCGCGCTGTCGGTCGGCTCCTTGACGGCCGGCCTCGTCGTGCTGGACGCCCTCACCGGACGCGCGCTGCCGCTCATCCCGCTGCTGATCATCGTGCCCGCACTGGCCTCGGTCTTCTGCTCGGTCCGTCAGACCGTCGCGGTGGCGTCCTGGGTCACTCTCGTGGTCGTCGGTTCCCAGGTCGCCTCGACGGGCGCGTTCTGGGACGTGGTCTTCCTCATCGGCTTCACCACCCTCGGCAGCGCGCTGGGGGTGGTGGCCTGCGCCGCGCGTATCCGGCACGCCACCGAGATGGCCAGGCTCCGTTCGGCCACCGTCGCCCTTCAGCGGCAGATCCTGCGCCCCCTTCCGATCACCACCCGGCAGATCCTGGCGCAGGGCTTCTACGAGCCCGTGGAGGAAGACCGGTACGTCGGCGGGGACATCTACGAGGTCGTCCAGTCGCCGTACGGGACCCGGGTGATCATCGGCGACGTGCAGGGCAAGGGACTGCCCGCGATCGGCGCCGGGTTCGCCGCACTCGGCGCGTTCCGGGAAGCGGCCGTGCGCGAGCCCGGTCTCACCGCCGTCGCCGACGCCGTGGAGAGCGCCGTCTCCCGGCACAACGCCTTCTCCGCCGAGACCGGCGAGGCCGAGCGCTTCGTCACGGCCCTGCTCCTCTGCTTCGACGGCGGTGACCGGGTACGGGCCGTGAACTGCGGTCATGTGCCGCCCCGCCTGCTCCACGACGGGTCGGTGTCCCCGGTGCGCCTGCGCCGGACGTTCCTGCCCCTGGGCCTGGGGGACCTCTACGGAGAGTCGCGCGCCGCGGAGACGTTTTCCTTCCCGCCCGGCGCCGCGCTGCTGGTGTGCACGGACGGCGTGACCGAGGCGCGCGACGCCGCAGGAGCGTTCTACCCGCTCGACGAGCGGATCGGCCAGTGGGCGGAACGCGGACCGCGCGACGTGGTGGAGGCACTGCGGGCCGATCTGCGGACGTACGCCGCCGGGGTGCGCAGCGACGACGTCGCGGTGCTTCTCCTCAGCCGCCCGGACGTAGCCGGTGGACCCACGCCGGGCCAGGAACGCGAGGCGGCGGTCGCCGGCCGCGGTGCGTCGCGGGCCGACGGCGGCCGGGCTGCGCGCCCACGGGCCGGCCCCGCAGCCCCGCCGGGCCAGGGGTGCGCCCCGAAGTGACGGCCGCACCACCCTTGACGCATACATGGCTGTCCGGAACGCTCATGGGAGCGCTCCCGCGCCTTGGGGCGGGAGGCTCCCGCGCCTTCGCTCCCGCACGTTCCTCGTGCATCGCAGTGACAGAGGGATGGACACGCACGCACCGGAACGGCGCTGTTCGAAGCCGTGCCCGGGCAGGGGGGCCTACGGCCGCAGGGGGAGCCGCCCGTCACGCACGAAGCGGCGCAGCCGGTCGACGAAGACCCGCTGGCCCACCACCAGGCGCTCCGCGGCCTGGGTCGGCGTGCACCACGCGAACCGGTCCATCTCCGGGAACTCCCGCTGCACGCCCGAGCCCCGCGGCCACTCCATCGTGAAGGTCCCGGGGACCGCCCGCGAAGGGTCCAGGTCACCCTCCACCGCCCATACGGTCACCCGTTTGCGGCTGGGCTGCCGCACCTCTCCCAGCGGCACCCAGGGGCCGTCCGGGACGGGCAGCCCCAGCTCCTCCTCGAACTCCCGGCGGGCCGCCGCGGCGGGCTCCTCGCCAGGCTCGTACTCACCCTTGGGAACCGACCAGGACGCCGTCTCGCGGCCCGTCCAGAACGGACCGCCCATGTGCCCGATCAGCACCTCGGCGTCCTGCCCGCCGTCCTCGTCGGGGACGACGCGGAAGAGCAGAAGACCGGCACTGCGCCTGGCTGTCGACATGTCGTCAAGTGTGCGGGCTACCGCCGCACGTGACCACCCGCACCGGGTACCGCCCACGGGGCCCGGTCCCGCGGCCACCCGGGGGCGGTGGCCGGGGGCGACCGTGCCGGTGCGCCACATGAGTCCTGGGCGGGTGGGGGCGGGTGGCAGTTAGTCGTCCGGTGTCCCGGGCGGCCCGCTCGGGCGCCCGTGCCGACCGGGTTCGTGCCCGGCCGAGCGGACGGAACGGCGGCCCGACCACCCGGCCGGCACGGGCGCGCGCCGGCGGAGCCTTCACCTTGGTAACCGGAGGATGGCCGAACACCGCCTCCCCCTGGCGGAACGAACCTACACATGCACCGCGTGCGGGCTCTCGTCCCCCAGGGACAAGAACTCCGCACGCGTGATGCTCGTCCGGGCTGGTCTCACCCGGGTGGCGCTGAAGGCGGAAGCCCTGACGGAACGCTGTTCCGCCAGGCAGCCTGAGCCAGGAATCCCCTCCCTCCAGGGAGGGGAGGATTCACGTCTTGCGGTAGCCGTACGCGTCCGTGGCGGCCGCCTCCACTGCCGCAAGGTCACCGCCCGCCGACGCGGTCACCAGGGCGGCGACCGCGCCTTCGACGAACGGTGCGTCCACCAGACGGGCGTCCTCGGGCAGTTCGTCACCCTCCGCCAGCATGGCCTTCACCGTCAGTACCGCGCTGCCCATGTCGACGAGCAGCGCCACCCCGGCGCCCCGGTC
Source organism: Streptomyces sp. NPDC020780 (assembly GCF_044334475.1). Classification (NCBI taxonomy): domain Bacteria; kingdom Bacillati; phylum Actinomycetota; class Actinomycetes; order Kitasatosporales; family Streptomycetaceae; genus Streptomyces; species Streptomyces sp. NPDC020780. The sequence goes on along the minus strand of NZ_JBIRTB010000003.1, from coordinate 162,902 downwards.
GACCGCCCTGGCCGCCTCCGAGATCAGTTCCGCACTCGTCCCCAGGCCCCCCGCGGACGTCCCCCCGGCCGCGGCGACCGGAGCCGTCGCGCCACCGGCCGCCAGCCCCTTGGCCAGCTCGGCGACGGCCTCCGCGACCGGCCCGCTGTGCGAGACCAGGACTATTCCGACCTGCCGGTCCTCGTTGTTCACGCGTCGCCTCCACCGCTCGCCCCGCCCGCCTCCACGAGTGCCCCGACCAGCAGGGCCGCGGAGGTGGCCCCCGGATCCTGGTGCCCGATGCTGCGCTCACCCAGATAACTGGCCCTGCCCTTGCGCGCCAGCAGAGGCACGGTCGCCTCCGCGCCGGCGAGCGCCGCGTCCCGGGCGGCCTCGGCCGACGTCCCCAGCGCCTCGACGGCGGGCAGCAGCGCGTCGAGCATCGTCTTGTCGCCGGACCGCGCCCCGCCCAGCTGTGCCACCGCCGCGACGCCGTCCCCGAGTGCTTCGGCCAGCTGTCCGGCGCTCACTTCGGGAGCCGTGCCCAGCGCCTTGCCGGCCCGGCGCAGCAGCGTCCCGTACAGCGGCCCCGACGCGCCGCCGACCGTCGAGATGAGCTGCCGTCCCGCCAGCGTCAGCACGGCCCCCGGAGTCGTGGGCGGCTCCCTGTCGAGGACGGCGGTCACCGCGGTGAAGCCGCGCTGCATGTTGGTCCCGTGATCGGCGTCGCCGATCGCGGCGTCCAGGTCGGTCAGCCGGCCCGCCTCACGGTCGACGGCCGCCGCGGTGGCGGTCATCCAGCGAAGGAAGAAATCGGTGTCGAGCACACGCTCTCCTGTTCCTCGAGCACCCACGGGCGGACGGTTCACCGGCCCCAGCGGAGCGCGGGCGTCTGTACCGGCGCGTCCCAGAGCCGCAGCAGTTCCTCGTCCACCTGGCAGACGGTCACCGAACAGCCCGCCATGTCGAGCGACGTCACGTAGTTCCCCACCAGCGTACGAGCCACCGATACGCCGCGCTCGGACAGCACCCGCCGCACCTCGGCGTTGAACCCGTAGAGCTCCAGCAGGGGTGTCGCCCCCATCCCGTTGACCAGCACCAGCACCGGGCCGCTCGGACGCAGGTCCTCCAGCACCGCGTGCACCGCGAAGTCGGCGATCTCACCGGACGTCATCATCGGGCGCCGCTCCCGCCCCGGCTCGCCGTGGATTCCGATCCCCAATTCCAGTTCACCGGAGGGAAGGTCGAACGTCGGGCCGCCCTTGGCCGGGGTCGTGACGGCGCTGAGCGCCACCCCGAAGCTGCGTGCCGACTCGTTCACCTGCCGGGCCACGGCCTCCACCCGCTCCAGGGGTGCGCCCTCGTCGGCGAGGGCCCCGGCGATCTTCTCGACGAACAGTGTCGCGCCCGTGCCCCGCCGGCCGGCCGTGAAGGTGCTGTCGGTCACCGCCACGTCGTCGTCCACCAGGACCCGGGCGACCCGGACGCTCTCCTCCTCGGCGAGTTCGGCCGCCATGTCGAAGTTCAGTACGTCCCCGGTGTAGTTCTTCACCACGAACAGGACGCCCGCGCCGCTGTCGACGGCGGCGGCGGCCTTCACCATCTGGTCGGGCACCGGAGAGGTGAAGACCTCGCCGGGACACGCCGCGGACAGCATGCCGGGCCCGACGAACCCGGCGTGCAGCGGTTCGTGCCCGGACCCGCCGCCGGATACGAGGCCCACCTTCCCGGCCACGGGCGCGTCGCGCCTGAGAACCAGACGGTTCTCGACGTCCACGGTGAGTTCGGGGTGGGCGGCGGCCATGCCGCGGAGTCCGTCGGCGACGACGGTCTCAGGGACGTTGATGAGCATGCGCATCGGTGCCTCCTGGAAAGAGTGCCGGCCGGGCCGCAGAGCCGGATCGGACCGCACAGCCAGTATCGAAGACGAGGACCTGATCGGCGAGCGAGGCGGCGACGCCGGCGCGGCGGACACGGTCAGCTCGCCCCCGTCACCGAGATCTCGCACCAGACCGTCTTGCCGTCCCCACGTGGTTCGATGCCCCAGGCCGTGGCCAGTTCCTCGAGCAGCATGAGCCCGCGGCCCGAGGTCGACTGCTCGGTGGCGGCCCTCCGTCTGGGGGAGGCCGTCGAGGTGTCGGTGACGGCCAGGCGCACCGCGCGCCCCTCCTCGCCGACGACGCCGGCCGTGAGCGTGGCGCTGCCACGGGTGTGCAGCAGGGCGTTGGTGGCCAGTTCGCACGCGAGCAGTTCCGCCGTGTCGGCCATCGCGTCCAGGGACCAGCGGCCGAGCGCTGTGCGCAGGGCGCGGCGTGCGGCCTTGAGGGAACCGGCGTCCGTGGGCGTGATGGTCACCTCCATCCGAGGGTCCGCCGCGTGCTCCCCGGGGAAGCGCCGCATCACCAGCAGGGCCACGTCGTCCTCGCCTCCCGTGTAGCCGCCCATCGTGCGCAGCAGGTGGTCGGCGAGGGTGTCGGGATCCCGGGGGCCGTCGCGGAGTTCGCCGAGGAGGCGGGCGCGTCCCTGGTCGATGTCCTCGGTGCGCGCCTCGACGAGGCCGTCCGTGCACAGGAGCAGGGTCGAACCGGGTTCCAGGACCGTCTCGAGGGCCGGATAGGCGGGCTGGGCTCCCGGGGCGGTGAGGCCGAGCGGCAGTCCTCCCGGGGCGTCGAGCCAGTCGCAGGTGCCGTCCGGCCGTCGCAGTACGGCGTCGAGGTGCCCGGCCCGGACGAGGACGGTCAGCCCGGTGACGGGGTCCAGGAGAGCGAACAGGCAGGTGGCGAACCGGTCCGTGTCCAGCTCGGCGAGGAAGGCGGAGGCGCGGGCCACGACCGTCGTGGGGGGATGCCCCTCGGCGGCGTACGCCCGCAGGGCGATGCGGAGTTGGCCCATGACGGCCGCGGCGGTCACGTCGTGGCCCTGGACGTCCCCGACGACGGCGGCGACGCGTCCGTCGGGCAGCGGGATCGCGTCGTACCAGTCGCCGCCGATCCCGCCCTGGGCCCTGGCCGGACGGTAGCGGGTCGCGAGTCCCAGTCCGGGTACGTGCGGCAGCTGACCGGGGAGCATGGCCGTCTGGAGCCCGGCGGCCAGCTCGTGCTCGCGGTCGTACAGCAGAGCCCGCTGGAGGGACTGGGCGATGACCTTGCCCAGCGCGGTCAGCACCGTCCGCTCGTCGTGCGTGAAGGGCGCCCTGCCGTCGTAGGTGAGGCCCAGCGCGCCGATGGCGTCGTCGTGAGCGATCAGCGGCAGGTACACGGCGGCCGTGGCGTCGGAGAACATCCTGAGGTACGGGCCCATGTCCGGGTAGCGCGCCACGTACTCCCGGCGGCTGACGATGAAGACGGTCTCGCGGGTACGGGCGGCGTCGGTGAGCGGCAGGTGCTCGTCGAGGCGGGCCAGGTGGAAGTCGCGGACGAGATCCGGATGCACGCCGTTCGACCCGGCCAGACGCATCCGGGCGTTGTCCACCAGGCCGAGGATGATGCTGGCGGCGCCGAGCTGTTCCATCAGCAGCGTCGTGGTGAGCGCGTCGGCGACGTCGTCGACCGTGACGGTGGGGGCGAGTGCGTCGCTGACGTGCCCGACGATGTCGGCCTGCCGCCTGCGGTCGAGCCGGGCCTGGCGCAGCTGTTCGGTCTGTTCGAGCGCCCGTAGCTCCTGGCTGGCATCCCGGATGATCCCGATGACCCGGACGGGGTTCCCCTGCTGGTCGCAGACGACATGGCCCTGGGTGTGCGTCCAGCGCAGCCAGCCGTCACGGTGCCGTACGCGGAAGTACAGGCTGAAGCCCGTACGGGTCCGCAGCGCCCGGTCGACCTGGTCCTCGACCGCGCTCAGCTCGCCCGGCACCATGCGCTCGCCCAGGGTGCTCAGGCGGCCGTCGTACTCGCCCGGACGGAATCCCATCACGGCGAGGCCCGCCTCGTCGTACCGCATCGTGCCGCTCGGCAGGTCCCAGGTGAAGCTGCCCATGCCGTTGGCGGCCAGGGCCACGTGCGCGGCGACCGGGTGCTGCCGCCCCTGGACTGGCCCGCTGTCGCGTCGGCCGAACCGATGCATCCGCTGCCTCCCGCTCGCACGGCCGCCCGGTCCCGTCCGGGGGGTGGCCCAGGCGCCCGGTCGGGGCGCGAGCACACGCCCATTCTGCGCGGGGGCGGCGGTCCACGCCCGTCCTGCGGACGGGACCCCGGTTCACCAGGGGCGGCCAGCTTCCTTGAAGTTACTGGCACTTGCCTAAAGGTATTAGGGAAATGCATGATGGACTCCGGCGAAGGAGGACGGGCATGGTGCGCGCAGGACTGACCGCGGAGCGACTGACACGGGCCGGGGCGGAGCTGGCCGACGAGGTCGGCTTCGAACAGGTGACCGTCTCGGCACTCGCCAGACGGTTCGACGTCAAGGTCGCGAGCCTGTACTCGCACCTGAAGAGTTCCCAGGACCTCAGGACCAGGATCGCCCTCCTGGCCCTGGAGGAACTGGCGGACCTCGCGGCCGCCGCCCTGGCCGGGCGGGCGGGCAAGGACGCCCTGACGGCCTTCGCCGACGCCTACCGCGACTACGCCCGGGAACACCCCGGGCGCTACGAGGCGGCGCGGTTCCGGCTCGACCCCGAAGTCGCCGCGGCGAGCGCAGGGGTCCGGCACGCCCAGATGACGCGGGCGATCCTGCGCGGCTACGACCTCACGGAACCCGACAGCACCCACGCCGTACGGCTGCTGGGCAGCGTCTTCCACGGCTATGTGAGTCTCGAGGCGGCCGGGGGCTTCAGCCACAGCGCCCCCGACTCGCAGGAGAGCTGGGAGTGGACCCTGGACCGCCTCGACGCGATGCTCCGCAACTGGCCCATGAGCTGACCCCCGCGTGACGGCCCGTCGGCAGCGACCGGCCCCGGCCGCCACCCGCCCCGGCCTGTCGGCCGCCTACCACCGGCCCGGCCTTCCGGCCCGGCATCACCGGCCCACCCGCCGGCCTCGGCCCGCCGGCGTACGGGCTTACCCGAACGGCCCCACCCCGACCTGCTCGCAGGAGGAGACCATGAACCCCCCGGACCACTGGATCACCACACCCGTCACCGCAGACCTCCTGCGCGGCGCACTCGACCTGGAGCGGACCGCACACGGTGTGCTGCCGCACCGGCTGCCCGCCTGGGCCCGCGCCCAGAACACCGACGGGCAACTCGCCATGGCGGAATCCCAGCCCTCCGGCGTCCGGCTGGCCTTCCGCACCAGGGCCACCCGCGTCGAGATGGACACACGGCCCACCAAGCGGGTGTACGTGGGCGCTCCGCCCCGGCCGGACGGCGTGTACGAGCTGCTCGTCGACGGCCGGCCCGCCGGCAGCGCCCACGTGGAGGGCGGCAGCACCCTGACCATCGACATGGTGGCCGGGACGGCCGAGCACCGGGGCGGCCCGGCCGGCACCCTCCGCTTCACCGGCCTCCCGGACCGGGCCAAGGACGTCGAGATCTGGCTGCCGCACGACGAGACCACCGAGATCGTCGCCCTGCGCACCGACGCCCCCGTCGAGCCCGCTCCCTCCTCGGGCCGGAAGGTGTGGCTGCACCACGGCAGCTCGATCAGCCACGGCTCGGACGCGGCGGGCCCCACGAGCACCTGGCCCGCCCTGGCCGCGTCGCTCGGCGGCGTGGAACTCCTCAACCTGGGTTTCGGTGGCGGCGCGCTGCTCGATCCCTTCACCGCCCGCGTCATGCGGGACACCCCCGCCGACCTTCTCAGCGTCAAGATCGGCATCAACATCGTCAACGCCGACCTGATGCGGCTGCGCGCCTTCACACCTGCAGTCCACGGCTTCCTCGACACCCTGCGCGAGGGGCACCCCACCGCCCCGCTGCTGGTCGTCTCACCCCTCCTGTGCCCCATCCACGAGGACACCCCCGGCCCCAGCGCCCCCGACCTCACCGGCCTCGGCACCGGGCGCCTGCGGTTCCGGGCCATGGGCGACCCCGCCGACCGCGCGAGCGGCAAGCTCACCCTCCGCGTCATCCGCGAGGAACTGGCCCGGATCGTCCGGCAGCGGGCAGCCGAGGACCCCCACCTCCACCACCTCGACGGCCGGGCCCTCTACGGGGAGTCCGACGCTGACGAACTGCCGCTGCCCGACGGGCTCCACCCGGACGCCGCCACCCACCGGCGCATCGGCGAACGATTCGCCGGGCTGGTCCTCGCCCCCGGTGGCCCCTTCGCGGCGGGCGGCGCCTGAGCGTCCGGGCCGGCGCGGAGGAACGGGCCGCGGCCCGTCAGGGAGCGGACTGGTTGAGGGCCGGCCACCACAGGCGCATTCTGGGACGAGAGCCGCGACCGAGGTCCGCGGACGACGGACCGGTCGGCGGCGGAGGGCGAGTGGTGGCGCATGGAAGAGCGTGACCAGCAGGCCGACGGGACCCCTACCGAAGCGCCCACGGCCCGGATGAGGGCGCGCATCCTCGACCAGCTGCCCGTCGCCGTGGCGTTCTTCGGCCGCGACCAGCGGCTGGCGATGGCCAACCCGGCCGCTACGGCGGCCATGGTCAGGACGGAGGCGTCCCTGCTCGGGCTGTCACCGGCGGAGGTCGACGCCGGGGTACTGGTGCGCGGCGGGGAAGGGCTCGCGGAGGCGATCGACCGGGTGATGGCGACCGGTGAGGCGGAAGCCTACGAGAGACACCTGATACTCGCCGACAGCGAGCACGTCCGGGAGGCCATGCTCACCCCGGTGAAGGACGCGGCCGGAGAACTCCTGGGCGTCTCCGTGGTGACCCTCGACACCACCGCCCAGTTCTGGGCACGCCGGCGCATGGCCGTCCTCGACCGGGCGAACACGCGCATCGGCAGCACCCTGGACGTGGGGCGCACCGCCGAGGAACTGGCGCAGATGGCCACGGAGGACTTCGCCGACTTCGTCGCGGTCGACCTGCTCGCCGAGGTACTGACCGGCGACGAGGCGCGCTCCCCCTTTCGGCGGAACGAGATCGCGTTTCTCCGCGTGGCGCAGAGTTCGGTCCTCGAGGGCTGCCCCGAGTCGGTCGTCGGGGTGGGCGAGGCGCACACCTACGATCGCGAGTCGCCGGTAGGCCGCACGCTGGCCACCGGCGAGGTCTCCCGGTTCGCGGTCGACGAACTGACGCTCAGCCGGTGGGCAGGGGTGGACTCGGCCCGGGTGCGCAGCATGAGGGTTCACAAGGTCCACTCGGCGATCGTCGCCCCGCTGAGAGCCCGCGGGATCACGCTCGGCATGGCCACGTTCTGCCGTCACCGGACCCCCGCCCCGTTCGGGGAGGGTGACCTCTCCCTCTGCGGCGAACTCGTCTCGCGCGCCGCCGTCTGCGTGGACAACGCCCGCCGTTACACCCGGGAACGAGCCACCGCCCTCGCCCTGCAGCGCAGTCTCCTGCCGAGCCGTTCCGCCCCGCAGAAGGCCGTCGAGGTGACCTCACGCTACGTACCGTCCACGGTCGGCGCGGGCATCGGCGGGGACTGGTTCGACGTCGTCCCGCTCTCCGGCGCCAGGGTCGCCCTCGTGGTGGGTGACGTCGTCGGCCACGGTATCCACGCCTCGGCCACCATGGGCCGACTGCGCACCGCCGTACGCGCCCTCGCCGAGGTGGACCTGGCCCCGGAGGAACTGCTGACCCAGCTCGACGACCTGGTGATGAAACTCGACCACGAGGAGGAGCCGGGCGCGGCCGGCACGGCCCCGGTCGCTGGCGCGACCTGCCTGTACGCGGTGTACGACCCGATCACCGGCCTCTGCACGATGGCCAGGGCCGGCCATCCCGAGCCGGTCCTCGTCCGCCCGCACGAGAGGCCGGAGAAACTGCGGCTGCCCCCGGGGCCGCCGCTGGGGGTCGGGGGCGTCTCGTTCGAGGCGGCCAGGTTCGACCTGCCGGAAGGCAGCCGGCTCGCCCTCTACACCGACGGCCTGGTGGCGGTGCCGGGCCGGGACGCCGACGCGTCCCTCGCCGAACTCTGCCGCCTGCTCGCTCGGCCCGAGACCTCGCTCGACCGCACCTGCGACACCGTGATGAGCACCCTGGTGGCCGAGCGGCCGGAGGACGACGTCGCCTTCGTGCTGGCCCGCACCCGCCGGCTCGGCGAGGAGAACTACGCCTCCTGGGACCTGGCCGCCGACCCCGCCGTCGTCGTGGACGCAAGGAAGAGCGCCGCCGCCCAGCTCGAGACGTGGGGCCTGGACGACGCCGTCCTGACCACCGAACTCGTCGTCAGCGAACTGGTCACCAACGCCATCCGCCACGGCGGACCGCCCATCACCCTGCGCCTCATCCGCGACATGGCACTCGTCTGCGAGGTGTCGGACGGCAGCAGTACGGCCCCGCACCTGCGCCGAGCCCGGATGTTCGACGAGGGTGGCCGCGGCCTTCTGCTGGTGGCGAGTGTCACCGAACGCTGGGGCACCCGGTACAGCGGCACCGGCAAGACCATCTGGGCCCAGCAGCCCCTGCCCGGGGCGCCGGGCACGGACGGCTCCTGAACCGGCGGCCCGGGCCGATGCACCGGCCGAGGAGCCGCGCCTGGCCTACTGCGGGTGCAGAGCGGTGTCCGCGGGCCCGGTCGTGAAGGCGGTGAAGCGCACGCGCAGCCCCTCGCGTTGCGGGGAGCAGCAGAAGGGACCGGCGAAGGCGGCCGCGTCCGGGTCCAGCGGAGCCAGCCGCACCAGGCGCCACGGCAGGTCGTCACACCGGGCCCGGACCGTGACGGCGTCACCCGAACGGCTCACCCGTACGGTGACATGGCGCCCGGCCCACTCCGGCACCGGCGACAGCGACCAGTCGGACACCTCGCGGGTGACGACCGCGCCCAGGTGCGGAACACCGTCGGACATCTCGATGCCCGCCTTGATCCAGGTGCGTTCGTCCACCCGGACCATGACCCCGGCCTGGTCGTACAGCTCCTCGAAGCGCGCGAGGAAGGAGACTTCGACGGCGGTTCCGGAAGGGAAGCCGGTGAGCAGGGCGTGCCCGTCGTCACGGACGAAGCCGTAACCCGTGGTGCGCCAGAAGTCGCTCCGCCCCCGGGCGGTCACCACGAGGCCGTCACCGTCCTCCGCCGCGTCCAGGGGCGGGTTGAGCCAGGAGGCCCGCGCCCTGTCCACCGCCGTCTGCTGCCCGTCCATACGTCTCCTCGATCGCCGGCGAGCGAGTCTACGGGCCGTCAGGACGCCGTGCCTCCCGGGCCGGGCGGGGCCGTCTCCGGGATTGATTCCCGGCACGCCGCACGGGTACGGGAGCGAGTGCGACTCGTAGTGGAAGAGTTGCGGCGGTCGGGCTCGGCGGTTCCAGAAGTGCGGAGGGCGTATGACACCGGTGCGGGACACGGCCGAGGAGGCACCACCGGATCACGGCACCGGGCGTCGCACAGGCCAGGGCGCCACGGTGCTGCGATGGCTGTCGACCACGGACCACAAGGTGATCGGGTACATGTACCTCGTCACCTCCTTCGCCTTCTTCCTCTTCGCCGGTGTGCTGGCGATGCTGATGCGGGCCGAGCTGGCCCGGCCCGGCCTGCAGATCATGTCGAACCAGCAGTACAACGAGCTGTTCACCGTGCACGGCACGATCATGATGCTGCTGTTCGCGACCCCCACCTTCACGGGGTTCGCCAACGCGGTGATGCCCCTGCAGATCGGGGCGCCGGACGTGGCGTTCCCGAGGCTGAACGCCTTCACCTACTGGGTCTACCTCTTCGGCGGTCTGATGGTCGTCGCCGGCTTCCTGACAGCCCACGGGGCGGCGCCCTTCGGGTGGTTCGCCTACGCGCCGCTGAACGGCTCCCGGTTCTCGCCGAGCAGCGGCGCCGACCTCTGGGTGATGGGCCTGGTGGTGGCGGGACTGAGCACCATCCTCGGATCGGTCAACTTCATCACCACCATCGTCTGCCTGCGCGCGCCCGGCATGACCCTGTTCCGCATGCCGATCTTCACCTGGAACGTCCTGTTCACATCGATCCTCGCGCTCCTGGCCTTCCCCGTCCTCACCGCGGCACTGCTGGCCCTGGAGGCGGACCGGAAGTTCGGCGCGCACATCTTCGACGCGGCCAACGGCGGCGCACTGCTGTGGCAGCACCTCTTCTGGTTCTTCGGCCACCCCGAGGTCTACATCGTCGCCCTGCCCTTCTTCGGGGTGATCACCGAGATCATTCCCGTCTTCAGCCGGAAACCGATCTTCGGCTATGTCTCGCTGGTGGGCGCCACGATCGCGATCACCGGGCTCTCCGCCACCGTGTGGGCCCACCACATGTTCGCCACGGGCGCTGTCCTGCTGCCCTTCTTCTCCCTGATGTCCTTCCTGATCGCGGTACCCACCGGGGTGAAGTTCTTCAACTGGATCGGCACCATGTGGAGAGGGTCGCTCTCCTTCGAGACGCCCATGCTGTGGTCGGTCGGATTCCTCGTGACCTTCCTCCTGGGCGGCCTGACCGGTGTGCTGGTGGCCTCCCCACCGCTCGACTTCCATCTGACGGACAGTTACTTCGTCGTCGCCCACCTGCACTACGTGCTCTTCGGCACCATCGTGTTCGCCACCTTCGCAGGCTTCTACTTCTGGTGGCCGAAGTTCACCGGGCGCATGCTGGACGAACGGCTCGGCAGGATCCACTTCTGGGTGCTGTTCACGGGCTTCCAGCTCACCTTCCTCGTCCAGCACTGGCTCGGCGAGCAGGGGATGCCGCGCCGCTACGCCGACTACCTGGCGGCCGACGGGTTCACGGTCCTCAACACCCTCTCCTCGATCGGCGCATTCCTGCTCGGCCTTTCCACCCTGCCCTTCCTCTACAACGTGTGGAAGACGGCCAGGTACGGCGAGAAGGTCACGGTCGACGACCCCTGGGGCTGGGGGCGTTCACTGGAGTGGGCGACCAGCTGCCCGCCGCCCCGGCACAACTTCCACGCGCTTCCGCGGGTCCGCTCCGAGTCCCCGGCCTTCGACCTTCACCACCCGGAGGTGCCGTCATGAGAACGGAGGCCTGGCTCTTCACCGGCACGGCGGTGTTCTTCGGCGTGACCGGATCCCTCTACGCCGTGTTCGCCCAGGAACCGGCCGGCATCGCGGCCCTCCTCGTGTCCTTCCTCATGTCCGGGCTCATCGCCGTCTTCCTGTGGCGGCAGTACTGGCGGGACGGGCGGCGGCCGGAGGACCGCGGGGGAGCGGAGGTGCGATCCGTCGGCGGCCGGCGGGCCTTCTTCCCCGCGCGGAGCTACTTCCCCGTGATCGCCGCCGCCGGATGCGCGCTGACCGGCCTCGGAGTGGTCGAGGGCCTGTGGCTGACGCTCATCGGTGTGGGCGTCCTGCTCCCCGGCGTCTTCGGCTTCGTCTTCCAGAACCTCGGCCATCCGGAGTAGGCGCTGCCCGACAAGGCCGGGTATGGAGGAAGCGGGGCCCGGTGACCCCCGGAGAGCGCCGATGACGGCGGAGCTCCGGGCCGGCCCCGGGAAGCTGGATCCGTACGCACGTCGACCGGGTCGGGCGGGGCCTGTCGCTGCTCCTGATCACGCGTGCGCGTGCTCCCGGCCTCCTCGTTCACCCGCCCTCTGCCCGGGTGGTGAAGGCGCCCGCGGCAGCCGCCACCGCTGCCGCCGCCGCGGCCCGTTCCGGGAGCCGGGGGTCGGGATCGGTGCGCAGGAGTACCAACTCGTGGTAGAGCGGCGCCGTGGCGGCGATCAGCAGGCTGCGGGCGTCGGTGTGCCGCGCGGGGAGTTCACCGCGCCCGACGGCGCGCTCGACAAGGATCTCGCACTGGGCGTACCGGTCCGCCCACAGCCGCGTCTGGGCCCGCGCCGCCTGCTCGGAGTGGAACGCGGCGGCCATCAGGGCGACGGCGAAGGACGGCTTCACGACCAGGGACTCCTGGATCTGCTCGTTGAGGGCCGTCAGATCACCGCGCAGGGAACCGGTGTCCGGGGGCTGCCAGTCGATCTCGCCGGCGGCGTCGATGACGTCGACCAGCAGACCGCCGACATCGCGCCAGCGCCGGTAGACCGTGGTGCGGTGCACTCCCGCACGGGTCGCGACACCTTCGACCGTGAGTCCTTCGTGACCGCTTTCGGAGAGTTCGGCGCGTACCGCGTCGAGGACCTGGGCGCGGACGCGGGCGGTGCGACCGCCCGGGCGGCGGCCCTGCGGGATGGCCGGCGGGTCTGTCATCGGGAATCCGTTATCCGGTTGATCGTCGTGCCTGGGCTGTGTCAGCATCTTAACGCAACAGTTGTAGCTCCAGTGCTCCCAGGCCTCCCCGAGAGGAACCGCCTTCCCGATGCCGCCTGTTCTCCCCGACCCCGCCGTCCTCCACCCGATGTCCGGGCACCCGCGTGTCGTGCTGCTCAAGCCGCTGGTGACGTCCCCGCTGATCCAGGCGGGCGACTACTCGTACTACGACGATCCGGACGACCCGACCGCGTTCGAGACGCGTAACGTGCTTTACCACTACGGGCCCGAGCGGCTTGTCATCGGCAAGTACTGCGCCCTGGGCACGGGCACGCGGTTCCTCATGAACGGTGCCAACCACCGCATGGACGGCCCTTCCACCTTTCCCTTCCCCACCATGGGCGGCTCCTGGGCCGAGCACGTCGACCTGATCACCGGCCTGCCGGACCGGGGCGACACCGTCGTCGGCAACGACGTCTGGTTCGGGCACGGCGCCACGGTCATGCCCGGCGTACGGATCGGCCACGGCGCGATCATCGCCGCCGGCGCCGTGGTCACCGCCGACGTCCCCGACTACGGCATCGTCGGCGGCAACCCCGCCCGCCTCATCCGTACCCGTTACGACGCCGCCGAGGTCGCCCGGCTCCTCGCCGTGGCGTGGTGGGACTGGCCCGTGGAGCACATCACCGCGCACCTCCGCACGATCATGTCGGGGACCGTCGCCGACCTGGAGGAGGCTGCCGCGCAAGCAGGCCGGCCCTGACGCGCCGGTCTCCTCCCACCGCCCGCCCCCGTTCCGCGCCGGAAACGAGTGATCGCCCATGTCCCGCACCCGCGCCCACATCACGATGGTCGGCGTCCCCGTCATCAGCCACGTCCTGCCCAGCCTCGCGATCGTCCGGGAGCTGGTGGCCCGCGGGCACCGGGTCACCTACGCCAACGACCCGTTCGTGGCCGACCGGATCGAGTCCGCCGGCGCGGAGCTGGTGCCCTGCACCTCCACGCTGCCCTTCGCCGACAACGACTGGCCGGCCGACCCCATCGCCGCGGCGGGCCTCTTCCTCGACGACGCCGTCCAGGCGCTCCCGCAGCTGCGCGCCGCCTACGACGACGATCCGGCCGACCTGTACCTCTACGACATCGGCGCCTATGCCGCGCGCGCCCTCGCCGAAGCGCAGGGCCGTCCGCTCCTCCAGCTGTCCCCGTCGTTCGTCGGCTGGGACGGCTACGAGGAGGACGTCGCGGCCCACCTGCGGAAGCTGCCGGGCGCCGACGCCTACCGGGAAAGGTTCGCGCGGTGGCTGCTGGAATGCGGGGTGGCCACCACGGACGTGGACGCCTTCTGCGGGCCGCCCGCCCGGGCCCTCGCCCTGATCCCCCGGGCGATGCAGCCGAACGCCGACCGGGTCGACACCGACAGGGTGACCTTCGTCGGCCCCTGCTACGACAGCCGCCCGGACACGGACGGCTGGACCCGCCCGGAAGGCGCCGACCGGGTGCTGCTGGTCTCGCTGGGCTCCGCGTACACCCGTCAACCGGAGTTCTACCGCCGGTGCGTCGCCGCCTTCGGTGACCTGCCCGGCTGGCACGTGGTCCTCCAGATCGGCAGGCACACCGACCCGGGGGAACTCGGCGCCCTCCCGCCCGGCGTCGAGGTGCACTCCTGGGTCCCGCAGCGGGCGATCCTGGAACAGAGCGACGCCTTCGTCACCCACGCCGGCATGGGCGGCTGCGGCGAAGGGCTCCTGGCAGGCGTTCCCATGATCGCCGTACCCCAGGGAGCCGAGCAGTTCATGAACGCCGACAAGCTCGTGGAACTCGGCGTCGCACGCCGCGTGGACACCGAGGACGCCACCGTCGAGACCCTTCGCGCGGCGCTGGACGACCTGGTCACGGATCCGGCACGCGCCGCCCGGTCCGAGCGCCTGCGGGCCGCCGCCCGCGCCGAGGGCGGCACCCAACGCGCCGCCGACCTCATCGAGGACATGCTGGCCGCCGGAGGCCCCGCGCCCGGGCTGTGACCGCCGCAGCCGGGACGGCTGTGTACGCCAGCGCGGTCCGCCCCCGGCCTCTTCCGGCCGAGGCCCCGGAGCCGTTCACTCCGCGCCGGGCGGGCGCCCGCGCTCCGGTCCTTCGAGGGCCGACGCGATGATCCGGCGCTCGGCCGCCGTGGCCGGAAGGCCGGTGGTGTCCCGGTAGTACCAGTGGCTGAGCGAGGTCCGTACCCGTTCCACGGCACGCTTCCAGACACCGTTGTCCGGTCCGGTGCCCGGCTTCCGGGGACGCGGCACCTCCTGGGCGAGGATCACGTACCGCCGGTCCGCCGGCAGCCGGGCGTGCCCCGGCTCGAAGCCGCCCTGCACCGACTGGTGCACCAGGCCCGACGGCTCCCCCTCCGCGACCAGTTCCCCTTCGTGCGCACGCAGTGCCAGGCAGAGCCGGTGAGTCAGCCGGAACGCGGCGAAGGGCACTGCGAACACGGCGACCCGCAGAATCCAGGTCAGGTGGTGGACCGGCACGTCGGAGACGAACGCGATGATGTCCTGGGCGCCGGCGATCAGCAGCACCGCGTAGCACGAGAGGGCCGCGACCCCGAGGGCCGTGCGCACGGGACGGTTCCGCGGGCGGTCGCAGAGGTGTTTCTCGCCCGTGTCCCCGGTGACCCAGCGTTCGAAGAAGGGATAGGCGTACAGGATCAGGAAGAGCAGCCCCGGCAGGAGGACGCCCGGCACCAGTGGATTCCACATCAGGGTGTGCCCCCACAGCCGCGTCTCGACGCCCGGCATCAGACGCAGCGCGCCCTCCAGGAAGCCGACGTACCAGTCGGGCTGGGAGCCCGAGGACACCTGGTCGGTGCGGTAGGGGCCGTAGTCCCAGATCGGGTTGATCTGCGCGACGGCGCCCATGAGGGCGAGCACGCCGAACACGATGAAGAACAGCCCGGCCGACTTGGCGGCGTACTGGGGGAACAGGGGCTTGCCCACCACGTTGCGGCCGGTCCTGCCCGGCGCCGACCACTGCGTGTGCTTGAGGTGGACGACGAGCAGCAGGTGCAGCGAGATCAGTGCCAGCAGGAGACCGGGGACGAGCAGGATGTGCACCGGGTAGAGCCGCGCCACGATGTCCTCGCCGGGGAACTCGCCGCCGAAGACGAAGAAGCTGAGGTAGCTCCCGACGACGGGCACCGACAGCATGATGCCCTGTGCGGTGCGCAGCCCGGTCCCGGACAGCAGGTCGTCGGGGAGCGAGTAGCCGGCGAAGCCCTCCAGGAGGGCCAGCAGGAACATGGTCACTCCCACCGTCCAGTTGACCTCGCGCGGGCGGCGGAAGGCGCCGGTGAAGAAGACGCGCAGCATGTGGACGCCGATCGACGCGACGAAGAGGAGGGCGGCCCAGTGGTGGATCTGGCGGACCAGCAGGCCACCGCGCACCTCGAAGCTGATCCGCAGGGTGGAGGCGTACGCCTGGGAGACGCGCACGCCCCGCAGCGGCCCGTAGGAGCCCTGGTAGACCGCTTCCGCCAGGGACGGCTGGAAGAAGAACGTCAGGTACACACCGGTCAGCAGCAGGACGACGAAGCTGTAGAGGGCGAGTTCACCCAGCAGGAAGGACCAGTGGTCGGGAAAGGCCTTGCGCAGCCCCGAGCGCGCCGCCTCGCTCAGCGGCAGACGGGCGTCGAGGCTCTGCGCGCTCCTCGCCGCCGCCAGCCCCGCCCTGTCCTTCAGCCGGGCCTTGCGCTTCGACATCAGCATCCGCCTGGGTCTCCGTCCGCTTCCCTTGCCCCAGTCTGTCCGAGGGGCCGCCCTCCTCCCGGGTAATGCCCCCGCGGCGCGGCGCCGTGTCCCGGGCGTTCGTGTGACCCGCCGTCCCTACCTGCTGGCGCGGCGGCGCCGCGCCAGCAGAGCGGCGGCCCCCGCCAGTGCGGCGGAGCCGACGGCGGCCGTCCACCGCGGGTGGAACGAGAGGACCAGCTCGGGAGCGTGCCGGTGGGACCGGTCGTCGAAGGAGCCGTGGGCGCCGTGGTCGTGCCCGTCCGTGTCGTCCAACGGCTGCCAGAGGTTGTGCGGGCGGTCCGGGGAGTCGGGCTCGTCGGTCTGCTGGGCGCGGAATCCGGTCCTGGCCAGGTAGCGGTCGAGGAGCCCGGGCGCGATCTTGTCGGCGATGACCGTGACGGCGGTGCTCGCGCCGACGTAGTACTGCTTGCGCCGAGGGTGGTCGGCGGCCCGCACGACGGCCCGGGCGGCGACCTCGGGCTGGTAGATCGGCGCCACCGGCTGCGGCTTCCTGGGGAGGCGGGACAGGACCCAGGAGAACTGCGGTGTGTTGACGGCCGGCATCTGCACGACGGTGATCCGGACCTCGCTGCCCTCGTGCATGAGTTCCGTGCGCACCGAGGAGGTGAAGCCGTTGATGGCGTGCTTGGCCCCGCAGTAGGCGGACTGCAGGGGGATGGAGCGGTCCCCGAGAGCGGAGCCGACCTGCACGATGACCCCGTGGTCCTGCGGCAGCATGCGGCTGAGGGCGGCCCGGGTGCCGTTCACGAAGCCGAGATAGGTCACCTCCGTTGTACGGACGTACTCCTCGGGGGTGATGTCGGTGAACCGGGCGAACACCGAACTGAACGCGGTGTTGACCCACACGTCCAGCCTGCCGAACTCCGCCACGGCGGCATCGGCGGCGGCCTCCACCTGCGCCACGTCGGCGACGTCCGTGGGGATCGGCAGGGCCCGCCCGCCGGCCGCCTCGACCTCGCGTGCCGCCGCTTCGAGCCCCGCCCGCCCCCGGGCGAGCAGGGCCACGTTCGCTCCGCGCGCGGCGAAGGCCCGGGCGGCGGCCCGGCCGATGCCCGCGCTGGCACCGGTGATGACGACGGTCTGTCGCATGCTCACTTCTTTCCTCGGGGCTGTCCCGGCGGTGCGGTCAGCCGGGTGGCGGTTTCCAGCAGCAGCGCGTGGACGAACGCCTGGGGCAGGTTGCCCCGCAGCTGGCGCTGGGTGATGTCGTACTCCTCCGCGAACAGCCCGGGCGGGCCGCAGGCGGCGCGGTTGCGTTCGAACCAGCGCAGGGCCTCCTCCTGGTGCCCCTGCTGGTGCTCGGCCTGGGCCATCACGTACCCGCACAGCAGGAACGCGCCCTCCGCCTCCTCCAGCGGCCGCTCGTCGTGCCGGAAGCGGTAGGCGAAGTGATCGCGGGTCAGCTCGGTCCTGTAGGCACGCAGGGTCGCGACCGTCCGCGGATCCGCGGCCGGCAGGGCGCCGCGCAGCGGTGGCAGGAGCAGCGACGCGTCGAGCCCCGGGTCGCCTGGGGAGCGCTGCCAGCGTCCGGTGGGGTGCAGGCAGGTGGCGGCCGTCCGGGCGGTCAGTGTGTCGGCGAGGGCGGCCCACCGCGCGGCCCTGCCCGGTGAGGAGGTCGCGCCGGCGACGGCGCGCAGCCCCGCCGCGCAGATGAGCCGGCTGTGGGTCCACCGCCGGTCGTCCAGTTCCCAGATGCCGGCGTCCGGCTCGTCGCCGCGCAGTGCCACGGCGTCGGCCGCGATGTCCACCGCCCGCCACCCGTCGGCGTCCAGCCGTCCGAGCGTGTGGGCGGCGGCGAACAGCAGGAGCGCCTCACCGAACGCGTCGAGCTGGAACTGTCGGTTGACCCAGTTGCCGACCCGGTCGTAACCGCCCGGGTAGCCGGGCAGACCCAGCGTCCGCTGGTCGGGGACGGGACCGCCGGTGACGGTGTACGCGGGCGCCGTACGGGCCCCGTCCTCGTGCAGGCGCGCCGACACGAAGCGCACCGCGGAGTCCAGCAGCGCGTGGTCCCCGGCGGCGGCCACGGCCTGCCCCGCATAGCACTGGTCGCGGATCCACACGTACCGGTAGTCGTAGTTGCGCCCCGTCTCCGCGCGTTCGGGGAGGCTCGTGGTGGCGGCCCCCACCATCCCGCCGGTGGCCGCGGTGAGTCCGCGCAGCACCGTGTAGGCGTGCCGGGCGTCCTCGGGTGCCAGGGTCGCGTCGAGGGCGGGCACCGCTCGGGCCCACGCCGCCTCGGTCGCGCTCCACAGGCGCCCGGCCTCCGGCCTCCCCGGCAGGGGCCGCTCGGAGAGCTCCAGCACCAGGTCGTGGTGGTCCCCGGCCTCCAGGCGCAGGTCCATGGCCAGGGCCGTCGTCCGGAGACCTCCGCGGACCGGGCGGGCGGCGCCGGCCCCGCCCAGGCGCAGGTGCAGGGAACCGCTCCGCGACACCCAGTCCCCGTTCTCGCGGCGCAGCCGGCAGGGTCCCTCGGCCCCGAAACCCGGCGCGGGCTCCAGACGCACGGAGACCCGTGCGGCCCCCTCCACGGCGACGACCCGGCGCAGCAGTACGGCCCGGTGGTCGTCGCCCGGGAAGGCGAGCGCCTCGCGGCACTCGACGATGCCCCCTTCGGTGATCCAGCGGCTCCGCCAGATCAGGGAGCCGCTCTCGTAGTAACCGCCCCAGACGTAGCGCCCCGCCGGAGTGATCGTGAAGTGGCCGGCTCCGCCGATGAGTCCGGCGAAGACGGCGTCGGAGTCCCAGCGGGGGGCGCACATCCAGGAGACGTCGCCGTGCGGTCCGATCAGCGCGCCGCGCTCGCCGTCGGCGATCAGCGCGTAGTCCCGCAGACTCTGCGGCATCGGCGCCGGCGGCCCGCTGGGGTGTCTGCCGCTCACCACGCTCTCCCTCTCTCTCGCTCTCATGCCACGCGGTAGGTTTCCGCGTCCTGCCGACGCAGTGTCAGGCCGTGCCCGGCGGTACCGTCCGCCGCGGGACGGACGCTTCCACCCTGCGGATCGAGGACGCCGTCGAACAGCATCCGCTCGATCCGCACGTGGTCGTGGAACCACTCGAGGTGGCGGAGGTTGGGCACGGACGCGGCCACATGGGCGTGGACGTGCGGGGCGCAGTGCCCCGAGATCTCGATGCCGGCCGCCTCGGCGAGCGCGGCGGCGCGCAGCCATACGGTGATGCCGCCGCAGCGCGTCACGTCGGCCTGAAGGCAGTCCACGGCCCCGGCCGCCAGCATGTGATGGAAGGAGGGCAGGGAGTAGCCGTACTCCCCGGCCGCCACGTCCGCCGCCACGGCGGCCCGGACCGCGGCCAGCCCCGCCAGGTCGTCCGAGGAGACCGGCTCCTCGAACCAGGTCACCCCGTGGGCGTCGAGGTGGCGGGCCATCCGGACAGCCTGCTTGCGGCCGTAGGCGCCGTTGGCGTCGACGTACAGCTCCGTACGGTCGCCGACGCTCCGCCGCGCCCGGGCGACGCGCTCCCGGTCGCGGTCCTCCGCCGCGCCCCAGGACTCACCGATCTTGATCTTGACCCGGGGGATGCCCTGGTCCTCGGCCCAGGTGCGCAACTGCCGGTCCTGGGCCGCTTCGCCGTACGTCGTGAACCCGCCGCTGCCGTAGACCGGCACCTCGCTGCGGCTCGCCCCCAGGAGACCGGCCAGTGGCAGGTCCAGCAGTCTGGCCTTGAGGTCCCACAGCGCCAGGTCGACGGCGGAGACGGCGCCGGCGACCAGACCGGGGCGGCCCGCGTTGCGCACCGCCCGGCTCATCGCCTCGTTGGCCGCGGGCACGTCCCACGCACACCGGCCCCGTACGCACGGCGCGAGGAGCTCGTCGACCACCCCTGTCGTGGGCGCGGCCCCGTAGGTGTAGCCGAGCCCCGTCGTCGAGCCGGAGCGCACCCGCACCACCACGAGCGTCGTCGCCGTCCACGCCAGGGTGCCGTCGGCCTCAGGCGCGTCGGTGGGGACGGTGTACGCCGCCGCCCCGACCTCCTCCACGACGGGGCCGGTGCCGCCGCCCGTACGAGCCGTCACCTCCCGCCCTTGTCTTTCCCGCCGCCGGGCCCCTCGTTCCGGTGCCGGTGGCCGGGCAGCATCTCCTGGACCTTCGCCTTCAGCCCCTGACGGACCATCGCTTCCCGGTCGCTGTCCCCCTTGAGGATGGCGGTGGCGGCCGCCTCGATCTGGTCGAGACTGGCGTGCGGCGGGATCGGGGGAACGGCCGGGTCGGTACGGAAGTCGATGACGAACGGCCGGTCGGCGCCCAGGCCCCGGTGCCAGGCCGCCTCCACCTCCCCGGGCTTCTCCACCCGTACTCCGTCGAGCCCGATCGACCGCGCGAAGTCGGCGTAGGGCACGTCCGGGATCGACTGCGAGGGCAGGAACTGCGGGGCACCCGACATGGCGCGCATCTCCCAGGTGACCTGATTGAGGTCCTGGTTGTTCAGCACCGCCACGATCAGCCGGGGATCGCCCCACGAGGGCCAGTACTTGGCCGCCGTGATCAGCTCGGCCATCCCGTTCATCTGCATCGCGCCGTCCCCGACGATGGCGATCGCCGGCCGGTCGGGGTGGGCGAACTTGGCCCCGATCGCATAGGGCACCCCCGGGCCCATGGTGGCCAGCGTGCCCGAGAGCGACCCGCGCATCTGCCCGCGCAGCCGCAGATGCCGGGCGTACCAGTTGGCGGCCGACCCGGAGTCGGCGGCCAGGATGACGTTGTCCGGCAGTAGTGCGTCCAGGGCGTGCACGACGTACTCCGGGTTGACGGGGTCGGCCTCGACCGCGGCTCGCCGCTGCATGACCTCCCACCAGCGGGTGGAGTCCTTCTCGATCTTCTTGCGCCAGGCACCGTGCTTCTTGCGCTTCAGCCGGGGCAGCAGCGCCTTCAGCGTCTCCCTGGCATCCCCGACCAGATTCACCTCGAAGGGGTAGCGCAGCCCGACCATGAACGGGTCGATGTCGATCTGCACCGCCCGGGCCTGGTCCAGCTCGGGCAGGAACTGGGTGTACGGGAAGCTCGAACCGATGACCAGGAGCGTGTCGCAGTCCCGCATCAGCTCGTAGGACGGCCGGGTGCCCAGCAGCCCGATGGCGCCGGTGACGTACGGCAGGTCGTCGGGGAGCGCGTCCTTGCCCAGCAGGGCCTTGGCGACGCCCGCGCCCAGCAGTTCCGCGAGCTGCTGCACCTCCGCCCGGGCGCCCCGGGCGCCCTGCCCGATCAGGACCGCCACCTTCTCCCCGGCGTTGAGCACCTCGGCGGCCCGGGCGATCTCGTCCGGGGCGGGGACGGGCGCGTAGTCTGCCAGGCCCAGGCTGGAGGGGACCATCTTGAACGCGTGGGTCGGCGGGGAGTAGTCCAGTTCCTGCACGTCGGCGGGGATCACGACGGCCGTCACCGTGCGCTTGGCGTACGCGGTCCGCATGGCCCGGTCGATGACGTTGGGCAGCTGCTCGGGGACGGTCACCATCTCGCAGAACTCGGAGGCGACGTCCTTGTACAGGCTCAGCAGGTCGACCTCCTGCTGGTAGGAACCGCCCATGGCGCTGCGGTTGGTCTGCCCGACGATCGCCACCACCGGCACGTGGTCCAGCTTCGCGTCGTAGAGACCGTTGAGCAGGTGGATGGCGCCGGGCCCCGAGGTGGCGGCGCACACACCGACCTTGCCGGAGAACTTGGCGTACCCCACCGCTTCGAAGGCGGCCATCTCCTCGTGGCGCGCCTGGACGAACCGGGGGTTGTCGTCGGCACGGCCCCACGCGGCCAGGAGGCCGTTGATGCCGTCCCCGGCGTAGGCGAAGACGTGGTCGACGTCCCATTCGCGCAGCCGCTGGAGGATGAAGTCGGACACCTTGATGGACACGAGGTCTGCCTTTCTCGGGACGGGAGGTGGTGCGGCCGGAGGTACGGCCGGTAGTCAGGAGCCGCGTGTGCGGACGCGGGCCGGGGAGCGGCGCCACCTGGCCCGGGCGCCGGCCGCCGCCAGCAGGGCGGCGGCGAGCAGCACGGCGGCGGTGGCGGGCCGGACCCTGCGGTGGGGGAGGCGGGGACGCTCGGCCAGCTTCTCGGGATGGTCGGCGGGCGCGACGCCGAAGCCGAGCGCGAGCGCCTCGGCCAGGTGCACGGCACGCCGTCCGGTGCCGCCCTGTTCGATCTGGGTGCGGCAGCTGAAACCGTCGGCGAGGACCAGCGCCCCGGGGGACGAGTCCCGTACGGCGGGCAGGACACCCTGTTCGGCGATCTTCATGGAGAGGTCGTGGTGCCCGCGCTCGAAGCCGAAGTTGCCGGCGAGCCCGCAGCAGCCCTCGTCCAGCACCTCGGCGTCGATGCAGGCGCGACGCATCAGTTCCCGGTCCGCGTCGAACTTCATGACGGCGTGCTGGTGGCAGTGCGTCTGCACGGTGGCGGCGCGGGCGAGCGAGGGCGGCCGCCAGTCCTCGGGGGCGTCCTCGACCAGCAGCTCGGCGAACGTACGGACCTGCTGCGCGAGCCTCTGCACGTCCTGGTTCTCCGGCATCAGTTCCGGGGCGTCCGCCCGGAACACCGCCGTGCACGAGGGTTCGAGGCCGACCACGGGGGTGCCCGCCTCGATCCAGGGCCGGAGCACCTCCACGGTCCGCGTCAGGACCCGCTTCGCGGTGGCCGGCTGGCCGGTGGAGATCAGCGTCAGCGAGCAGCACACGGCCCGGTCCGGAACCGCCACCCGGAAGCCCGCGTCCTCCAGGACCCGGACCGCCGCCTTCGCGATGCCCGGATGGAAGTAGTTGCTGAACGTGTCCGGCCACAGCACGACGGTCCGGGGGCCGGCCGGGTCGGGGACGGGCGTCCCGCGCCTCGCCCACCACTGCACGAACGACTCCTCGGCGAGTACCGGCGCGTCCCGCTCCTTCGCCACCCCGGCGAGCCGTTTGGCGAGCGGAGCCACGCCGGGCATGTGCAGGGCCGTGTTGGCCAGGCGGGGCGCGAGACGCGAGGCGCGGGCCCACAGGGGGAGCCACCCCAGCGCGTAGTGCGCGGCCGGGCGCAGACGTCCCTCGTAGTGGTGGGAGAGGAACTCGGCCTTGTACGTGGCCATGTCGACCCCGGTGGGGCAGTCGGACTTGCAGCCCTTGCAGGCCAGGCACAGATCGAGCGCGTCCTTGACCGCCTCCGAGCGCCAGCCGTCGGTGACGGCGGAGTCGCGGTGCCCGCCCAGCATCTCGAAGAGCAGCCGGGACCGGCCGCGCGTGGAGTGCTCCTCCTCGCCGGTCGCCCGGTAGGACGGGCACATCACACCGCCCGTGTGACTGCGGCAGTTGCCGATGCCCACGCACCGCATGACCGCCCGGGTGAACGAATGGCCGTCGTCCGGATAGCCGAAGTGGGTGTCATGCGCGGTGGGCCGCCACCGCGGACCCAGCCGGAGGTTCTCGTCCACCCGCCCGGGTAGGACCACCTTCCCGGGGTTCATCCGGTTGTCCGGGTCGAACAGCGCCTTGACCTCACCGAACGCCCCCACGAGCCGCTCCCCGAACATCCGCGTCAGCAACTCGCCCCGTGCCTGGCCGTCCCCGTGCTCACCGGACAGCGAGCCGCCGTAGGAGTGGACCAGGTCCGCCGCGCGCTCGACGAAGGCGCGGAACGACGCCACCCCGTCGGCCGTCTTCAGCCCGAAGGGGATCCGGGTGTGCACGCAGCCCTGGCCGAAGTGGCCGTACAGCGAGGGGTGGTCGTATCCGAACTCCGCGAAGAGGTCCTTCAGGTCACGCAGGTAGTCGCCGAGCCGCTCGGGAGGCACCGCGGAGTCCTCCCATCCCTCCCAGGTCTCCCGCCCGTCCGGCGGCCGGGCGGTGACGCCGAGGCCGGCCTCGCGGGCACTCAGCAGCTTCCGCTCGCGCCGCGGATCGTCGGAGAAGGCGACGGCCGGGTCGTCCTCGCTCCGGCCCAGCGCACGCAGCAGTTCGCGGGCCTGGGCGTCGGCCTCCTCCCGGGTGTCACCGCTGAACTGCACCAGCAGCCAGCTGTCGCCTTCGGGGAACCGGTCGAGGGAGTCGAGGTGGGAGTGCTCCTCCCGCATCAGCTGCGCCATGCGCCCGTCCAGGGCCTCCAGCATCTCGGGACTGCTGTGCGCCAGAAGTGCCGGCACGTCGTCGGCCGCGGCGCAGATGTCCGGGTACCCCAGGACGACCATGGCCTCGTACGCGGGGACCGGGACCAGCTCCAGTTCGGCGCGCAGGACGGTGACCAGGGTGCTCTCGCTGCCCACGAGGGCGCGGGCCAGGTCGAAGCCCTTCTCGGGAAGGAGCGAGTCGAGGTTGTAGCCGGACACCCGGCGGGGGATCTCCGGGTAGCCGCGGCGGATGTCGGCCAGATACCGGTCGGCGACGCCGCGCAGTCCTTCGTACAGTGCCGCCCGGCGGCCGCCCCCGGCCACCACCTCCTCGAACTCCTCGTCCGAGGTGGGGCCGACCCAGCAGCGCAGCCCGTCGTAGGTGAGGATCTCCAGGCGCCGCACGTTGTCGACGGTCTTCCCGTACGCCTGGGCCGAAGCACCGCACGAATTGTTGCCGATCATCCCGCCCAGCGTGCAGTGGCTGTGGGTGGACGGTTTCGGCCCGAACTTCAGTCCCTGCCCGGACAGCTGCCGGTTGAGCGCGTCGAGCACGATGCCCGGCTCGACGACGCAGGTCCTCGCGTCGGCGTCGACCGAGAGCAGGTGATGGCAGTACTTCGACCAGTCGATGACGACCGCCGTGTTGGTGCACTGGCCGGCCAGGCTGGTGCCGCCCCCGCGGGAGAGCACCGGCGCGCCGAACCGCGCACAGACGGCGACCGCTTCGGCGCCCGCCTCGATGTCGTGCGGCACGACGACGCCGATCGGGACCTGCCGGTAGTTCGAACCGTCCGTCGCGTAGGCCCCGCGGCTGCCCGCGTCGAACCGCACCTCCCCACGGACCCGGTCGCGCAGCGCCCTCTCCAGGGCGGCGGCGTCCACGGCCGCCCCGGAACCCGGGGGCTGCCGCCGCCCGGCCGGATCCGATGCCGACTCCGTGTGCATAGTCCGTTCCTTCCCGACTCCACCGCGGGTGCGGGCGAGGTCTCCGAAGACGCGCGCCGGGTGCCCCACCGGGCCGACGCGGTGACGCCCACTCGCCTCACCGCGTCGGCAGGTGAGAAACCGTCACCCCAGGTAAAAACGGTGCCAAATGCCTGGCTGCCCCGTCCGCCGTGACGGCGTGGGGCGGCTGTGCCACTGCGGCGGTGCGCCCGGCGGGCCTGCGGCGAATGCCTTCGGGGCCGGTGGCGACGTGAACGTGCACGTGATCACGAGGACTTTCATGCCGGTGGGGTACCCCTTCGGCGCGCGTCCTCACAGGGCATTCGGATGACAGCGGCTCACCGCGGCGCGGAGGCCGCCAGTTCCTCCAGGGCCGGAACGGCGCCGGGGTGCCCGGTGAACAGGGCCTTACCCGCGGCGACGCGCATGTCCCGCTGAGGACCCGGCGCGCTCAGGGCGTCAAGCGAGCGGACCAGCCCCCACGGATCGCGCGCACGGCAGGCGAGGCCGTGCTCGGCCATCAGCCGGACGCCCTGCGCACCGTGGCCGGGGATGGGCCGGTAGCCCACGACCGGAAGTCCCGCGGCCAGGGCCTCCAGGGCCGTCTGGCCGGCCGCGTTGTCCACGAGGACCCGGGAGGCGGCCATCAGGCCCGGCATGTCCCGCACCCACCCCGCGGCCAGTACCCCCGGTGTCCGCGAGAGGCTGCGGCGCAGCGCCTCGTTCCTGCCACAGAGCACGACGGCCCGGTACCCGGCGGCGGCCACCAGTCGTGCCGTGCGTGAGAAGTGCGTACCGGCGCCCCACGCGCCCGCCGAGATCAGCACGGCCGGGAGGCCCTCACCGTCGAGGCGCCGCCGCCATCTCCCGGCGCCCGGCGCGGGCCCGAGGAAGCAGTCCGGCACCAGCGGACCGCAGGCCACGGCGGGCCGCTCCGCCATCCGGTGCACGTCGTCCGCGGTCCTCCGCGTGAGACACAGATAGAGGTCGTTCCCCGGATGGAGCCACTGGCGGTGGACGGCGAAGTCGGTGACGAGGACGGCGCTCGGGACGCCCAGCGCGCCCCGCAGGCGAAGCCGCCCCGTGAGCTGCGCGGCGAGGTGGAACACCGGGACCACCGCGTCCGGCCGCTCCCCTTCGACGAGCCTGAGCAGCCTCTTCTCGGCGAGTGCGGCCAGCGGGGTACTGCCCGGGCGCGGCCCGTCGCCGGTACGGAAGAAGGCGGCGTACAGGCCCGCGTACAGGGCCGGGGCGTGGCGGATGGCGTTCCGGTAGAAGCCGCGCAGCCCCGGCCCGACGCCCGGTGGCAGCAGGTCGAGTACGTCGATCAGGAGGGCGCTGTCACCCGCGGCCCGAAGGCGCCGTATCAGTTCCGAGGCCACCGCGTCATGGCCGGCGCCCATGCTCGCGCTGAGGACGAGGAAACGTCCGGCCATGCGGACCCTCCAAGGGGTATGCGACGATCGCCGTACGATTTGTCATTTCTCGTCATGTTATGACTTCTTTCCTATGCTGTGCCATGCACCTGGCGAGAGGGCGCTGAGAGAGGAAGCCGCACATGGGGCGAGCCCTTCCCGGCACGGGTCACCGCCGGCCGACCGCTCCGGGCCGCTCCGACCACCACGTCGCGCAGAAGCGCGTCGCCCTGGTGACCGGTGCCTCCTCCGGCATCGGAGCCGCCGTCTCGCGGCGGATCGCGGCGGAGGGCGGCTGGGAGCTCCTGGTCAGCGGACGCGATCCCGGCCGCCTGCGGGAGGTGGCCGCGCACACCTCGGGCCGTCCCCTTCTCGCGGACCTCTCCGCCTCCGAGGGCGCCGAGGGGCTGGTGCGGGACGCCCTGGACGCCGCAGGGCACGTCGATCTGCTTGTCGCGGCCGCCGGGGTCGGCTGGGCCGGGCCCCTGCACACGATGCCCGCGGCGTCCGCGGACGAGGTCCTCGCGCTGGACCTGGTCTCCGTCGTCCACCTGGTGCGACTCGTGCTGCCCCACATGCTGGCCCGGGGCAGGGGACAGGTCGTGCTGATCGGATCGGTCGCCGGCACCCTCGGAGTCCGGGACGAGGCCGTCTACTCCGCCGCGAAGGCGGCGGTCGCCGTACTCGCGGACGCCCTGCGCCTCGAACTGGCCGGCACCGGGGTACGTGTCCTGCACGTCGTCCCGGGCGTGGTGGCCACCCCCTTCTTCGAACGCCGCGGCACCCCGTACACCCGGTCCTCTCCCCGTCCCGTTCCTGCCGAACGGGTCGCCGACGCCATCTGGGACGCGCTGCTCCACAGACGCGAGGACGTGTTCGTACCCGGCTGGCTGCGACTGCCCGGACGGGTGCGCGGCATCGCGCCCGCGCTCTACCGGCGGCTCGCCACCCGGTTCGGATAAGGATGAACGTCGCCACCGTGGTCCTGGCGCTGTTCTCGGCCTGCGCCAACGCCGCGGCGTCCGTCCTCCAGCGCCGGGCGGCGGTGGAGTGGGCCGACCGGCAGCCGGAGCCCCCGGGTTCCCGGATGTGGAGGGCGGGTGGCCGGTGGGCCGGACTGCTGAGCCGCCCGTTCTGGATCGCAGGGGCCGCGGCGCTGGTGCTGTCCGCCGCGTTCCAGGCAGGAGCCCTCGCGTTCGGCAGGCTGTCGGTGGTCCAGCCCCTGCTCGCCAGCGAACTGCTGTTCACCCTGATCGTGGGCAGCGTCGTGTTCCACCGCCGCCCGGCAGGCAGGACCTGGCTGTCGTTCCTGGCACTCGCCGCGGGCCTCGCCCTCTTCCTGCTGGCCGTCAGCCCGTCAGGAGGGGAGGAGACGGGAGAGGCGACGGGCTGGCTCCCGGTCGCAGCGCTGCTGGCCGTCACCGTGCTGGTGCTCCTCCTGGTCGCCCGTACGCTCCACGGCGCCGCGCGTGCCGCGCTGCTGGGCTGCGCCACGGCCGTCTGCTTCTCCTGCACCGCCGCGCTGATCAAGGAGGTCACCGGGCGGGTCGGGGACGGCTTCGTGGCCGTGTTCGCGAACGGCTACCCCTACGCGGCTGCCGCCGTCGGGCTGCTCAGCTTCCTGCTGCTGCAGAGCACGCTGGGCGCCGGGACGCTGGCCGCCTCCCAGCCCGCTCTCACGCTCGGGGACGCCCTGGTCAGTGTCGGCCTGGGCTGGGCGCTCTTCGGCGAGCGGATCCCCCTGGGGCTCAACCTCCTGACCGGAGCGCTCGGAGCGGTCCTCGTCGCGTTCGGTACCGCGTTCCTCGCCCAGTCCCTCCCGGGCTCCGGCTCCTTCGACGCGACGGTCGGCCCGAAGCGGCACCGGGCACGCGGAGGGCCAGCCGGTTGAGCGCCCGTCGTCCGGTCCTTCCGTCCGCCGCCCGGCCTCCGCTGGCCCTCGCGGCGCTGGCGCTCGGCGCCCAGGTACTCCCGGCCGGGACCTGGCTGCCCGCCGTGCGCAGGACCCTCTTCCCCGCCCTGGCCGGTCTCGGGAACCGTGGTCATGTCGCGCTGACCTTCGACGACGGCCCCGACCCACGCTCCACCCCGCTCTTCCTCGACGTCCTGGAAGGGATGTCGGCCCACGCCACCTTCTTCGTGCTCGGCGAGAGTCTGGTGAGGTACCCGGAGACCGGCCGCGAGATCGTGCGCCGGGGCCACGAACTCGCGGTGCACGGATGGACGCACAGCCGGCCCTGGTTCTCGTCGTTCGCCCGGGACACCCGCGAACTGGCGTGGGCGGCCGAAGCCGTGCGCGGCACGGCGGGCGCCGCCCCGGTGTGGTACCGGCCGCCGTACGGCATCCTGACGGCCGGCCGATGGGCCGCGGCGCTGCGGACGGGGCTGCGGCCGGTCCTGTGGTCTGCGTGGGGACGCGACTGGACCGCCGACGCCACCGGCGCCTCCGTACTGGCCACCGTACGCCGCGACCTGCGCGGCGGTGGCACCGTCCTGCTGCACGACACCGACCGGGTGGCGGCGCCCGGCTGCTGGCGGGCGACGCTGGAGGCGCTCCCCGTGCTGGTCGGCGGCCTCCGCGACGCGGGCCTGACCGTGGGACCGCTGGCCGGGCACGGTATCGGCACCCGGCGGGCCGGCAGGCGGACACCGTCCCGTACGTGCGGCGGATTCAGGCGCTCTGCGGCCGGTCCGGGGCCGGCGGAGGGCTCATCGCCCAGCGGATGGACCGGGTGAGGAGCTGCCCGGCCGGCCGCACGCAGTGGCTCTCGAAGCGGGGGAGCAGGGGCAGGCGCAGCGGCTTGCGGGCCCAGGAGGGCAGCATGGCGACCGCGTTGGCGGCCAGCACGGTGTAGGGAACCCAGGCGAACACGGGCAGCGGCGGCCGGACCAGCAGGAAGCGCGCGGCCTCCCGCGCCTGCGGAGTCGCCCGCAGCTCCGGCCGGTACGCCGCGATGCACGCGGCGAGTTCCGCCCGGTTCCGGGGCGGGTCCGCAACCCCCAGGGCGCTCGCCACGCGAGCCGTGTCGGCTATGTACCCGTCACAGCCCGGGCCGTCGAGAGGCTGCCGCCCGAAGCGCTGATGGGCCCGCAGGAAACTGTCCGTCTCGGTCGCGTGGACCCAGGCGAGGAGATGCGGGTCGGACGCGTGGTACCGCTCGCCCGCCGAGGTGACACCCTCCACCCGCTCGTGCACGCCCCGTACCCGCCGCACCGCCTCCTCGGCGTCCGCCGCCGTGCCGAACGTGGTCACCGCGAGGAACGTGCTCGTCCGCTGGAGGCGGCCCCACGGGTCGCTCCGGTAGCCGGAATGAGCCGCCACCGCCGCCATGGCCAGAGGATGCAGGGACTGCAGGAGCAGTGCCCGCAGCCCGCCGATGAACATGGACGCGTCCCCGTGCACCCGGCGGATCGGCCGGTCCGGGCCGAACCAGCGGGGCCCCGGGGCATGGTGGATGCGCTCCCGCGCGGCGGGGCCACCCGGGCCGGCCACACGGCTGAACAGCCCGGAGCCGATCCGCCGCCGGATCGTACGGGGCCGGAGTGCGAGAAGACCCATGCCTCCATTATCCGCCTCCGGCATCGACGCGTCAGGCCCACCGCCTCGCTTTCTGCCCGCCAGAACCGCGGCGGGCCGGCTCGCCGCCATGCTGCCGTGGCCCTGCTGATCAGCCCTCGCTGCGGAGCGGTGGCGAACGGCCCGGTCCCCCGGGGCGCGACGGCGGATCCGTCAGGACGGTGTGCCGGCCGGTTCCCCGGGCTGCGGTTCCCGCTGGTCGGCCAGCTGCTCGCGCAGGTAGTTCCAGACCACGCCGATCAGTGCGGCGACGGGGACGGCGAGCAGACTGCCCACGATGCCGGCCAGGCTGCCGCCCAGCGTCACAGCCAGCAGGACCACCGCGGCGTGCAGGCCGAGTCCGCGGCTCTGGATCATCGGCTGGAACACGTTCCCCTCGAGCTGCTGCACCGCGACGATGATCGCCAGCACGATCAGGGCGTCCGTCAGGCCGTTGGACACCAGGGCGATGAGGACCGCGACGAAGCCGGCGAACAGGGCACCCACGATCGGCACGAACGCGGCCACGAAGGTCAGCACCGCCAGCGGAAGCACCAGCGGCACCCCCACGATCCACAGGCCGATGCCGATGAGCACGGCGTCGAGCAGACCGACGTACGCCTGTGAACGCACGAACTCGCCCAGGGTCTCCCAGCCACGCGCGGCCACGGTCGGGACGTCGGTGGCGAGCCGTCCGGGGAGCTGACGTCCCAGCCACGGCAGGAACCGCGGCCCGTCCTTGAGGAAGAAGAACATCAGGAAGACCGCCAGGACGGCGGTGACCACCCCGTCGACCACGGTGCTCACCCCCGAGACGGCGGAGGTGACCAGGCTGCCGGCGCTGTCCTGGATGCGGGCGGTCGCTGAGTCGAACGCACCGGTCATCTGTTCGTCGCCGATGTTCAGCGGCGGACCGGAGGCCCATTCCCGCAATCTCTGGATCCCTTCGACCACGCCGTCGGCCAGTTCGCCGGACTGCGAGGCCACCGGCACGGCGATGAGCGCCACTACCCCCGCGGTGACCAGGAGGAACAGCACGGTCACGGCGGAGGCCGCGAGGGCGGGGGGCCACCCACGTCGGCGCAGGTGACGCGTCAGGGGCCAGGTCAGTGTGGTGAGCAGCAGACCGATCACGAGGGGCCAGACGACCGACCACATACGGCCCAGCACCCACAGGGTCACCGCGGCAAGGACGAGGACGAGCAGCGTCTCAGCCGATATGCGGGCCGAGGCGCGGAGTGCGGCGCGGGTTCTGGCGGTACTCAACGGAGCAGACATGGAGCCACCCTATGGGCCGTCCGGGTGACACCCCGGCCGGCCCGGCACGCCCGACGCCGGACCGGTTCGCCCGGGCTCGTGGACGACGAGCGCGACGGCGACTCCCACGGAGCGGATCCCCCGGCCCTGGAACCTGTCCCGGCGGCGCCCGCCCGCACCCCCGCGGGGCGGGGAACGCGCCGGCCTCTCGGTGGAGCGGCCCCGCCTCGGCCGGGGGCCACGGCCGGTGTCGTGGCGTCCGGCACAGCACTCCGGCGGGCGCCCGGACGTTCGCTCACGCGCGAGCTGCCCGCAGGCGGTCACTCACCCGCGGTCGCGCACGCAGAACCCGCTGTTCGCGAGCCACTGGCCGAACCAGTGGTCCACCGGCACGCTGACGCACCGGTCGGGCCCGTCGGTGCCGGGGGCCGGGACGGTCGGCGTGGGCGTGCCGGGCGTCGGCGGCCGGCTCGGCACCGGCGTGGGCCCGGCCGGATCGACGGCGCCCGGCTGCCGGGACAGCATCTCGCGGAAGACCCGCGAGGACTCGGGGTTCTCGGCGCACTGCCAGACACCGTGCGGGCAGTAGTCCGTGATCGTCTGGTACACCGGCCGGTGCCGCTCGAACCACTCGAGCATGCGGCGCACGTACGCGGGATTGTCCCCGTTGCGGAACAGCCCCCACTCCGGGAAGGAGATGGGCTTGCCGTGCTCCGCCGCGAAGTCGACCTGCTTCTGCAGTCCGTACGGCTCGTCCACCTGTTCGTCGAACGTCTTCGCCGGCGGCTGGTCGTAGGAGTCCATACCGATGATGTCGACGACGTCGTCGCCGGGGTAGCACTCGGTCCAGGGGACGGCGTCCCGGCCACGGCTGGGCGCGAAGTCGAAGCGGAACTCCTGACCGGGGACGGAGCGCATCGTGGTGACGACGCGGTTCCAGTAGGTCCTCCAGGCGACGGGGTCCGGGCCGCAGCGATGGGTGTACGTGGTGCCGTTCATCTCCCAGCCGAGCACGATCACCGTGTCCGGTACTCCCAGCAGCACCAGACGCTCGGCCAGCCTGCGGAAGTGCTCGTCGAACGCCCCGGCGGCGGCCTCGCCCAGCAGGCCGCGCACCTCGTCGTCGGAGAGGTGCTCCTCGTTCCGCTCCATCATCGGGGTGTTGAGGACGAACATCCGGTCCTCGTCGGCACGGCGCCATGCCGCCCAGGAAGCGAGGAAACCGGGACGGCCCTCGATGTTCTCCCAGAGGTCGCCCGGCAGATAGGTGTGACCGACGCGGAGTTCCGTCCCGCCGAGCCAGCGCGACAGCTCCGCCATGCGCCGCACGCCCTTCGGCCCGTAGTCCAGGTAGGCGCCGACGGCGGTCGTATCGCCCGCCGCCGACGGCGCGGGGGAGGCGCCCTTGCCGGTCTGGGAGTCCTGCCCGTCCCGGTCCGCGACGACGATGCCGCCGACGAGGAGGGCGAGCGCGGCCGTTCCGATGCCGAGGCTCCTGAGACGGCGTTGTCCGGGCACGGCTGCTCCTTCGATAGCGGCTGCCTCCGACCTGTCGACCATAAGGAGAAACATTCGCCGACGGGCCACGCGAACGCGTCTGAGTAGGCCATTGGCGACAGCCGGGGAATCAGTCCGCGTCATTCGGGTGAGAATTACCGATGGCGAGAGGAAGAGACCCGACACGGTTGTCGAAATTCGAATCGACGAGACGCGGTTCCCCCGCCGTTCGGATATTCCCCGGCCGGGAGAGAAGTTCCCGGAAGAGCGCTTTCATCTCGAGTCCGGCCAGATGCGCCCCCAGGCAGTGGTGCGGTCCGCCCCCGCCGTAACCGAGGTGCGGATTGGGGGAGCGGGTGATGTCGAAGACGTCGGGGTCGGCGAAGACCGAACCGTCACGGTTCGCGGAGGCGTACAGGAGGACGACCTTCTCGCCGGGCAGGAAGGTCCGGCCGCCGAGCGCCCGTTCGGCCACGACCGTCCGGCGGAACTGGATGATCGGGGTCGAGTACCGGACGATCTCGTCGACCGCTCCGTCGGCGTACCGCTCGAAGTCGGATGCCAGAAGGTCTCGCTGCTCGGGGTGCGCGGTCAGCAGGGCCATCCCGTGGGCGATCGCGTTCCGCGTGGTCTCGACACCCGCCACGAGCAGGAGCGAGAAGAACGCACCGAGCCGGCGGGCGGACAGGGCCCGCCCGTCGACGTCCGCGCGCACGAGCGCCGAGATCACGTCGTCCGCCGGGGCACGGCGCCGCTCGCGGGCGATGCCTGCCATCACCAGTTGCATACGGGCCAGGGACCGCAGGCCCCGACCGGGCACCCGCAGCCGGCCGAGCCCCCTGCGCTGCACACCGACGTACTCCGACGCGTGGTCGATCAGGCCGGCGATGCCCGCCCGGTGACGCTCCGGAATGCCCATCAGGTCGCAGATGACCACGAACGGCAGGCGGGCGGCGGCCGACCGCATGAAGTCACCGGGGCGCTCGGCGACCACCTCGTCCACCAGCCGGCCGGCGACGGCGGCGATGTCCTCCTCGGCGGCGGCGAGCAGCCGTGGGGTGAAGGCCCGGGAGATGGTCCTGCGCAGACCGGCGTGTTCGGCGCCGTCCATGTTGACCATCGAGTTGCCGAACACGGCCTTGGCCCAGCGGGCCGGTTCCGGGGTGGTGACGCCGGGAGCGCTGGCGAACACCTGCGGCAGCCGGCTTGCCGCCTTCACGTCCTCGTACCTGACCAGCGCGTGGAACGGTGTGCGCGATCCCGTACGCGGGGTGAAGCGGACGGGTGCGTCCAGTTCCCGCAACCGGGCGAACGCGGCCAGCCGTTCGGGCCGGGGCAGCCGCCAGAACGCCGGGTCGGCCAGATCGATGTCACCCGCGGCGCGCGTCCGGCCCGTGGACACCTGTGTCGGCGCGTTCATAGCTCAACCTCCGGGAGTTCGGACGGTCCATGCTGGCCCCGGCGTGTGCGGCTGGGCGGGCGACGCGGCCGCGGCGCTCCGCACATTCCCACGGTCGCGCGCCGGGCGCGGGACGAGAACCGTTCGCGCGCCGTCTCGTTGCCCACCCCGAGAAGGTAGAAATCCGACAGAGCGGACGAGAGGCAGGAACCCCTATGGACCCGAACACCAGCAGGGACGAGGAAGCGGGCCGCCGCCGGCCGGCCCGCCGCGCGGTGCTCCGCGCGGCCTTCACCGCGGCCGCCGTCGCCGGCACGGGCGGCGCGCTCGCCCCCGTCCTCCTCAGGACCCCGGGGCAGCCCGACCGCCCCGAACGCACCTTCGTGGGCCCCGAACGGTTCTCCGAGGTCTACCGGGGCCGCGACATCCGGGGCACGGCCGGCGCCGTCGTCGTGGCGGCCGGTGCGCCGCACGCCGGGGAGGCAGGCGCCGTGGCAGCCGCCCCGGACATCGACGTCCGCATCGACGGCAGAGGGCTGCACGTCATGAGGCGCGCCGACGGGAGCTACCTCAGCGCGGTCAACCACTACGAGTCCTTCCCCACGCTGCTGGAGACGGCCAGGGCCGCGGTCGACGAGATCGGCACCGCCCGGCTGTCCGCAGCCTCCCCGCACACCATCTGACCGAAGGGCGAGCACGGGTGTACAGCCGCAAGAACCAGCGCAACCTCACACGTACGGAGAAGAAGCGCCTTGTCGACGCGATCCTGGCGCTCAAGCGGTCGGGACGCTACGACGACTTCGTCACGCTGCACCGGCAGTACTACGTCACCGACGCCGAGAGCCGGCCACGGCCCGCCCACATGACCCCCTCCTTCTTCCCCTGGCACCGCCGTTACCTGCTGGAGTTCGAGAAGGCGTTGCGGGCCGTCGATCCCGGCGTGTCCGTCCCCTACTGGGACTGGACGCGGGACAACACCCCGGCCGCCTCCCTCTGGGCGGACGACTTCCTCGGTGGGAACGGCCGGCCGGGCGACCGGCAGGTCATGACGGGTCCCTTCGCCTACCGGCAGGGCAACTGGCCCCTCAGCGGGGGCCTCACCGACGACCGCTTCCTGCGGAGGAACTTCGGCCGGCCCTCCGCGCCGGTCACCCTGCCGGGCAGGGCGGAGGTGGACCGCGCGCTCGCCGACCCGCTGTACGACGCCGCCCCCTGGAACAGCGTCAGCACCACCGGCTTCCGCAACAGGATGGAGGGCTGGGGGATCAGGGGCTCGCGCCCAGTCGCCACCCACAACCGGGTGCACCGCTGGATCGGCGGGTCGATGGCCGGCGCAGCATCGCCCGACGATCCGGTCTTCTGGCTGCACCACGCGTACATGGACCTGCTCTGGACGCGCTGGCAGAAGGCACACCCGCGCTCCCGCTACCTGCCGGGGGCGCTTCCGGCCGGCGACCCGCAGCGGGGCCGCGTCTTCGCGCTCGACGAGCCGATGCCCCCCTGGGACGTCGCACCCTCGCAACTCATGGACCACAGCCGTCTCTACCGGTACGTCTGAGCGTCACCGGCGGACCGGTAGGGGCCCGGGAACGGCCGGGGCCTCCCCTCTGCGCCGCAGCGGAGAGGGGAGGCCCGATGGGTGAGCCCCGGTACGGGACTCAGTGGCCGTAGGCGTAGTCGCCCTCGTCCTCGTGGCTGTCCGACACGTTGGCGCAGGTGTTGCCGAACGCCGGGTTGAGCAGGGCGATCACGTTCACCGTGTTGCCGCAGACGTTGACCGGGATGTGCACCGGCACCTGGACGGCGTTGCCCGAGAGGACACCGGGGGAGTGGGCGGCGACGGCCCCCGCCCCGGCGTCGGCGGAAGCCAGGCCGGCGCCGCCGGCGAGCAGGGCGCCGGTACCCGCCACGACAGCGGCCACCTTCGTGATGCGCGACATTCAGTTCTCCTTGTGAGGGTCGGGACCGGCTGCGGGAGGTGCGGCCGGCATGCTCTGACAACGCGAAAATCGACAGACGGTAACGGATCGGCTGAAAAGTAGTAATCCGGCGTCATTCAGGCCGATCCGCCGGGGTGACATGGGCTCTCACCGACGGCCGATTCCCGGCAGCACGGCCGCCGGGAGAGCTACCAGCCGGTCGTGCCGGTCCCGCGCCGCGGGGAACCGCGTCCTGACGGTCTCCGCCGCCCGGTCACGCACCGCCACCTGGGACGCGCGCAGCCGCAGCAGCGGCTCCAGGGCCGGTCGGGCCATCAGCAGCCGCTGGTTGACGACCGGCACGGGCTCCCAGTGGTTCTTGTACTGCTCCGACCCGCGCAGCAGGCTCAGCACACCGCCGGGACCGGTGTCCGCGGCCTGCCGGGCCGCCTCGCGCAACAGCATCGACGACACCTCGACCTTCTTCTCCCGCAGCGCCGGATCGGCGCCGTACAGGTAGCAGCCGGTCAGCCGCCCGGTGGTGAGCGCCAGATCGGCGGCGACCACGTCCCCGCCGAGCAGGAACTCCCTGACCGAGGCCTGGCCGTCACGCACCATCCGGCGGGTGGCGCGCACCAGGTGGGCCGAGAAGCGGGGCCGCAGATGCTCGGCGTTCACGCCCCGCCCCCGCCACTGGAGTGCGTGGAGCCGCAGCAGCGTGCCGATGGCGTCCGCCACTCTGTGCTCGGGCGCCGTACGGCACTCGATCCCCAGGGCGTCGATCTTGCGCAGCTTGGCCCGGGCCCGCTGCGCCCGTGAGCCCGGCATCCGCTCGATGAGGGTGCCGATCGGCTCGGCGGGCAACTCCATGCAGACCGAGTCGGTGAGCCTGCCCCGCGCGCCGGACCAGTTCTCGAACAGCCGTTGGGCGGAGGCGTCGGGCCGCACCTCACGCAGGTCGATGACCGCGTGCACGGCGGCCCGGTCCAGCCCGCGCTCCAGGGCCGCGACGGCGTCCCGCCCGTCCTCCCCGTCCACCAGGATGTCGAAGAAGTCGGAGATCGCCCCGCCCAGCGGCACCAGCAGCGGCATCGGGCGGTGCACGAGCATCAGGGCGGCCGCACCGATCAGCCGCCCCCCGCGACGCGCCAGGACGACCCGCAGCCTGCCCGCGGTCCCGTACGACAGCCACCACGAGTGCAGCCAGGCATGGCTCTGGAACGGGGTGGAGGTGGGGCAGCGGTGGTGCAGGGCGTCCCACTCGCCGGCGAGCCCGGCGAACTCCACCGGATCCCGGCAGAGGGTGACGGTGAGCCGGCCGCGGCGGGCGGAGGTCATCGTACGAGCTCCCGTTCCTCGGCGCGGGCGGCCGTGCCGGCCTGCGCGGGAGCCGGTACCTGCGCCGCGGCGCCGCGACGGCCCGGACGGGGACGCGTGAGAAGTAGCAGCCCGCCGGCCAGCCCGCCCGCGCTCGCGCCGACGGCCGTGCCGAGCGGGACGGACGGGGCCACCGGACCGGCCGGCGGCACGGCGTGGGAGAACCTGATGAGCTTGACCCCCGTCTCCTTGGCGACGTGCCCGCTGCTCACCACCATCGCCTCGGTGACCGCGTTGGCGATGTCCGCCGCCCGGCGCGGATCGGACCACGTACCGGTCACCGCGATCATCGGGGAGTCGGGGGAGGTCTCCGACCGTACGTGGGGGCGCAGTTCGCCCACCGTCTCCCCGGCGGCCCCCCGGGCGTAGGAAAGCGTCGCGTCACTGGTGGCCAGCCGGCCGTACGACTGCGCGTACCCCAGGGCCGCCGCCGGATCGGTGCCCTTGCCGGCGGTCACGACGGCGTAGCCGGTGGACGCGTACTCGGGTTCGGCGGTCAGCCCGTACCCCAGCCCGCATGCCGCTCCGAGCAGGGCACAGGCGGGCAGGGGCCACCAACGGGCACGTAGGGATACGCGGCGGAGCCCGCGGAACCGTCCGGGGGCGGCCGGCTGCTGCTCGGGCGTCTCGGTCATGGGTGTGTTCTCCCGGTCGAGGGGGCGGAGTCGAGGGCGTGTGCGTAGACGTCCATGAGGAGTCTGCTGCTGGACGTGATGGCGTAGTGGTCCACTGCCGGCGGCGGTGGCAGTCTGCGGGAGCCGCTCACGGCCAGGTGCCGCAGCGCGGCCGTCAGTTCGCGGGTGAGGCCTGCGTCGGACCGCCTGCCTGCGATCCGTACGGTGCCGGGCGCGTGCCCGGCCGGCAGGTCGTCCACGGCGGGGCAGGTGCCGTGGACCACGGGCAGGCCGGCCGCCAGGGCCTCGACGACCGCGAGCCCGAAGGACTCCTCACGGGAAGCGGAGACGAAGGCGTCCATGGCACAGAGCAGCCCGGGGATGCCGTACGGCCCGTCCCCGGTGCCGCACTCGCCGAGGAGACGGACCCGGCCCGTCACGCCCAGCCGGGCGGCGAGCTCACGCAGCGGGCCGGCCTGCGGGCCGTCCCCCGCGAGCACCAGCCAGGCGTCCGGGAGGGCGGCCACGGCACGGACCAGCACGTCGAAACGTTTGCCGGGCACGAGCCGCCCCACGCCCCCCACCACGAAGGCGTCCTCGGGTACGCGCAGCGCGGCCCGGGTGGCGCGCCGCCGGCCCGGGTCGAAACGGAACGCGGCCGCGTCGATCCCGTTCGGCACCGTATGGATCCGTGCGGCAGGCACCCCCCAGTCGAGCAGCCGGCCGGCGACGGTGGGGGAGACGGCCACCGTCGCCGCCCCGAACCGCTCGGTGCGCAGGTAGAGGGCCCGGGTGCCGGGGGTGAGCGGCCGGCCCTCGATCTCCGCCCGCCCCAGCGAGTGCTCCGTCGCGACGGCGGTGGTCCCGGCGATCCGCGCCGCGATCCGGCCGTAGACGCAGGCCCGGTACAGATGGGTGTGCACGAGGTCGTACGCCCCGCGCCGGATGAGCCGGGCCAGCCTGGGTACGGCGGTCAGGTCGCGGTTGCCGTTCATCGCGAGGTCGCGCACGCAGACGCCGTCGGCGCGCAGTCCGTCGGCGACCGCCCCGGGGTTGGTGAGGGTCACCACGTCGCAGCGCACCGGCAGGTGACGCAGCAGCAGACGCAGCTGCTGCTCGGCCCCGCCGGCCCCGAGACCGGTGATGACGTGCAGGGCCTTCACCGGCCGCCACCCGAGGACACGCGGACGGCGGCGGCGCGGTGGCGCAGCCGGTGCCGTACCTCCTTCGCCCGGAGGCGGGCGGCCCGGTCGGCGTGGCTGACATGGGTACGGGGCAGGGCGAGCGGCCCGAGCAGGGCGCCGGGGGTGAGGGCGCAGGCGTATGCGTACCCGGCCTCGCGCACGGACCGCACCACCCGCCGGTCGGCCGTGCCGTACGGGTAGCAGAAGCCGGCCGGGGCGGTCCCGGTGATGCGGCCGAGCTCCTCGCGGCTGCCGTGTGTCTCGGCGTGCAGCGCGTCGTCGGGCAGGGCCGTCAGGTCCCGGTGCAGCATCCCGTGCGAACCGACCTCCATGCCCGCGTCGGCGACGGCCCTGATGCCCTCCTCGCCGAGCAGGGGTCTGCGGGGGCCGAGCGGGTCCCAGACGTTGCTGCCACGCGGCCGGCCGGGGAGGACGAACACCGTCGCCGTGCACCCGTGCCCGAGCAGGACGGGCAGCGCCTCGCCGAGGAAGTCGGCGTAGCCGTCGTCGAAGGTGAGCCCGACCAGGCCGCTCCGCCCGGCGGCGTGCGCCCGCAGGAGCTCGGCCACACCCACGCCGGCGAGACCCCGCCGCCGCAGCCAGGTGAGCTGCTCGTCGAGGCGGTCGGCCGAGACGGCGATGCCGTACGGATCGTCCGTGGGATCGCTCACCGAGTGGTAGGTGAGGATCCACGGCCGGGCCCGGGAGGTGTGGACCCCAGCGGGGGGTGCGGACGTGTCAGCGGCCATGTCGGGACCTCCGTCGGACGAGAGCGAGCAGGTGAACGGCTTCGGGTGCTCCGAGCGCGAGACAGGTGAGAAGGAACGCGGCCGGGACGAGGAGGCAGCCGGCCGCCAGCCCCCCTACTGCCCCGGGCACCCACGGGACGGCCAGGCAGCCGGCGGACGCGGCCACCGCCGCCGCTACGGCCGGCCTGCCGAGCGAGAGCGCCACGGCTCCCGGCCGCACCGCGACGGGGTGCGACCCCAGCCCCAGGAGCATCAGCACCGCGGTCGTGCTGATGCCCAGGGCGTTGGCCGCCGCGATGCCGCCGACACCGGCCGGGCCGGTCAGGAGGAGCCCGGTCCCGGCCGTGACCACCAGCCCGGCGCCCATGGCGCGGAGCGGGTACCAGGTGGGCCTGCCGGCCGAGAAGTACGGTCGGCAGAGCGCCCCGACCAGCGTGTGGCCGAGCAGCCCGAGCGCGTAGACGCGCATCACCCCGGCCGTCGCCGCGGTGTCCGCGGCGTCGAAGGCACCGCGCTGGAAGAGGACCTCCACGATCCGGGGCGCGCAGCCGATCACGACCGAGGTGCCCAGCAGTACGATCGTGCCGGCCAGCGTGAGGTCGCGTTCGACCCGGCGGCGGGCCCCCTCCACGTCCCCGGCTGCCATGGCCCGGGCGACGACCGGGAAGGTCACCGTGCAGATCATCATCGACAGCACCATCGGCAGCTGCGCGACCTTCTGCGCGTAGTTCAGATGGGAGATCGCCCCGTCGGACAGGGCCGAGGCGAGGACCCGCTCGACCAGGACCTGGGACTGACGGCTCACCACGAACAGCACCACCGGCGCGAGGACCGTCGCACCGAGCAGCGCAGGGAGGACCTCCCGCTCCGCCCGGCGCCCCCGCACCCACGTGGTCCGCCCGCGCCGCACCAGCCGCGCGAACGTGGGCAGCTGGGTCACGATCATCAGCACACTGCCGACCGCGACACCGGCCGCCGCGGCGCGCACCCCCCACCGCGCGTGCAGCGCGAGCGTGGTGGCGATGATGCCGAGGTTGTACGCGATGTAGACACCGGCCGGCGCCAGGAAACGGCCGTGCGCCCGCAGAGCCGCGCTGAAGTACCCCGTGAGGCCGAAGGTGAACACCGTGACGGCCGTCAGCCGCGTGCAGTCCACGGCGAGTGCCGGGTCGTCCAGGCCGGGGGCCAGCACCCCGACGGCCCAGGGCGCGCCCGCGACCAGCAGCGCCCCCGCGCAGGCGAGCGCGGCGGACAGCCGGGGGAGGGTACCGGCCACGAGGGCCCGGACGGGATCCGCCCGGTGCCTCCCGGCCGCGCGGATGGCCAGGGCGTGGCTGAAGGCGGGTACGAGCAGCAGGGCCATCCCGTCCTCGATCAGCAGGGTGGCCGCCATCTCCGGCACGGTCCACGCGATCAGGAACGCGTCGCTCGCATGGCCGGCACCGAAGAGCCGGGCGACGGTCTGGTCCCGTACGAGTCCCAGCACCGCCGCGACGGCGGTCAGTCCGGCGGCACCGGCCGCCGCCCGGGCGAGGAACCGTCCGGGCCGGGCCCCGCCACCGGCCTCGGACGTCCCGGTGGCCGGTGTCGTCCCGGACGCTTCCGTCGCGGTGTCGCTCACGCGGCCGCCGCCCGGTCCGGGACGGCCAGCGCCCACGAGGCGGACAGGCCGAGCACGATCCCGGTGACGACGGTGGAGGGGCCGCCGATGTCCGCGTACAGGAAGTCGACGGTCTGCCAGGTCATCAGGCCGACGGCGGCCAGCCCGCAGTCGACCGCCGCGGAACCCCGGGCCCGGGCGCGCACCAGTCTGCGGACCCCGCCCACGAGCACCGCCGCCCAGGAGCCCGCCAGCGCGGCGAAGCCGATGAGACCCTGCTCGGCGAGGACGAGCAGGTACATGCTGTGCGGTGACAGCAGCGGCTGCCTGCGGAAATCCTGCCCCGCCCCCGCCGTGTCGCTGCCGGCGGACAGGCCGATCGACGCGTGGCCGTCCCGGTGCGCGGGGAAGCCCTTGAGCCCGACCCCGGCGGCCGGGTGCTCGCGCCACATGCCGGCCGCGGCCGCCCACAGGGTGTACCGGTCGTTGACCGACCGGTCGGGGGCGCTGGTCACCTCGGTGATGCTGGTGAGCCGCTGGGAGATCATCTCGGAGCCCACCCCGAACCCACCGACGAGCACCACGCCGGCGGCGCCCAGCACGGCCAGCGTGCCGGCCGCCCGGCGGAGCCCCGTCAGCAGGATCACGGCGGTGGTGCCCGCCACCGCCGCGATCCAGGCTCCCCGGCTGAAGGACAGGGCGAGCGGAACGGCCAGCGCGGCGGCGGCCGCGAGGGCGCCAGGCCTCAGCCACCGCGGCCGGCCCGCCGGGGGGCCGGCCGCGCAGGCCGCCGCGGCGAGCAGTCCGTAGCCCACCACC
Organism: Streptomyces sp. NPDC020780; assembly: GCF_044334475.1. NCBI lineage: Bacteria > Bacillati > Actinomycetota > Actinomycetes > Kitasatosporales > Streptomycetaceae > Streptomyces > Streptomyces sp. NPDC020780. The sequence continues at coordinate 120,550 of NZ_JBIRTB010000003.1, read as the reverse complement.
GTGGCCATCCCCATGACGTCGCCGGCGCCGAAGGTGCCCACGGCGCGGATGTCCTCGCCCTGGTAGGAGGCACCGGAGCCGGTGGCGTACTGATGGACGCCCACGGCCCCTTGGACGAGCGCGAGCAGCACGAGCGCGCCCGTGATCATCCGGAAGTGCCTGGCGTCCCGCACCAGGAGAACGACGCAGGCCGGTACGAGGACGAAGATCTGCAGGTGGCGCACGAACCCGGGCAGCGCGGCCACCGGGTCCCCGGCGGTGACCGTGGCGACGGCCAGACCCACGGCCGGCAGGCTCAGCACGGCCGCCGCGGCGGGTGTCAGCGGACGTACCCGCAGGGACAGCACCCGGCCCAGGCAGACGAGCACCGCCACGCCCGAGAGGAGGTCCGCCGCGGGGACGCCGTACACGGTCGCGGCCTCGGCGCCGCCCGCCGGCACGGTCAGCAGGAGCACGGTCGCGAGGAGGGGGAGCAGCGGCCACTCGCTCCGCCGGAGCGGGAGCGGGAACGGGCGCCCGGCCCGGGGCCGTAGGGCGGGAACGGGGGTGGACGCGGGGGCGGAGGCCGCAGGCCGGGCGGTCAGGGTCTGCGTCATGGGTCAGCTGCCTCCGAGCCGGAACACGGAGCCCGCGGTGCGCGCGAGGACGCACACGTCCTGCCAGAGCGACCACGTCTCGATGTACCTGTTGTCGAAGCGGGCCCGGTCCTCGATCGAGGTGTCTCCGCGCAGTCCGTGCACCTGGGCGAGGCCCGTGATACCGACGGGCATTCGGTGCCGGGCCCGGTAGCCGGGGTGCAGGCGGCTGAACTGCTGGACGAAGTAGGGGCGTTCGGGGCGGGGACCGACCAGGCTCATGTCGCCGCGCAGCACGTTCCACAGCTGCGGCAGTTCGTCCAGCGAGGTACGGCGCAGGAACCTGCCCACGCGGCTCATCCGCCGGTCCTCCGACACGTTCCACCGGGTGGCCGACTCGTGTGCGTCGGCGGGGCGCAGGGTGCGGAACTTCAGCAGGACGAAGGGCCGCCCGTACCGTCCGACGCGCTCCTGCCGGAAGACGACCCCCGGGCCGTCGCAGACCCGTAGGGCGAGCGCGCACAGGACCATCGCGGGACTCGCCGCGATGAGGGCGGCCGCGGCCAGGACCACGTCCATGGCCCGCTTCGCCCGGTGGGCGGCGGGCCGGTGCGGGCCGTCGTGCAGCGTGTGGGCGGCGAAGCCCCACAGATGGTCCGGTGCGGGCCCGGCCGGGTGGGGGAGGGCGGTGGCCCGGTCGGTGATCAGCCACACCCGGCAGCCGTGTTCCACGAACACCTCGAAGAGCGCGGAGCCCTCCGGCTCCGACTCCGGCGGGACAGTGAACACGGCGTGCCGCACGGCGTTCTGGATGACAGCCCGGCCGACTGCCTGCGCCGACGCCAGGACGGGCAGCGCGGACCCGTCGGCCGGAACGGCCCGGGTCCCGGGAGCGTCGCCCGAGCGCACCCGGCCGACGGGCCGCAGCCCGTACTCCGTGTGCTCCTGCAGCACGGCGGTGACCCGGTCGGCGAGCGGACCGTCACCCACGACCAGGGCGGACTGCGGGTTGCGGGCGGCCGACCGCAGCCGCAGCCGGTGCACACCCGCGCGGGCGCCGCAGCTCAGGAGGGTCTGCGCGCCCACCGCGCAGACCAGGGTCCTCCAGCCGGGGGCGTAGGCGGGGTCGTACGCCGTGAGGAGCTCGCCGGTGACGCACCACTGCACCGCGGCCAGACCGCACAGGGCGGGCAGCTCCCCGAGGACGGACGGCGACAGTCCGGTCCGGTACAGGCCGCGGTAGGCGTTCAGCAGGAACTGCCCGGCCGCCTGCGGGAGGACGGCGCCCGCCGGCCAGGGCCCGTCGGCCACCAGGGTCAGGGCCAGGACCAGTCCCAGCCCGTCGGCCGCCATCAGGCCCAGGGGTGACGTCCGCCGGTGCCGGCCCGCCGCGGTCCGGGACGGCGACGTGCCGCTCCCGGCTCGACGTGGGGGACGGACCGCGGACGCCGCACGGCGTACCGCTGTCACCTGGGCGGTCCGGTGGGCCGGTGCACTCTCCGTCGTCATCGCTCGGTGCGCCTCCTCGTCGTAGGGCGGGACGTCAGGGGACGGGACTGGACGGCGATGTCCTGGTAGAGGCGCAGAACAGCTCCGGCCGTCCTCGACACGTCGAAGGCCGTGCGGGTGCGGCGCTGCGCGGTGCGGCTCAGTTCCGTGCGCAGGCCGGGGTCGGCGAGCAGAGCGGTGAGCGCCGCCGCGAGAGCCCGTGGATCACGCGGCGGGACCAGGCAGTGCGGGAGATGGGAGGGGGGCAGGCTCTCCCTCGCCCCGGCGACATCGGTCAGCAGGACGGGCGTGCCGCAGGCCATGGCTTCGAGGGGGGCCAGTGCCATGCCCTCCCAGAGCGAAGGCAGCACGACCACGTCGGCCGCGTGGAGCCACGGCCGCACGTCCGGGCTGAACCCCGCGAACAGCACGCCGGGCGGCGCGGCGCGCCGCAGCTCCGCCCCGGAAGGCCCGTCACCGACCAGGACGAGCCGGGCGCCGGGCGCACGCGTCAGCCGCCACGCCTCCAGCAGGACGTCCTGGCCCTTCTGCCGGCTCAGGCGCCCTACGCACACGACCAGCGGCGCGCCGGCCGGAACGCCGGCGAGGGTAGGCAGGGCCGCGCGGGCGGAGGCCGTGGCGTTGCGGTCGCCCGGCCGGAAGCGGTCCAGGTCGATGCCGTTGTGGATCACCGACCAGCGGGCGGTGATGTCGGCCCGCTGCCCGGCCCGGCGTTCGGACTCGCTGACGCACAGGATGCGGTCGCTCCACCGTGCCCCGAAACGCTCCCACGCCGCCGCCGCGTCGGCGGCCCGCCCCTCCAGTGCCTCGAACGACCAGGCGTGCGGCTGGAACACCGTGGGGACACGGCCGCGCACGGCCAGCCGCCCGGCCAGCCCCGCCTTCGCGCTGTGGGCGTGGATCACATCGGGTGCGCACGCGCGGACCAGACGGCCCGCCGCGGCGACCTCGCGGCCCAGCCGGGCACCGGGGGCGCGCTCCGCCGACCAGACGCACACCCCCGCCCCCGCGGCCGCCGCAGCCGGTGCCAGCGAACCGTCCGGCGGGCAGGCCACGAGGGGCCGCAGTCCCGCCCGTACCTGCGCCGTCACGAGGTCCGTGACGACACGGGCGACTCCTCCCTCCACCGGCTGGACCAGGTGAAGGACCGTCAGCCCGCTTTCCCCACCGAAACTTTTCTGCAGCACACACGGCTCTCTTCTCACATGCCCCGAAAGAGCCGGTCCGGGTGAGCACCGGCGGAAAGGAATGGGCGGCGGAGATCAAGTGAATGAAACCGAAATGAACTGTGACACGATGTCGAGGGGGACTACACGTACGACTCGCTCATATTTCCCTATGGTTTAGCCACGGGAAGGGGGAATGCCGCACGTCCGCTCCGTAATTCGGCATGGCGGGCGCCGGTGCTTTTCTTCGTTCCGGAGGTTTGCCGCAGGAGGGGAAAGCCGTTCGCCTCCGCGCGCATGCGTGTCACGCCCCGAATCCGGCGCGTCCTGACAGCCGGTCCGCGATTGCGGGCGGGCGCACGGCGGCGGCTGCGATACCCCGCCCGGTGCCGGAACGCCGGACGAGTCCTGCGCGCGGACGCTCCTTCCCCCGGCGACGACGCCGGACGACGCCGTGCCCCCGGTCCACCGGGGGATCGCGGGGCCCTGGGCGCGTACCCGCCCAGGGGTACGGCGGCCGGAGCGATGACGGACGTCACCGCAGAACCGGGCGCGGCGCGTCCGGGCGGCCGGTGGCGCTCTCCGTACCCGGGGACGTTCCCCGTGCGATCCGGCCGATCCCGGGGAAAGCGCCCGGTGGCACGGCCGGACGCGGAGGTACCGGCGGCCCGGCCCAGGCACCCGCGCGTGCGGCCCGCGCGGCACTATCGGGTACAACTCGGATTGATCGTCCGTCCCGCGACGGTCCGCCGAGGCCGACCGGCCGCTCACGACAGAGGAGAAGCGATGGTTCACGAACGGGCCGGCACGCCGGCGCAGCCCGGAGACCTGGTGGACGTGGCACGTCTGGTGACGGCCTACTACACCGTTCACCCCGATCCGGCCGAGCCCGCCCAGCGGGTCGCGTTCGGTACGTCGGGGCACCGCGGCTCGGCCCTGGCGGCAGCCTTCAACGAGGACCACATCGCCGCGACCACGCAGGCCATCTGTGAATACCGGGCTCAGCAGGGCACCGACGGACCCCTGTTCCTCGGTGCCGACACCCACGCCCTGTCCGAACCCGCCCGGATCACCGCCGTGGAGGTGCTCGCCGCCAACGGGGCCACCGTCCTCATCGACACGGACGACGGCTACACACCCACCCCGGCCGTCTCGCACGCGATCCTGACCCACAACCGGGACCGCACCGGCGGCCTCGCCGACGGCATCGTGGTCACCCCTTCCCACAACCCGCCCGCCGACGGCGGTTTCAAGTACAACCCGCCCCACGGCGGCCCTGCCGGCTCGGACGCCACCTCCTGGATCCAGGACCGCGCCAACGCCCTGATCGAGGGCGGACTCAAGGACGTCCGGCGGATCCCCTACGCCCGGGCGCTGGCCGCCGGCACCACCGGCCGCCACGACTTCCTGACCGGGTACGTCGACGACCTGCCGGCCGTCCTCGACCTGGACGCCGTACGCGACGCGGGGATCCGGATCGGGGCCGACCCGCTCGGTGGTGCGTCGGTCGCCTACTGGGGACGCATCGCCGAACGCCACCGCCTCGACCTCACCGTCGTCAATCCGCTCGCCGATCCCACCTGGCGGTTCATGACGCTGGACTGGGACGGGAAGATTCGGATGGACTGCTCCTCGCCGTACGCCATGGCCTCGCTCATCGAGCAGCGCGACGCGTACACCATCGCCACCGGCAACGACGCGGACGCCGACCGGCACGGCATCGTCACGCCGGACGGCGGGCTGATGAACCCCAACCACTATCTGGCCGTGGCCATCCGCTACCTCTACTCCCACCGCGGGAACTGGCCGGCCGGCACCGGCATCGGCAAGACCCTCGTCTCCTCCTCCATGATCGACCGGGTGGCCGCGGACCTGGGGCGGCAACTGGTCGAGGTCCCGGTGGGCTTCAAGTGGTTCGTCGACGGTCTGTTCGGCGGCACCTTGGGCTTCGGCGGCGAGGAGTCCGCCGGTGCGTCCTTCCTGCGCCGGGACGGCCGGGTGTGGACCACCGACAAGGACGGCATCCTGCTGGCGCTGCTGGCCTCCGAGATCACCGCGGTCACCGGCTCCACCCCCTCCCAGCACTACGGCGAACTGACCGCCCGCTTCGGTGACCCGGCCTACGCCAGGGTCGACGCCCCCGCGACCCGTGAGCAGAAGGCGGTGCTGGCCCGGCTCTCCCCGGACCAGGTCACCGCGGACACCCTGGCCGGCGAGCCCATCACCGCCGTCCTCACCGAGGCACCGGGCAACGGCGCCGCCATCGGCGGGCTCAAGGTCTGCACCGACAGCGCGTGGTTCGCGGCCCGTCCCTCCGGCACGGAGGACGTGTACAAGGTGTACGCGGAGAGCTTCCAGGGACCCGGCCACCTCGCGAGGGTCCAGGACGAGGCCCGTGCTCTGGTGTCCGAGGCGCTCGGCGCGGCGGACTGACCCGCCCGGACCCGGTGGGCCCCGGACACCCGGGGCCCACCGCCCCTGTCCGCCCTCGGACGCCGGGCGACGCCGGGGCGGTGCGGCACGGCCCTCAGCCGTCCCCCCGCGCCGTCGGCCCGGCGGCCGGCACGTCGCCCCGGAAGGCCCCCAGGATCTGCTCGGCGGCCAGGGTGGCCGTCAGCCCGCCCGCCCGTACCCGCTCCCCCAGCACCGGGGCCGAGCACAGGTACCGCCGGATGACGGAGCAGACCGTTCACCCGGACCTTTCCCTCTCCGCCCTCCACGCGGCCCCGCGCCCAGGTGCCGGTGCATCCTCTTCGTCATCAATTCTCACCGTGCGGCACGGAATGCCCGAAGTTATGCTTCTGGCGAGTCGGCACCGAAGGGGAAGGACGCACCATGGCCGTGGGACCCGTGGAGTACCTCGTCATCACCTTTCCCGGTGAGCGGTACGCCGACACGATCGCGCCCCTGCTGGCCGACGCGGTCGCGTCGCAGGCCGTGCGCCTCCTCGACCTGGCCTTCGCCCGCGGAGGTGAGAGCGGCGCCCCCGGCCTCGTGGAGCGCGCCGAGATCGACCCGGAAGGACTCGTTCCCTTCGAGCGGCCGGGCGGTGAGGCGGCCGGATGGCCCGCCGTCACGGACATCGGCGCTCTCGCGCCCCTGCCGGCGGGCACCGTCGCCGCGCTGATCGCGTGGGAGGACCGCTGGCCGGTCGCCCTCACCGGAGTGGTCCGGACGGTGGGCGGAGAGCTCGTGACGCATGAGGTCCTCCCGCCCCCGGAGGGTCAGGACGATGTCATCACGCTGCTCGAGCGGCTGGCGGAGCTCAGGAAGCAGGATGTTCTGACCGACGCCGAGTTCGCGGAGCACAAGGCGAGGATCCTCTCCGACTGACACCTGCCCGCCGGCTGCTCCCGGCCGGTCACGGCCGGCACCCCGCGCCCTGTCCTGTTGATTCTCATGCCGCGTGCGACGTTGATTCCGACCTGTTCGGTTGTCGGGAAAGAGGCAGTTCATCGTGCAAACCGCCCGGGCCGTCCCGGCCGCTACCGTCGTCAACCTGCGGGATCTCGGTGGTATCGCCCTCGGGTGCGACCGCCGCCTGCGCCAGGGTCTTCTTCTCCGCTCGGGCCAGCTCAGCGATCTCGACGCGGAGCATGACATGGCGGTGGCCGCGCTCGGTATCCGTACGGTCGTCGACCTCCGCACGGCCGACGAACGCCGCTGGTCCCCCGACCGGTTGCCGCCTGGCGCCAGGCTCTTCGTCGCGGACGTCCTCGGCGACCATCCGGTGCTCGGGCCTGCCCGCCTGCGGGCACTGCTCTGCGACCCGGACGGAGCGGCGGCCGCGCTCGGCGGCGGACGCGCCGAGGGCCTGCTCGCCCGGACCTACCGGCAGATGGTCCTCTCGCCGGGAGCCGCCGCCGCCTACCGCGCCTTCCTGGAGACCGCCGCGGACCCACGGGCGCGGCCGCTGCTCTTCCACTGCGCGTCGGGGAAGGGCCGCACAGGCTGGGCCACGGCGCTCCTGCTGCTGATGGCGGGCGCCTCGCGCGACGTCGTGCAGGCCGAGTTCCTGGCCGTGAACAGGGCGCTGCGGGCCGCCTTCGCGCCGGTGGTGCGACGCTTCGTCGAGGCGGGCGGCGACCCCGACGTCGCCTCGGCGCTCATCGAGGTCCGGGCCCGGTACCTCGACGCGGCCCTGGACGCCATGGACGAACGGTGGGGTGGACTCGACGGCTACCTGCGTGACGGGCTGCGCGTCCCCCCGGCCGTGATCGAGCGGCTGCGCGCGGACCTGGTGGCACCGGTCTGAGGTCCGGAGGCCGGCTCACGCGTCCGGCCGCCCGGACCCGCGCCGGCGACTCGCCCGTCGTGACAGCTGTCGGTGCCACCGGCACGTGCCGCCCGCGCACGCGTGCCTGCCCGGCACCAGGGGAGGGGCAGTTGCCGGGCGCCGGGGGAGGCGGGGTGCCTCCCGTATCGTGGTACGTGCCGACCCCGGCCGTCACCCGAGCCACCGGGGAGGAGTGCCGAAGGGGGTACGCGGTGACCGAGCGCAAGCCGGCCGGCGTCAGCTTCGAGTCCTGGGTGGACAGGCAGATCCACGAGGCCGAACAGCGCGGTGACTTCTCCGCCCTGCCGGGCTTCGGCCGACCGATCCCCGGCCTCGAACGCCCTTATGACGAGGCGTGGTGGATCAAGGCGAAGATGCAGCGGGAGGGTCTCTCGGTGCTCCCGCCGTCCCTCACGCTGCGCAAGGAGGCGGAGGACGCCCGGGAGGCGGCCTCCCGGGCCAGGTCCGAGGCCGAGGTCCGGCGCATGCTCACCGAGGTGAACGAGAAGATCCGCAGAGCTTTGCTGATGCCGCCGGAGGGTCCGCCGCTGAACCTCGTCCCCTTCGACGTCGACGCCGCCGCGGCCGAGTGGCAGGCGCGCAGGCACACGGACTGACCCGGCCCGGGCCGGCCGCGGCGCCCCTCCGGTGTCTGCGCGGTCCCTGCGAGGCGTAATACTCGGTCCATGAGATCGAGCATGACGAAAGCGCGTGGCGCCGGGCGCGGCGAGGTGCGGGTCCGGCGGGCCGTGGCGCGTGACGCCCGGCGGCTCACCCGTCTGGTCACCGGGTCCCGCGCCTACGAGGGCCACTGGGCGCCGATGGTCGCGGGCTACAGGGTCGGCCCGGACTACATCGAGACGCACCGGGTCTTCGCCGCCGTGGACGCGCAGGACCGGGTGCTCGGCTTCTACGCGCTGGTCCTGTCCCCGCCGGAGCTCGACCTGATGTTCGTCGGTGACGAGGCCCAGGGGCTGGGCATCGGGCGGCTGCTCGTCGGTCACCTGCGGGAGGAGGCACGCCGGGCGGGGCTGGCCGCGGTGCGCGTCGTCTCCCACCCCCCGGCCGAAGGCTTCTACCGCAGTGTGGGGGCCCGCCGCACCGGTACGGTCGCGGCCGCCCCGCCCGCGGTGATGTGGGACAGGCCCGAACTCAGCCTCACGACCGACGGCCCGTGAGCCGGGCGGTCCCGCCGGTCACCCGGCCCCGGACCGCCCTGCCCCCGCGCGGTCCTGCTACGACCAGCCGCCGTACGGACGGGTGATGAGTTCCATCCCGTGCCCGCTGGGGTCGGGGAAGTACACGCCGCGGCCGCCGTCGTTGTGGTTGATCTCGCCGGGGTGCTTCATGTGAGGATCGGCGTAGTACGCGGTGCCCTGCGCCTTGATGCGCGCGAAGGCCGAGTCGAACTCCGCCTCCGAGATGAGGAACGCGTAGTGCTGCGCGGTGATCGATCCGGCGGGAACGGTCGCGAAGTCCAGCGTGACGCCGTTCGCCAGGACGACGGGTATGAAAGGTCCCCATTCCCTTCCGGGGGTGAGGTCCAGAACGTGCGCCAGGAACTCCGCGGACTCGCGGTTGTCCCGGCAGTGGATGATGGTGTGATTCAACTCGACCGACACTGTGGAATGCCTCCAACAGGCATCTCACGGGCTACCTCCACGCCTCACCCGGCCGGTGACCGACGCGCGATGCCGTACCCGCGATCTTAGTCGTGCCGGTCCTGGCACGTCGAGGGCCCGGCGCGGCCCGCGACGGCGGCCGGGGGCGGCCACGTGGCGGGGGCCCGGCCGTCCCCGCGTGGTGAACACGCCGGTGGATGCCACCATGGAGGGCATGGGCAAGCGCGCCGTCATCGTCATCGACATGATCAACAGTTACGAGCACCCCGACGCGGATCTGCTTCTCCCGTCGGTCGGCCGGGCCACTCCCGCGATCGCGAGACTGATCGCCAGGGCCAGGGCGGAGAAGGTGCCCGTGATCTACGTCAACGACAACTTCGGTGAATGGCGGTCCCACCACGGCGAGATCGTCGACCAGGCCCTCGCCGGCGCCCACCCGGAACTCGTCGAGCCGGTGAGGCCCGACGACTCCTCCCTCTTCGTGGTGAAGGCCAGGCACTCGGTCTTCTACGAGACGCCGCTCGCCTACCTCCTGAACCAACTGGACGTGGACCACGTCGTCCTGTGCGGCCAGGTGACCGAGCAGTGCGTTCTCTACTCCGCACTCGACGCGCACATCCGGTACCTGGGGGTCACCGTCCCCGAGGACGCCGTCGCCCATATCCACGCCGACCTCGCCGAGGCGGCGCTCGTGATGATGCGGCGCAACATGGGGGCGGAGATCTCGACGGTGGACACCGTCGAGTTGTGACCGGGCGGGATTCACGCAGCGGCCGCGGGGCACGAGTACGACCTCGTGTACGACGTGGCGGAGGAAACCGATGGCACAGATACCGGCGGACGGCAGTGAGAAGGACGGGGCCGGGCGGCCCGGGGTGAACCCGGTCAGCGGCCGCCGCGAGACGGAGGAGGAGCGCGCGGACCGCCGGTGGGGCGATCTGCTCCAGGAGCTGCGTGTGGCCCAGACGGGCGTACAGATCCTCTTCGGCTTCCTGCTCGCCGTCGTCTTCCAGCCCCGTTTCGCCGAACTCTCGACCACCGACCGCACCATCTACGTCGTGACGGTGATGCTCGGGTCCGGCACGGCCGCCGCTCTCATCGGGCCGGTGTCGTACCACCGGCTGCTCACCGGGCGGCGGATGAAGCCGCAGACGGTCACCTGGGCCTCGCGTATGACGAAGCTCGGGCTCGGGCTGCTTTTCTGCACCATGTGCAGCGCCCTGCTGCTCATCATGCGGGTGGCGCTGCACAACACGGTGGCCCTGTGGCTGGTGGGTGCGATGGCCCTGTGGTTCCTGGCCTGCTGGTTCGGGTTCCCGCTGTGGGCCCTCCTCCGGGGCGACGGCCGGCGGCCCGGACGAGGCAGCCGGGACACCCGCGACGAGGACGGTCCCGGCCCGGTCTGACGCGCTGCGGGACCCCGGCCACCGTCGCGGTCGTGTCCGACGCGCTGCGGGACTCCGGACACGCCGCGGGTCCTCAGTCGTCCGAGTCCGCCGGACTGCGTACGTCCGTCACCGTGAACAGCCCGCCGTCCGGGTCACGCAGTGTCGCCTCGCTGCCGTGCGGGACGGCGCGCCGCTCCATGACCACGCCGCCGTGCCGCTCCGCCGCCGCGACCGTCGCCGCCACATCGGCCACCGGGAACTGCACCTGCCAGTGCGGACGCACCACCGGGTCGGGGGCGGCCTCCACCGCCCCGGAGCTGATCCGGGCCAGTGGACGCCCGGCGCAGCGCACCAGCACCTCGTCCCGCACGTACGCCACCTCGCACCCGCCCGGCTCCCCGCTCGCCCAGTCGAGCACCTCGCCGTAGAAGATGGCGGCGTCGAAGGCGTCCCGGGTGCGCAGTCTGAGCCAGGCGTGCGCCCGGTGGCCGGACGGCGAGAGGGAGGCGGCCCGGCCCGTCCACTCCCAGACGCCGAAGGACGCGCCGTGCCGGTCGGCGGCGAGCACCGCCCGCCCCGGACCGACGGTCAGGGGGCCCACGGCCACCGTGCCGCTGCGCTCGCGGATGCGGGCCGAGGCCACGTCGGCGTCGCGGACCGAGAAGTACGGCGTCCAGGCCACCGCCACCTGATAGGCGGACGCGACCGCGCCGATACCCGCCACCGGCACGCCCTCGGAGCGGGCCATGGTGAAGTCCTTGCCCAGGGGGGCCGGGCGGAAGGTCCAGCCCAGAACAGCGCCGTAGAAGCGCTGTGCCGCCTCCAGCTCGTGAGTCACCAGATGGACCCAGCAGGGGGCGGTGGCACCCGTCAGAGGCGCCGGCTCCGGCGCGGTCCGCGGTTCGCTAGCGGTCATGGTCCCACTGCCTCTTGTTCGTCTCTGCGGCATGACTTCTTCGGTGCCGCGGGGCCAGGACCAGCCTCCGGCGCTCCACCGCCTCCCGCAACACGCGGGGCGGCGTTCACACGCCGCCCCGCGGGGGAGCGTTCGTGATGTCCAGGAAGATGTGCTCGGCCTCCGGCCACGTGCGGGCCATCGACTGCTTGATCCGGACGGAGACCCGCTCGATCTCCTCGCTGTCGATCCCGGGTGCCAGATCGATCCTGGCCGCCACCAGCACCGAGTCCAGGCCCAGTCCCATGGTGAAGAGGGCGGCGACGTTGTCGATCTCCGCCTGGGCCGTGAGGAACTTCTGCATGCTGCGGCGCAGTCCGGCGTCGGCGGACTCTCCGATCAGCCGGTCGCGCGCGTCCCTGCCGAGCCGGAAGGCGACGTGGACGAGCAGCAGGCCGATCGCCAGGGAGGCCGACGCCTCCCACACCACGTTCCCGGTGACCAGGTGCAGGACCATCCCTGCCATGGCGAGCGCCACTCCCAGCACCGCCGTGCCGTCCTCGGCTATCACCGTCCGCAGGGCGGGGTCGCGGGCGCCGTCCTTCTCCCCGCGCAGCTGGAGCAGGGCGCGGAGCAGGGATCCTCCCTCGGCGAGGAAGGCCACGCCGAGGACGATCAGGCCCGCCGTGTATCCGTCGGGGGACTCCTGCTCGTTGCGGCTCAGCGCCTCGACGCCCTGGAAGACCGAGAAGCAGCCCCCCACGACGAAGATTCCCACCGCTGCCAGCAGCGACCAGAAGTACCGCTCCTTGCCGTACCCGAAGGGGTGGCGGCTGTCGGGAGGCCGACGGCTGCGCCGTAGAGCGGCCAGGAGGAAGATCTCGTTCACGCTGTCCGCTACGGAGTGGGCGGCCTCCGACAGGAGGGCGGGGGAGCCGGAGAGGAGACCGCCCGCGGCCTTGGCCGCCGCGATCACGATGTTGGCCGCCAGAGCGACCAGAACGGTGACGCGGGTCCGGCGGTCCGACTCCGGTCGTTCCCTCTCCCCGGTTCCCTCGTCCTTCGTACGCCCGCGGAAGGCGGATCGCCCGGGAGCGGCCGTCCGGTCCCGTTCCGCCACGGGCCCGGACGACTTCACCGCGTCGGCCGCTGGCCGGCCTGCCGGTATGCCGGCTGTGTCGGTCATGTCGGAATCAGTCACGCCGCTGATCGTCCTCCGGCCGTGGGATGACCTCGTTACCGCGTTCGCTGAGCTCGTACGGCGTGAGGGCCCGGCCGTTCTCGGGGAAGTGGTCGTCCGAGCCGTGCCGGCGGCTCTCCCGGACCTCGGTCCGGTGCGCCGGACGCGGCGGCTGCTCCTCGGGGCGCGGGGGCCGTGACTCCTTGTCGCGCCGCCTCATCCCGAACCAGAAGCCCCCGATCAGCAGCAGCACCACACACAGTCCGATGATGCCGATGATCACGCCGACCGCGCCCGGCCCCCCGCTACCACCGGTGGAGGCGAGCGATTCCCATGCTGCGTTCGTTACGTCCATGCATGGCGGGTACCCCGGAGACCCGCTCGCAGACAGCCATTGACATGAATTCATGTTTTGTGGCGATGTAACGGTAAAAGAGTTTCGCATGGTTCGAATCGGCTACACGATGATGACCGAGCAGTCCGGCCCTCGCGCACTCGTCCAGGACGTGGTGGCGGCGGAGGAGGCGGGCTTCGATTTCTCCGTCACCTCCGATCACTACTTCCCCTGGCTCGCTTCCCAAGGACACGCGCCCTATGCCTGGTCCGTGCTGGGCGCGGCGGCCCAGGCGACATCCAGGATCCCCCTGATGACGTACGTGACCTGCCCGACCACGCGCTACCACCCCGCCGTGATCGCCCAGAAGGCGGCAACGCTCCAGCTCCTCTCGGAAGGGCGCTTCCGCCTCGGGCTCGGCTCCGGCGAGAACCTCAACGAACACGTCGTGGGCGCGGGATGGCCGACGGCCCCGGTGCGTCTGGAGATGCTCGAGGAGGCCGTGGAGATCATCCGGGCGCTCTTCGACGGCGACAGCGTCAGCTACCGCGGCACCCATTTCCATGTCGAGAACGCCAGGCTCTGGGACCTGCCCGAGCAGCGCGTGCCCATCGGCATCGCGGTCTCCGGGCCGAAGTCGTGCGACCTCGCGGGGCGGCTGGGTGACCTGGTGATCGCCACCGAACCGGAGAGCGGCCTGCTGGACGCGTTCGACCGGCAGGGCGGCGCCGGAAAGCCCCGCGTCGGCCAGGTGCCCGTCTGCTACGACCCCGACCGGGACGCCGCGATCGCCCGCGCCCACGACCAGTTCCGCTGGTCGGTCGGCGGCTGGAAGGTCAACTCCGAAGTGCCCGGCCCGGCGGGCTTCGAGCAGGCGACCCAGCACGTCCGGCCGGAGGACGTCGCCGACGCCGTCCCGTGCGGCGACGACGTGGAGACGTTCGTCGACGCCGTCCGCGCCTACAGCGACGCGGGCTTCACCGAGGTCGCCCTGGTCCAGGTGGGCGGAGGACACCAGCGGCCCTTCATCGACTGGGCCAGGAGCACGCTCCTCCCGGCGCTGCGCGAACTCTGAGGGCCGCAGGCGGGTATCCGGAATACCGGCTGCCGAGCGACGCCTCGCACGCACGTGCGCCGCTTGATCGGGTGGATCCGGTACCCCAGGTGTCGGATCCACCCTCCGCCGTGCGCTCGCACGCACCGGACGCCGGAGGGCCCGCCCCCCGGGCAGACGGCGCCTCCCCGCGGACACGCCCGGGACCCGGCCTGCCCGGCCCGCGGCCCCGGCTCGTGTCGCCGGGACGCGGTCGCGGGGTCAGCCTGGAAGGAATCCCCCGGACGCGGGTGGGAACGCGAGGGGAGTACGCGATGCGCTCAGCCACCGGCCGGGCCCGCTGCCGGACCGTGCCCACACCAGGTCCCCCGGCGCACGGGCAGTGCCGGGCAGTGCTCCCCGGCACTCCAGTGAAAGGAACCAGCGTGAACACCACGCCCGAGCAGACGCAGGAACACCAGGAGAGCGGCGACGTCGTCGTGGCGGTGACCGGCTGCCCGAAGGAGGACGCACGGACCGTGTTCGACGTGCTGCGCCGCACCTTCGCCTCCGACCGGCCGGCGGGGGACGCGCCCGAGGACGCTTCCCCGGAGCGCCCGACCGTATGGACGGCCACCGTCGACGTCACCGAGCCGAAGACCGGCGCCGGACCCGCCCGGCTGTCCACGCCGGTGACGGTGGAGGCGCAGGGCGGATACTGGGCGGTCGGCCGCCTCCGTGAGCACCTCTCGGAGGCCTTCGCCGTCCGGGTCGTGGGCACCGCCGCCGGAGACCAGGAACAGGAGGTAAGGCTGCGGCTGGAGAGCCACCGCGCCGCGTGACGACCGCACGACCGGACCCCGGAAGGTACACGTCCATGCACCCCACTCCCGCCGGGCACGGCACCGCCGCACAGGCTCCGGCCGACGGCCGCTCGACGCTCACCCTGCGCGTCAACGGCACCGATCGGACCCTGACCCTCGACCACCGCACCACCGTCCTGGACGCGCTGCGCGAACACCTCGGGCTGACCGGCGCGAAGAAGGGCTGTGACCACGGCCAGTGCGGCGCCTGCACCGTGCTCGTCGACGGACGACGCGCCAACAGCTGCCTGCTTCTCGCCGTCGCCCACGACGGCGCCCGCGTCACCACCGTCGAAGGCCTCGCGGACGGCGACCGGCTGCACCCCCTCCAGGCGGCCTTCCTGGAGAGGGACGCCCTGCAGTGCGGGTACTGCACACCGGGGCAGATCTGCTCGGCGGCCGGCATGCTCGACGAGGCGGCGGCCGGATTCCCGTCCCACGTCACCCCGCGGACGGCGGACGTCCCCGACGGACCCGCAGCGCTCGGTGCGGACGAGATCCGCGAACGGATGAGCGGCAACCTCTGCCGGTGCGGCGCCTACCCCCACATCGTCCGGGCGATCGAGGACGTGGCCCCGTGAGACCCTTCGCCTACCTGCGTCCCGCCTCCGTCGCCGAAGCCGTCCGGGCGAGCGCCGCGAACCCCGAGGCCCGGTTCCTCGGGGGCGGCACCAACCTCGTCGACCTGATGAAACTCGGGGTGGAGACGCCCGGGCTGCTCATCGACGTCAGCCGGCTCCCGCTGGACCGCGTGACCCGGACGGACGACGGCGGCCTCCGGATCGGCGCGACCGTACGCAACAGCGACCTCGCCGCCCATCCCGACGTCCGGGCCGACCACCCCGCCCTGTCGCAGGCCCTGCTCGCCGGGGCGTCCGGGCAGCTCCGCAACACCGCCACCACGGGCGGGAACCTTCTCCAGCGCACCCGCTGCCCGTACTTCCAGGACGTCACCAAGCCCTGCAACAAGCGCATCCCCGGCAGCGGCTGCCCGGCCCGCGAAGGGGTGCACCGCGACCTCGCCGTGCTCGGCCACTCGCCGGACTGCGTCGCGACCAATCCCTCGGACATGGCGGTCGCCCTCGCGGCGCTCGACGCCACCGTCCTGCTGCACGGGCCGGAGGGCGAACGAGCGGTGGCCGTCACCGGCTTCCACCGGCTGCCCGGCGACAACCCCGACCAGGACACGGTCATCCGGCCGGGGGAGCTGATCACCGAGGTGGTGCTGCCGCCCCGTCCCGACGGGGCGGTGTCCCTGTACCGCAAGGCCCGCGACCGTGCCTCGTACGCCTTCGCGCTGGCCTCGGTCGCCGCGGTGCTCGCGGTGCGCGACGGCCGTGTCGCGCACGCCTCGCTCGCCTTCGGCGGGCTCGCCCACCGCCCGTGGCGCGCCCGGGCCGCGGAGGACGTCCTGCGCGGGGCAGCCGCCGACCGCGAGACCTTCGCGCGGGCGGTGGAGGCGGAACTCGAGGCCGCCAGACCCTTGCGGGACAACGGTTTCAAGGTGGCGCTGGCCCGGAGTCTGGCCGTCAGCGCCCTGACCGAACTCGCCAGCCGGGCCGCACCGGCCGACTGAACCGCCCGCACCCCACCGACGAACCGAGGACCACCGCCATGAGCCACGCCCCCCAGCCGCTGGGCGCGCCCGTCGTCCGCCTCGAAGGCCGGGACAAGGTCACCGGCGCCGCCCGCTACGCCGCGGAGCACGCCCCGCCCGGCTGCCTGTACGGCTGGATCGTCCCGGCCGCCGTGCCCAGGGGCCGCGTCACCGCGGTCCGTACCGCCGAGGCGCTCGCCCTGCCCGGCGTCCACACCGTCCTGACCCCGGACAACGCGCCCCGGCTGGAGGAACCCGACGACCCGGTCCTCGCCGTCCTCCAGAACGACCGGGTGCCGCACCGGGGCTGGCCCGTGGCCCTGGTCCTGGCCGAGAGCCTCGAGGCGGCCCGGGAGGGCGCCGGCGTTGTCCACGTCGAGTACGTGACCACCGGCCACGACGCCGTGCTCAGCGGCGGCCACCCGGGCCTCTACACCCCGGAGAAGGCCAACGGCGGATACCCGGCGGTCCGTGAACGCGGCGACTTCGACGGCGCGTTCGCCGCCGCGCCCGTCCGCGTCGACGCGACGTACACGCTCGGCGGGCTCCACAACCACCCGATGGAACCGCATGCCTCCACCGCCGTCTGGGCCGACGGGCACCTGACCGTCCACGACTCCAGCCAGGGCTCCACCGTCGTACGCGAGAGCCTTGCCCAGGCCCTCGGGATCGACCGGGACAGCGTCACCGTCATCTCCGAACACGTCGGCGGCGGATTCGGCTCCAAGGGAACCCCGCGCCCCCAGGCCGTCCTGGCGGCGATGGCCACCCGCCACACCGGCCGGCCGGTCCAGCTCTCCGTGCCCCGGCGGTACATGCCCGCACTCGTGGGGCACCGCGCCCCGACCGTGCAGCGGGTGCGGATCGGCGCCGACCGCGACGGGGTCATCTCGGCCCTGGCGCACGAGATCGCCACCCACACCTCGACCGTCAAGGAGTTCGTCGAGCAGGCCGCCGTACCCGCCCGCGTCATGTACACCTCCCCCCACAGCCGCACCACGCACCAGGTGGCTCCCCTGGACGTCCCCAGTCCCTCCTGGATGCGCGCCCCGGGGGAGGCCTCCGGCATGTACGCCCTGGAGTCGGCCATGGACGAACTCGCCTGCGCGCTGGGGCTCGACCCCGTCGAACTGCGCCTGCGCAACGAACCGGCGGACGAACCCGACAGCGGCCGCCCGTTCAGCAGCCGCAACCTCACCGCCTGCCTCGAGGAAGGGGCACGGCGCTTCGGCTGGTACGACCGGGACCCGAGCCCCGCCTCCCACCAGGAGGGACCCTGGCTGCTCGGCACGGGGGTCGCCGCGGCGACGTACCCCGTACTCCTCTCGCCGTCCGCGGCCCGTGCCCACGCCGCTCCCGACGGCTCGTTCCGCATCGGCGTCAACGCCACCGACATCGGCACCGGCGCCCGCACCGTCCTCGCGCAGATCGCCGCCTCCGCGCTGGGCACCTCGCAGGAGAACGTCCGGATCGACATCGGCAGCAGCGACCTGCCCCGGGGCTCCGTGGCCGGCGGATCCTCGGGCACGGCGTCCTGGGGGACGGCGGTGCACAAGGCCGCCACCGCCCTGGTGGGCAAGCTCGCCGTGCACGACGGACCGCTCCCGGCGGAGGGCGTCACCGCCACGGCCGACAGCACGCAGGAGGCGGCGCGGAAGTCCCCGTACGCCCGGCACGCCTTCGGCGCCCACTTCGCGGAGGTGGCGGTCGACTCGGTCACCGGCGAAGTGCGGGTACGCAGGCTGCTCGGGGTCTACGCCGCCGGACGCATCCTCAACTCCCGCACCGCACGCTCCCAGTTCATGGGCGGCATGGTCATGGGAATCGGCATGGCCCTCACCGAGGGCAGCACCATGGACGCGGTGTACGGGGACTTCACCGAACGGGACCTGGCCTCCTACCACGTGCCCTCCTGCGCCGACGTCCCCGACGTCGAGGTCCACTGGATCGACGAGGACGACCCCCACCTCAACCCCATGGGCAGCAAGGGCATCGGCGAGATCGGCATCGTCGGTACGGCCGCCGCCCTCGGCAACGCCGTACGGCACGCGACCGGCGCCCGGCTCCGCACCCTGCCCCTCACGCCGGACAAGCTGCTGCCCTACCTGCCGTGATCCGCGGCGAACGCGCCTCTCGGTTGCGCAACCGGCGCACCCGGGTCACCCTGATGAGTGACCCAGAAGTGATGACTGCTCACGTTTCGTGTTCGGGGGTCGTTGGTTCAACGGGGTGAAGCACGTGGGCCTCGCGGTGAGGAGCCTCGACGATGACCGTTCCACTCGACCGGCACTACCAGGTCGAACTGCAGGTGTCGGCTGAGCGCGTTTCCCAGCTCCGGCGCATAGTCGCCGCGCACCTTCGCCACTGGAGTCTCGATCTGCACGTCCGGCCGGTGTGCCGGGCCGCGGAGGAGCTCCTGAGCAACGTCCGCAGGCATGTGGGCGACGACAGCAGGTGCGTCGTCGAACTGCGCTACACCGGCCGGCACCTCACGGTGTCCGTCGCCGACAACGGATCCCGGATGCCCCGACTGCTCAGCGGCGGTGGTGGCGGCCTCAGCCGGGTGATGGCCCTCAGTGACAGCTGGGGCACCTGCCGGACCGCGGACGGCAAGGTCGTCTGGTTCACGCGCTACGCCCAGGCTCCGCACACCACCGGACTGCTGCCGCGCACGCCGCTCCCCGGGGGCGACGCGTTCCGTCCCCAGCCGGCCGCCGAACTCGTCTGAGGTGCCGCCGGCGACCCGGCCGGCGCGGAAGGCGTACGACTCCGTACGCATGATCCGCGCCGGCCGGGTACGTGTGCACGGGGGCCGCGTTGCGCGGCGGAGCGTGGCGCGGCACGGTCGAAGAACCGATGCAAGGAGGCCACAGCCATGCCCATCGCGACGGTCAATCCCGCGAACGGCGAGACACTCAAGACGTTCGACGCCCTGGACGAGCAGGAGATCGAGCGCAGGCTCGACGCCGCCGACCGGGCGTTCCGCCGCTACCGCACCACGGGCTTCGACGAGCGGGCCCGCCTGCTGAACCGGGCAGCCGACCTCCTCGACGAGGACCGGCAGAACATCGCCCGCACCATGACCACCGAAATGGGCAAGACGGTCGCGGCCGCCCGCGCGGAGGCCGCCAAGTGCGCCAAGGCCATGCGCTGGTACGCGGCGAACGCCGAACGGCTGCTCGCCGACGAGTACCCCGGGGACGCCGACGTGAAGGACTCCGGGGCCTCCCGGGCCCGGGTCCACTACCGCCCGCTGGGACCCGTGCTCGCCGTGATGCCGTGGAACTTCCCGCTCTGGCAGGTCATGCGCTTCGCCGCGCCCGCGCTCATGGCCGGCAACACCGGCCTGCTCAAGCACGCCTCGAACGTGCCGCAGACCGCCCTGTACCTCGAGGACCTGTTCACCAGGGCCGGATTCCCCGCCGGCTGTTTCCAGACCCTGCTCGTCGGGTCGGGCGCCATCGAGGCGATCCTGCGCGACCCCAGGGTCGTCGCGGCGACGCTCACCGGCAGCGAACCCGCCGGCCGCTCCGTGGCCTCCATCGCGGGCGACGAGGTGAAGAAGACCGTGCTCGAACTGGGCGGCAGCGACCCCTACCTCGTCCTGTCCTCGGCGGACGTCGCCCGCGCCGCGGAGACGGCGGTGACCGCCCGCACGCAGAACAACGGACAGTCGTGCATCGCCGCCAAGCGCTTCATCATCCACACCGACGTGTACGACGACTTCGCCGAACGGTTCACCGCCAGGATGCGCGCACTGAGCGTCGGGGACCCCCTGCAGGAGACCACCGACGTGGGCCCGCTCGCCAGCGAACAGGGGCGCGCGGACCTCGAGGAGCTCGTCGACGACGCCGTGGGCAAGGGGGCCACCGTCCTGTGCGGAGGCGGCCGGCCGCAGGGGCTCGGCCGCGACCTGGAGCGCGGATGGTTCTACACCCCGACCGTGCTCACCGGCATCACCCCCGCCATGCGCATCCACCGGGAGGAGAGCTTCGGCCCCGTGGCCACGCTCTACCGTGTCGCGGACCTCGACGAGGCCGTGGAACTCGCCAACGACACCCCCTTCGGGCTCAGCTCCAACGTCTGGACGCGGGACGAGGCGGAGAGGGAGCGCTGCGTACGCGACCTGGAGGCGGGCGGTGTCTTCTTCAACGGCATGACGGCCTCCCACCCCGCCCTGCCCTTCGGCGGAGTGAAGCGCTCCGGGTACGGCCGGGAGCTGGCGGGCCATGGCATCCGCGAGTTCTGCAACGCCACGACCGTCTGGTACGGCCCCGAGCCGGACGCCCGCTAGGAGAGACGCTGATGACCGACGCCCCAGCCCCGTCCGCCACTCGCGCACCTTCGGCCGCACCGGCCGCCTCGGCACTGTCCGACACGGAACTCGCGGCGCTCGACGCGCACTGGCGCGCCGCCAACTACCTCGCCGTCGGGCAGATCTACCTGATGGCCAACCCGCTCCTGACGGAGCCCCTGGCACCGGAGCACATCAAGCCGCGCCTGCTGGGGCACTGGGGAACCTCCCCCGGGCTCAACCTCGTCCACACCCACCTCAACCGGGTGATCAAGGAACGCGACCGGAAGGCCCTCTGCGTCTGGGGCCCGGGCCACGGCGGACCGGCCGTGCTCGCCAACTCCTGGCTGGAGGGCAGTTACTCGGAGACGTACCCCGACATCACCCGGGACGCGGCCGGGATGGGCGCACTGTTCCGGCAGTTCTCCTTCCCCGGCGGGGTGCCCAGCCACGTCGCCCCCGAGACCCCCGGCTCCATCCACGAGGGCGGCGAGCTCGGATACGCGCTCACCCACGCCTACGGTGCCGCCTTCGACCATCCGGAGCTGCTGGTCGCCTGCGTGATCGGCGACGGCGAGGCCGAGACGGGGCCGCTCGCCGCGTCCTGGCACTCCAACAAGTTCCTCGATCCCGTCAACGACGGGGCCGTCCTGCCGATCCTGCATCTCAACGGCTACAAGATCGCGAACCCCACGGTGCTCGCCCGGCTCCCCGGGGACGAACTCGACGCCCTCCTGCGCGGCTACGGACACGACCCCGTCCACGTCGAGGGGGACGACCCCGCCACGGTCCACCGCGCGCTCGCCGCCGCCCTGGACCTCGCCCTCGACCGCATCGCCGAGTACCAGCGGGCCGCCCGCGCCGACGGAGCGACCGAACGCCCCCGCTGGCCGATGATCGTGCTCCGCACCCCCAAGGGATGGACCGGCCCCCGCGAGGTGGACGGGCTGCCCGTCGAGGGCACCTGGCGCGCGCACCAGGTACCGCTGTCCGGCGTCCGGGAAAAACCCGACCACCTGCGCGCCCTCGAGGCCTGGATGCGCTCCTACCGGCCGGAGGAGCTCTTCGACAGTGCGGGCCGGCCGACGGCGCAGGTCCTGCGCTGGATCCCCGAGGGCACGGCCAGGCTCGGAGCGACCCCGTACGCCAACGGCGGGCTGCTCCTGCGCGACCTGCCGGTCCCTCCGCTCGAGGACCACGCCGTCCGGGTCGACCGGCCGGGCACGGTCATGCACGAGCCCACCCGGGTCCTGGGCGGCCTGCTGGAGGACGTCATGGCCGCCACCGAAGGGCGCAGGGACTTCCGCGTCGTCGGCCCGGACGAGACCGCCTCCAACCGTCTCGACGCGCTCTACCGGGCCAGCGGCAAGGCCTGGCAGGCCGGGACCCTCCCCACCGACGAGCACCTGTCCCGGCACGGCCGGGTGATGGAGGTGCTCTCCGAACACCTCTGCCAGGGCTGGCTGGAGGGCTACCTCCTCACCGGACGGCACGGACTGTTCTCCTCGTACGAGGCCTTCGCCCACATCGTCGACTCGATGGTCAACCAGCACATCAAGTGGCTGCGCACCTCGCGGCGGCTGGCCTGGCGGCGGCCCGTCGCGTCCCTGAACTACCTGCTCACCTCGCACGTCTGGCGCCAGGACCACAACGGCTTCTCGCACCAGGACCCCGGCTTCGTCGACCACATCCTCAACAAGAGCCCCGAGGTCGTCCGGGTCTACCTGCCGCCGGACACCAACACCCTGCTGTCCACCGCCGAGCACGTGCTCGGCAGCCGCGACTACGTCAACGTGGTCGTCGCCGGCAAACAGCCGAGCTTCGACTGGCTCACGCTCGACGAGGCGCGCGCCCACTGCGCGCGCGGAGCCGGTGTGTGGGAGTGGGCGGGCACCGACGACGGCAGCCGTGAGCCCGACGTGGTGCTCGCCTGCGCGGGGGACGTACCGACCCTGGAGATCGTGGCCGCGGCCGGTCTGCTGCGGAAGCACCTGCCGGAACTCGCCGTACGCGTGGTCAACGTCGTCGACATGACCCGGCTGCTGCCGCACGAGGAACATCCGCACGGGATGCCGGACGCGGAGTACGACGCCCTCTTCACCCGGGACAAGCCGGTGATCTTCGCCTATCACGGCTATCCGTGGCTGGTGCACCGGCTCGCGTACCGGCGGGCCGGCCATCCGCACCTGCACGTGCGGGGCTACAAGGAGGAGGGCACGACCACCACTCCGTTCGACATGGTGCTCCGCAACGACCTCGACCGCTACCGGCTGGTCATGGACGTGACCGACCGGGTGCCGGGGCTGGGCCCCCGGGCCGTCGCCGTACGCCAGATGATGGCCGACGTCCGTACCCGCCACCACGCCTGGATCCGGGAACACGGCACGGACCTGCCCGAGGTGGCCGACTGGTCCTGGGACGGCTGAGTCCGCGGGCAGGGGTGCCGGATGCCGGCCGGGCCGGGTCGTGCCCGCCCCGGCCCGGCGCCCGGGCGGCACGCGGCGTCCGAGGCGTCAGAAGCGCAGGGCCGCCGCGACGCGGTCGTGGTCGGCGAGCGAGTCGTCGGCGGTGAACACCACCTCGCAGCCGCTGTCCAGCGCCGCCTCGACGAGCTCGTCGACGATGTCCTCACGGACCTCGCCGTCCGCCGCCGTCACCTGGGAGGGGTCCACCGGTTCCAGATGCCCCTCGGTCACCCGGACCGTCCGCTGGTAGTGCTCCTCGACCGCGACCAGCCCCGCCCGGCCCTCCCGGACGGCGGCCCACACCTCGTCGAGGCCGCCGGCGAAGGAGCGGCTGCTGCGGGCGTTGTCGAGCCTCTCCTGGACCCGTGCCGCGGACCGCGCCCGCCACTCGTCGAGGGCGGGGCGCAGGTCCTTGAGAAGTTCCGGCGCCGTCGTCTCCGCGGTCGTCCCTTTCGCCACCCGGGCGACGGCGGAACCGCAGCACCCGCCCGCCTCGTCGAGCAGGGCGAGCGCGGGAGCGAGGCCGACCAGGAACAGCGGCCGCGGTTCGGCCGCCAGCACCGCGCGCATCCTCTCGTCGACCCCCCGCATGAACTGGCGCGCGTCCTCGCTGCTGTAGGTGCTCGGGGTGTCGCCGATGCGCTCCTCGCGCTGCGGGTTGGGCTCCTCGTGCGGTGCCGTCATCGGGAATCCGCCCGTCCGCTCGGCGTGCAGGCCCTCGTGGGTCCCCGACCAGAGCGCGGCGTACTCGGCGGAGAAGCTGAGCACCCGGAACAGCTGGGACCGTGCCTTGGCGGCGACCAGGTTGCGGGTGAGGTAGCTGTCGCTGAGTACCACCCGTTCGGGTGCGGTCCGCGGCAGGCGCCAGATCTGGTACCCGTCCGTGTCGGCGAGGATGACCAGGGCGTCCAGGGCCCGGCGCTGGTCCACGTCGGCCACCGCACGGTCGAGCTGCGCCTTGACGGCGGTCCGCGCTTCATGGGTGACGCGCGGGTCGGCCTCCAGACGGCTGCCGGCCTCCGCCACCAGATTGCGCAGCCGCACCGCGTCCTGGACGTTGTCCGGTGCCCGGCGGTGGGTCGGCATCGTCAGGGACAGGGCCGGATAGGGCCTGGTCGCTCGAAGTTCCCGCAACAGTCCGGCGGTCAGGGCGTCCGTATCCATCGTTCCCTCCTGGAGGGCTCAGGGTCCGCGGTGCCGGAGGCCCGCTCCCGCAGTGGGCGTGGCCGTTCGACGAGTCAATTCATACCTTTTGATCCTAGGGTGAGCGAATGTTCCCTGCTCGCCCGGAGGTATGTGTGAGATCCACGGTCCGCGCTCGCCGCGCTTCCCGCGCAGGCCGGCCGGCCGCCTCCAGCCGCTGACGGGGACCGGCCCGCACGGCTTCGGGCCGGTCCCCGTCAGGGCGCTGTGTGCGGGCCGTTACCGGGCCGCGTTCCTACCAGATGGCCTCGACCCATTCCGGGTGGTCGATGAACGGGTTCCGGTTGTGCTGGAAACGGTCGAATATGACGTTGTTGCGCTTCTGCTCGAAGCTGTCCGGCGGGTCCTCCTGGCTCCACTGCTTCAGCACCGAGAGCCGCCCCATGTACGGGGCGGAGCCGTTGCTCACCCTGTCGTTGGGCTCGAGGTCGGCGAACGCGTCGTCGCCCTCGTAGCGCACCGCCATGTAGAGGATCATCCGGGCGACGTCCCCCTTGACCGCGTCGCGCGGTTCGAAGGAGTCGCCGTCGGTGTAGTTGCCGGGCGCGCCCGCCACGGCGCTGCCGCCGTTGTCGAAGTCCTTGTTGCCGCGGATCGAGTTGACCTGGACGTCCGCGGGCCGCAGGTGGTGGATGTCGGTGCCGGGACCCGTCGCCGTGCCGAAGTCGCCGTGCGACTTGGCCCAGACGTGCTCCCGGTTCCAGTCGCCGACATCGCCGCCGTTGGCGGTCTTGGCCTGCGAACGCCCGGTATAGAGGAGGATCACGTGGGAGGAGTCGGCGGGGTCCTCGTCGGTGGCCTTGAGTGCCTCCCAGACCTGGCTGTAGGTGAGCGTGCTCTGCTTGCTGATGATCGTGTGCAGCGAGCTCTTGAGAGCGGTGCCGGTCTTGCCCAGGGCGTTCTGGTAGTAGGTGTCGTCCAGGCTGGTGAGAGCGGTGGCGGAGGCGGCCGGGGTGGCGGCCGGTGCGGCGGGAGCGGTGGCCGCGAAACCGGTGAGCAGGGCGATCGAGGCGGCTGCGGCCAGGAGTGGACGCGCGTAGATGCGACGGCGACCGGACATGGGGGGTGTCCTCTCGGATGGTCCGGCGGCAGTTCTCCCGCCCCGCGGACCTCTGCGGGACGGCCTCCCGGCCGCCGGACGACGGCTGATGAGCCGGGAGCTTTCCACACGCAGGGTGCTGTCATGTGAACGTTGCGTATTTATCATGTGCAAGTCAAGTGGCGTCCCCGCGGCGCACGGGCCGGCATCGGATGCGGTGACGCCACCCCGGCGCGAGAATTGCCGCAAGGACGAGGAGGCGGTATGAGCGAAGAGCCCGAATCCCTATCCGTATCCGGACCGGAGGTGCGGGAGGTCACTCCCGACCGTCTGCTGCACACCGGCGGGAACGATCAGCCCACCGCGGAGGACCTGGTCCTGGCCTCCGGCCGGGACCTCAACCCGGAGAACCTGCAATGGGCGGAGCGCCGGCTGGCCGAGGAGGGCAGGTCGGCCATCGACAAGCGGCTTCCGTAGAACCCGGGGCGGGGAGCGTGCGAGGCGCTCCCCGCCCCCTCGGTTAGCCTGAACGCAACATGAACCGATTGACGACGCCCCAGGGTGGATTCGACCTCGCCCGCCATCCCGAGAACCCGCGCGACCCGTTCCGTGCGTGGGACGCCGCCGACGAGTACCTGCTCAACCTGCTGGCGGGCGGCGAGGGGAGCGAACCGGTCGGCCTGACGGGCACCGTGGCAGTGGTCGGCGACCGCTGGGGCGCCCTCACCACCGCGCTGGCCGCGCACCGCCCCGTACAGATCACCGACTCGTACCTGGCGCAGCGCGCCACCCTGGCCAACCTGGTCCGCAACGGCGTCTCGCCGGACTCGGTGCGGATGCTCTCGGTACGCGACACCCCGCCGGAGCGCGTCGACCTCCTGCTCGTACGGGTGCCCAAGAGCCTCGCGCTCCTGGAGGACCAGCTGCACCGGCTCGCCCCCGCCGTCCACGCGGGGACCACCGTCATCGGGACAGGCATGGTGAAGGAGATCCACACCTCCACCCTCAAGCTCTTCGAACGCGTCGTCGGCCCGACCCGGACCTCGCTCGCGGTCAAGAAGGCCCGGCTCATCCACTGCACCCCCGACCCGGCGCTGCCCCGGGTCCCCAGCCCGTGGCCGTACCGCTACGACCTGCCCGGGGACGTCGGCGCGGTCTCCGGACGGACCGTCACCAACCACGCCGGGATCTTCTGCGCGGAGCGGCTGGACATCGGCACCCGCTTCTTCCTGAAGCACCTGCCCGGACGGACGGGCCCCGACCGGGTCGTGGACCTCGGCTGCGGGAACGGCGTCGTCGGTACGTCCGTCGCCCTCGCCAACCCGCAGGCGTCGCTCACCTTCATCGACGAGTCCTACCAGGCGGTCGCCTCCGCCGAGGAGACCTTCCGGGCCAACGCGGGGACGGACACCGAGGCGCGGTTCCTGGTCGGCGACGCGATGGCGGACGTGCCCCCGGCGAGCGTGGACCTCGTCCTCACCAACCCGCCCTTCCACTCCCACCAGGCGGTCACGGACGCCACCGCCAGGACCATGTTCCACGGTGCCAAGGCGGCGCTGCGCCAGGGCGGCGAACTGTGGGTCGTCGGCAACCGGCACCTCGGCTACCACACCCAGCTGCGCCGGACCTTCGGCAACTGCACCACCGTGGCGGGCGACCCCAAGTTCGTGGTCCTGCGGGCCGTCAAGCGCTGACCCGGCCCCGCAGGCGGTGGGAGACCGCGCTGCGCCGCGTCGCCGCCACGCTGCGCCGCCTCGTGCCGCCCGGCCCCGTACGAACTCGGCAGTCGGGGCGCCATACTGGACGGGCCGGGGAGGACGCAGCAGCAGGCGATGCAACGGGGGAGACAGCAGGCGATGGCGGACACCAGGCTGATCCAGAGCCGGTACCGGCTGCTCGATCTGATCGGGCGCGGCGGTATGGGCGAGGTGTGGAGGGCCCGCGACGAATCCCTGGGGCGCCAGGTCGCCGTCAAATGCCTCAAACCGACCGGCCCCCAGCACGACCGGTCCTTCACCCGCGTCCTGCGTGAACGCTTCCGCCGCGAGGCGCGCGTGGCCGCCGCGCTCCAGCACCGGGGCGTCACCGTCGTCCACGACTTCGGCGAGTCCGACGGCGTGCTCTACCTCGTCATGGAACTGCTGGAGGGACGCAACCTCAGTCAGCTCCTGGAGGACAACAAGCAGCACCCCCTGCCGGTGCCCGACGTCGTGGACATCGCGGAACAGGTCGCCGACGCCCTCGGCTACACCCACCGGCAGGGCATCGTGCACCGCGACCTCAAGCCCGCCAACATCATGCGGCTCGACGACGGCACCGTGAAGATCTGCGACTTCGGCATCGCCCGGCTCGGCCACGACGCCGGCTTCACCTCACGCCTCACCGTCACCGGCATCGCCATGGGAACCCCGCACTACATGTCGCCCGAGCAGATCAGCGGCGGGGAGGTCGACCACCGCAGCGACCTCTACTCCCTGGGCTGCGTGCTCTACGAGATCGCCACCGGGGTCCCCCCGTTCGACCTGGACGACGCCTGGGCCGTGCTCGTGGGACACCGCGACACCCAGCCCGAACCCCTGCGCACCCACCGTGCCGAGCTCCCCGGCTTCTTCGACCGGGTCGTCCTCGACCTGCTCGCCAAGGCGCCCGAGGAACGGCCGTCCGACGCGGACGACCTGCGGCGGCGCATCGCACTCGGCCGGACCGGCGAGCAGCCCGCCGCCGGAGGGACCGGACGGGTACGGGTCGCCCCCGTCGCCGCGGTCGCCCCCGTCGCGGCGGTGCCGCCGCTGCCGTCGTGGACCCGCCACATGACCACGGGACACAAGGCGACGGGCACGGCCCGCTCGCTCCCGCCGGCCGTCGAGGTCGCGGCCGGGCTCACCGGCGCATGGACGACGGGGACCGCGCTGCCGGCCCCCACGGGCGGCCTCCCCGCCCTCGCGGCCCCGTGGCCCCAGGCGTCCGGCGGACACCCCGCCCCCTCGCCCGAGCTGCTCTCCACCCTGTCCGGCCAGCACAGCGCGGGCCTCGACCTCGCGCGCCTGGGCCGCTGGGAGGAGGCGGGAAAGGTCCACCGCACGGTTGCCTCCCTGCGCGAGGAGGCGCTCGGACCCGACCACCCCGACACCCTGGCCAGCCGCTACGAGGTCGGCTTCACCCTCAGCCGTACCGGGCATCCGGCGGAGGCGCTCCGCGAGTTCGGCCGGGTCGCCGAGGGCCGCGAGCGCACCCTGGGGCCCGATCACCCGGAAACCCTCGCCGCCCGGCAGGAGACGGCGTACGTCCTCGGTCAGCTCGGCCGGCACTTCGAGGCCCACCAGGTGTACGCGGCGGTCCTCGCGTCCCGGGTCCGCTCCATGGGACCGGACCACCCGGACACCCTGCGCTGCCGTCACAACCTGGCCTTCAACCTCAGCAGGCTGGGACGCCTGGAGGAGTCGTACCGCATGGCCCGCGAGGTCGCGGACGCCCGCGGCCGGCTGCTCGGAGAGGGCCACCCGGACACCCTGGCCACGCGGTACGAAGTGGCGTACACGCTCGGCCGGGCGGGCCGCTGGACCGAAGCCCTGGAGACCTACCGCGACGTCGCGCGGGCGCGCGCCCTGACGCTGGGCCCCGACCACCCCGACACCCTGGCCGCCCGCTACGAGGTAGGCATCAGCCTCGGCCGGCTGGGCCGCGGCGAGGAGGCGCTGGAGCTGTACCGCACCCTGGTCGCGGACCGCACCCGGGTGGACGGACCAGCCGCCCCGGAGACCCTGCGCGCCCGGCACGGCCTCGGGGTCAATCTCGGCCGGACCGCCCGCTGGGAGGAGGCGCTCGCCGAGGCCCGCGAGGTGTGCGCGATCCGGGAACGCACCCTGGGCCCCGACCACCCCGACACGCTCGTCAGCCGCCGCGAGGTCGCCGTCGGCCTCGGCTGGCTCGGGCGGTGGGCCGAGGCGCTCACCGACTACCGGCGCGTCGCCGAAGCCCGGGAGCGGGTGCTGGGGCCCGACCACCCGGACACCCTCGCCGGCCGCAACGACGAGGCGCACTGCCTGGAACAGCTCGGCCGCGGCACCGAGGCCGTCGACCTCTACCGGCGGGTCGCGGCCCTGCGCGGCCGGCCCGGCATCCCGCAGCACTGACGGCAGGTCACGCCCCCGCCCGCCGGGCCCGGAAGAGGTCGCGCAGCAGGACGCCCCCGCACCCGTTCCCGCCGTCTGGCCACCCGTGATCCTCCCGTGCTACCAAGGGGCATGTCCGCAGACGAGAGCCATCCGCCCGGCAGGCCCGCGCACGACAGCTACGACGCGGTCGTCGTCGGCGGCGGCCACAACGGCCTGGTCGCCGCCGCCTACCTCGCCCGCGCCGGGCAGTCCGTCCTCGTCCTGGAACGCCTCGGTGCGACCGGCGGGGCCGCCGTGTCCACGAGCCCGTTCCCCGCGGTGGCCGCCCGGCTCTCCCGCTACTCCTACCTCGTCTCGCTGCTGCCGCAGAAGATCGTCCGCGACCTCGGGCTCGGCTTCGCCGTACGCGGACGCGCCGTCTCCTCGTACACCCCGGCCGTGCGCGGCGGGCGGCCCACCGGACTGCTCGTCGGCGAGGACCCGCAGGCGACCCGGGCGTCCTTCGCCGCGCTCACCGGCGGCGACCGCGAGTACGAGGCGTGGCAGCGCTTCTACGGCATGACCCGGCGGGTCGCCGAGCGCGTCTTCCCCACCCTCACCGAGCCGCTGCCGGACCGCGCGTCCCTGCGGGCGCTGATCGACGACACCGCCGCCTGGCGCTCGCTCTTCGAGGAGCCCATCGGCGTGGCGGTCGAGGAGCACTTCACCGACGACCTCGTCCGAGGGGTCGTGCTGACCGACGCGCTGATCGGCACGTTCGCCGACGCCCACGATCCGTCGCTGGTCCAGAACCGCTGCTTCCTGTACCACGTGATCGGCGGCGGCACCGGGGACTGGAACGTCCCGGTCGGCGGCATGGGCGCGCTCACCGACGCGCTGGCCGGGGCCGCCCGGGCGGCCGGCGCCGAGATCCGCGTACGGCACGAGGCGACCCGAATCGAGACGGACGGGACACGGGCCGAGGTCATCGTGCGCGTGGGCGGGGCGGACCACGTCGTCGCGGCCCGCCGGGTCCTGGTCAACGCGTCACCGCGGGCGCTCGCGGCCCTCCTCGGAGAGCGCCCGCCCACGCCTCCCGCCGAAGGTGCCCAGCTGAAGGTGAACATGCTGCTCACCCGGCTGCCCCGGCTGCGCGACCGTTCCGTCGACCCGCGCGCGGCCTTCGCCGGTACGTTCCACGTCGCCGAGGGGTACGGGCAGCTCGCCGACGCCTACCGGGACGCGGCGGCGGGCCGGCTGCCCGCCGCGCCGCCGTCCGAGATCTACTGCCACTCACTGACCGACCCGTCGATCCTCGGCCCCACCCTCGCGGCCCGCGGCTACCAGACCCTCACCCTCTTCGGCCTGCACACGCCCGCCCGGCTCTTTGCGGCGGACAACGCGGGGACGCGCGAAGAACTCCTCGCGGCCACGCTCGCGGAACTCGACGCCCACCTGGACGAGCCGGTCACCGACTGCCTGGCGCGCGACGGGAACGGCGAGCCGTGCATCGAGGCGAAGACCCCCCTCGACCTCGAGAGGGAACTGCGGCTGCCCGGCGGCCACATCTTCCACCGCGACCTCGCCTTCCCGTACGCCACCGGGGAGACCGGCCGCTGGGGGGTGGAGACGGCGCACGCCAACGTCCTGCTGTGCGGGGCGGGAGCGGTGCGCGGCGGCGGCGTCAGCGGCGTGCCCGGCCACAACGCCGCCATGGCGGCGCTGGGCCGGTGACCGCGGCCGCCTACCGGCCGAACACCCCCCGCAGGGCGCCGATCTTGCGCGGCAGGTCGTACTCCGCGCCGCCCTCGTGCCCGTTGTACGTGAACACCTCGATCTCGGCCGGACCCGCGTAGCGGTGGTACGCGGCGAAGACCGTGGAGGAGGGGCAGATCCTGTCCATCAGCCCCACCGAGAACCACGCCGGGGCGGACGCCCGCGCCGCGAAGTTGACCCCGTCGAAGTAGGACAGGGTCGCCATCGCCTCCTCGGTCCGGAACCGGTGCCCGGACAGCCAGCGGGCGATCTCCGCGTACGGTCCGGCGTCCGTGATCTGCGAGGCACGCCGGAAGTGGCAGAGGAACGGCACGTCGGCGACGGCCGCCACCACGTCGTCCCGCAGGCCGGCGGCGGCCAGCGCGAGCCCGCCGCCCTGGCTGCCGCCCACCACCGCCACCCGGGAGGCGTCCACCGCGGCGTGCGCCTTCGCCGCGTCCACCGCCCGCACCGCGTCGGTGATCAGCCGCCGGTAGTAGTGGCGGCAGGGGTCCTCGATGCCCCGGGTCAGGAATCCGGGCGACGAGGAGCCGTGTCCTTCCGGGCCGATGTCCGGGGTGTCCGCGGTGTTCTTGCCGCCCCCGCCCTGGCCCCGGTTGTCCATGACCAGGTGCGCGTAGCCGAGCGCGCTCCAGGTGAGCCAGGAGTACGGGATGCCCCGGCCGCCGTTGTAGCCGATGTACTGCACCACGGCCGGCAGCGGCTCCGTACGCGCCCGGGGCAGCAGGAGCCAGGCCTTCACCGGCTGGCCGCCCCAGCCCCGGAACGTCACGTCGAACACGTCGACGGTCGCGAAGCCGGCGTCGTACGGGACGAACGCGGCGTCCAGCGGGTGAAGGGCCGTCTCGGTGAGCGTCTTCGCCCAGAAGGCGTCGAAGTCGGCCGGTTCCTCGGGCTCCGGCCGGTAGTCGCGCAGCCGGTCCAGAGGCATGTCGAACAGCAAGGCTCTAGCTCCTCTTCAGGGTGAGGTGGAGGGTTGCGCCGTGGCGGCCCGAGGTGTCGGCGGTGATCCGGACGCCCACCCCGGCCGGTGCCACGGCGATGCCCGGGTCCGCGCGTTCGACGCGCAGGTCACGCCGGTCCAGGTGCAGCACGACCGAGGACCGCAGCTGGGTCGGGTCGGAGAGCGAGACCGTCACGGTCTTCCCCTCGGGGCGTACGAGTACGGAGGCCGGGCCGTCCGAGGTCAGTTCCTGCACGGTGCCCGCGCTCCAGAAGTTCGCGGCGAGCAGGCCGTCCGCGCAGCGGCGTACCGCGTGCACCGCGGCGGTGCGGGCGATCAGCCGCACCGGCGGGGCGGCCGACCACTGCGCGGTCCGCTCGGCGGAGGCCATCGGGGCCTGCAGCCAGAAGTATCCGGCCCCGTCCGGCGCGGTTCCGTGGTCCTGCCACAGCGTCAGGTACGGACGGGTGACAGGGGTGTCGGTGCCGTACTTGAGGTTGATCTCCCGCCAGGTCGCGGTGCGGTCCTCGCGCAGGCCCTCGAGCGTGGCCGGTTCGGGGAAGACGTACCCGCCGGTACCGGCCAGATGCAGCCAGCGCACCTGGGAGAGCCGGGCCGACCAGCCGGCGGCCGTGGGGGCTACCGTGCCGTTGACGAGCAGGGCGGCCCCCGGATCGCGCAGCTTCCGGTTCTCCACGACCGTCTCGGCCGTGCCCGCGTCCGCGGTGATGCCCGAGCCGACGCAGGCGATCACGTCGTCCAGGCAGAACCAGCTCTTGAAGCCGTGCAGGGAGCTCCCATGGGCCCGCAGTTCCATGCCGTACGCCCCGAGCGTCGTGCCGGGCAGCGCCGTGCCACCGGTCCAGTCGGCGGTGCTGGTGGTGCGCTGGCCCGCCGCGTCCGCCGGGCGGCCGGCGATGACGGTGGTGCCGGGGAGGCGGGCCGGGTCCACGGTCGGCCAGTAGTCCTCGCTGTAGTGCCCGAGGTCATCGGTGTAGAGCAGCACCATGCCGTCGGAGAGGTGCCAGCCGTGCAGGTTCTCGTTCTGGATCGACTCGTAGTTGTAGATCCGGGAGGAGTAGGCGGAGATGCCGAGCGCGAACGAGGGCCGGTGGTGTGCCGCCTTGTCCATGCGGGGGTGCTGCTTGTGGGCGACGAGCGGGCCGCGCGCAGGGACCGGTGAGCTGAGGACCTTCCGGGCGGCGACGAGCGAGGCGAGGTCCGTGACGGAGAGGAAGTCCCGGTAGGTGTCCTCGGCGATCCACTGCTTGACCAGCGCGGTGAACCGGTCGGCCGTCTCTCCCGGAAAGCTCGGGACGAGCCGCAGAACGGCCTCGACGACCGTCTGCGCCGAGGCGTGGCCCTGCTTGCTGGGACGGGCGATCTCGCGCCCGCACACGGACGCCATCACGTCGCCGCGGGCCAGCAGCGGGTCGAATCCGTCCTCGACCCAGCCGCGTATGTGGTCGAGGTCGGGGTCGGTGACCGTCCAGGAGGTGCCGGCGAGCAGGTTGAGCAGGCGGGAGAGGCTGTTGAGCAGTTCCTTGCCGTAGCCGCCGTTGTACGGGTGCTTGTAGTGCTGGAGGAACGAGCCGTCCGCGTAGAAGCCCTCCCCGGTGCCCGTGGTGCCGTCCGCGCGGTCGTTGAAGGCCAGGACGCTGTTGGCACCCGAACCCTCGACGTCCGAAAGAGCGTCACGCACCCGGGCCAGCGACTCCCCGTCGTCCCGGAGCACGGCGTTGACGGCGACCACCGTGGAGACCCAGACGCGGTTGGCACCGGTGGCGATCTGCCGGTCCGCCCGCCACAGGTTCGGGTCGGGCGTGTAGTGCCGCACCGCCGCGGTGATCCGGTCGAGCCGCTCCCCGCCGAGCACGTCGTACAGCAGGACGGCCGCGTCGTTGAGCGCGAGCGCCGAGCCGATCTCCCAGTCCCAGTCGTTGTCGAAGCGTGCGTGCCCGGGCCCGTAACGGTGCGTCAGCATCCAGTCGAGGCCGCTGAGCAGCAGGTCGCGCAGGGCCGCGTCGCCGTACTGCGGGGTGCCCGGCACGGCCCACGCCGTGGCGATCGTGGCGAGGCGCTTGAATGACGTGGTGACGTGGTTGGAGAGCGTGGTGCTGGTCAGATCGGCGAAGAGCCCGTCGGTGCGGGCGGGGTCCAGGCCCTTCGCGGCGGTGGCCGCGGCCCGGCCGGTGCGGGCCACTGCTGCGGCGATCCGCTCGTCCGCCAGGTCGAGACCGGGGCCGCCCGTGAGGAGGGTGTGCCAGCGGGCGCGCAGGGTGGCGGCGTCGCCGGTGGCGGCCTGCGCGGTCGCGGGTGCGAGGGTGAGGGGGAGGGTGACGGCCGCGCCGAGCGCCGCCGCTCCGGCCAGGACGGTGCGGCGGCTGGTGCCGCCGTGGGTGGTGTGTCGGTTCACGAGGGGGCCCTCACTGGAGGTGTCGGCGGTCGACGGCCGCGGCGAGTGCGGCGTGACCGGAGGGATCGGGGTGCAGGCCGTCGCCGCTGTCGAAGGCGGGCAGCAGGCGCGACGGGCGCGCCGGGTCGTGCAGGGCGGCGTCGAAGTCGGCGACCGCGTCGAACAGCCGGCCGGTGCGTACGGCCCGGTTGACGTGCTGTCGGACCGACTCGAGCTCCGGGGTCCAGCGGATCCATCCCTCGAACGGGGTGATGGTCGCGCCCACGGTCCGCAGCCCCGCGTTCCTGGCCCGCAGCACCAGCTGGCGGTAGCCGGCCAGGAGGTGCGCGGGGTCCGTGAGGGAGGGCGGCTGCTGGAGGTCGTTGACGCCGAGATGGACGAGTACGGTGCGCAGCCCGGGCAGCGGGAGGACGTCGCGGTCGAACCGCGCCTGCCCGCCCGGCCCGAACCGTGCGTCGTCCAGCAGCAGCCTGTTGCCGCTGACGCCGAGGTTGGCGACGGCCGATCCGGGAAACCGCCGGGCCAGCTGGTCCGGCCAGCGCAGGTCGGCGTCGTCGGGCGTGCCGACCCCCTCCGCGATGGAGTCGCCGAGCACGGCCACCACGGGGCCGTGGGCGCCGGTCACCTCGACACCGGTCAGCAGGAACACCGAGGTGGTGCGGACCCCGTCGACGCTGTGCGAGGCGTGGGTGTTGCGGTGGAAGGACAGCGGACCGGTCGGCCCCGGCAGCCGGGTGCGCACGGTCAGCGCCGAGCCCTGAGGGACGGTCAGCCCTTCGACGGGGTCGCTGGTCAAGGAGGCGCCGGCGGCCAGCCACGCCTGCCGCTGCCCGCCGAACGTCACGGCCCGCCCTTCCGCCGTCACGGGCCCGACGAGGATCGGTACGGCTCCGAAGGCGTTGCCGTACCGGAGCCGCACCCCGCCGCCTGCGGACAGCCGGACGACCGCCGTGCACACGCCGTCGGTCAGTCCCGCGCTCGCCACGGTGTCGGCCGGGGTCGGCGCGGTCTGCGCAGTGGCCCAGGACGTGGCCCACCGCGGCCGGCCCGCCCCGCCGCTCCGCGCGGCGTGGGCCGCGGGGGCCGCGACGGCCGCCGAGGCCAGTCCGGCGGCCGCGGCTCCCAGGACCCGCCGTCTGGCGGGGTTCCCCCCGGTCACCGCGGGCACGCGCCGGTCGGGTCGTACGCGCTCGCGTACGTGCCGACCGCGTCGCCGCCGGTGTTGCCGCTCATGGTGTTGGCGCAGACCGGACCCTGCGGGGTGCGCATGAACTTGATGCCGCCGCCCGCGTTCCCGGTGACGGTGTTGCCGTACACGCTGGTGTCGATGCCGTCGGTCGCCGTGTCACCGCCGAGGCGGACGCCGGCGCCGACGTTGTCGTGCACGGTGTTGTAGCGGAAGATGTTGCCGCTGCCGCGCGCGTCCAGCCCCGCGGAGCTGGGGTCCTTCTGGCCGCCGCAGTCGTTGTACTCGACGTAGTTGTTGGTCGAGTTCTCCTTCACGTCGACACACTCGTTACCGCGGGTGGTGATGGTGTTGTGGTGGATGCGGTTGTTCCTGCTGATGTCGGCCGCCGCGTCCGGGGCGCCGTTCGCGCCCTGCTGTTCGGGGGCGGTGCCGAGGTAGATCCCCTCGCCGTTCTTGCCTCCTCCGCCGAACCTGAAGTCGGCGACCCCGCAGTCGCTGATGGTGTTGTCGTTCACCTCGGCTCCGGTGACCAGGTAGCGCAGGCGTACACACTCGTCGGCGGCGTTCTTGAGTGTCATCCCGGTGATGTGAAGGGCACCGACGCCGTTCCCGGGAGTCGTGCTCATGACATAGATGAGCTTGAGCCGGTAACCCGCCACATCGCCGGAGGAACCGTGCAGCCCGTCCACGGTGAAGCCGCTCAGCGTGGTCGAGTCGTGCTGTACCTGGATGATCCGGCTGTCACCGGCCCCCTTGACCACCGCGGTCGAGGGGCCCGTGATCGTCACACCGGAGCGCCGGGTCACCACGTCCTGCCGGTAGGTGCCCGGGGCGAGGTTCACCACCGAACCCGTGGGTGCCAGGTTCAGCGCCCTCTGGATCGTGGCGAGCGGAGCACCCGCCGACGTTCCGGCAGCGGCGTCGCTGCCGGACGGGGAGACGTAGTAGGCGGTGGCCGCCTCACCGGCCGTGGACGGCGGGGCGAGGAGGAGCGGCATGCCCGCCGCGAGGGCGGCGACGACGAGGGTGCGCAGGGAACGGCTCATGAGGAGTGCCTCCTGGGATCGGCGAAGGACAGAGCGAGCAGTACGGGAACACTGGGCCCCAGCAGCAGCGGGCCCAGCGGCACGACGAGGGAGAGCAGGACGGCGGACACGGCCGCGCCGAGCAGCGCGGTGCCCCGGGCGGCGGAGCCGAAGCCGAGCGCCAGGGCGCCCGCCGTCCAGGAGCGGACCGAGCCGCCGGGCGCCCGGCCGGCCTCCGCGGCGAGGGCGACGTGATGGATGACGAGCGCGGCGGTGATGCCCACCTGCGCGGCGAGTACGACGAAGTTCCAGGGCTCCGTGCGCCCCAGCAGGAACACGGTGTTCGCGCAGAGCACCGCCGCCAGGACCGTGGACAGCAGCCCGTGCCGCCACAGCGCCCGCCAGTAGCGGGGGAACGCGGCCAGCGTCCCGGCGAACACCCGGCTGTCCCCGTCCACGCGCCACCGCTGCAGGGCGTACCCCATCGCGGCCAGCGCGGGCAGCCAGGTCACCACGCCCAGGGACAGCACGGTGCACGCGGCCCCGGCCGCGGCCGGATAAGCGAGGAACTCCAGACCGCGCAGCAGCGCCGTCCGGCCGGACGCGGGCACGGTCGCCTGCATGGTCAGCCCACCTTTCCTGTGTACGGGCGCGGCACGTCGAGGAGCACGGCGCCCTCCAACTCCAGACGGGTGCACCGCACGACGTGCGGTGCACCCCCGGCGGCGAACAGGACGGCGGCGGCGTCGGCGCTCAGCGCCCCGGAACGGATGCGGCGGGCGACGGGGGAGAGGAACACGCTCTCCTCCCCCCGCCCGAACACGATTCCGTGGCCGTCCGCGCAGTCCACCTGTTCGCCGGCCGCCGACGGCCCGGGAGTCACGGCGGTGAGGAAGAGCCCGTCCCGTGAGCGGGGGGCCGTCGTGCGCAGGGTGTGCAGCGTCCGCGTCAGACGCAGCTCCGGCGTACTCGACGTGGGGTTCGCCTCCACCTCGGTGACCTCGGTGACGGTCGGCGCGTCCCGAGGGGAGAACCGCCGCACCAGAGCGGTGGCGGCCCCCGACCTGATCAGCCGGCCGCCGTCCGGCCGCGGCTCGGTCGGGCGGTCCGTCTGCAGCAGGAACGTCCACTCCCGCGGCTCGTCCGCCTCGGCCAGGTCGAGCAGGACCAGGCGCCCCGACGGGGTGAACACCAGCGTCCGGTCGAGGCGCCGGAGACCGAGAGCGGGGTCGTACATCGCGGCGATCTCCGCCGTGGCGTGCGCCCAGCCCTCCTCCGAGCCCAGCAGGACGTCCCGCTGCCGGGCCTGCCGCTCGTACGGGATGTCCCGGTACACGTGGTACCGGTCCTCGTCCGCGTACCCCTGCCCGTCCACCAGCAGCAGATTGTGGTGCGCCGCCCGCTTGCGGTTGCTGTAGCCCTCGTCCACGGCGAGGAACGCGCCCTGCGAGACGAGGACGAACGACCCGGAGTCCGGATGGTGGTGCCCCTGGTTCAGGGTGTCCCAGCCGCGCTCCGCCCGGTGCGCCGCCGAGGCCTCCCACGCTGTGTGACCCCCGCCGGGACTCGCCTTGAACGACACCAGCGTGTCCCCGTCCTCCCAGCCGGTCCGCGCGGTGAGCAGACCGAGGTCCGGGAAGAAGGCGCGCGTCTCCGCCGGCCGGGCCGCCTGCACGGACGGGTCGAACCAGAGGTACTCCAGATACGCCTCCGGCAGGATGCCCGGCCGCACCCCGCTCTCCGCGGCCTCCGCCCACAGCAGTTCGCCCGAGGCCAGGTCACCCATCCACTGCGCCTCCGGGATGCCGAACCGGGCGGCGAGCCGGTAGTACAGGCCCGCGCTGTGGCCGCTGCGCCGGTCATGGCAGTCACCGTGGTCGACGTTGTACGCGAAACCGGGTGCCGTCTGGTGGAGCCGGTAGCGGAAGGTGGCGGCGAGGAACCCGCCGCGCTCCCACCAGTCGATCCCCTCCGCCTCCTGGAGAAGATCCAGGTGGGCGGCGAGGAACGGCACCCCGTACCGCCAGTAGACGACGCCTTCGGCGTGCGAGCCGTCGCGCGGCATCAGGTCCAGGACGGTCCCGAGGTTGTCCTTGGCCCGCGCGGTCCACTGCTCCTTGCCCAGGACGTAGCCGGCCGTCGCCAGGCCCGCGTGACAGATCCAGTTGTGGTTCTGCCAGTACGAGGACGACCACCAGCCGCCCTCGCTCGCCACCGCGAACTCGTACATGCGCCGGCCCTGCAGGAGCAGCTTGTACCGCAGCAGCGCGCCCACCCCGTCCGGTAGTTCGTCACCGATCCACCGGTAGGCGAGCGAGAGGTGGTGCAGCAGCCAGCCCGCGTCCAGGTCGTGGTCCGGCATGTGGGCCCGGCCCCAGTGCGGCAGCCGGACCGCCGCCTCGATCCAGCGCCGGCTCTCCTCCAGGTGCGCGCGGTCGCCGCTGACGCGGTAGGCGAGCGCGGGGTTGGAGGCGGCCGGGCCGAGCCAGGTGATGCTGGCCAGGGGGTGCGTACGGGGCGGGGTGAGGCCGCGGTGGCGGGCGGCCTCCTCCCGCAGCCGTACCTCCTGTGCGGGGCGCGGTCCGGGCGGCGGGGTGGCAGAGAGCAGCAACGGTCAGCCCTCCGTCCCGAAACAGGCGCTCGTGCCGTCCGCCAGCTCCACGGTCAGCTCCTCGCCGTCGAACCGGACGCGGGCCACGGCGGGCTGCGCCGACGCGGCCTGGTACACCGAGGCGAAGGCCAGCCGGTCCCCCTCCCCGGTGAAGTCCACCCAGGTGCGCGTGCGCTGCGGATCGTCGGCCGGCCCGGGAGCCGGCCGCGCCACCGGACGCACCGGCACGCCCGGGGTGTGGGCGTGCCAGCCGTGCAGGGTCTCCTCGCCGTACCACGTGGTGCGCACGGGTCCGGCGCTCTGCGCCTGGATGTCCAGCGCCGTACCCGGGCGCAGCTGGGCCGTGACGCGGTGCGCCTCCCGGCCCGACACCGTCAGCAGATCGACGAGGTAGCAGGGACCGGCGGCCACCCGCCGCACCGCCCTGACCCCGTCGTACGCCGTGGTGACCTCGGCGGTCACCGAGCGGGCGTCCGAGGAGAGGAGGGCTCCCGCGCACTCGGCCTGCTCGGCGCCGTCCACCCGGAACGCCGGATGCGCCCGCGTCGACGTGTACAGCTCGCGGAACTCGGCATGCGCGTACGGCACCTGGCCCGGGTCCGGCTGCCAGGGCGTGGTGTCCCCGTACAGATACAGCGACAGCTTGTCCCGGTGCCCGTGCGAACCGCCGTGCGGGCCGAAGTCCAGCAGGGCGTGGACGCCGCCCCCGCGCACCACCCCGTAACCGGCCGCCGGGAAGACGCTGACGGAGCCGGACGCCGGCCGTTCGGGCAGCGGCGGCCCGGCGAACCAGCCGCCGAGCTCCCGGTCCAGCCCGTCGTCGTACGCGCCGAGCTCCTCCCGGGCCCGGGAGGCCACCGCGTCCAGCGCGCAGGAGGGCACCAACTGCTGGGCGAGTGCCACCAGTTCCAGCCACTCGAGCGCGAGCGGACGGCGCAGGTACGGGCCGTCGTGCAGGGCGGGCAGGATCCCGCCGGGCGTCGCGATCACCGCGAGTACGTCCGTCATCCCGGTCAGCACCGCCACCACATCGGCCGGCAGCGCCGCCGGATCGGCGGTGCGCAGCGCCAGCAGGGCCGCCCGCAGCACGAACCCGTGGTAATAGGTGCTGCCCTCCCACTCCCAGCCGTCCCCGGCGACCGCCGACCGCAGATGCGCGTACAGCCCGTGCTCGCCCTCCAGCCACTCCTTCGCGCCGTTCCACGCACGGCCGCGGGCCGCCGCGGCCGCCCGGCTCGCCGTCGCACCGGCCGCGTTCAGCCACGCCGTGTAGTTCGACGCGAGCTGCCCCTGGCCGGTCAGTACCGAGCGGGCGTCCAGCGCCGCCCGTTCCAGGTCCTCCAGGAACGGCACCAGCACGGCGAGGTCGTCGGTGCCGGTCCCGGCGAGGGTGATCACGGTGTGCCCGATGTTCACCGCCCAGATGGCGTCGGTCAGCGCCTGGTGGAAGAGGCGGCCCCGCAGCATCCACGTCTGCGCCTCGGCGTGCTGCTCCGCTGCGAGGCCCGCGTACACCTCGGCGTACTCGACGAGCCGGGCGACGGCCTCCGCGCGGTCGCCCCGGTGGGCGAGCACCCGCAGGTGCCGGGCCCACGCCTGGTGGGAGAGCACCAGCCAGGCGGCGCGCACCGCCTCCGTGTCCACCCGGCAGCCGTGCGCACACCGTGCGCCGCCGTCGGGGAAGACCCCGCCGAGCAGGTCACCGTGGTCGAGCTCGACCCCGTGCGCCGGGCAGACGTACGCGTGCCACCAGCCGCCCCGCTCCCGGGCGATCCGCCTCAACGCGGCCATACGCCACCGTCGATGTCCACCGTGGTGGCGGTCAGGAACCCCGAGGCGGGCGACGCCAGGTGGACGACGGCGTGGGCCACGTCCTCGGGCGTGCCCGCCCGGCCGACCGGGATGCCGGCCTCCATCGCCTCCTGCGCCTGGGGCGCGGTGAACGTGTCGTGGAAGGCGGTGCCCTTGATGAAGCCGGGGGCGACCGTGTTGACGGTGACACCCGTGCCGGCGAGTTCCTTCGCCAGCCCCTTGGTGAAGCCCCGGACCCCGGCCTTGGCGGCGGCGTAGGCCACCGACCCCGGGCCGCCGCCGTTGTGGGCCGCGAGTGAGGACATGGTGATGACGCGCCCGGCGGCCGACCGCGTGAGATGCGGCAGCGCGGCCCGCACCGTGCGGAACGTCGAGGTGAGATTGACCGAGATGACCTGCTCGAAGTGGTCGTCGGACATCTCCGCGATCGTCTCGCGGCCGATCAGATGTCCGGCGTTGCAGACCAGGACGTCCAGGCCGCCGAGGAAGCCGGTGGCCTCCTCGACCATCCGGTCGACCTCCGCCGTGACGGTCGCGTCCGCCTGGAAAGCCTTGGCCCTGCGGCCCAGCGCCTCGATCGCGGAGACCGTGCGGGCCGCCTCGTCGGCGGAGGAGTGGTAGTGGACGGCGACGTCGGCGCCGGCCTCGGCGAGCGCGACGGCGATGGCACGGCCGATTCCGTGCCCCGCCCCCGTCACGAGCGCGCGGGAGCCGTTGAGATCAGCAGACATGGGTGTAGCCCTTTCGGTGACCGGCTCGCGGTGAGCCGGGACCGGTCACTTGAGACCGGCGGTTGCGAAGCCCTGGACGAAGTACCGCTGGCCGATGAGGAAGAGGACGACCATGGGCAGGGTGGCGAGTGTGGTGCCCGCCATCAGGAAGTGCCACTGGGTGCCGTTCTCCGTCTTGAAGACGGACAGACCCACCTGGATCACCCGCATGCTGTCCGAGTGGGTCACCAGCAGCGGCCAGAGGAAGTTGTTCCAGGAGGTTTCGAAGGTCAGCAGCGCCACCGTGATGAAGGCGGGCTTGACCTGTGGAGACATGATCCGGGAGTAGATCCGGAACTCGCCGAGACCGTCGAGCCGGGCCGCTTCCTCCAGCTCCACCGGCAGGTCCAGGTAGAACTGCCGGAAGAGGAACACCGCGAACGGGGTGACGGCCCCCGGGACGATGAGCGCCCACCAGCTGTCCAGCCAGCCGCTGCCCCCCTGCCCGAGGATGTCGTTGCCGCCGGCCAGCGGCATGAAGCGGACGATGAGGAACTCGGGCAGCACCTTGGTGTACGTCGGGATCATCAGGGCCGCGATGAAGAGGAGGAAGATCACCTCGCTGCCGCGGAACCTGATGCGCGCCAGCGCGTATCCGGCCATGGAGGCGACCAGCACGTTGAGCACGGTGTGACTGACCGCGATGACGAAGCTGTTACGGGCGTACGTGGCGAACGGCGCCGCCTTCAGCGCGTCCACGTAGTTGCCGAATTCCCAGTGTTCCGGCAGCAGTCCGGCGTCCGGCGAGGCGATCTCCACCGGGCTCCTGAGCGAGGTGAGGACCATCCAGACGAACGGCACCACCATCAGCAGGGAGACCGCGGACAACGTCAGGTACAGCGCGATCCGTCCGGCGGGCACCGGTCCGCGAGCGGACCGGACCTTGGGCGCGGCGGCCGGCTCGCGCAGCTCAGCTGTGGCCACGACTGCCTCCCATGATCCGCCGGTTGACCAGGGTGAAGCCCATCAGCAGCACGAAGAGCACCAGTGACTGCGCGCTGGCGTAACCGACGCGGAACTCCCGGAAGGCGGATTTGTAGATCTCGTACGTCATCATCGTGGTGCTGTTGGCGGGCCCGCCGTCGGTCAGGATGTAGATCTGGTCGAAGGACTGGAACGCGCTGATCATCGAGGTGATGAGCACGAAGAACGTCGCGGGCTTCAGCAGCGGCAGCGTGATGGAGAAGAACTGCCTGACCTTGGACGCCCCGTCCACCGAGGCCGCCTCGTACAGCTCCTTCGGCAAGGACTGCAACGCGGCCAGGTAGATGAGCATCTTCATGCCGATGCCCTGCCAGATGCCGACCACGATCACCGACGGCAGCGCCCATGTGGTGGAGGAGAGCCAGGCGGGCCCGTCGATGCCCACGAACGACAGCAGCGCGTTCAGCAGACCGTTGCCCGGGTTGTAGATCCAGAGCCAGACCAGCGCGATCGCGACGGTGGCGGTGACCTGCGGAAGGAACACGGCGGTACGGAAGAGGCCGCGTGCCTTCAGCCCCGTGTGCAGGGCGAGCGCGACCAGCAGGCCCAGCGCCATGCCGAACGGCACGGTGAAGAAGGTGTACAGCAGGGTGTTGACGACGGACTTCCGGAAGACCGCGTCGTCCAGCATGTCCCGGAAGTTGGCCAGGCCCACGAACTCCGGAGCGGTCAGCACGTCGTACTTCGTGAAGGCCAGCGCCACCGAGACCAGGACCGGAAGGCCTATCCACAGCGAGGCGTGCAGCAGCGCGGGCGCCACCATGAGCATGCCAGCCCGGCGGCGGCGGCGCCCCGGACCGGTGGGTGCACGGCGCGGACGCGCGGACTCCGTCTTCTCAGCGGGGGAAGGCGGCCGGGACGGCCGGGCCTTCACCACGGTTGTCGTTCCCACAGTGACGCTTCCTCACATCCGGCCGATGGCGGCCTCGGCGAGACGGCCGAGCTCCGCGATGGCGTCCTTCGCGGACTGACCGCCCACGATCGCGGGCTCCAGCGTCGGCTTGATCTTCTCGCGGATCTCCATCCAGGCCGCGGTGCCGCCCTCCGAGACGGCGTGCTCCAGGTTCCGCAGGGAGAGGTCGACGAACTGGTTCTCCTTGACGTAACCCGTCTCGTTCAGGTCGCGCAGACCGGGCACTGAACCACGCTGCCGCGCCGCTCCGAGGATGGAGTCCGGCGACGCCAGGTACTCCACCAGGGCGAGCGCCGCCGCCGGGTGCCGGGACCGTGCGGACCGGGTGACCAGTGTGCCGCCCTGGAGCATCGCCGGCCTGCGGTTGGCCAGGACGAACGAGCCGAGCCTGTCGTTCTCGATCAGCTCCGGGTTCTGCTCCGTGACCTGCTTCCACAGGGCACTGGTGGTCATCATCATGGAGGCCTTGCCGGTCTGTACGTTCGACGGGGCACCGGCGTCCGTCTTCTTCGCGTAGTCGGCGGAGCCGTCCCTGATCAGGTCCTTGAAGAACTGCAGCGCCTCGACACCCCGTCCGTCGGTGAACAGCACCTTCCTGCCGTCCGCGCTGAACAGCTGACCGCCGTTGGCGAAGAGGAACGTCTCCCAGCACTGGCGCAGATCGATGGAGAACGGATCGAAACCGATGCGCCCGCCGCCCGTCAGCTGCTTGGCGACCGCCCGCAGCTCGGCCCAGTCGGCAGGGGGCTTGCGCACACCCGCCTCGGCGAAGTGGTCCTTGCGGTACACGACGATGCGGGTGTCGAGGACGACGGGCAGTGCGTACAGCCGGCCGTCGTAACGCGAGGGCTCCAGCACGCGCTTC
Source organism: Streptomyces sp. NPDC020780 (assembly GCF_044334475.1). Classification (NCBI taxonomy): domain Bacteria; kingdom Bacillati; phylum Actinomycetota; class Actinomycetes; order Kitasatosporales; family Streptomycetaceae; genus Streptomyces; species Streptomyces sp. NPDC020780. The sequence continues at coordinate 75,713 of NZ_JBIRTB010000003.1, read as the reverse complement.
TCGTAGTCGTGCGCGGTGGCCAGCTTCTCCGGCAGTTCGGCGATGGCCTTCTTCGCGGCGAACGGGGGGATCCAGCCGACGCCCATCATCAGCACGTCGGGCAGTATCCCGCCCGCGAGACCGGTGGTGATCTTCTCGTTGAGCTGGGCGTACGTGGTGTAGTCCACGTTCACCTTGACGTCCGGGTACTTCTTCCGGAAACCGCCGATGATCTTCTGTTCCAGCAGCGTCTTGCCGTCGGAACCTTCGTAGATCGGGGTGAGCAGAGTGATCTCGCCCTCGGCGGGGCCGTCGGCCGAACCGGCCGTCGCCGAGCCGCCGCCGCAGCCGGAGAGTGCGGCGGCTGCGGTACCCGCGCCGATGGCGGCGAGCACGGATCGTCTGTTGAGTTCCATGGGACACCCCTTTTGAGGTGGAGTCAGTGGATCGATCCAGCTAGGACGTCCCGCATCTGGCTGGGAAGTGCTGGTAAATCGATGCACTGAGACTAAGAACGAGCCGAGAGCGGCGTCAACAGCTGATGCACAAGAATTTTCAGGGAGATTAACGGGTGTACCGGTGGAGTGAGTTCAGTAAATCGGTACACTAGGCTGGCAGTGGTTCCGAACCGGAGGTGGCATGAGCGGGGTAACGATCCATCAGGTCGCGGAGGCCGCAGGAGTCTCCGCGAGCACGGTCTCCAACGTCCTCAACGGACGGACCGACCGTATGCAGGCGGCCACCCTGGCTCGCGTCGAGCGGGCGATAGAGGAGCTCAGCTACCGTCCCAACCGGGCGGCCCGCATGCTGCGGACCGGCCGGATCAAGGTCATCGGCCTCATCGTGCCGTCCGTGGCCAACCCCTTCTGGGGCGCGCTGGCACGGGAACTGGAGGCCATCGCGCTGGCCGAGGGCTACCACGTACTGCTCTGCAACAGCGAGCGCGATCCGGCCCGGGAGCTGAAGTACGGTGAGGAACTGCTCGCGGACGGGGTCAGCGGCGTGGTCCTGTGCTCCTCGCTGCCCTCGCTGGAGCACATGACGCCGCTGCTGAGCCGCGGGCTCAGAATGGTGGCCTTCGACCGCACCGCGCAGGCGGGGGACCCCTCGTCACTGGCCAGCATCAGCGTGGACAACGCGATGGGAGCCGAGCTGGCCACCCGTCATCTCGTCGGTCTGGGCCACCGCAGACTCGCGTTCGTCTCCGGCTCCGTCAACAGTGTCAACCGCCGGGAGCGGCTGCGCGGATTCCGGGCGGCCCTGGAGGCGGCGGGCCTGGATCCCGCGGACGCGATCGTCTGGCCCGGTGCGGACACCACCGAGTTCGGGGACAAGGACGCGGCGGAGCTGGGTCGGAACGCGGCCCGGGAGCTTCTGGCGCGGCCGCACCCGCCCACGGGATTCGTCGCGATCAACGACATGTGCGCGATCGGCATCTGCCGGGGCGTCAGGGACGCCGGTCTCACCGCCGGCCGGGACGTCTCGGTGGTGGGCTTCGACGACATCCTGCTCGCCGATCTCTTCGAACCGCCGCTCACCACCGTCCGCCAGCCGCTCCCGGAGATGGCCGCCGAGACCTTCCAGCAGCTCAGGGCCCGGATCGACTCCGCACCCTCGGCCGGTCGGTCCCTGCTGATCAGGCCTCGGCTGGTGGTGCGGGAATCGACGGCGCAGGCACCCGCCGCCGGTCCGGCCCTCGCCGCGACGGGAGCGGCCCTCCCCGCCGCGCGCTGACGGCGGACGACGGACCGCCCCCGCCAGGCCGGAGGACCGGACGGGGGCCGTCGAGCCCGGCCCACCGGCCGGTAGCCAGCGGTCAGTCGTTCGACACGGTCCATCCCGTCGCCTCGACGCGCCGCGCGTCGCCCGGCCTGGTCTCGTCGAAGAGCGCACGGCTCCCGTCCCGGACCCGGAGGCCGTCCACGTACGCGCCGCGTCCCACGTACAACCGGTCGGTGGAGTACCGCCAGCGCAGCAGGACGTCCTTCCCGCGCCAGGCGGCCAGGTCCGCCTCCAGCCGGTGCCAGACGCGCCCGGACCACCCGGACACCGAGCCGGTGGTGTGCGACACGGGTTCCCCCGCGTCGTCCCCCTCGCCCGGGACGGTGCTGAACGGCACCGGCCGCCACGACACCCCGGCGTCCGAGGAGGCCTCCAGGCGCAGGAAGTCGGAGCCCGGCTCGGTGTCCCACCACAGCGCACAGCTCAGCACCGGGCGCGGGGAGGCCGGCCGCAGCGACGGCAGCGCGAGTGTGGCCTCGGCGGAGCTCGCCATGCCGGAGAACCAGGCGGTACGGCCGTGCGCGGGGCGGACCGGTACCGCGCGGGCCATCCGGTTGGCCGTGGCCACCCGCGGCGCACTGCCCGACCGCCAACTCCTTACCGGATGGACGGAGTTCCCCAGCACGATCAGGAACGAGTCCGTCGTCGGATCGACCACCAGGCTGGTACCGGTGAAGCCCGTGTGGCCGGCTGTGCGCGGGGTGGCCATCGCCCCCATGTACCAGTGCTGGTACAGCTCGAAGCCCAGACCGTGCTCGTCACCGGGGAACGCGGTGTTGAAGTCGGTGAACAGGAGGTCCACCGACTCCTCGGACAGGATTCGGGACCGCCCGTAGACACCCCCGTTCAGCAGCGTACGGGCCAGGACCGCCAGGTCCCAGGCGCAGGAGAAGACGCCCGCGTGGCCGGCCACCCCGTCCAGGCTGTACGCGTTCTCATCGTGCACCTCGCCCCAGACCAGCCCCCGCTCCAGGCCCGACCAGGGCAGCCGGGCGTCCTCCGTGGCGGCGATCTTCGGCTTCCACGAGGCGGGCGGGTTGTACCGCGTGCGGTGCATCCCGAGTGGAGCGGTGATCTCCTCGCGGAGCAGGACATCCTGAGTGCGACCGGTGATCTCCTCCAGGACCAGCTGCAGCGAGATGAGGTTGAGGTCGGAGTAGCGGTACGCGGTCCCGGGGGCGGAGGCCGGCACCTCGTTCCACAGCAGGCGGAGTCTGCCTTCCCGGGTCGCTTCCTTGTAGAGCGGGATCCACGCCCGGAACCCGGAGGTGTGGGTGAGCAACTGCCGGACGGTGATGTCCTGCTTGCCCCCGCCCGCGAAGTCCGGAAGGTACGAGGCGACCGGTGCCTCCAGCGTCAGAGTGCCCCGCTCGATCTGCTGCACCGCGAGGATCGAGGTGAACAGCTTGGAGACCGACGCCAGGTCGAAGACCGTGTCCTCGGCCATCGCGATCTGCTGGTCCGCCGGGAACTCCACGCCCGTGTCGGTCTTCTCGTCGTAGGCCGCGTAGCGCACCGCCTTCCCGATCGGCCGGTGCAGGGCCACGGTCCCCCCGCGTCCTGCGAGGAGCACCGCGCCGGCGTACCAGGGGTGCGCGGGGGAGTCGGCGAGGTACTTCTCCGCGTCCGCCACGAGCTCCTCGAGAGGGCCGGCCAGCAGCCCGGCACGCGCGGCCGAGCCCCGCCGCAGCGTCGGTCCGCCCGACCCAGATCCCATACCCGTCCCGGCTCCCGTACCCGCCGCTTCCGTGCCCCGCTCGGCGCCGGCAGCCGCTCCCGCCGCCCCCGCGAAGGGGAGCGGCGCCAGCGCGAGCGCTCCGCCCAGCGCCAGTATCCCGCCGCCCATCCTCCGACGGCTCATTCCCCGGTCCGACACGTTCCCGGCCATCCGAAATCCCTTCCCCTCAGGTCGACAGCACCAGCGCGAAAGTAACTTTCGAGATCTCGCCCGACAGTGAAACTTCCTGCCGAAGCAGAGATTACTGTCGCCACCGCCCCTGCGTGCTTCCCTTGCACAACAAAGGATCTGACGAAGCGTCAGTCCTATCGGCCGCCGGCGCGGGTGAGCGTTCGCGGCTGCGAAAAGGTGTTTCCTGTCCGGGCGCCGGAGCTGTCGCCCCCCCGGTCCCTTGACCCCCGGCGCCCCGACGCACAGGATCACGTCATGACAGGTGTACGCAGCAGCACAGTCGACGGAGTCGTGGCGCGCAGCGCACGGCGCACCCCCGAGCGCACCGCCGTGCGGTACGCGGACCGGTCCTGGAGCTACGCGGCCCTGGACGCGGCCGTCAGCACGGCGGCGGCCGTCCTGACCGGCACCGACGGGCTGCGCCCCGGGGACAGGGTCGCCTGCTACGCCCACAACTCCGACGCGTACCTCATCGCCTTCCTGGCCTGCGCGCGCGCCGGGCTGGTCCATGTGCCGGTCAATCAGAACCTCACCGGCGACGATCTCGCCTACATCCTCCGGCAGTCCGGCAGCTCCCTCGTCCTCACCGACCCCGGCCTCGCCGGGCGGGTGCCCCCGGGCCACGCCGTACGCCCCCTGCGCGACGCCCCGGACTCGCTCCTCGGCGAGCTGGGCACCCCCCGGCCTTTCACTCCGGAACGCGCCCCCGGCGCCGACGACCTGGTGCAGCTGCTGTACACCTCCGGCACCACCGCCCAGCCCAAGGGGGCGATGATGACCCACGCCGCCCTGGTCCACGAGTACGTCAGCGCGATCACCGCCCTCGACCTGCGCGCCACCGACCGCCCCGTGCACGCGCTGCCGCTCTACCACTCCGCGCAGACGCACGTGTTCCTGCTGCCGTACCTCGCGGTGGGCGCCGAGAACACGATCCTTGACTCCCCGGACGCGGACCGAGTCTTCGACCTGGTCGAGGCGGGCAGGGCGGACAGCCTCTTCGCCCCGCCCACCGTCTGGATCGCCTTCGCCGGTCACCCGGACTTCGCCACCCGTGACCTCGGAGCACTGCGCAAGGCCTACTACGGAGCGTCGGTCATGCCGGTGCCCGTGCTGGAGCGGCTGCGTGAGCGGCTGCCCGGGCTGGCCTTCTACAACTGCTTCGGGCAGAGCGAGATCGGCCCCCTCGCCACCGTCCTCGGCCCCGACGAGCACGAGGGCCGGATGGACTCCTGCGGCCGGCCCGTGCTCTTCGTGGAGGCGAAGGTCGTGGACGAGCAGGGTAAGGAGGTGCCCGACGGGACGGCGGGCGAAGTGGTCTACCGCTCCCCGCAGCTGTGCCAGGGCTACTGGGACAAGCCGCAGGAGAGCGCGGAGGCGTTCCGCGACGGCTGGTTCCACTCCGGGGACCTCGCGGTGCGCGACTCCGAGGGCTACTTCACGGTCGTCGACCGGGTGAAGGACGTCATCAACTCGGGGGGCGTGCTGATCGCCTCCCGGCAGGTGGAGGACGCGCTGTACACCCACCCCGCAGTGGCCGAGGCGGCGGTCGTCGGACTGCCCGACGACCACTGGATCGAGGCCGTCACCGCGATCGTCGTGCTGCGCGGCGAGGTCACGGAGGCCGAACTCATCGCCCACGCCCGCGAGGGGCTCGCCCCCTTCAAGGCTCCGAAGAAGGTCCTGTTCGTCGACCGGCTGCCGCGCAACGCCAGCGGCAAGATCCTCAAGCGGGAGCTACGGGACCGGTTCTCGCACACCGGGTCCTGAGGGCGCGGGCGCGAGCACGACCGCCGGCAGCGTCCGCTCCGTCCGCGGAGACCGCGTGCGCCGGCCGCTCGGGATCGCCTACTTGGTGGCATTCCCGTACCCGTGCACCCCGACCGGACCACGCCCGGGGCCGGCGCCACGGGACAGAGCCGGCTCGTGTGGCGGACCCGGCCCGGCCGCACCGGCGCCGAGCCACTGGCAGAAGCGTTCGAGGCTGCCGAGGCGCCCGTCCGGCTCACGGACGCAGGACCGGAAAGGGTGCCCGGAAGCGGTTGGCACTGAACGGTGGAGCGGCGTAGGGGATACCAAGGACGGCAATGACGTCGGCGGAGGCCCGGAAACCCTGGACCGAACCGCTCCTCGTCCCGAAGATGACCACGGGGAGACCGCCTCTCGTTACGCACCGGGCCGGACGGGGCTTCAGCTTGGCATCGCAGGGCGCACCGGGATCAACACCGAGATCATGACGATTCACGCACCGGCGAAGTCAATCGCCCGCCCCCACTCCGGTCCGCGGTCTCGGCACTCAGGGAACCGGACCCGCACCCGCTCCGGCACCGCGCTTTCGCACACCACGGGAACGGCAACTCCACGCCGGTGCCGCTGCCCTCCTTCCCTGGGAAGCCTTCCGGGCCCGTACCCGGCCCGTACCCGGGTGGAACCGGTGTACGACCGGGCCGGCGGTCAGGCGGAGGCGCCGCCGTCCACGACCAGGTCGCTGCCGACCACGGACGCGGCATCCGGCGAGGCCAGATACAGCACGGCCGCCGCGACCTCGGCGGTGGAGGAGACCCGGCCCAGCGGCACGGCGCCCTTCATCCGGGCGGCACGGCCGGCGTCCGTCTCGCCCGGCCGCAGGGACATGGCGGTGGCGGACGGGCCGGGGCTGACGGCGTTGATGCGTACCCCGTCGGCGATGTGGTCCAGCGCGGCCGCCCGGGTCAGGGCGGAGACGGCCGCCTTGGTCGCGACGTAGCCGGCCACGCCCGGGACACGGCTGTGCGCACCGAGGTTGGAGGCGATGTTGACGATCGCGCCGCCGGTGGGCTGGTCGCGCATCTGGGCGACTTCGGCCTGGAGGCTGAGCAGCACACCGGTGACGTTGATGTCGAGCAGAGTGCGCCAGTCCTGCTCGGAAAGGTCGGCCACGGGCGTGCCGCCCCGGAAGACGCCCGCGTTGTTGACGGCGACATCGAGACTGCCGAAGTGGTCCACGGTGCGGCGGACCAAGGCCCTGACGTCCTGGGAGCGGGTCACGTCCGCGGTGACCGCGGCCGCCGAACCGCCCTCCTTCTCGATCAGGGCGACCGTCTCGTCGAGTGGTACGGCGGTACGTCCGGCCACGACCACCGACGCCCCCTCGGCGGCGAAGGCGAGTGCCGTGGCCCGGCCGATGCCGGAGCCCCCGCCGGTGACGAGGACGGTGCTGCCGGTGAAGCGTGCGGTCATGGTCATGAATCCCTTGGTCGGAACCGGGGCGCAGGTGTCGAGAAGCGTGGCGATGGCGAAAGCGCGGGCGTGGGCCCGGTCGAGGCGACCGCGGTGGTGTTCTGTTCCGGCTCCGCCTGCCCGTCACTACTTCCCGTCCCTTCCGTCCTTGATATTTGACTGATCATTCCATAATTACGTCCTGGCTCCGCCAGGAGGGCGCCCGCGTGAGGCCCCTCCTGGCGGAGGATGTCGCTCAGTCCAGCAGTCTCAGCGCCTGCTCGGCGGCGTCCCGCACCCGGCCCGGGTCGTTCGACGCCTTGCCGGCCACCCGCAGGCCCTGCATCAGGACCAGCAGCATCCGTGCGAGCGCGCGCGGATCGCGGTCCGCCGGCAGCTCACCCTGTGCGCGGGCCCGCGTCAGTGCTGAGCGCAGCAGCGTCTCGAGGTGGTCCCAGCTCGCCTCGACCCGGCGAGCCGCCGCTGTGTCGTGCGCCCCCCGTTCGGCGGCGGTGTTGGTGACGAAGCATCCTCTGGCGCGCTGGTCCTCGGAGCTCGCCTCGGCTGCGAAGCGCCGCATCACCGTCCGTACGGCGGGCAGTGCGGGGCCCGGCTGGGACAGTTCGTTCAGCAGGCCCGCGTCGCGGGTCTCGTTGTACCGGTCCAGCGCCTTCAGGTACAGCTCGTGCTTGTTGCCGAAGGTGGCGTAGATGCTGGCGCGCCCGATGCCGAGGTGTCCGACGAGGTCCGCCATCGACGTCGCCTCGTAGCCCCGCCGCCAGAACAGTTCCAGGGCGGACTGCAGCGCGGCTTCCGGGTCGAATTCCTTGTTTCTGGCCACGCGTGAACTCTAGGCGATAACAGAACGATCGGTAAAGAACTGTGGTGAAGCAGCTCACGGGGACGCTGTCGGCATAATCGTCCCGGGCCTGCTCGGGCAAGGGGGATCTCCGCAGCGGCGGCCAGGGGCAGGGATGCCCCCGCCTCGCGCCGGCGCCGAGGCCGACTCGCCCTGCGGACCGGGTGGTTCGGGGCCCGGGCCGGGAACCGGACGGCTGCTCACGTCCGGCCCGAACCTGCTGTACGGGTACCGTGGCCCCGGAACGACGGGACCGCGCCCACCGGTCCCGGCCCGGTGAGCGCGTCCCGGTCCCCTCAGACGGCCCCTCTGAGGTCCACGATCCGCTTGATCTTTCCGACCGACCGCTCAAGAGTCTCCGGATCGACGATCTCGACGCCGACGCTGACGCCGACCCCGTCCTTCACGGCCCCCGCGATCGCCCGGGCCGCCGCCTCGCGCTCCTCCGCAGTCGCTCCGGTCCGGGCCTCCGCCCGTACGGTCAGTGAGTCCAGACGTCCCTGGCGGGTCAGCAGCAGTTGGAAGTGCGGCGCCACTCCCGCCGTCCGCAGCACGATCTCCTCGACCTGGGTGGGAAAGAGGTTCACCCCGCGCAGGATCACCATGTCGTCGCTCCGCCCGGTGACCTTCGCCATCCGCCGGAAGGCGCGTGCCGTACCCGGCAGCAGCCGCGTCAGATCCCGGGTCCGGTAGCGGATCACCGGCATGGCCTCCTTGGTGAGCGAGGTGAGGACCAGCTCGCCCTCCTCGCCTTCCGGCAGGAGTTCACCCGTCAACGGATCGACGACCTCCGGGTAGAAGTGGTCCTCCCAGATGTGCAGTCCGTCCTTGGTCTCCACGCATTCCTGGGCCACGCCCGGCCCCATCACCTCGGACAGCCCGTAGATGTCGACCGCGTCGATGGCGAAGCGCTCCTCGATCTCGGTGCGCATCCGCTCGGTCCAGGGCTCGGCACCGAAGATGCCGACCTTCAGCGACGTCGTACGGGGATCGACTCCCTGGCGCTCGAACTCGTCCAGCAGCGTGAGCATGTACGAAGGCGTGATCATGATGATCTCGGGCCGGAGGTCCTGGATCAGACGCACCTGACGGGCGGTCATCCCACCGGACGCGGGGATGACGGTGCAGCCCAGGCGCTCCGCCCCGTAGTGCGCCCCCAGCCCGCCGGTGAACAGTCCGTAGCCGTAGGCCACATGGACCTTGTGGCCGGGGCGTCCGCCCGCCGCCCGGATGGACCGGGCCACGACGTCGGCCCAGGTGTCCAGATCGCGCTCGGTGTATCCGACCACCGTGGGCCGGCCGGTGGTGCCGCTGGAGGCGTGGATCCGGCGGACCCGGTCCTCGGGGACGGCGAACATCCCGAACGGGTAGTTGTCGCGCAGGTCGGCCTTGACGGTGAACGGGAACCGGGCGAGATCAGCGAGCGTACGGCAGTCCTCGGGCCGCACGCCCGCCGCGTCGAACGCCGTCCGGTAGAACGCGACGTTGTCGTACGCGTGCCGCAGCGTGGCCCGGAGCCGTTGCAACTGCAGTGTTCCCAGCTCGTCGCGGCCGAGCCGCTCGGCCGCGTCCAGCAGCGCCGTCATGCGGGTGCTCCTCTCCCCGAACGGTCGACCGATCATTCGGTCGACATTCCTGGGAGCAGTAACGCAGCACGCCGGGCGCTGTGGCAAGAGGCCGGACGCCCGTGGACGGGCGCATACCGGATCAGAAGCCGAGTTTGCTCGGTCCCGGGCTCCGTCGGGCCGCCGTCCAGCGGCCACTGGCAGCGGCGGGTCTCACCGTCGCCGCGCGACAGCCGGCGGGGACGGCGATCGCCTACGTGCTGCCCGCCGAGGGGGCGATCGTCATGGCGGCCCTCTCCGGGACGCCCGAGCCGGCCCGGCAGGCCGGAGAAGCGGCCGCGCGGCTGCCGGGCCGCACCGCCCCCGCCCGAGTCGCTGCCCGGCGCCCGGCCCGGTCCTTCGCACCCGCGACGGGATCGCGGACCCGCACCCCGCCGGCCGCACGCCCGCCGGTGAAGCGGTACATCGGCAGGTCACGTTCGGCCGGCGGACGGGAGCAGGTACAGACCCGCCCCCGAGGCCCCGGCCGAGGCACGCCGACGGACGCCTCACCGACGGACGCCCCGCGAACCGTCGCACCGTCAGGTACGTCGGCCCGCGGGGCGTCCGGTGCCGGCCGTCAGCCCCGGTGGAGCAGCGCCGTCAGAGCCTCGTCCAGCGTGGCCCCCGGGTCCGCCACCGAACCCGCCGCCCGCCAGGCCACGAAGCCGTCGGGGCGTACGAGGACGGCTCCCTCGGTGCTCGTGCCGTGGGCCGCGGTCCAGTCGGCCCCGTCCTCGGGCACCAGGTCGGCGCCCTCGCCCGAACCGATGCCATAGGCGTCCAGCCGTACCGCCAGCCGCTCCGCCGCCCGGGACGCCGCATCACGCCATTCGGAATGCCGTGCGTCGTACAGCAGGACGAACGCCTGCTCGTAGAGGTCGAGGGTCGAGAGGCGGGTGCCCTGCCGCCGGATCCACAGGTGGGGCGCCCGGGTGCCGGGGTCACCCGTCAGGGCCATGCGCTCGGGGACCACCGGAAGACCCGGCTCCACGCCGAGCACGGCGCCCCGGACGTAGCGGTACCCCAGTGCGATCGTGAGCATCCCGCCCTTCGGGCCGCCGCCCGGTCCGGGCGTGCCGGCGTAACCCGGGTGGCTGTGCTCCGCCGACCGGGCGGACGCCCGCTCGCTCGTCGCCTTCGCCACCGGCAGACGCTCCGCCTCGTAGGTGTCCAGCAGCCCCGGCCCGGCCTCGCCGTTGATCACGGCGGCGAGCTTCCACGCGAGATTGTGGGCGTCCTGGATACCGGTGTTAGAACCGAACGCGCCGGTCGGGGACATCTCGTGCGCCGAGTCGCCCGCCAGGAAGACCCGGCCCGACCCGTAGCGCTCCGCGACCCGCTCGGCGGCGTGCCAGGGTGCCTTGCCCGTGATCTCGACATCGAGATCGGGGGAACCGACCGCCTTGCGGATGTGCTGCACGCACCGCTCGTCGGTGAAGTCCTCCAGCGTCTCACCCCGTTCGGGCTGCCACGGCGCGTGGAAGACCCACTGCTTCTCGTTGTCCACCGGCAGCAGCGCTCCGTCCGCCTCCGGGTGGGTGAGGTAGCAGACGATGAAGCGCCGGTCGCCCACCACGGCGGCGAGCCGCTCGGACCGGAAGGTGATGCTCACGTTGTGGAACAGGTCGCCCGGGCCCGACTGCCCGATCCGCAACTGCTCGCGGATCGGGCTGCGGGGTCCGTCGGCCGCGACGAGGTAGTCCGCGCGGACCGTCGTGTGCTTCCCGGTGCCCCGATCCTTGACCAGGGCGGTGACACCTTCCCCGTCCTGCTCGAACGAGAGCAGCTCGGCCGAGAAGCGCAGGTCGCTTCCCTGGGACCGGGCGTGCTCGACCAGCACGGGCTCCAGGTCGTTCTGGCTGCACAGACACCACCCGCTGGGACTGAAGCGGGCGAGCCCGCCACCCGGGTCGATCTCCTTGAACAGCCACTCCTGGTCGTCACCGGTGAGCGACCCGGCCTGCAGGATCCCGTGATTGTCCGCCAGCACCGAGGCCGCGTCCCGGATCAGCTGTTCGGCGCCCGCGGTGCGGAACAGTTCCATCGTGCGGACGTTGTTGCCGCGGCCGCGCGGGTGTGTCGACGTTCCTGCGTGTTTCTCCACCAACAGGTGGCGGATGCCGAGCCGGCTCAGGAAGAGGGAGGTGGACAGGCCCACAAGGGAGCCGCCCACGACAAGGACGGGTACGTGGTGGTCGACGTTCTCGTTCATCAGTTGCTCCAACTCGGACGCACGACGGATGCAGTGTCCATGCCCTTCTGCGAGGGCTTCGGCCACCGCCTCACCTGAACGGTTCATAAATCTCGCGCAGCACGTAGCGGCGTTCCACGATCAGTCGCGGGAGCGATGCTCGCGATGCGGGGGTGGACCACACGCGTCCGCGAGGGAAGGCCGCTCCGGTTCCCCGAAAAGCTGACGGATGACGAGCGACCACTCGACGCGGTCGCCGCACCGTCTTGAAGGAGACAAAGATGACAACCATATCGGAACGGGTATCGCAGTCCGCCTTCGACGGTTCAAGGCTCCGGGTCGTCCTGCTGCTCGACCTGCACGACGGTGCCCAGAAGCAGTTCCTCGAGGCGTACGAGCACATGCGCAACCAGGTGGCGTCCATCCCCGGGCACATCAGCGACCAGCTGTGCCAGTCCATCGAGAACCCCTCGCAGTGGCTCATCACCAGCGAGTGGGAGAGCGCGCCGCCCTTCCTCGCCTGGGTGAACAGCGAGGAGCACGTCGCGACCGTCCAGCCCCTGCACAGCTGCGTGCGCGACACCCGCTCGCTGCGGTTCAGCGTCCTGCGCGAGACGGCCAACAACGACGCCGCCACCCCGCAGGAGAACGGCCTCCAGCCGGCCCCGCGCCTGGGCGACGGAGTGGTGCGGCACGCCCTCACGTTCACCGTCAAGCCCGGCACCGAGGACATCGTCGCGAAGATCCTCGCGGACTACGACTCCCCGAAAGCCCGGGTCGACGAGAACACCCGGCTGCGCCGCACCTCGCTCTTCATGCACGGAAACCGGGTCGTGCGGGCGGTCGAGGTCGAGGGCGACCTGCTGGCAGCCCTGCGCCACGTGGCACGCCAGCCCGAGGTCAGGGCCGTCGAGGAGGCCATCAACCCCTATCTGGAGCAGGACCGGGACCTCAGCGACCCGGACTCCGCCCGCATGTTCTTCACCCGGGCGGCGCTTCCGACCGTCCATCACGTGACATCCGGCCGCGTCCCGGAGGACGTACAGCGGCACGCGCTCTTCTACCAGGCCAAGGAAGGCTGCGGCATGGCGCTCGCCAGGCTGCTCGCCGGCCAGGACGAGGAGACGGCGGACGACCCCGCCACTCGCATCGCCAGCAGCACCATCTTCCAGCGTGACGACGTCGTGGTGCGGCTCCTCGAGATGAGCGGCCCGCTCGACGCGGAGCCCGCACTGGCCCTCGGTATCGGCGGCGCCCGCAAGGCGGCCATGCTCGGCCGGTTGCTCGACGGCGGTGCGAACGGCCTGCCGAGCACCGACCAGGAGGCCGCGCGCTTCCTCGCCCGGGCCGAGATGGACCTCATCACCGACCGCCGGGCCACCGAGTCCTGAACCGCCTCACTCCGGCACGACGGGTCCGCCCCGGGCTGCCGGCACACCGCACAACGCGCCTCGAGGAGAGCAGTCATGACCACGCACCGGCCTCGCATCGTGGACCTCAGCGAGACTCAGCCCAACCGCAGGCGCGGAGGAGACCTGCGCGCCATGCTCACACCCACGGCGGTGGGTGCCACCAGCGGCTTCATGGGACTGGCCATCGTCGGCCCCGGTGAGCGTATCGGTGAGCACTACCACCCGTACTCCGAAGAGTTCGTGTACGTCGTGAACGGACTCCTCGAAGTCGACCTGGACGGCGAGACGCACCCGATGCGGCCCGACCAGGGCCTGCTCATCCCCCCGCACGTACGCCACCGCTTCCGCAACGTGGGCGACGTGGAGGCGCGGATGGTCTTCCACCTCGGTCCGCTCGCCCCGCGGCCCGAACTCGGCCACGTCGACACAGAGATCACCGACGTGGCCGAGCGCGGCGCGCCGCCGGAACGAACGGGGGCCGCGTCATGACCCGACGTGTGGCCGTCACCGGGGTCGGCGTCGTCGCCCCCGGTGGCATAGGCGCCCCGGCGTTCTGGGACCTGCTCTCCAACGGCCGTACCGCGACACGGGGTATCACCCTGTTCGACCCGGCGGCCTTTCGTTCGCGCATCGCCGCGGAGTGCGACTTCGACCCCGTGGCGCACGGCCTGGACGCGGAACTGATCGCACGCTCCGACCGGTACATACAGTTCGCCCTGGTGGCAGCCAGGGAGGCTCTGGGAGACGCCGGACTCGACACGGAGACAGTGGACCCCTGGCGCATCGGGGTGTCCCTCGGCACCGCGGTCGGCGGCACCACCCGTCTCGAGCACGACTACGTCGCCGTCAGCGGCAGCGGATCGCGCTGGGACGTCGACCACCGCCCGGCCGGCCCGCACCTCGAGCGGGCGTTCGCACCCAGCACCCTGGCTTCCGCGGTCGCCGAGGAGGTCGGCGCGCACGGCCCCGTACAGACCGTGTCGACCGGCTGCACCTCCGGCCTCGACGCGATCGGCTACGCCTTCCACTCCATCGAGGAGGGCCGTGTCGACATCTGTGTGGCGGGCGCGTCCGACACGCCGATCACCCCGATCACGGTGGCCTGCTTCGACGCGATCAAGGCGACCTCGGCGAACAACGACGACCCGGAGCACGCCTCCCGGCCGTTCGACGCCCGCAGGGACGGATTCGTCATGGGCGAGGGCGGGGCCGTGCTCGTCCTGGAGGAGCTGGAACACGCCCGCGCCCGCGGCGCCACGGTGTACTGCGAGATAGCGGGCTACGCCACCTTCGGCAACGCCTACCACATGACCGGGCTGACCGGCGAGGGGCTCGAGATGGCCGAGGCCATCAACACGGCTCTCGCCCACGCCCGGATCGACGGCTCGCAGGTCGACTACGTCAACGCTCACGGCTCGGGCACCAAGCAGAACGACCGGCACGAGACGGCGGCCGTGAAGCGGGCCCTCGGCTCCCACGCCTACAAGGTGCCGATGAGTTCCATCAAGTCCATGGTCGGCCACTCGCTCGGAGCCATCGGAGCGATAGAGATCGCCGCGTGCGTCCTGGCCCTCGACCACCAGACGGTGCCCCCGACGGCCAACTACGAGACCGCCGACCCCGAGTGCGACCTCGACTACGTGCCGCGCACCGCACGGCCCCTGAAGCTGCGCACCGTGCTCTCGGTCGGCAGCGGCTTCGGCGGATTCCAGTCCGCCGTCGCCCTGACCCGATCAGGCGGGAGGACCCCATGAACACCCGGACACACCGGCGATCCGTCATCACCGGGATCGGCGTCGTCGCCCCCAACGGGACGGGCGCCGGTGCCTTCTGGAAGCAGACGCAGGAGGGCGTCAGCGTCCTCGACCTGGTGACCCGGGAAGGCTGCGAGAACCTTCCGCTGCGGGTGGCGGGCGAGGTCCGGGAGTTCGACCCGGTCGCCCTCATCGAGGAGCGCTACCTCGTCCAGACCGACCGGTTCACGCACTTCGCGATGGCCGCGGCCGATCTCGCCCTGGACGACGCCCGGCTCGGCCGGGCCGACTACGAGGACGCGCCGTTCAGCGTCGGCGTGGTCACCGCCGCCGGTTCCGGCGGCGGCGAGTTCGGGCAGCGCGAGCTGCAGCGGCTGTGGGGACAGGGATCCCGCTTCGTCGGCCCGTACCAGTCCATCGCCTGGTTCTACGCCGCCAGCACCGGCCAGATCTCCATCCGCGGCGGCTTCAAGGGGCCGTGCGCCGTCGTGGCCAGCGACGAGGCCGGCGGACTGGACGCGATCATGCACGCCGCGCGCTCCATCCGGCGCGGCACGGGCGCCGTCGTCGTCGGCGCGGCCGAGGCACCACTCGCCCCGTACTCCGTGGTCTGCCAGCTCGGTTACGAGGACCTCAGCACCTGCGAGGAACCCACCCGTGCCTACCGGCCGTTCACCGCGGACGCCTGTGGCTTCGCCCCTGCCGAGGGTGGCGCCATGCTGGTGGTCGAGGAGGAGACGGCGGCCCGTGACCGCGGAGCACGGGTCCGTGCCGAACTGGCCGGCCACGCCGCCACCTTCACCGGAGCCTCCCGGTGGGAGCAGTCCCGCGGCGGACTGGCCCGGGCCATCGAAGGGGCGCTGCGCGAGGCGGAGTGCGCACCGGAGGAGATCGACGTCGTCTTCGCCGACGCGCTCGGCGTCCCTTCCGCGGACCGGGCCGAGGCGCTGGCGATCGCCGACGCCCTGGGCGCTCACGGTCGGCGCGTCCCGGTGACGGCGCCCAAGACCGGAACCGGCCGCGCTTACTGCGGAGCACCCGTTCTGGACACGTCCGCCGCGGTGCTGGCCATGGAACACGGCCTGATCCCCCCGACGCCCAACGTCTTCGACGTCTGCCACGACATCGACGTGGTCACCGGCCGCGCACGCCCCGCGGAGCTGCGGACGGCCCTGGTGCTGAGCCGAGGACTCATGGGCTCCAATTCGGCCCTGGTGCTGAGGCGGCCGACCGACACCCCCGGATGAGAAGGAGCAGTCCCTCATGACCGATCGACTGACGTATGCGGAACTGGCCGTGCTCATGAAGAACGGCGCAGGACTCACCGTCGACCCCTCGCAGATGGAGAGCCGTCCCGGCTCCACATTCGACGAGTACGGCCTCGACTCGCTCGGCCTGCTCGGCATCGTCGCCGCGCTGGAGAACCGGTACGGCCGCCCCCTGCCGACCGAGGCCGACCGCTGCAGGACGCCCGCCGAGTTCCTCGACCTCGTGAACAGCAACCTCGTGACAGGAGTCTGACATGACCGGCCACACCGAGAACGAGATCACCATCGCCGCGCCCCTGGATCTCGTCTGGGACATGACGAACGACCTCGAGAACTGGCCTCAGCTGTTCAGCGAGTACGCGGCCGTCGAAGTGATCGAGCGCCAGGGCGAGACGACGACCTTCCGCCTCACCATGCACCCCGACGACAACGGCAAGGTGTGGAGCTGGGTGTCGGAGCGCACCACCGACCGCCCGGGCAGGACCGTCCGGGCCCGGCGTGTCGAGCCGGGCCCCTTCCAGCACATGGACATCCGGTGGGAGTACACGGAGGTCCCCGGCGGCACCCGGATGCGCTGGAAGCAGGACTTCGCGATGCGGCCCGACGCGCCGGTCGACGACGCGTGGATGACCGACAACATCAACCGCAACTCCCGCGTCCAGATGGAGCTGATCCGCGACAAGATCGAGCAGCGCGACCGGGAACGCCGCTCCGCCTCGGTTCCCGCCAACTGATGGACCGAAAGGCAGCCAGATGCACCACGCACTGATCGTCGCCCGGATGGCGCCCGGGTCCGCGCCGGACATCGCGGACCTGTTCGCGCAGTCCGACAACACCGATCTGCCCCACCTCGTCGGAGTCAACAGGCGCACACTCTTCCAGTTCGGGGACGTGTACCTGCACCTGATCGAGTCGGACCGGCCCCCGGGCCCGGAGATCGCCAAGGTGACCGAGCACCCGGAGTTCAAGGCCATCAGCGACCGGCTCACCGCGTTCGTCAGCCCGTACGATCCGCAGACCTGGCGCGGTCCGAAGGACGCGATGGCCCAGCAGTTCTACCGGTGGGAGCGGGACGCCTCCGTCTGACACCGTACGATCGCCCCGGGTCCGGCACCTGCGTGCCGGACCCGGGGCGATCGTGGTGCGTGAGGGAGCGCGGTCAGGGCACGAGGCACTCGAAGGCGTGCAGATACGCGTTGACCGGCCTGACCTCGCCGACGCGCAGGCCGGCCTCCGACACCCGGCCGAGCAGGCTCTCCCTGGTGTGCTTCGCGCCCCCGACGTTGAGGAGCAGCAGCAGGTCCATCGCGGTGGTGAACCGCATCGACGGGGTGTCGTCGACGAGATTCTCGATGACCACGACGCGGGCGCCCGGACGTGCCGCGGCGACGATGTTGCCCAGGGCTCGGCGCGTGCTCTCGTCGTCCCACTCGAGGATGTTCTTGATGATGTAGAGATCCACGTCGACGGGGATGTCCTCACGGCAGTCCCCGGCCACGATCCGTACCCGGTCCGCGAGCGCGCCCTCGTCCCGCAGCCGGGCGTCCGCCCTGGCCACTACACCGGGCAGGTCCATGAGGGTCCCGTGGAGCGACGGGTACTTCTCCAGGAGACTGGCGAGGACGTGGCCCTGACCGCCGCCGATGTCGGCGACCGAGGACACCCCGGTGAGGTCGAGGAGCTCGGCCACGTCCCGCGCGGACTGCATGCTCGACGTGGTCATGGCCCGGTTGAACACCTGGGCGGACTCGCCCGCGTCCTCGTGGAGATAGTCGAAGAAGCCCTTGCCGAACGTCTCCGGGAAGACGCTCGAACCGGTGCGCACCGCGTCCTCGAGCCGCGGCCACACCTCCCAGGTCCACGGCTCGGTGCACCACAGGGAGATGTAGCGCAGGCTGTGGGGATCGTCCTCGCGCAGCAGCCGGGACATCTCGGTGTGGACGAAGGTGCCGTCCTCCCTCTCGGCGAAGATCCCGTAGCAGCACAGCGCGCGCAGCAGCCGCCGCAGCGGGACGGGCTCGGTGCCGACGGCCCGGGCGAGCTCCGCGGCCGAGGCGGGGACATCGCCCAGCGCGTCCGCGACACCCAGCCGCGCCGCCGCGCGCACGGCCGCGGCGCAGGCCGCGCCGAACGCGAGCTCCCTCAGCCGCATGGACGGCGGAGGGGACTGGCCGGCGCTGGCGGCCGAAGCCGAGGAGGACGTCGGGGTGGCGGGAGTGGTCTCGGGGGTGGGACTCACAGTGGTCATACCGTCTCTTTTCTCGTCGTGCGGCGGTGAGCCGCTATTCGGCACACAGTCCGGCCGGTACGGACGTCCCGCACGCGTTGCCGGTGAAGGTATTGCCCGTACCGGAGGTGTCCCGGTTGGCGAGGTCGGCCGGCTGGTTGTCCCGCACGAGGTTCCGGCTGATCGTGTTGTCGGTGTTGAGCGCGCCCACGAAGCTCTTGAACAGCAGGATTCCGCCGGAGAGCGGGGTGGAGCCGACATTGCCCCGGATCACGTTGGAACGCACGACCGTACGCTCGCTGCCGGTGAGCACGATGCCGGAGCCCTGGATGGCCGACAGCCGGGGGGTCGCCGCGCAGAACCTGTTGTTCTCCACGATCCGGTTGTTGCTGACGGTCATCGCCCCGGCCGCGGGCCTGGACTCGTCACCCACGACGAAGACCCCGCTGCAGTTGCCGGTCATGTGGTTGCCGTCGATCAGCAGGTTCCTGACCCGCCGGGCCGTGACACCGATGCGGTTGCCGCTCAGCTCGTTGTCCCGGATCTTCGTTCCCTGCGTGTCGGTCGCCCCGCCCTCCTCAGTCACGGAGTTGGCGACGAAGATGCCCGCGTCGCCGTTGCCGGTCGCGGTGTTGTGCCGGAAGTCACCGCGCGTGGACCGTTCCTGGGCGATGCCCCAGACGCCGTTGGTCCGGGCGTTCACCCGGTGCACGGAGAGCCCGTCGGTCCACGACGCCCAGATGCCGCTCTTGGCGAAGCCGGAGACGGTGAGCGAGCGGACGGTGACGCCGTCGACTGTGTGGCCCTTGGTGCCGACGACACAGATACCGTTGCCGGCCGCCGCACAGGTGCCGGCGGCCTTCGTGCCCGTGGCCGCCGGCACGATCACGGTCCGGCCGCCCGTGCCGAGCAGGGTCAGGCCCGGTTTGGTGATCCGGACGCTTTCGCGGTACGTGCCCGGCAGGACGACGACGGTGTCTCCGGGGCGGGCCGCGTCCACCGCGCTCTGGATCGAATCTCCCGGGCGCACCACGAGGCCACCGGTTCCGGCCGCGGTGGAGGGGACGGCCGTCCCGCCCAGCGCCGTGGCCAGTGCGACCGTCATACCCGCCAGGCAGGTGATGTGTTTTTTCCTCATGAGCCGAAGCTAGGGGCGATCACCGCCCACTGCCACGGAAGGTGAGCGTACGGGTACATGGCGTGCCTGAATGGCTTACTCGCCCCGCCCGTGACCCGGAGAGGGGGCCGCGACGAGGGGCGCCCCCACTCCCGGTGGCCGTAGCGTGGCCCCATGACGGGTGAGCGCGACCTTCGAGGACTGCTGCACATCATGGGACCGGAGCTGCACCCGGGCCGCTACGTCTTCGCGACCGTGGCGCACGGGGCGGTACCCGCCGGCGTCACCCCGGTGGTCACCGTCACCGAGAGCGAAGGGACGACCCTCGTGCTCCCTGAAAGGCAGGCGGCGGTTTCGGGGCTGGAGTACGACTTCGTCGCGGGCTGGATCACCCTGCGCGTCCGCTCCGTCCTGGACACCGTGGGGCTGACCGCTGCCGTGGCCCTGGCCCTCACCGATGTGGGGATGAGCTGCAACGTGGTCGCCGGATACCACCACGACCACCTGTTCGTCCCGTACGCGCGTGCGAGTGAGGCTGTCGAGGTACTGAGAAGGCTGGCGGCGGAGTCCGGCTGAGTCCCGCAGGGGAGTGCCCGGCTCCACGACGTGAGCCGGGACACGTACCATGGCCGCATGTCCTTCCTCCGCCGCCGTAGCGCCGCCACACCCGCGGGCCCGGACTTCGACGTCCTGGCCATGGACCCGGGAGACTGGCCCGGCAACCTCGGCGCCGGCCTGCTCCCCGCTCCCGACGGGAGCTGCCAGGGTGTCTTCCTCCGCTACGACCTGTTCGGCGGCCGCGGCCCGGCGATGATCATCGGCAATCTGCCCGAGGGCTCGCCCGCCCGGGAGACCGAGGAGGGCCAGGTACCCTTCGAGGTCGCTCAGCTCCTCCTCGCGCTCGAGAACGACGAGCCGGTCGAGGTCACCGGGAGCGAGGACGTGCCCGTCATGCAGGGTGACAGCCTGCTGATCGTGCGCCGCGTCAAGCTCTCCGAGAGCCGCATCTCGTGCGTGCAGTTCGACCGGAGCGACGGCGTGCTCGTCACGATCGCCAGCTGGGACCGGCCGATCACCGACGATCTGTACGCCCTGCTGAAGCCACTTCCCGCAGAGCTGTTCCAACAGGGCTGAAACGTCCCCGCACCGTCATCCGCCGCGTCACCCGTGCCGCGGCGGTGCCGAGTCCGGTGAGGCCGGCGAGGTGCCGCGGGGCGCCGGAGCCCGGCCGCGGGACCTGCTCGCGGAGGCCCCGGCCGTACGGGTGCCGGATCAGGATGACGGCCGACCGGGGGCGGAGTTCCAGGACAGAGCCGGACCTTCCTGTCTTCCCTGTTCTGTGCGAAGTCCTCGTCCAGGACGGGTAGTTGCCGCTCGGCGAGGTGCCGGGGGCCGGATCGAGCTCCTCCGGAGCGGCGCCAGGCCGGAGTCCCGCCGCGCAGAGCCGGACGTCCGTAGCGACGAGCCGCCGCTCGTCGCTGCTCTGCTCACCGGGGACCCCCGGCCGCCCCTCCAGGATTGCCGTCCGGCGGGACCACTCCACGAGACGCACCCGTGCCCGTCCGGACGCGGGCGCAGCGCCGTCGGGAACGGCATCCGGCCCTCCTGGAGCGGGGAAGAGCCGACGTCCAGGAAGATGGCTCCGCAGCCGTGCCGACTCCGAGCGCGGTGTGAGGGCGGACAGGCGCCGCCATGGCCCGGAAACCGGGCAGGCTCCCGGGGCGGCCCCGTTGTTCGTGGAGGGCTTGAGTGCATGTGCCATGCGTGGCCGCCGCGCTGCCAGGCCCACAACCCTGCGGCGTACGCCAGGACGGCGCCCGTCGCCTGCGGGGCGAGTCCCTTCTCGGCGCAGAGCGGCGGCAGTGCGGGGAGCGTGGTGAACCGTACTGCTGGAGGCGGGAGGTTCAGCCGGTCGTCGGCAGCCTCGGCGGACGTTCCTGGGCTGTTCGACGCAGGACACACGCACCGCGCGAAATAGTCAGACAAGCTCAAAAATGCTGGGACACGGCACCGTTGACTCACCCTCACCCCACGTCCCAGAGTGTGCGCCGACACGGAAGCTGAGATCACCCAGGATCGGCTCGGGCCCGCCCGGCCCAAGAAGGGTTGCCATGACGTCGAAGCAGAGGACCAGACTCACGCTCGCACTCACCGCGGCGGGAGCGCTGGGCGCGGCCCTGCTCAGCCCGACGGCGCAGGCCGACGCGGACGAGGTACGGCCCGAATGCCCCCACAGCCTCACGTGCGACTGGGTGCCTGCCGCCTACCAGCAGACGGGCGACCCGGCGGACAAAGACACGTACGGCAACTACGACACGGCGGACCGGCCGGACAGCAACGCGATCAAGTTCATCGTCCTGCACGACACCGAGGTCGACTACGACACCACCCTGAAGATCTTCCAGAACCCTCGCAACCAGTCCTCCGCCCACTACGTCGTGCGGTCCGCCGACGGCCACGTCACCCAGATGGTGAAGAACAAGGACATCGCCTGGCAGGCCGGCAACTGGTACCTCAACACCCACTCCATCGGCATCGAACAGGAAGGCGTCGCCGCGGAGGGCGCCACGTGGTACACACCCGAGATGTACCGCTCGACCGCGAAGCTGGTGCGTCACCTGGCGGCGAAGTACGACATCCCGCTGGACCGGCAGCACATCCTCGGCCATGACGGCGTGCCGCCCACCAGCGCTGCCGGGACGAAGAACATGCACTGGGACCCGGGGCCGTACTGGGACTGGAACCGCTTCATGGCACTGCTCGGCAGACCCACCGTGCCCAGTGCACCGCCGACCGGCGAACTGGTCACCGTCAGCGTCGACTTCGCCCGGAACGAGCAGGCGTTCCGCGACTGCGAGAAGGGGGCCGACCTGCCGCCGCAGGGGAGCAGCGCCGTCCCGCTGCACACGGAGCCGTCCGCCGGTGCCCCGCTCTTCTCCGACCCGGGGCTGCACCCGGACGGCGCGCCAGGCACGAACTGCGCGGCGGACTGGGGCAGTAAGATCAGCGCCACCCAGCAGGCCGTCGTCGCGGACCGGGTGCCCGGCTGGACGGCGATCTGGTGGTACGGGCAGAAGGCGTGGTTCCGCACCCCTCCCGGGACCAGGATGACCGTCCCGACGTCGGGCCTCGTGGTGAAGCCGAAGGAAGGCAGGGCGCAGGTGCCGGTGTACGGGGTGGCCTACCCGGAGAGGAGCGAGTACCCCTCGGACTTCGCCAAGCCCGCCGTGGGCAGTCCGCTCGTCTACACCATCAAGGCAGGCCAGGCGTTCCCAGGCGGTGGAGAGGCGCCCACCGGGTACTACTACGCGCCGACGATCGACGCGTCCAAGCCGTACGACCACACGTACTTCCCGGGTGGCGAGAAGTACGTCACGGTCCAGATCGGGCACCGGATCGGCTTCGTCAGGGCGTCCGACGTGGATGTGGTGCGGGCCGGCTCGTAGCCCGGAGGACGGCACCGCCGCTCACGGCGTGCTGCGGGACCCGTGTGTCGGCACCGGTCCCGCAGCGCGCGTCCCCCGTCGGTCGGGCCGGAAGCGCCCGGGAGGTCAGCGTGTGCCCACCGCGGCGCGCACGGCCCGCCGGGCCATCGCGCAGTCGTCGTGCAGCCTGCGCAGCAGCAACCGCTGCTCCTCGCCCGAGGGGAGCGCTCCCTGCCGTACCGGTCCGCCTCCGGACGGCGCGCCCTCGCGTATGGCCCGCTGCACGGCCGTCTCGTACATCCGGATCTCCCGCGTGAGCACGAGCATGAGGTTGACCAGGAAGGCGTCGCGCGCCGCGGCACCCGCGGCCTGTGCCAGCTGGCTGATCTGCCGCCGGGCCACCGGCGCGTCCCCGAGCACGGCCCAGAGCGTCGCGAGGTCGTAACCCGGCAGATACCAGCCGGCGTGCTCCCAGTCGACCAGTACGGGGCCGGTGGGGGGCAGCAGGATGTTGGAGAGCAGCGCGTCACCGTGGCAGAACTGGCCCATCCCCTGCCTGCCGCCCGCGTGGGCCAGCCCGTGCAGAAGCTTCTGCAGGTCGCCCAGGTCACGGTCGGTGAAGAGGCCCAGCTCGTGGTAGCGGGCGATGCGCGAGGCGTAGTCCAGCGGGGCGTCGAACAGACCGGCCGGGGGCCGCCAGGAGTTGACCCGGCTGATCGCTCCCAGCGCGGCGCGCAGGTCCGCGCGAGGCGGGGCCTCCGCCGGGTGCCTCGTCAGCGCCGCGACCCGGCCGGGCATCCGCTCGATCACCAGGGCGCAGTTCTCCGGGTCGGCGGCGACGAGCCGGGGGACCCGCACCGGCGGGCGGTGCCTGACGAAGGCCCGGTAGGCAGCTATTTCGTGGCGGAACCGTTCGGTCCACGCGGGGGAGTGGTCCAGTAAGCACTTGGCCACCACGGTGACGCGGCCGGTCGTGCCGACGATGAGCACCGACCGCCCGCTGCGCCGGAGCACCTGGACCGGATTGAACTCGGGGCAGATGCGGTGGACGGACGCGACGGCCATTCTCAGCTGCGCGCCCTGAGGGCCCGACAGGTCGAGTCGGCCGCTGGGCGGTTGGATGCCCGGCCCCGCCGTCCGCCGGGTCCGACCCGTGCCGGGCGCCGGTGACGCGGCGCGGGGGCCGAGATACGGACCGCCGCCCGTACCCACGGGACGAAGCGGCCGGGGCGGCGCGGACACGGAGGACGATGCTGTGTACATGAGCGAGACAGATCCCTTCGTGCGCCGACAAGTTGCGTGCACCGCCCCGGCCGGCGGCCGTCCGGCACCCTGGGGAGTACCGAGGGCTGCCGGGCGGGGTGGCGCTTTCCTACCTGACACCGGAATGCCGGTGGCGGACTATCTGGCGCACCCTGGCGAACCCTGGCGAATAGTCGCTCCGCATCTGACCGGGGGTTAGTGTCAAGTCAGCCGAGAACCTGGGGGCTTGACGTGACCGGAGAACCCAACACCCGCCTTTCGGACCTGTTCGGCATGGTCGGCTGGTCCAAGGGCGAGCTCGCGAGAAGGGTGAACCGGCAGGCGGCGGCCATGGGCCACCACCAGCTGGCGACCGACACCTCGCGGGTCCGGCGCTGGATCGACATGGGGGAGTCGCCCCGCGACCCGGTGCCCGAAGTGCTGGCAGCTCTGTTCACCGAGCGGCTCGGCCGTGTCGTGACCATCGAGGACCTCGGGTTCGGCCGGCGCGGGCGTGTGGGGAAACGGCGGGAGAGCGGGACGGAGAACAATCCCGACGGCCTGCCGTGGGCGCCCGAGCGGACGGCAGCGGTCCTCACCGAATTCACGGGAATGGACCTCATGCTCAACCGACGCGGCTTGGTGGGCGCGGGTGCCGCGCTCACCGCCGGCTCCGTACTGACCGGTGCCATGAACGACTGGCTGCGGTCCGAGCCCGCTCCGGCGGCACGGACCGTGCGCCCCGACGACCCCCTCCACGCGGACAACGCGGGTCACGACCGTTACGAGGCCGCCCCCATCGGGTCCGAGGAGATCGAGGCGCTCGAGCGCTCGGTCGAGGTCTTCCGGGCCTGGGACGCCTCACGGGGCGGTGGGCTCCAGCGCAAGGCCGTGGTGGGCCAGCTCAACGAGGTGGGCGGCATGCTCGCCTACCGTCACCCCGACCATCTGCAGCGGCGCCTCTGGGGCGTCGCCGCCAACCTCGCGGTCCTGGCGGGCTGGATGTCCCATGACGTCGGCCTCGAGCCCACCGCCCAGAAGTACTTCGTTATCGCCGCCCACGCGGCGCGCGAGGGCGGCGACCGCCCCCGTGCGGGCGAGGCGCTCTCCCGCGCGGCCCGCCAGATGGTCCACCTGGGCCGCCCGGACGACGCCCTGGACCTCATGAAGCTCGCCAAGTCCGGCTCGGGCGAGGAGACGCTGCCACGTACGCAGGCGATGCTGCGGACCATCGAGGCATGGGCACAGGCGTCGATGGGCCGCGGGCAGGCCATGCGCCGCACACTCGGCGAGGCCGAGGAGCTCTTCGTCTCGGACAAGGGCGACGTACCGCCACCCAGTTGGATGCAGATGTTCGACGAGGCGGACATGCACGGCATGCAGGCCCTGGCCTTCCGCACGCTGGCCGAGCACGAACCGGCCGCGGCCACCACGGCGCAGCATCATGCGAAGCGGGCGCTGGACCTGCGTGTGAACGGCCGCCAGCGGTCCAAGATCTTCGACTACATCTCGCTCGCCTCGGCGTGCTTCATCGCCGACGACCCGGAGCAGGCCGACCGCTACGCACGGCTTGCCCTGGTGTCGATGGGGGAGACCTCCTCGCACCGCACGTGGGACAGGCTGCGTGAAATGTACCGGCTCACCGGTCAGTTCGCTGGTTACGCCAGGATCGAGGACCTGCGGGAGGAGATCGAACTCGCGCTGCCGCAGGGCACCTTCAAGAAGTCCGGAGGTTCCCGCATCTGAACCGGGCGCAGCCACCGGGCACGGAGCGGCCCGCCGTCGGGCCTCAGGGCTGGTCCCCCTCTTCCACCTGCCCGCAGAGCGATCGGCCGAGGGTCACCGGACGGTCCGGCGCATCCTCCCGCGGGTCGACCCCCGGAAGCCTGGTACCCCGTTGGCCCGGCGAGGCATCACTCCCCGATACGGACCACCAGCACACAGGCGTCGTCGAGCCTTTCGGCCGCGCCGAACTCCTCCACGACGGTGCGCACGCAGTCCTGCGCGGTGCGGGCCCGCGCGAGTTCCGGTGCGAGGTTCAGGAGGCCTTCCGGTCCGGTGGTCCGATCGTCCTGCCGTGTCAGTCCGTCGGTCCGCAGCATCAGCACATCGCCCGGCAGCAGGGCCACCCGGTCCTGTTCGTAGAGGACGTTGGAGGCCGCACCGAGCAGTACCCCGTCCACCGCGGGTAGCGGGCGCCCCACTCCGTCGCGGAACAGCAACGGCGCGGGGTGCCCCGCCTGTGCCCAGGTGAGGGTGGCGGTCGCCGGATCGAAGCGGCAGCACACCGCGCTGCCGAGAGCGGGCTGGGCCGAGCATTCGATCAGCTGGTTGAGATGGCCCATCACGGCACCGGGCCCGATGCCGGCCACGGCCATCCCGCGCAATGCGCCGAGCAGTGTGGCCATGGCCGACGTGGCGGGGATCCCGTGGCCGGTCAGTTCCCCGACGGTGAGCAGCGTCTGTCCGTCCGGGAGTCGCAGAGCGTCGTACCAGGTGCCGCCGATCAGGTCGCTCGACCCCGCCGGCAGGTAGTGGGCGGCCACGTCCAGCCCACCCGTATCCGGGCCCGGCACGGACAGCGAGCCCGGCTGCAGCACGGACTCCTGGAGCTCCACCGCGATCCGGCGCTCGGCCCGCGCCTGGTGCTCCCGGCGCGCCAGCACGTCACGGGCGCTGCCCACGACGTGCTCGCTGCGCCGCAGGGTGCTCACGTCCCGCAGCACCGCCCACATGGAAGCGGTGCAGCCGTTCGCGTCGAGTACGGGTTCGCCCGTCATGTGGAGCGTCCGCATGTCGCCGTCGGGCCTCAGGATCCGGAACTCGCCGTCTATCGGCCTGCCGTCCACCAGGCAGCCCGTCACCATCGAGGTGAGCAGCGGCTGGTCCTCGACGAGGAGCATGGACGGCAGCTCGTCCAGGGACAGCGCGCCGGCCCCGGGGTCCCTGCCGAAGATGCGGAACAGCTCGTCCGACCAGCTGACCTCGTCGGTGAGCAGATTCCACTCGGCGCTGCCGACCCTGCTGACCAGTGTGCCCGTCGCAGGCGGTGACGAGGACCCCGGCGGGGTGCGCGGATCCGGTGAGCGCCGCGCCGCCGGTTCGGCGGTCGCCTGTGCCGGGATGCCGTTCCTGAGCTGTCCCAGGTGCTCGCCCAGATCGTCGAGCTGGTGGACCGCGAGCTCGCAGAGCGCCCGCTGCCAGCGCAGCCGGGGATCGTCCTCGTCGATCACCGACGTGTTCCGCCGCACGGCATCCACGTCTCCGCGCAGCCGGTGCGCCAGGGTGATCAGCGCGTCGACGGCGTCCTGCGCGGGGGGTCGTGGGCCGGAGCGCTCCGCAAACAGGTGGGACGGCATCTCGTACTCCGATACAGGCGCGGCCGGTTCGTGGGGGTGGACCGAACATGACTGTCGCACAGGGTGCGGAAGCCCGTAAGGCATTTGGCAACACTCGATCCGTTGTTGCCTCTGGCATATGTCTTCGGCCGGTCGGGATTGCCCTTCCATCGAACGCCCGTGCCCTTGTGCGTAGTTGACGCACGTGGGCCGGTGTGCTGGCCCGGGTGCGCGCCCGCGCATGAGCCCCTCGGGCGGCGCACTCTCCCGTGGGTCGAGGCATATGTGGGACCCGTGGGCGCCTGTGGATCACTGGGCGGGAGGCGACGCCGGACAGTGCGTCGATGCATGGTCCGATCCATGGAACGGGTGTGTGGGTCGCCCGTGTGATCGGTGCTGCGCCCGGCCGCGGCGCGGCCGGCCACACGGGCGGTGGGGCCGGGAATGGCCGGGCCCCTGCCGACGTTACGCCACCGGAACGAAAACGATACCCATCCCCATCAGGGGAGGGTCGCCGTCCCCCTGGAGGCACCCATGGCACGCAGTGAGACAAGGCCCGTCGTTCTCCTCCGGTCGACCGCCGGAACCGGGCACACCTACGTCACCCGCAAGAACCGCCGCAACGACCCCGACCGGCTGGTGCTGCGCAAGTACGACCCGGCGGCCGGGCAGCACGTGCTGTTCCGCGAGACTCGCTGACCCGAGCCGGACGTGGCGTACCGGCATGGCGTGAATCACATGGGAGGGTGCCGGTTCCGCGGAAGAGGCATCAGTGGTTTATCGTTCATCTATACGTGGAGGTGAGCGGGCGAGCGCTCGCGGCACCCCCCGCACGAGCCGCCCCGGCTGGATTCCCCCGATCCGGCCGGGGCTTCCCCTTGCTCCGGGCTCCCCCTCTCCGCCACCGGTCCTGCCGACCGCAGGAGCACCGTTCCGGCGTGCGAGGCGTGGGTCGCCACGGCTCACATGGTCTGCGTGAGGTCGTCCGCGTAGTGCTCGATGGGCGCCCGGTACCGCTGGACCTGAGGGCTGTCGCTGGTCGCGGCGAGCAGCCGCAACAGGAGCTGCATCGCCTCGTGGTGCTCGCCCGTGTTGAAGAGCGCCATGGACAGGAACGCCCGCAGTGCGCCGTCGTCCGGGAACTCCGCCACGCCGCGGCGCAGCGTCTCGACCGCCTGCCCGAATCTCCCGAGCACCCGGTAGGTGCTGCCGAGCCCGAGCAGCGCACCCCTGCGGTCCTCGTCACCCAGGCCGTCGCCCTGCAGGCTCCGCTCGTAGTACGGGACGGCCTCGGCCTCCAGGCCGAGAACGTCGTGGACCCAGGCGGTCTGGTAGGCCACGTCCGAGGCGTCCGGAAAGGCGGCGGTCAGCGAGAGGAGGCGCTCCCTTGCCTGTTCGGGATGGCCCTGCTCCCGAAGGGCGACGGCCTCCGCCAGCAGCAGGTCCTTGTTCTGTGAGCTCATCACCACATGTTCGCACCCGCGCCCGGGTGTGATCGCCAGGGGTGGGGGCATCCGTTGGCCATGACTGCAGAGGTGGAATCCGGTGCGCGACGCAGACGTATGGGTCGTCTCCTGTTGCGAGTGGCGGTGTTGACCGCGGCGTCGGCAGGCCTGGTGGTGTTCTCCTACGTCCTGGCCAAGGTGACGCTCACACCGTCCCCCGCCTCGGAGGACATCGTGACGTCCAATCTGAGGCCAGGTCGCTCGCTGCGCCAGTACGCGGAGCAGTACACCTTCCTCGCCGCCTGCAAACAGGCGGGCGGCAACATCGTCCTCGGTATGCCGTTCGGCGTGCTGCTGCCGATTCTCGTCCCCCGGCGGCTGCGCATGATCCGCATGACCGTCCTCACGGCGCTGGTCATGGTGGTCGTCGAACTGACGCAGGGAGCCCTCGTCACCGGGCGGGCCTTCGACATCGACGACGTGATCCTCAACACCGGCGGAGCCCTGCTGGGGTACCTGCTGGTGGGGCGGCGGATCAGCCACCGCTACCACACCCTCTCGGACCAGCCGGTACCGGAGAAGGCGGCGGGGACCCCGGGGCCGGACACCCCGGAGCCCGCGGCGGGCTCCGGGTCCCGCGCCGGGACCAGGACCTGGCGGCCGGGCGGGAAGGCCACCGCCGGAACCGGGGGGCCGGCGGGGAAGACGGCGGCGGCGCGCCGGAGCACGCCCGCGCCGGCTGACCGCGGACGCGCTCTCGTCGACCGGTGGCGCGGCCGGCGGCCGGGACCGGGCGGTGGAGCACCCGGAGCCCGGCCTTAGGGCCTCCCGTCCGGACCGTGCCGGGGTCCCGGACCCCACGGGCCCGGCATGGTCCGGACGGAAGACTCCCGGTGTTCCGTCCGGACCGCCCTGTTCACGCGGTCCGGACAGAGGACGGACCCTAGAGCGCCGGGTAGGCGTTCTTCATGAGCTCCTGGAACTGGGCGGAGAACCACTTACCCGAGATCGGCGCGTCGGGCAGAGCACCGGACATGTGGTTGTTGTTCCGGGGGTTGCCCGTGTAGGTCGGATCGCACATCCGGTCGAAGCCCTTGCCCTCGTTGTTCGGGATCTCCTTGCTGGAGCCGTCGGACTCACCCGGAGGCTTGATCCAGACGTACGCGTCGATCCCGGCTTCGGGTGCCGCCTTCGGCCGTTCGCCGAGGCCCGCCCCGGACTGGTTGCACCAGTTCCCCAGGTGGATGCGACGGTCGTAACGGCCGCCGTCCACATAGGTGTCGACGCTGGTGGTCGCGCCCGGTCCGCTCGGCCGGTTCGCGCCGCCCCAGCCGTTGCGTGAGGTGTCGATGAGCATGCCGATGCCGGAGTTGAAGCCGACGGAGACGAGCTTGGTGCGGAACGCCTGCGCGAAGGACAGCTCGTCCGTGTAGCGGTTCCAGTCGACCCACTTGGACTGACGCACGGACGTACCGTTCACGCTGTCGCCGATGGAGAAGTTGTTCTCCTTCAGCGCGCTGTAGTTGGCCGTGTTGGTGATGAAGCCCTGCACGTCGTTCACCGTCGCGCCTTCGGCGGTCGCGGCCTGGTGGAAGATGTCGGCGGAGGGGCCGAAGTTGTCGTCCCAGCCGAGCCACCCGTGGTGTCCCGCGTCGATGTAGTTGTAGACGTTGGGCGCGTCACCGAGCTTGTTGAGCGCGTAGCCGACGCCCTTGACGTAGTTGCCGTTCGCCTTCATGACGTCACAGGCCGGTACGGCGGTCGGGCGACTGCCGGCGTTGGTGACCAGGTTCGGGAGCGAGTCGATCTCGACCGTGTTGACGATGCGCAGACCCGCGTACTTCGGGTCGGCGAGGATCGCCGCGATCGGGTCGATGTACTCCGTCTTGTAGCGGTCGATCTCGGTGGGGCCGAGTTCACCGTTGGAGGCCAGGGCCGAGCAGTCGCGTCCGGGCAGGTTGTAGATGACGAGCTGGACGACGAGCTCGCCGGAGCCCTTCTGCGCCAGGGCCGCGTCCAGGTGGTCGCGCAGCCCCATGCCGCCGTTCGCGCCCTCGATCGCGGCGATCCGGTCGAGCCAGACGCCGGTCGGCTGGTTGGCGACCCGGCTGCCTCCCGGCTCGGCGGCGGCGTTCGCCGACCACTCCGGGTTCACGTAGACCTTCGCGCCCGCGTACGGGTTGTCCACCTTGCTGCCCGCGGGCGGGTCGGTGGGGTCCGGGGGATCGGTGGGACCGGTGGTGTCACCGTTGCAGGTGACTCCGTTCAGCTTGAACGTGGCGGGGACGGTGCTGCTGCCGTTCCCGGTCGCGTTGAAACCGAAGGAGGTGGAGGCTCCGGTGGCCAGGGCGGCGTTGTAGCCGGCGTCCTTCGCGGTGACGGCCGAGCCGCTCTGGGTGAGGGTGGCGTTCCAGCCCTGGCTGACTTTCTCGCCGCCGGCGAACGACCACTCCAGCTGCCAGCCGGACAGGGCGGCGCCCAGGTTCTTGACGCTCACCGAGGCGGTGAGTCCGCCGTTCCACTGGTTGTCGATCTTGTAGTCGACGGTGCATCCGGCAGCCGCGGTGGCGGAGGCCGTGAAGGGCGCCACCGCGGCGGCGGAACCCGCGGCGGCGGCGACGAGTGCTCCCGCCGCCATGAGTGCTGTTCTTGATCGGCGCAGGGTTGTGCGGCTCGTGCGGCTCATACGAATGTCTTCCTCAGCTGTCGAGGGCGCGCGGATGTCCACGCAGCCCGATTTCGTACGGGGTGGGGGTACCGTCGTAGTCGCTGGCCGTGGACGGACCTGAGGAGGGGTTCCAGGTCGTGCGGGTCCGTCCGGGAAAGACGTGTCCGCGGTCCTCGAACCTCTGCGTGACCCGGTCGGCGAGGCCGTGGGAGCAGGTGTTCACGCCGTCGCGGCCCACGAGGAGCGGGGCTTCGGCGAGGACCGGGGCGAACGGGCGGACACGGGAGTGCCCGTCCGCGCGGACGTGGGAGTCGTGGACGTCAGGGACCGGGCCGACGCGGCCGACATGGTCGGTCGGGTCCACCGGAGCCGTGAGGTCCGTCGGGTCGGTCGGATCCGGTTCGGGATCCGTGGTGCTGGGCGTGCCGTCGGGACCGTACGCGTGGGTAAGGAGCCCGGGGCCGACCCGGACGCCGGCAGGCCGGCGATGATTCCCGCGCCGTGCGGACGCCTTCCGTCGCGGCTCCGGCTCGTCGCGACGACCTCTGCCGGACCGGGACCACCGGGCGTTTTCGCCCTGTGTCCACCGTCCGTTCGTCCGGCAGTTCGCGTCCGAAGGAGCTCCACCTCCTGGTGACACGACCCAGGTCGGTGAACGCGGCGGTCGGTTGCCACACGTGCGGGGGGTGATGCATGAGCGACCCCTTCCAGTTAGGACGCGCCCCCTACGGCACGTCCACTGATGGAACCGCTCCCACTGGTGTGGCTTGACGTTAGAGCGTCAAGTGGTGTCGGTCAACAGGCCAGTTGAGATCTCCTGTCATCGAAATTATTCGACTCTTCACCTCTCTTGACTCCGATTTTCCCCATCCTCATGCTGGGAGCGCTCCCACTGGTTCAAGGCTTGTGCTCAGCCCCCGCACGCCCCCCATGTCGCCGAGCCGCGAGGAGGTACCCGCGCATGCCGACGGGAACCGTACGAAGAACCTGGTTACCGAAGAGACTCCGCCGATTCGGAAGCAGACGGCTGTGGACCGCGTCCGTGGCCGCGTTCGCCCTCCCCCTGGGGATGACCGCCGCAGCCGGCACGCCGGCCCAGGCCGCCGCGGTGCAGTGCAGCGTCGACTACCGGACCGACGACTGGGGTTCGGGCTTCACCGCCGAGCTGACTCTCACCAATCGGGGTTCGGCCGCGATCGACGGCTGGACCCTGACGTACGACTACGCCGGCACGCAGAAGCTCACCAACGGCTGGAACGGCACCTGGTCGCAGGCCGGCAGGACCGTCACCGTCAAGAACGCCGCCTGGAACGGGACTGTCGCCGCCGGAGCCGCGGTGACGGCCGGCGCCCAGTTCTCGTACAGCGGCACCAACACCGCCCCCACCGCCTTCGCCGTCAACGGCACGGTCTGCGCGGGCGCACACCAGCCGCCGATCACCGTCCTCACCAGCCCCGCCGCGGGCAGCGTCTTCTCCACCGGGGACGCGGTCCCGCTGGCCGCCACGGCGGCGGCCGCGGACGGAGCGGGAATCAGCAAGGTCGAGTTCTACGACGACACGACTCTGCTCGGCACGGACACCACAGCCCCCTACAGCCTCAGCGCCCAGGGCCTGGCCGCAGGCAACCACTCGGTGTACGCCCGGGCGTACGACAGCCTCGGTGCCTCGGCGGAGTCGACACCCTCGGGCATCACCGTCATGGCGGGCCCCGCCGTGGTCGCCACGCCCGCGCAACTGGCCCTGCGGCAAGGCACGTCGGGCACTTTCGACGTGAAACTGTCCACCGCCCCGCCGGCGAACGTCACCGTCACCGTTGCCCGCACCGCGGGCAACACCGGGCTGAGCGTCACGGGCGGGGCGAGCCTCACGTTCACCCCGGCGAACTGGTCCACCGCACAGAAGGTGACCGTCGCGGCCGACAGCTCCGGTACGGGCGCCGCCACCTTCACCGCCATGGCCCCCGGCCACGGCAAGGCGGAGGTCGTCGTCACCCAGCTGGCCGGTGCGAAGGAGTACGACGCACGCTTCCTCGGCCTCTACGGGAAGATCACCGACCCGGCGAACGGCTACTTCTCACCGGAGGGCATCCCCTACCACTCCGTCGAGACGCTGATCGTCGAAGCCCCCGACCAGGGCCACGAGACGACCTCGGAGGCGTACAGCTACCTCATCTGGCTGCAGGCGATGTACGGCAAGATCACCGGTGACTGGACGAAGTTCAACGGTGCGTGGGCGACCATGGAGAAGTACATGATCCCCACTCACGCCGACCAGCCGACCACCTCCTTCTACAACGCGTCGAAGCCCGCCACCTACGCGCCCGAACACGACACCCCGAACGAGTACCCCGCGGTCCTCGACGGCTCGGTGTCCTCCGGCTCGGACCCGATCGCCGCGGAGCTGAAGAGCGCGTACGGCACCGACGACATCTACGGCATGCACTGGATACAGGACGTCGACAACGTCTACGGATACGGCAACACGCCCGGGAAGTGCTCGGCCGGCCCCGCCGAGACCGGGCCGTCCTACATCAACACCTTCCAGCGCGGGCCGCAGGAGTCGGTCTGGGAGACCGTCACCCACCCGACCTGTGACAACTTCTCCTACGGCGGCCGCAACGGATACCTCGACCTGTTCACCGGGGACTCCTCGTACGCCAAGCAGTGGAAGTTCACCAACGCGCCCGACGCCGACGCCCGTGCCGTCCAGGCCGCCTACTGGGCGGACGTCTGGGCGAAGGAGCAGGGCAAGTCGGGCGAGGTCGCCGCGACCGTCGGCAAGGCCGCGAAGATGGGCGACTACCTGCGCTACTCCATGTTCGACAAGTACTTCAAGAAGGTCGGCAACTGCGTCGGCCCGACCACCTGCCCGGCGGGTTCCGGCAAGGACAGCGCGCACTACCTGATGTCCTGGTACTACGCCTGGGGCGGTGCCACCGACACCTCGGCGGGCTGGTCCTGGCGCATCGGCTCCAGCCACGCCCACGGCGGGTACCAGAACCCGATGGCGGCCTACGCGCTGAGTTCGGTCGCCGACCTCAAGCCCAAGTCGGCCACCGGGCAGCAGGACTGGGCCAAGAGCCTGGACCGGCAGCTGGACTTCTACCAGTGGCTCCAGTCCGACGAGGGAGCCATCGCGGGCGGTGCCACCAACAGCTGGAAGGGAAGTTACGCCCAGCCGCCGGCCGGCACACCGACCTTCTACGGCATGTACTACGACGAGAAGCCCGTCTACCACGACCCGCCGTCCAACCAGTGGTTCGGCTTCCAGGCGTGGTCGATGGAGCGCGTCGCCGAGTACTACCACGAATCGGGCGACGCGCAGGCCAAGGCGGTGCTCGACAAGTGGGTCGACTGGGCCCTGTCCGAGACCACCGTCAACCCGGACGGCACCTACCTCGTGCCCTCCACCCTCAAGTGGTCCGGCGCGCCGGACACCTGGAACGCGTCGAACCCCGGGTCCAACGCGGCACTCCACGTCACCGTCGCGGACTACACCAACGACGTCGGGGTGGCCGGTGCCTACGCCAGGACGCTGACCTACTACGCAGCCAAGTCCGGTGACACGCAGGCCAAGGCCACGGCCGAGGCACTGCTCGACGGCATGTGGAGCCACTACCAGGACGACGCCGGAGTGGCGGTCCCCGAGACCCGCGCCGACTACAACCGGTTCGACGACCCGGTCTACGTACCCAGCGGCTGGACGGGCACGATGCCCAACGGCGACACCGTCGACAAGAACGCGACGTTCCTGTCCATCCGCTCGTTCTACAAGGACGACCCGAACTGGCCGAAGGTGCAGAGCTACCTGGACGGCGGAGCCGCACCGGTCTTCACCTACCACCGGTTCTGGGCGCAGGCCGACATCGCGCTCGCTCTGGGGGCCTATGCCGATCTCCTCGAGTGAGTGAGTGAGCGTACGCCAGGGACACCCGGCCGCGGCCCTTCGCCGGCGGCCGGGTGTCCCGCCCACTCGGGCAGCGGCCGGCACCACACTCCCCGCGGCCGGTACACGTCCACATGATCGCCCCGTACGCGTGCCACGCCGACCCCGCGAGGGAACGCCCGGACGGTGCGACGGGGGCGTAGCGCACCCGCCCGTACAGGATCTGGCGTAATCGGCGTCTACGGCGGACTGAAATCGCCGGGCGGGGTCACACGGAAGGTATGACGTCCACTGACGTAAGGACAGACAGCGCCGGAGAACCCGGCGACGGCGACAGGCCCCGCTCGCGCCCCCGTTCCCGTACGCGAGGATGCCTGCCCTTCGCCGGCGTGTGCGCCGCCGGCCTCGTCCTCCTGCTCCTGGGCAGCAGGATCAGCCTCCTGCCCGGACTGGGGGGTCTCTTCGGCGAGGAGACCACGGACCGCTCCGGTCCCGCGGTGCTCAAGTCGATCCAGGACATGAGCGCGTACGAGGCGGCCTCCGGCAACTTCCAGGTCGTCGTCGACCTGGAGAAGGACGCGAAGTTCCTCCCGGACGCCATCCGCGGTACCCGAACCCTCTACGTGGGCGCCGGCACGGTGCAGGCATCCGTCGACCTCGGCAAGGTGGCCGAGAACGGGGTCGTCGTCGACGAGGACCGCACGACGGCCGAACTCCGCCTGCCGCACGCCGTACTGGGCAAGCCGGCCCTGGACCCGGAACGCTCCTACGCGGTGTCCAAGCAGCGCGGCCTGCTGGACCGGCTCGGCGACCTCTTCTCCGACAACCCCGCCGGCGAACAGGCGGTCAACAAGCTGGCCGCCGAGCACATCGGGAAGGCGGCAGAGGAGAGCGGCCTCACCGAGCGGGCGGAGAAGAACACCACCGCGATGCTCACGGGACTTCTCGGATCGCTGGGTTTCGAGAAGGTCACCGTGACCTACGTGGGCCCGCGCCCCTGAGCCGTACGGTGCGCCCGCCCGTGCACGGTGATGACGCCGGGCGGGGGCCCGGACCCCCGCCGTGTCGCAGCCGGGGCCCTGGCCGCCGACCGGCCATGGTGGTCGTATGAACAGTGCAGGCTTGCTCACCGAAGCGTTCTCGCGCATCCAGGAAGAAGTGCACGCCACCGTCGAAGGAGTGTCGCCGCACATGCTCAACGCCAGGCTCGACGACGGGGCCAACTCGATCGCCTGGCTCGTATGGCACCTCACGCGTGTCCAGGACGACCACCTGGCCGACGCCGAGGGGAGGGAGCAGGTCTGGTTCTCGCAGGACTGGGCCTCCCGCTTCGAACTGCCGCTGGCGAAGGGCTCGACCGGCTACGGGCACAGCAGCGAGGAGGCGGCGTCCGTACGGGTCTCCTCGGCCGGTCTCCTCCTCGGCTACCACGACGCCGTGCACGAGCGGACCGTCGGTTTCGTGGCGGGGCTCGACGGCCGCGCCCTGGACAGGATCGTGGACGAGTCCTGGTCGCCGCCCGTGACCCTCGGCGTACGGCTGATCAGCGTCCTCTCCGACGACCTGCAGCACGTGGGTCAGGCGGCGTTCGTCCGCGGGGCGCTCGAGCGCGGGTAGCCGGTGACGTCTTTCCCGGCGCGGGCGTAGTGGCCCGGGCTCGTGCCGACCACCCGCTTGAAGTGCCGCGAGAAGTGCGACTGGTCGTAGAAGCCGACCGACGCCGCCACGTCGGGGGGCCGCATGCCCCCGAGCAGCAGACGCCGGGACAGGTCGATGCGGCGGCTCGTCAGGTACTGGTGCGGAGCCATGCCGAACTCACGGCTGAAGGCCCGCACCAGGTGGGCCTGGTGGGCGTGCAGGCGGTCCGCCGCCTCCCCGAGCGAGAGCCCCTCCACGAACCGCTGGTCGATCAGTTCCCGCAGCTCGCGCGCGAGCCTGCCGTCACGCACCGGCGGCGCCGCGTCCACCTGGCCGCGCAGATGCCGCGCGAGGCGCTCGCAGACGAGCGCGAGCCGGCTCTGGGCCTCCATCTCGTCACCGCGCCGCTCGAGCGTACGGTGCAGCTGGTGCACGCGGTGGCGCAGCCGCTGGTCGCTGAGCACCGGGCGGTCCACCGCCCGTCCGACGAGGGCGGGGTCGATCTGCCGGGTGCCGAGGTACAGGACACGCTTGCGGAAGCCCTCCGGAGTCGCGGCGTCCCCGTTGTGCGGGATGTGCGGAGGCAGCAGCGTGACCACCGAACTCGGCGCCCCGTGCTCGTGGCGGTCGAGGTCGTAGCGGACCATGCCCTCGTCGACGATCAGCAGTGTCCACGCGTCGTGTGTGTGCATGGGGTAGGCGTGGTCGGCGAAGTGCGCGTGGAAGACCTCGTCGATCCCCTCGACGCGCGGACGCCACGCGATGATGTCCGGACGTGCACCCATGGGGGAAGCGTACAAGAGGCGCCTGCGGCCGACGGGCGTGCAAAGTTCGTACAAGACGGCCGGCGCGCGGCCCGGCAGGCTTTCCGTATGACCGATGACCTCACGCCCGTACGCTTCGACACCAAGATCGCTGTCCTGCTCCGTGACGACCTCGAGGCCTGGCAGCGGCTCAACGTGACCGCTTTCCTGGTCAGCGGCCTCGGGACGCAGGTGCCGGAGGTGATCGGAGAGCCGTACGCCGACGCGGACGGCACGCCCTACCTGCCGATGTTCCGCCAGCCCGTCCTCGTCTTCGCCGGGCCGAAGGAGCTGCTGACCACGGCCCACACCCGGGCGGTCGGCCGGGGCACGACCATGGCCGTGTTCACGTCCGATCTCTTCGCCACCGGTCACGACAAGGCGAACCGGGCGGCCGTCCGTGCCGTGGGACGGGACGCGATGGATCTGGTGGGCCTCGCGGTCCACGGGCCGCGCAATGCCGTGGACAAGATCCTCAAGGGCGCGTCGATGCACCCCTGACATGCGCCCGGCCGCCCCGATGACATCACGGCGTCACCGAACGGATACTTGCGGGCACATGTGTGCGATTGGCGGTGTGCGGTGCCATAATCGAATCAGTCCGCTCGACAGGCTCGTAACGTCCCGAAAGGCGACGCGTCATGAACTGGGCATCGTGGACTACCTGCGGTGTCTTCGCGGGATCAGGCGGAGTGCGCACCGAAGAGGTAGGCGTCGTGAACGGCGATCTGACCGTACACACGACATGGTCCGAGGGGCAGGCCGAGGTGGCCGTGCAGTTCAGCGGTGCCTCCGACTGGTTCACGCTGGCAGGCAGTCCGGTGCCGTGCCCCTCCGAGGAAGCCAGCCGTTCCTTCCACCAGAGCGTCGTCGAGGCGATCCGCGCGGGGGGCGGGGCGACCGTCCCCACCCCCCAGGCGGCGAAGTGACCCCCGGCAGGCCTTCCGGGGGCAGCCGGCCTGGCCGGGGCCGTCCCCGGCGCGGTCTCGACGGCCGTGACGGCGGCGCTCGCCCGTGAACGCGCGTACGCCGTCAGCCGGTCACGGCTGCGCGAAGCGCAGAACGTACCGGCGCTGCCAGGGGGTCTCCACGGCGCCGGGGTGATACCCGCGCCGTACGAAACCGACCGCCTCCTGCGGCGGCACACCGTCCAGCACCGCCAGACACGCCAGAGCCGTGCCCGTGCGCCCCCGGCCACCTCCGCAGGCGACCTCCACCCGCTCCTCCGCGGCCCGGCGCCAGGCCTCCACGAGCACGCTGCGAGCCACCCGGCGGTCGGCCGGAAGCCGGAAGTCCGGCCAGCGAAGCCACCGTGACTCCCAGGCAGCCGGGGGAGGTTGCCTGCCCAGCAGGTGGACCGCGAAGGTCGGGGCGAGGCCCGCCGGCAGTGGGCGCCGCAGACCCCGACCGCGGACCGTACGTCCGGAGGGCAGCCGCAGAACCCCCACGCCCGCCGGGTCCCAGAGCTCCACGCTCACACCGTGGCGTCGAGGTCCTGGGCGAGCAGGTCGGCCAGTTCGTCCACCGCCTCCCGCGCACCCTCCCCGGCGGCGGACAGCACCAGGGAGTCGCCGTGCTGGGCCGCCAGGGTGAGCACCGACAGCATGCTGCGCGCGTCGACCGGGTCGCGGCCGTCACGTGCGACGGTCACCGGGACCGGCTGGCGCGTGGCCGCCCGGACGAACAGGGAAGCCGGCCGGGCGTGCAGCCCGCCGGGGGAGCCGACGGAGACGGTGCGCTGGTACATGGGGTTCCTCCTGTGGGACGGGTGGGGTACGGACGTGTTCGCGGATCGCTCCGCAACGCTCAGACGGTCACGGGCACTTCGGGCTGTCCCGCTGCCACGGCGGAAGCCTTCGGGCTGCGCCGCAGGCCCTTGAGGGTGACGACCAGGCCGGCGGCCACCGCGGTGCCCGCCGCGACCGCCACCAGATACAGGAACGGCTCACCGATCAGCGGGACGACGAAGACGCCGCCGTGCGGGGCCCGGAGCGTGCAGCCGAAGGCCATGGACAGAGCGCCGGTGACGGCTCCGCCGGCCATCACGGACGGGATCACCCGCATGGGGTCGGCGGCGGCGAAGGGGATGGCGCCCTCACTGATGAAGGAGGCCCCCAGCACCCACGCGGCCCGGCCGTTCTCCCGCTCGGTACGGGTGAACAGCCCGCCCCGTACCGTCGTCGCCAGTGCCATCGCCAGCGGGGGGACCATACCCGCGGCCATGACCGCCGCCATCACCTTGAGGCTGCCGGGCGTAGGGTCGGCCAGACCGCCGACGGCGAAGGCGTACGCCACCTTGTTCAGCGGGCCTCCCATGTCGAAGCACATCATCAGGCCGAGGACGACGCCGAGCACGACCGCGTTGGAGCCCGACAGCCCGTTCAGCCAGTCGGTGAGGGCACTCTGCAGCGAGGCGATCGGCTTGCCGACCACGATGAACATCAAAAAGCCGACGGCGATCGAGGCGAGCAGCGGGATCACGAGCACCGGC
Source organism: Streptomyces sp. NPDC020780 (assembly GCF_044334475.1). Taxonomy (NCBI): domain Bacteria; kingdom Bacillati; phylum Actinomycetota; class Actinomycetes; order Kitasatosporales; family Streptomycetaceae; genus Streptomyces; species Streptomyces sp. NPDC020780. Next base: position 35,477 of record NZ_JBIRTB010000003.1, on the reverse strand, counting down.
ATGATGCCCCGCAGGGTGCGGTGCACCTTCACCCGCTGGATCGCCATCACCACCGCACCCGCCAGCAGCCCCGCGACCAGTCCGCCCAGGAAGCCCGCGTCGACGGTGAGCGCGATGGCACCGCCGACGAAGCCGGGGACGAGCGCCGGCCTGTCCGCCATCCCGTACGCGATGTACCCGGCCAGCACCGGGACCAGGAAACCGAACGCGGCCGTACCGATCTGGTTGAGCAGGGCGGCCCAGCTGTCCGCCTCGCCCCAGACGAAGTGATCGGCGACCGACTTCGCGCTCGCGATCTCGTAGCCCCCGATGGCGAAGGACAGCGCGATGAGGAGGCCGCCGGCCGCGACGAACGGCACCATGTAGCTGACACCGGACATCAGATACGTCCGCAGCCGGACGCCGAAGTGCGCCGAGGCGCCGCCCGTGTCCTTCTCCGTGCCGTCGCTGCCGTCGGAGAACCGGCCGATCTCGCCGCGCTCCGCCTTGCGGCGGGCCTCGGCTATGAGCTCCGCAGGGCGGTTGATCCCCGCCTTCACCCCGACGTCCACCACCGGTTTGCCGCCGAACCGCGCCTTCTCCCGCACCTCGACGTCGTGCGCCCAGATGACCGCGTCGGCGGAGGCGATGAGGGCCGGGTCGAGCCGCTCGAACCCGGCCGATCCCTGCGTCTCGACGCTGAGGACGACCCCTTCCGCGCGGGCGGCCGCCTCCAGCGACTCGGCGGCCATGTAGGTGTGCGCGATGCCGGTGGGGCACGACGTCACGGCCACGATCCGGAACGGTTCCCCGGCGGTCCCGGAGATCCCCGAGGCATCCGCCGTACTCGAGGCGCCCGCCGGAAGCGAGGCCTCGGCCGCCTCCGGGGCATCCGCGGTCGCCCCCGGAGCGGTGGCCCCAGGAGCGGTCGGCGCCGGGATCCGCTCCCCGCGGACCAGGGCCGCGGCGGCGGCCGGGTCGCTCTCCGCCCGCAGCGCGTCCGTGAACGCCGGGTCCATCAGCCGCCGCGCCAGGGCCGACAGGATGGTGAGGTGATCGTCGTCCGCGCCGGCCGGCGCGGCGATCAGGAACACCAGGTCCGCGGGCCCGTCAGGTGCGCCGAAGTCGATTCCGTGAGCGCTGCGGCCGAAGGCCAGCGTCGGCGCGGTCACGTGCGCACTCCTGCAGTGCGGAATGCCGATGCCTCCGTCCAGACCGGTCGGCATCTGGGCCTCACGGGCCGCCACGTCGGCGAGAAAGCCGTCGAGGTCGGTGACGCGGCCGGCCGCGACCATCCGTTCGGCCAGGGAACGGCTTGCTGCGCTCTTCGTCTCGGCGGACAGATCGAGGTCGACCAGGTCCGCGGTGATCAGCTCACTCATCGCGGGGCTCCTTGCTCGTGGCCCGTCCGGGGACGGGTCCGGGTGGCGGTTCGGGGGAAAGGGGCTGCGGGAAGGCAGTACGGAACTGTGGCGGTCATGGAGCCGGCTCGCTCAGAGCGAGGTCCACGGGGATGTCCGCGGTCGTCACGACCGCGGAGTGGTCGAGGCCGTCCGGGGTCGGCATGACGCTTCCGGCGAGCTGGACCGCGGCAGCGCCGTGCGCCACGGCGGAGGCCAGGGCCGCCCGGCCCGTTCCGCCCGCGGTCAGGAAGCCCGCCAGGGACGCGTCCCCGGCGCCTACGTTGCTGCGGACCGCGTCCACCCGGGCGGAGGCGAAGTACGCTCCGGCCTCCTCCACCAGCACTTGCCCGGTGGCGCCCAGGCTGGCCAGTACGGATCGCGCCCCCCGCTCGCACAGCTCCTGCGCCGCCTTGACGGCGTCACCGACCGTCACGAGCGGACGGCCGACGGCCTCGGCGAGCTCCTCGGTGTTCGGCTTGACGACGTCCGGCCGCTGCGGCAACGCCGCTACCAGCGCCGCGCCCGAGGTGTCGAGGGCGATCCGGGTCCCAGCGCGGTGACTGCGGGCCACCAGTTCCGCGTACCACCGCGGCGGCAGCCCACGGGGCAGACTGCCGCAGCAGGCGATCCAGTCCGCACCCGCCGACCGTGCGCGCACTGCGTCCAGGAGGGCTTCCGCCTCGGCCGGCCCGATCTCGGGTCCGGCCGCGTTGACCTTGGTGAGCGTGCCGTCCGGCTCGACCAGGGTGACGTTGACGCGGGTACTGCCGGCGATCGGGACCCCTGCGGCCTCGATACCGTGCTCACCCAGCAGCCGGGCCAGCAACGCTCCTTCGGGTCCGCCCAGCGGTGCCACGGCGACCGTTCGGTGTCCGGCGGCGGCGACGGCGCGGGAGACGTTGACGCCCTTGCCGCCGGGGTCGACACGATCCGTGGTGGCCCGCAGGACGGCACCCCGGGTGAGGCCCGGCAGTTCGTAGGTCCGGTCCAGGCTGGGATTGGGGGTGACGGTCAGAATCATGCGCGTACTACTTCCGTGCCCAGGCTCTCGATGGCCCGGGCGTCCTCGGGGCTGAGCCCGGTGTCCGTGATGAGCAGGTCGACGTCGGAGAGGTCGCCGAAGCGGGCGAAGTGTTCCTGGCCCGCCTTGCCGGAGTCGGCGAGGAGCACGACCCTGCGGGCCGCCGCGATCACCGCACGCTTGACAGCAGCCTCGGCCAGGTCCGGGGTCGTCAGCCCGCCGTCGGGCGAGAAGCCGTTCGTAGCGAGGAAGACCACGTCGGCGTTGATCTCGCCGTACGCGCGCAGGGCCCAGGCGTCGACGGCGGCGCGGGTGCGGTGCCGGACCCGCCCGCCGACCAGGTGCAGGGAGATGCCCGGGTGGTCGGAGAGGCGCGCCGCCACAGGCAGCGCATGGGTCACGACGGTGACGCAGGAGTCGATCGGTACCACGGCCGCCAGTCTGGCGGTCGTCGTACCGGCGTCGATGACGATGTTGCCCTGAGCGGGCAGTTCCCCCAGCGCCGCGGCGGCGATGCGGTCCTTCTCGTCGGCGGCCACGGAGTCCCGCTCGGCGAGATCCGGCTCGAAACCGAGCCGTCCGGCCGGGATCGCACCACCGTGGACCCTGCGCAGGAGCCCCGCCCTGTCGAGAGCCTTCAGGTCGCGCCGGACGGTCTCGGCGGTCACCTGGAACTGCTCGGCCAGCGAGAGGACGTCGACGCGGCCGCTTTCGCCTGCGAGGCGCAGGATCTCCTGCTGCCGCTCCGGTGCGTACATGTGGTTACGTATCCGTTCCATGTCCGAGTCTGTGGTTTGAGCGGCAGACTACGGTCCCATGGCGGGAATGTAAACATGTTCGGGCATGAATGGGCACCGGGTGGACTGTGCGCCGACGTCCGCTTCTCTCAGGTGGTCCTCTCAGGTGGCTCTCCCGGCCGGGTTTCTCAGCCGGTGCGGCGGCCGTGGCTCAGCGGCCTCGCCAGCAGCGGAACCCGCAGGACCTGATGGCCCCCGCTGGCCTGCATCCGGACCTCGCCCCGTTCGCTGATCTCGGCGCGCACGATGCCGGTCTCGTCCTCGTAGATCGGGTAACCACCCGCGCCCGACCGGGCTGTGAGGTGGACGACGACGACATCGTCCGCTGCGCCCGTCGCCTGGAATATCAGCTCGTAACTCTCCGGGTAATCCATGACCGCCTCCTGACCGGGGCGCGGGCAGCGGCGGGCCACCCGACGTCTTCTATTGTTTCGCACCGGCGCACGGGGCGCACATGGCGCAGATGGAGCAACCACAGCTCCGCGGGAGCGGACGCGTCACCGTTCTTGATTCCGGATGCGCTTTTCGTAAGGCGGGGCGACCATCATCTGCAAGGGACCGGACGCGTGCTGACCACTTCGCACGGCCGCGCCCGTGACGCCAGGCGGACCGCCGGCGCGATCGGACACCGTCGGTGCGGGGCCCTGGCTCCCGGCCGCCCTGTGGAGAGGAACTGCCGTGCTGATGGCCAATCCCGCAACGCTGTGGAATCTCGTCAAGCGCTACGAATCACTGCGGAGCGCCCACGCACGGCTCGGGACCTCCGAGAGCAGCCGTCGTCTCGACGACGTCTCCTACACCCTCTGCGTCACCACGGGAACCCGGACGGTCGCGGACGCCCTGCTCGCCGCGGAGGCGCAGTTGCGTGCCGTTCCGCCGGCGGGACGGGTGGGGGCGGCGGTTCCGTCCGAGGTGCAGCTCACCGCCTGACGCCGCTCGCGACCTCGGAGAATGACGCCGGTTCGCGCGGACCGGCGTCATTCGGCGTGCGGGGCGAAACGGCGGCGCCGGGCCCCGGAACGGTCACCGTGCGGGGCCGAGGCACACGGCGACGGCGAACGGGGGGACCACGCCGTCGATCGGGTGACAGCCGCCGGTCGCGCAACATGACTGTTCGCGGGCGCGGCTAGTCATGCGGTATGAGACTTCAGCCCCGACGCAACAGACACGTTTCCCCGCGCACCCGTCGGCTCCGCGTCGCCGGCGCCCTGTGCGCCGTCCTTGCCTCCGCCCTGGTGACCGGCTGCGGACAGGACAGCGGAGACCGGACCACCGCTGCGACCTCGGAAGCTGCGAAGGTCATGCCGAACCAGACGGCCAGCCCGTCCGGGAGCGTCTCCGGCAGCCCGTCCAGCACGGCTCAGCTGACCCAGGACCAGATGGCGCGCAAGAGCTTCCTCTCGACCGTCAAGGTCACCTTCGACAAGGCGGCCACCACCGCCCTGGGTGCGGTGTCCGGGGGGAAGCTGGCCGAGCTCGACCTCAAGGGCCTGGATGACGGCAGCCAGGCGAGCATGAGCCCGAGCCCGGGCGGCAGCGAGAGCAGCAGTCCCAGCGGGAGCATGAGCCCGAGCCCGAGCGGCAGCCCCAGTCCGAGCGGCAGCTCCGCGGGCGCCAAGTGGGTCGCGGAGGTCGTCGAGAAGGACGGTACCGCGCACGTGGTGACCATCGACGCGGTCTCCGGCGCCGTACTCGACTCCAAGCCGGTCACCGATCAGACCGACGCCGAGAAGCAGCAGATGTCCGAGTGGATCGCCAAGGCGAAGGTGACCCCGCAGCAGGCTGCCAAGACGGCCACCGACAAGACGAAGGGCACGGTCACCTCGGCGGACCTCGACGAGAACTCCAGCCAGGTCCTGGTCTGGAAGGTCGAGGTGGTCGGCCAGGACTGGAACAAGACCGACTTCGAGGTGGACGCGGCCACCGGCACCGTCGTCAAGGCGGAAGTCAGCGACAACTGACCCCTCCCGGCCTCGTACATCGGTGGCGGACCGCCTCGCGGTTCGCCACCGACGCGTATCCCGCCGCACCCGCACCCGCACCCGGCCCCGGTCTCCGGTCAGGTGGTCCCGCTGCCCGGAGACCGGGTGAAACACAGGCCCGGACGGCCGTCCTACGGGACCGCACCTGTGGTCGCACTGGAGTGCGAGCGGTGACCTCGGCCCCGTCGGCACGTTGTAGGTGATGTGCCCCACTCTTCCTCCAGCCCCCATCCTGCCCCGGCCACCTCCGTCACGGCGAGCGCTCCGCGACCGTTCCTGCTGACCCACCAGCAGGGAGTCGCCGCCCGCCGGCTCCTCGGCTACGTGGCCTCACTACCACTGCACACGGCCGACGCGCAGCTCCTCGCCACGGTCGTCGCCATCCGTGCCGCCCGCACAGGAATCGGCAACCTCACCGCCCAGGACCTGCGTTCGCTGCGCCTGTCCGACGCGGAAGGTGCCGTCGCCGCTGTGGCCGTCCTGGGATGGCGGGGGCAGGACGCCCTCTTCGGCGGCAGTCCGGACGTCCCCGTCGCCGTCACCGTGCCGGATCTAGGGGCCGGACCGGAGGGGCGGCTGCCGTTCGGCAAGCTGATGCGGTCCCGTGTGTCCGGGTGGACCACCCGCACCCTGGCGGCCAAGCCCCTCAGGAAGACCTCGCCCGAAGCGCGGCTGGCCGCCCTCTTCCTGGCCGCCCACGGCCCCTCCGACGCGTACGGCCCGATCCCCGACGAACTGCCCGAGTGGTGCCGGGACGCACTGCCCGAACTCCTGGCCAAGGGGTTCCTCCTTGACGCGGACGGCCATCGCTACCGTCTCGCGGATCCGGTGCGCCACCTGTCGGGGATGCGCCCCCCGCCTCCCGTCGCGTGCCGGGCGGACGGCACGACGGCCACACCCGCGCCGACCTGGGAGGAGTGGAAGGGGCGGGCGAGCGCCGCGCTGCGCCGGCACGCGGAGGCCGTGGAGAACTGCCCGCAGTGCGCGCTGTCCACGGAGAAGGTCGCGGAGGCCTTCATGCGCGTGGCCGTTCCCGTGCAGGCCGACGAGAAGGTGCGGGCCGCCTGTGCGGCGTGGGAGGCCGCCCACCCCGACGAGGGGCCGCGTGCCGCGCGGTTCGCCGCCGCCTTCCGCGCGTCGCACGGCCACGGCCCGTCCGTGAAGCAGCTCTGCCTGGGCGTGGGCTGGGGCAAGCAGCGTCGTGAGCTGCGCGTCCTGGTCGTACGACGCCTGATCGCCGGGGGATGGCTGACCAACACCGACCCGGTGCCGTGGACGCTGCGTCCGGGCAGGGCTGTGCGGGACGGCGCGGAGGCCGCGGCGACCGCCGGCGCGGGCTGAGGTGGGCCGGGGCGCCCCGGCCCGGTGCGGGCCGGCGGCCGGGGCGCCCCCCGTCCCGGTGTGCGGCCGAGGGTTCGATCCGCTTGCGGTGGGCATGCCAAGGCTAGTCGCGTGCCCCCCACACGCGCCGACCGGGAGGACCCCGATGCTTCGCAGTCCGTCGATCCGCAGGATCCCCCTCGCCGCCGCCGGTGCCCTGGTGCTGGTCATGACCTCCGCCGGCACCGCCCTCGCGGACCCACCGACCGCGTTACCCGCGCGGGCGGACGCGATCGAGCAGACCTTCCAGCCCGCCTTCGACTACGACACGGACGGCTGTTATCCCACCCCCGCCATCGGCCCCGACGGGACGATCGCCCCGGGTCTGAAGACCACCGGCGCGGTCAACGGCAGTTGCCGCGACGCGTGGGACCTGGACAACACCAACAGCTACTCCCGCCACATGTGCAACAACGGCTGGTGCGCCGTCATGTACGGCCTCTACTTCGAGAAGGACCAGGCCGTGGCCGGCAGCGGCCTCGGCGGACACCGGCACGACTGGGAACACGTGGTCGTGTGGGTGCAGAACGACGAGGCACGGTACGTGTCCACCTCCGCCCACGGCGACTTCGACGTCTACGGCCGGGACAGCATCCGGTGGGAGGGGAGCCACCCCAAGGTCGTCTACCACAAGGACGGGCTGGGCACGCACTGCTTCCGTCCCGCGAACTCGGGCGACGAGCCCCCGGAGAACCACCGCCACACGTGGCAGTTCCCCGCCCTCGTCGGCTGGAACGGATACCCGGAGGGCCTGCGGGACAAGCTGACCCAGGCCGACTTCGGCAGCGCCCTCCTCGGCATCAAGGACGGCAGCTTCAAGGCGCACCTGGCGAAGGCCCTGCCGGCGGGCATCCCCTTCGACCCCAACGCCTGAGCGCACCGCGGGCCGGGCCTCTTCCCGGCGAGGCCCGGCCCGCGGTGCGGATGACTTCCCGGCGAGCCGTGGCCGTTCAGCCCCTCCCGAGCCCCGCGGCGAGAGCGTTCAGGCGGCCCGACACGGGGCCGAACGAGACCGGCCCGCTCCCCGTGTCGGCCAACTCGCCTTGGGAGGAGCGGAGTTACTCCTCGGCTCGCTCCCTCACCCGGCGGTTCGGATCCGGCCCCGGAGGAAGACCTGGGGCCGGACCCGATCAGCCCGCGGCCTGGCCGCTGTCCCGGAGGCCGCCCCAGCCGTGCCAGCGGTCGATCTCGATCCACGCGCTGACCCGGCCGCGGTCACGCTGCCCGTACGGCTGGCCGAGATAGTGACGGGACAGCCTGTCGATGTCGGCGAGGCCCTCGTCGTCGCGCATCTCGACGACGCGTCCGATCAGGGTGACGTGGGTGTACCAGTCGGCGGCGTCCAGCACGGTCAGGGTGACCCGGGCGTCCCCGCGCACATGGTCGAGGCGCTTGCGGCCCTCGTCCATGTTGACGAGTACCCGGCCGTCGTCCCAGAGGTACCAGGTGGCCGTGGAGACCGGCTGGCCGTCCGCGCGGAGGGTGGCGATGACGGCCGGATTGGCCTTCCGCAGCAGGGCGATCGCGGCGTCGGGAAGCGGCGGCTTCGACATGTTCTCTCCTCTTTCCGGTGCTGCGCGCCCGGCCCGGGGAGCCCGGGCGCGGCGGCCGGCCCGGCCGCGATTCCACGCTGCCACATCCCGCGACAGCCATCCCGCACCACCTGTCCCCGGCGTGACGTGGCCGGGCCTTTCCGATTCGGTCGGCCGAACGAGGCGACAGGCCCCGCGGTCGGGGGTAGGGGAGAGTCAAGGCCCTTCCGGGAGCAGCCCCTGACAACCGGAGCCCGGCCGGTACGGCGAGGGCCGCCACGTGAGGAGTACCTGTGACCACGTACGTCATCACCGTCCCCGGCACGTTCGTCCACGGCGTCACCGACGCGACGCGCTCGGAGGTGGAACGAAGGCTGCGCCCCCGGGATCCGCAGAACACCGAGTTCGGTACGACCGAGGATCTGGACCTCCTGACGGTGCAGGACGGTGGCACCTTCTCCATCCGGCTGGAGGTCGACGCCGACGACCGCGCCGGAGCGGAGGCCCGGGCGGTCCGCCTGGCCACGGCCGCGCTGCGGGCGAGCGGAGTGGCGGAGGCCGACGCGCCGCTGGGGGCGCCCGTGGTCACGGGGATCGACAGCGAGTACTGACGGCTGGCCCCCCTCCGCCCCGGTCGCCGGCGGCGTGCGCGGTGACGCACCCGGGTCGGCCCCTTCTGATGTCCCGATGCGACAGATGTCCCACTGGGACATTCAAGGGTGTACGGTGTGCTCATGGATCCGGTAGGGAACCCCCCCGAGCGACGCAGCCGCAAGGCGCTCAGGACCCGGGACACCCTGGCGCGATCCGCGTTCGAGCTGGTGCTCGAACGCGGGCTGCGCGAGGTGACCGTCGAGGAGATCGCGCAGGCGGCCGACGTCGACCGCCGTACCTTCAGCCGCTACTTCCCGAACAAGGAAGCAGCCGTGCTCGACGCGGTCCGGGGCGACGGTGACAGGATCAACCGGGCGCTTCGCGCACGGCCCGCCGCCGAACCGCCGCTCCTCGCCTACCGCCGGGCCGTCCTCGACTGGCTCGACGACCCGGAGGCCGAGCCGTGGCACCTGCGGCCGCGCATCTTCGACCTGCTCCTGCTGGCCGAAGAGGAACCGGCCCTGTACGCCGCCTACCACCACATCCGTGTCGACGCCCAGGAGGAGTCGGTCGCGATCCTCGCGGAACGGCTCGGCGTCGACCCTCGTCAGGACCTCCGTCCCGCCGTGGCCGTGGCCGCGGGAGCCGGAGCGCTGCTCGCCGCCCAGGCAGCATGGGTGCGGGGCGGCCGACCCGCCGCCCTCCCCGAATACGTCGTACACGCCTTCGACGCCCTCTCCGCAGACCTGCTGCGATCCCGGCAGGACGGACCGGCGCCCCACAGCACCACGCAAGGAAGCGCATCACCATGAGCACCCACCTCCCCACCGCCCCCGAGGCGGAGTTCGCCGGCAGGACCGCCCTCGTCACCGGCGGTGCGTCCGGCATCGGTCTCGCCCTCTCCCGGCGCCTCGCCGCGGGCGGCGCGACCGTCGTCGTCGCCGACTACAACGAGGAAGCCGCCCGCGAGGCCGTAGCCGAACTGGCGTCCGGTGGCGCCCGCGCCGCCGCCGTCGCCCTGGACGTCACCGACCCCGCCTCCGTCGAAGCCGGTGTGCGGCACGCCGTCGACACGTTCGGCGCCCTGCACCTCGCCGTGAACAACGCCGGCATCGGAGGCCCCTCCCGCCCCACGGGCGAGTACGACGTCGAGGCCTGGGACAAGGTCGTCGCCACAAACCTCAGCGGCGTGTTCTACTCCCTGCGCTTCGAACTCCCGGCCATCCTCGCCGCGGGCGGCGGAGCCATCGTCAACGTCTCCTCGATCCTCGGCACCAACGGCTTCGCGGGCTCCCCGGCGTACGTCGCCGCCAAGCACGGCGTCGTCGGCCTCACCAAGAGCGCCGCACTCGAATACGCGGACAGGAACATCCGCGTCAACGCGGTCGGTCCCGGCTTCATCGACACCCCGCTGCTCCGCGAGACCGACGGCCCGGCCCGTGACCACCTGATCTCGCTGCACCCGGCAGGCCGCCTCGGTACGTCGGAGGAGGTCGCCGAACTCATCGCCTTCCTCCTCTCCGACCGTGCCTCCTTCGTCCACGGCAGCTACCACCTGGTGGACGGCGGCTACTCGGCCTCGTGACCGCGCCCGAGTGGCGCACGGCCGGCGGGGGGCTCACAAAGGAAGCGGGGGGAGTGAAGGAGAGCCATGAAAGCCGTCCAGTACCGCACCATCGGCGCCGCACCCGAAGTCGTCGAGATACCCGAACCCGAACCGGGACCCGGGCAGGTCCTCCTCAAGGTCAGTGCCGCCGGTGTCTGCCACTCCGACTCCGTGGTGATGAGCTGGCCCGCAGAGGGTTTCCCCTACCCCCTGCCGCTCACCCTCGGCCACGAGGGCGTCGGAACCGTCGCAGCGCTCGGTGAGGGCGCCGAGGGCCTCTCGGTGGGCGACTCCGTCGCCGTCTACGGCCCCTGGGGCTGCGGCACCTGCGTGAACTGCGCGGAGGGCCGGGAGAACTACTGTCTGCGTGCCGCCGACCTCGGCATCAACCCGCCGGGGCTCGGCAACCCCGGCGCCATGGCCGAGTACATGATCGTCGACGACGTCCGTCATCTCGTGCCGATCGGCGACCTCGACCCGGTCAGGACCGTGTCCCTCACCGACGCCGGTCTCACGCCGTACCACGCGATCAAGCGGTCACTGCCGAAGCTCCTGCCCGGCACCACCGCGGTGGTCATCGGCGCCGGTGGCCTCGGGCACGTGGCCATCCAGCTGCTGCGCGCCATGACGGCGGTCCGCGTCATCGCGCTCGACGTCTCCGAGGAGAAGCTGGCCCTCGCACGGACGGTGGGCGCCCACGAGACGGTGATCTCCGACGAGAACGCCGCCGCGAAGATCCGCGAGCTCACCGGCGGCATCGGCGCCCGGGTCGTGTTCGACTTCGTCGGGGCGGAGCCGACCGTGAGGACGGCCGGCGCGGCCGCCTCCATCGACAGCGATGTCACCATCGTCGGCATCGGCGGGGGCCTGCTCCCGGTCGGCTTCGGCGTCCTGCCGTTCTCCACGTCGGTCACCGCGCCGTACTGGGGCACGCGCCGGGAACTCGCCGAAGTGATCGAACTCGCCCACTCGGGAGCCGTGGAGGTCCACGTGGAGACGTACTCCATCGACGAGGCCCCGCACGCCTACGAACGGCTCCACGCCGGGAAGGTCAACGGCCGGGCCGTCATCCTGCCCAACGGCTGACCCCGGCGGAACCCGGAGGCGGGCCGCCACCCCTCCGCGGGGGGCGGCCCGCCTCCCCGCCCCGCGCGCGTCCGGGTCGGAGCGGCACGGCCGGGGGCGGGGGAGTCCAGCGCCGGGTGCGCGGAACAGCCCGGGAGACGCCGTGGTCCTTCCTGAGCTGTGCGGGAGCGTCATAGCGCATGACCTGCCCCCGGGTGAGGGAGGACAGGGGCCGGCAAGCCGTGCCGCAGACCGCTGGCGCCGATGATGCCGTCGTGCGCGACGGCGGCGTGGACGAGGTCGTCGTCTCGGCCGCCGGGCCGGGCGAAACCCCGGGCCGCCAGCACGGCCCGGGCGGTGGCGGGGCCGTCGCCCGTGTCGGCGTTCCCTCAGGCCGGGGCGCTGACGCCGGACTGCGACGTACGGGCGGAGGCGCCCCGGGCGGCACGTCGGCTCATCCCTGCGCCGCCCGGTCCCGCAGAGTCGTCTGCCACGCGGGCACCTGCTCCTCGGGCCCTGCCTCCTGCGGCCGGCCGCCCCGCTCGAAGAAGTCGGCGAGCGGCAGGGCGGCCGCCCCGACGGTGACGGCGTCCGGCCCCAGGGTGCCGAGTTGGATCCGCACGTGCGAGGCCGGGTACGCGAGCGCGTACGACGTGGCATGGGCCCGCACGGAGTCCAGGAACCGCGTGCCGAGCTGGAGACCCGCCCAGCCCCCGACGAGGATGCGCTCCGGCTGGAAGAGGTTGATCAGGTCGGAGAACCCCGCGCCGAGGTACTCCGCCGTCTCTTCCAGGACGGCCAGGGCGGTGGCGTCGGGCTCCGGTCCGCTCCCGCCGTCCCGCCCGGCCGGGTACGCCGCGGCGAGCATGGCCGTGAGCGCGGCCTCCTCGTCGGCGTCCGGGAGCGGATTTCCGCCCGCCTCCCGCCAGCGCTCCAGGAGCGCCTCCGCGCCCGCATAGGCCTCCAGACAGCCCAGCGCACCGCAGCGGCAGCGGCGCCCTCGTACCCGTACGGTCAGATGCCCCCACTCGACGGCCCGACCGGGGCTCATGTCGTCGGTGACCACGCAGGCGCCCACACCGGAACCGAACAGCACGACCACCGCGCTCTGCGCTCCCCGCCCGGCACCGAACCACATCTCGGCCTGGCCGAGCGTCTTGGCGCCGTTGTCGATGTAGTACGGCACGTTCGCGGGTGCCGGCACGGACTCACGCAGCAGTCGCTCCAGCGGCACGGCGTCCCACCCGATGGTCTGGCCGTGCACCACGGCGCCGTCCTCCGGGGTCCTGGAGACGATGCCCGGTACACCGACGCCGACCCCGAGGAGCCGCTCGGCCTCGATGCCCGCGCGGTCCAGCACCTCGGCGATGCCCGCGCGCAGATGCCCCACCACGACACCGACGTCGTAGCGGTCGACCCGCGTCGGCCCGTCAGGCGACAACGGCCTCTCGGCCCGGGCCAGTTCGGTGAGGGCGAGGTCGAAGAGCTCGACCCGCACCCGGGTCTCGCCGATGTCCACACCGATCATGTACCGGCTCCGGGGCCGGACACGGAGCAGAGTGCGGGGGCGGCCGCCCGCCGAGTCGACACTGCCGGCCTCTTCGACCAGGCCTTCGGCGACCAGTTCGGCCACCACGTTGCTCACGGACCCGGAACTCAGCCCGGTCAGCGGACCGAGCGAGAAACGGCTCAACGGGCCGTCGAAATACAGACGCTGCAACACGGTGGTGCGGTTCTCGCGCCGCAGGTCACGCACCGTCCGGCCGCTGCGTACTTTCACCCTGCCCCCTCTCCTCCGGGCTCACCCGAGCAACATACCGCCCGGACACTCGTCGGGCGGGGCTTCCTTCACGGGTTAAGTCAAGTAATGATCGGGCGTCCCTCACGCCGCGGCCCCGGCGCACGCGGCGATCTGTTCGGCGTGCGGCCCGTTCGCTCGCCCCGGAGTGGTTGCGGGCGGCGGTGGCTGGTCTCGCGGTCACCCCACGGGGTCACCACGCACCACGGTCGGCAGCGTGCTCTCCGAGCAGCGTTCCCTCCACGGCGTTGACGGTCCCCGAGCTCAGAGGCCGGTGACCCTGCCGCTCGCCGACAGCTCGTAGACCAGGGTCACCGTGCGATGGCCGCCGGGCCGAAGGGCGACGTCCCACCGGAGGATGCCGTCGGCGTCGACCATGTCGGGCGCGGGGGAGCAGGCATCCTCCCGCAGTCGTACGTCCACCGCCGAGACCTCCGAGACCGGGAGACGCTCCCGCAGGACGACCACTCGGTCGTCCCGCTCACCGGGTGCGCCGAACCGGGACAGGTGCAGCTGGACCGTACGGGTGATGAGGGTCCGCTGCGTGAGCCCGGCGGAGGAGCGCGACTCCTCGGCACGCCGTACCACCCGGTGGTCGTCGCAGCTGCCGAAGGAGAGCTCGAAGGGGGCACCGGGGGCGGTGAAGTCCATGGTGCCCCGGCCGCTGAAACCGCTGTCGCGGACGAGGTCCACCGGGCCGGCGAGCAGGGCGTGCCCGGCCAGGTTGTCACCCCGTACCACTCGGGTGACCAGGGGAGAAAGCTCGGGCGAGCAGGCGTACTCACTGCGCGCGGGCGTGGTGAAGACGGACAGCGGCACGCGGTGCGCCCTGCCGTCGCCCGGTACGGAGACCGGTGCCGGGGACCGCAGCACCCGCGCCTCACCGCCGTCGTCCACTCCCGGCAGGCCGAGGACCGGCGCCGGCCCCAGGGTCCCGATCTCCTCCTCGCGGAGTTCGACGTCGACGGAACGGCGCTCCGCACCGGTACGGTCCGTGAGCGTCAGCCGGTCCTCGCTCAGGCGCGGCGGATCCGCGGCGAGCGCCGACCTCGCCGTCGACAGCGTCAGCCGCACGTCGTGCCAGTCCTCGCCCGTGCGCTGCCAGACCATCGCGTCGGTCTCCAGCGTCAGCGAACCGTCGCAAGTCAGGGAGCCGTCGTCGAGAACGGCCCGGTAGGCGGGCCGCCACAGTGCACACGGGGCGAGATGGCTCAGCCGCAGGCCGACTCGTCCGGCGACCTCGGTTTCCACGGTCAACTCGACGTGGCCGACGAGGTCGGCGGACTCCTCCTCGGCCGCGTACAGGGCCTGCTCCGCCTGGGAGAGCTCGGCCGCCAGTTCGGTCGACCGCGCCCGTACGGTCCGCAGCGACTCGGCGCACGCAGCGCGCTCGTCGTCGATCCGGTCCAGCTCACGGGCCCAGCGGGGCCTGTCGGTCTCTCCCGAGCCGGCCCCCTCACCGATCTCCCGCAGGAAATCGGCGGCGAGACGGCCGAGGAGGTCCTGGCGGGCCTCCAGCCGGTCGCGCCGCTGTTCCAGGGCGCGCCGCTCCTCCTCGAGGGCGTGTATCCGCAGGCGCAGGGGGGAGTCCTCGCCGGTGCGCGGAAGCGGCCCGCGCGGCGTCCAGCTGCGGACGATCCGCACGTCGAGCACGGTCGCCGGATGGCCGTCGGTCACTTCCGCGTGCAGCGTACGGTCGACGGCCAGCGCGGTGACCGGTCCCAGGAGCAGTCGCCGCACCCCTGCCTCCAGGTCCACTACGACGGCACGCTCGACGTGCGCGCGGTCCTCCAGGCAGGTGACAGCGGTGACGGGGAGGGGGATCGGGTTCGGGGGTGTGGTCATGGTGTGGTCAGCTCCTGCGGTTGCCGCCGACGACGGCCTTGCCGGCCGGGATACGGATCTCGTAGCCGCCGTCGAGCTCGGCGGTGCCGCCGGGAGGCAGAACCACCCGCCGGACGCGGGTGCCCGGTGCGTGGCGGTCGGGCCCCGGGCCGTTCTCGGGCTCCGTCCAGCCCGCCCGCTCCTCGATCCGGACATCGGGGTCGGAGGTGACGGGCACCCGCTCGCGTACCTCCAGGTCGACGGCGGTGGAGAGCCGGTTGGCCAGCTCTATGCGGACGCGGTGGTCGAGCACGGCGGTGTTGTTGCGCAGCCCCGAAGTGGACTCCCGCAGATGCGTACGGCGGGTGACCCGGACTCCCTCGGCCGGCCCGAGCCCGACGCGGCGTACCGCGCCGGGGGCGAGCGTGGGCAGTGCGGTGCTCAGCAGGAAGTCGTCGTCGACGGTGACGTCCACCGGACCGGCGAGCAGGGCCTGGTCGGTGGCGTTGGAGAGGACCAGTGTCGCGTACACGGTCTGTTCCAGGGACGGTATGCACAGGTACTCGGTGTCCGCGCCGACCGGAATGTCGCCGATGGTGACGGTGTGCCAGGTGCCGTCCGAGGGGATGTCGGCGCGGGTGGCGGTGTCGAAACGGTGGTCGAACGAGCCTGCCGACTCGCGGGGCCGCACGGCGTGCCCGGGCAGCGGCAGCGCGGCCACCGACTCGGCGCGGCGGCGGTGTTCGGCCGCCACCGGGTCGAAGGGGGAGCCGGGGAACAACCGGCCCCTGCGGCCGCCCTGTTCGTCGGGGCCGCACAGGACGAGGGCGGCGTAGTCGAGTTCATCGCCGCTCGGCTGCGGCGGCCCGACCGCCGGTACCTCGGTCACCGGCGGTGGTACGACTCCCCCTGGAGCCGCGGGCGCCATCGGCGCGGGGGCGCCGGTACGTGCCCGCACGGGCGAGGCGGCCCTGGAAGGCTCCGGGGAGTCCCCGCTCCCGACGGGAGCCCCGCCGTAACCCTGCGGCGCGGAGGTCGGTGGGGGAACGCGTACGGATCCGGCGGCCACGGGCGCGGCGGCGGCGGTGGCCGGGCGAGGGCCTGCCGCGTCGTACCCGGCGAACAGGTCGGCGAGGCCCGCCGGAGGTTCGCGCCAGCCTGTGGGCACCGAGGCGGGTTGCCGGCGTCCGATCCGGACCGAGCGGAGTCTCGGCAGATCGGTGTCGCGGCGCAGATCAGCCGTGGACAGGGCGAGGGACACACCGGTCCAGTCCTCGCCGGTCCGCTGGGCGACCGAGGCACGCAGCACCAGCCGGCCGCTGCTCTCGCCCTGGCGGTGGGAGAGCCGGTAAGTGGGCACCCAGACGGCGCCCGGCACCCCGTACTCCACCTCGAGTTCCACCTCTGCCTCCGCCGCCTCCGGGTGCTCGGTGCCGGAGGAGTCGATGACCAGCAGGGCGGAGACCGTGGTCTCCACGTGCGCCGAGGGGGCGTCCGTGGACGCGCGGGTGAGCCGGTCCACGGCGACGGCGAGCCGGTGCTCGGCCGTGAGCAGTTCTTTCTCCGCCTCGACCAGGCGGGTGTGCAGGCCCGCCAGCCGCTCGTCCACGAATTCGGCCAACTCCAGCCATGCCCCGACCGGGGTCCGGCGGTGCGGATCCTCACGCCGACGGGAGGGCGGCACCGGGCGCAGGGCCCCGACCTCCTCGATCAGGCCCAGCAGACGGTCCCGGCGGGACCGCGCCGCCGCGGCCCCGTCGCGAAGTCGCTCGACCTCCTGCGGCAGACCGTCGGGCGGGGGACCGCCGAGCGGCTCCGCTTCGACCTCCACCCGGGCCTCACCGACGCGCATCCCGCTGACGCCCGTGACACGGGCCCGCAGCGAACCGGGATCCAGGGAGCGGGGGAGGCCCGTGACCCGCACCCTGCCGTCCGGCGGCACGCTGCCCCGGGCCAGGCGGCGGCAGACCGCCCCCTGCTCGTACACCACTACAGAATCGAGGGTCGAGCCCCACCTCTGCACTGCCTCGGCCGTCATCTGTTCCGCCCCCTGTCCGTGACGGGCAGAAGCCTACGCCCGGCACGCGCCGGGTGGGCGTGTGCGACGTTGCCCGGGCACCACGTACGGCCGACGCGGGGTGCCGCGTGCGGGGCCGGCGGACAGCCCTCAGTCAGCGACGGGGACACCCAGCCGCCCGGCCACGGTGGTGAGGGCCGCTCCCAGGGGCAGTGCGACGCGCGTGACGGCGTGACGGTCGCCCCGCGTCGGATCACGGTTGACGATCAGTACCGGCTTTCCCGCCTGCGCCGCCTGGCGGACGAAGCGAAGCCCGGACATCACAGTCAGCGAGGATCCCAGGACCACCAGCGAGGACGCCTCGCCGACCAGTGCCCGGCACTGCTCGACCCGCGCGGGAGGCACCGCTTCGCCGAAGAACACCACGTCCGGTTTGAGGATGCCGCCGCACAGGGCACAGGGCATCACGCGGAAATCGCCGACCTGCTTGTCGGTGAGGTCGGCGTCACCGTCCGGATTCATCGCGGCGGCCACCGGCCCGAAACCCGGGTTGGCCTCCTCCAGTCGCCCGGCGAGCTCGCGGCGCGTGCTGAGGGCGCCGCAGGAAAGGCAGACGACCCGGTCCAGGCCTCCGTGGAGTTCCACGACACCGGCGCTGCCGGCGGACTGGTGCAGACCGTCGACGTTCTGGGTGATCACGCCGGAAAGCAGGCCGTGCTGTCCGAACGCGGCCACCGCCCGGTGCCCGGCGTTGGGCCGGGCACGGCCGAACGTACGCCAGCCGAGGTGACTGCGCGCCCAGTAACGGCGGCGGGCCTGGGCGTCGGCGGTGAAGTCCTGGTAGGTCATCGGCGTGTGCCGGCTCAGGCTCCCGCCCTCCCCCCGGTAGTCGGGGATACCCGACTCCGTGGACATGCCCGCGCCGCTGAGTACGAGTACACCGCCGGCGCCCAGCGCCTCGATGACCGGCTGCAGGTCGGTCGTGCCCGGCGACAGGTCCTCGGCAGGGGTCCAGCTCAAAGTGGGGCGCATGCGCATCCACCCAGGGTACGGAACCGGCGGGCCTGTCTGCCGGGCTCCAGGTCGCCGATGACCCGCCTCTACGCGGGCGGTGCACTCCTGGCCGAGTCCGCCAGCCGAGCGGCGAATGCGATGACGCGTTCACGGAGCTCGTCCGGCCGCTCGATCACGAACGGACGGTCGACCGAAGCGAGTACGGCGGGTACCCAGTCGAGCCGCTCCACACGCATCTCGACGCGGGACCAGCGTCCCGGCTCCGGTCCGGGGCGGTCCTGCGGTGCGACGTCCACCACGACGGCGATGCCGGCCGGAAGCCGGTCCCGGACCTCGTCGGCCGTCCCCCGGACCAGCACGGCCACCTCGTGCCGGTACGGGGCGGTGGCGAGCACCGACAGGACGCGCTCCGCCGGATCGAAGGAGGCGGGCGGGTCGAACGAGCCGGGCAGGGTCCTCGCGTGGGTGATGCGGTCCAGCCGGAACGTACGGTCCTCGCCGACTGTGAGGTCCGCCCCGGTGACGTACCACTTGCCGGAGTGGGCGACGAGCCCGTACGGGTGCACCGTGCGTTCGCTGCGCCGTCCGTCGACTGCGACGTACCGGATGGCGACCGGCCGGTGATGGCGCACCGCGTCGGCGATCGGAAGCAGGATTCCGGTCTCGGGGGCTGTCGACGTGCCGGGCGGAGTCGTGAAGGCGAGGGAGTCGAGCACGGCGTCGAGCCTGCGGCCCAACCGGTCGGGCAGGACCCGCCGGATCTTGGCGGCCGCGGTGTCGCTCGCCGTGCCCGCGGCGGTCAACAGGCCCGCGCGGCGGCCCGCGAGCAGGCCGAGCAGCACGGCGAGGGCTTCGTCGTCGCTGAGCATGAGCGGGGGCATGCGGTAGCCGGAAGCGAGCCGGTAACCGCCGTAGCGGCCGCGCACGGACTCGACGGGCACGTCCAGATCGAGGAGGTGATCGGCGTACCGGCGCACCGTGCGTTCGTCGACGCCGAGCCGGTCGGCGAGTTCGGCCACGGTCCGCAGGCCGCCCGACTGCAGGAGTTCCAGCAGGATGAGGACGCGCGCGATGGGTCGGGACATGGGGGCAAGTCTCTCGCAGATACCGGGCGGGTTCTGTCCGGTATCCGTCCTAACGTGAGGTCACAGGCACCGACCGATCTGGAGCAACGCATGAATTTCGTTTCGATCCGTATCATCACGGGTGATGTCGCCCGCCTCGTCGACTTCTACGAGCGCGCCACCGGAGTGGCGGCGAACTGGTCCACCGAGGACTTCGCCGAGGTCGAAACCGCGTCCGCCACGCTCGCGATCGCCGGCACCCGCACCGTGCCGATGTTCGCGCCCGGCGCTGCCCGGCCGGCGGACAACCGCAGTGTCGTCATCGAGTTCCTGGTCGAGGACGTGGACCGCGTACACGGGAACCTGAAGGACTTCGTGGCGGACATCGTCCAGGAGCCCACCACGATGCCCTGGGGCAACCGCTCGCTCCTGTTCCGCGACCCGGACGGCAACCTCGTCAACTTCTTCACGCCCGTCACCCCGGCCGCGATCGCCAAGTTCGCTCGCTGACGGAGCGCAGCCATCCGGCTCCCCGCCGGCCCGAGTCCGGTGCCGAGGGGCCGGTACGGCCGGCTCGGACCGGAACGTTCTCCTCCTGACGGCTGTCGTTTCTCATCGAACGGGGCGTTCTCACCGGATCCCGGCGAGAACGCCCGCGCCGACGCGAAGCGCCCCGGCCCGTCGCCCACTTGTGGAGTGCGGGGCCCCCGGGTCCGCGGATGCGAAATCGGGATGCACCGCACCAGCAAGCGCCCCTATGGTGGCCCGATGCCGTCGATCAAGCAGTTCCAGGTCACCTTCGACTGCGAAAGCCCTCAGCGCGTCGCTCGTTTCTGGTGTGAGGTGCTGGGGTATGTAGCACCTCCGCCGCCGGAGGGGTTCGCCACATGGGGCGATCACGAGCGCTCGCTGCCGCCCGAGGAACGGGACAGGTGGGCTGCCTGCGTCGATCCGTCAGGTGGGGGGCCGCGGCTGCACTTCCAGCGCGTGCCCGAAGGGAAGGCCGTCAAGAACCGGGTGCATCTCGACGTGCGGGTCGGCACCGGACTCGTGGGTGAGGAGCGCCTCGCCGCACTCGAGGCCGAGTGCGCACGGCTGATCCCGCTCGGAGCGGTACGCGGACAACTGCTCCTTGCCGACGAAGAAAACGAGTCGTGCCTCGGGATGCAGGACGTCGAAGGCAACGAGTTCTGTCTCGACTGACGGGACTGACGGGACTGACGGGAGTGCGCGCTTCCTCATCGCGTTCTCGACGGGCAGGACGAGGAGCCGCCCCGGCCCGTCAGCTTGCTGCGGCGCAGTTCCCCGGAGCCGGCGTGGCGGGTGGGCGTGCGGGGCGGGCGGGCCACCTGCCTCGCCTGCCCTTCCAGGCAGGCGCTCGCCGGCTGCCCGCCCCCGCCGCTGCCGGGCGGCGACCGGAGCGCGGTGCAGTCCTCACCTGCCGCCGCCCCGCCCGGGCGCGAGGGATCCGACCCTACGGTCGCGCCTGCTTCGGCAGGGTGAGGATCTCGGCTCCGTCGTCGGTGATGGCAATGGTGTGCTCGGTGTGTGCCGTCCGGCAGCCTGTCGCGCTCCGGAGCGTCCATCCATCGGCATCGGTGACGAGTTCAGCCGTGTCCGCCATGACCCACGGTTCCAGGGCAAGCAGCAGCCCAGGACGCAGGGTGTATCCGCGCCCCGGCCGTCCGGTGTTCGACACGTGGGGGTCCTGGTGCATCGTCGACCCGATGCCATGACCTCCGAACTCGGTGTTGATCGGGTATCCGGCCTCCCTGAGGACCGTGCCGATGGCATGGGAGATGTCACCGATGCGGGCCCCGGGCCCGGCAGCCGCGATCCCCGCGGCCAGCGCGCGTTCCGTCGCGTCGATCAACGCAAGGCTCTCCGCGGGCTTCGCGTCGCCCACGACGAAGCTGATGGCGGCGTCCGCCGCGACTCCGCCTTTGGAGACGGCGAGGTCGAGTGTCAGCAGATCTCCGTCGGCGAGCGTGTAGTCGTGCGGCCGCCCGTGGAGCACGGCGTCGTTGACGGCCGTGCAGATGTAGTGGCCGAACGGGCCGCGCCCGAAGGACGGCTCGTAATCGACGTAACAGGACAGCGCTCCCGCCTCGACGATCATGGCCTTGGCCCACCGGTCGATGTCCAGAAGGTTCGTGCCGGTCGTACTGCGGGTCCTCAGCGTCTGCAGGATCTCAGCGACCAAGGCGCCTGTGTCCTTGGCTCGGGCCACCAAGGTGGGGTTGAGGATCTCGATCATGCGGCGCCCTTCTTACTGACCAATAACTATACCGGCCATACTATACCGGTACTAGAATTGGGTTCATGGTCAGGTTGCCGCTCACTCCAGCAGAGGTCGAGCGCGGACAGCGCCTCGGCGCCCTTCTACGGCGCGCCAGAGGAGAGCGCTCGATGCTCGATGTCGCGCTCGACGCAAGGGTCTCGCCGGAGACCCTCCGAAAGATCGAGTCCGGACGCGTGGCCACCCCCGCCTTCCCGACCATCGCGGCGATCGCTGATGTCCTCGGCCTCTCCCTCGACACGGTGTGGACCGAGATCAGCCGCCCCGAACAGGGCGTCGAGCCGGCCCGGTCTCGTCGCCGCGCACCCGAGCGGGTGGCTTCGTAGGCTTGCCTCCTGCTCAGTGACGGAACGCGTTGCCCCGGACTCGGAGTGCGGGTCCGGGGGCAGGGGCCGTCAGAGGACGTCGTAGGTCAGGTGCGTCGTGGTCGATGTCGAGGTGACGCTCCGCTGCACCAGCGTGCGGCGTGTCGCGTCGGTGAACAGCGGCGTCCCGGCGCCCAGCACGACGGGCGCGAGGTGCAGGGACAGTACGTCGACCAGTCCGGCGTCGAGCGCGGAGCCGACCGTGGCGCCGCCGCCCATGAGGACGACGTCGAGATCCTCACCGCCGTTCGGCGACGCCGCCTCGGCGCGCAGCCGTGCGGCGCTGACGGCATCGGCCAGGCCGGTGGTGACGAACGTCCAGTCGAGGCCGGTGAGCCGTACCGTTTCGGGTGGCGAACTCGTCACTACGGCGAAGGGGGGCTTGGCGGCCTCGCCTGCGCCGTAGCCGGTCGTGTCGTCCCAGCTGCCCGGCCCGTCGAAGAGCCGGCGGCCGAGGACTACGGCGCCCGAGGACTACGGCGCTCGAGCGGGCGGTCCCCTCGGGTGATCCTGCCCGCCGAGTGCAGCCGCAGGCTGACGTGCGTCGCGGGACACATGGAGGGGCCCTGGCGCCGTGTCGGCACCAGGGCCCCGAAGGAACTGCTACACCATCTGCCGGCCCCGTTGCTGCGCCGGCCTTCTGTTTCCGCAGACCCGACCGGCTGGCTGTCGGGGGTGCGGGGATCGCGGTTGCGTGACCGGAGACCACCTCGCTATCGATGTCCTGCGGTACCCGGACTCAGTATTCCGTCCGGGCGATCCTGATGGCGCTCACTTCCTCCGTTCTTCCCTCTGTACTGATCACTTACCGAAGGGGAACTGCGCACTGCTGGTGGCTTCGTACATCTCGTACGGCGCCACTTCCGGCAGCCAGCCCCGTTGCCCGTCCTGCGTCTGCTCTGGCTTGGAACCCCACTGCCGAACTTCCCGGTACGCGCGCACGCGGTCGAACGCCTTTACCGGGGGTGCCGCTGAGAACCGCGCTGCTGGTACTGCCGTACTGCTCGTGGGGCCCCCTGATGACTACGGGGCCCCCGGTCCGGTCGTCAGCTCCGTCGCCGTCCTGCAACCGCTATGGCTTCGGAACTCCACCACCGCACCGTCCTGCACACTTCAACTGCGCACTGCTGGACGGCAGTTCATCTCTGCCGGGCCTTGCTCGATCTCCGTTACGAGAGAAACCATAACCACACCACTCCCCAATGTCTACTCCCGTCACCGTAGATTCTTGCGTGTTCGATGGTGAGGTATTCGTCGTCGAACGAAACAGGGAGGGTGCGGCCGGGCGGGCCCTTCCTGCCGGACCCGGGCGCCGCACAGAGAAGGCCGGGTTTTGATGCTCCCGGGTCCAGGACGGCGACCTGACGGACGCCGCGATGCGGGAGTCTGTCGCTGTTGGTCGTGGCCTTCTGCCAACGCACACCCGTGGTCAGTTCGTGGCAGGGCGTCCGTGACTGGTTGCTGTACGCGTCAGCCTGCTACTGCCTCGCCTTACCGGCGCTGCTCGCTGCGCACGGAGTGGTTGTGCGCGCGGACGCGGGTCATCGTGTCTGGTCTGCCGGTCAGATCCTCGGATACGGGTCACTCGTGTTGCTTGTGGAGTCGGTAGGGGTCCTGATGGTGTGGTCGGTGCTCGGCTGAACACATCAGCTGTCGGGCCGTGGCGCCGGCACGTCGGGCCACCTGACGCCGCCGTGCCCGGCAGGGATCAGGATCAGGATCCGGAAGCGGGACGGCGAAGGGAGGGGACCGTGCCCAGGAGCTCCCACAGCGGAGTGGAGCCGGCGGCCCACTGGGCGAGCAGGTGGCGGTCGACCAGCTGGAGTTCCTGGGAGCGGGCGAAGGCGACGGCTTTGCCCGTGAAGCGGCCGTTGGTGACCAGCACGACGACGTCGCCGTTGTGGACGGGCCTGCCGGTGCCGTTGAGGACGTGCACATCCGGGGTCCCGACCGCAGAGCCGGCGAGTCCGGCCTTGCGGTGCTTGCATTGGATCACCCACAGGCGGCCGAAGGGATCCGTGGCTTTCACATCGGCGCCGTTGTCACCGGCGCCACCGACCCGGACAGCCCGACGGCAGCCGTCACGGCGCATCAGATCCCGTACCGCTTCCTCGAACTGCTGGTGGTGCAGGGCGTCGATCTGCGGCAGCGCGTAGCGCAGGCCTCGCTCCCGCACCTGATTCCAGCGGGCGGTCTCCCGGCGCCGGTGTGCCCACACCCCACCGGCCGTCGCCGCGATCAGCAGCAGCACGATCGGTGCCCAGGGGTGTGCGACCAGCCACCGCAGCGTGCCGACGAGCAGGCTCCACACCACGGCGAGCACCAGGAGGAGCAGGCCGGCCCGCTCCCAGCCGGAGGCCCGCCTGCGGCGGTGGGGAGCCGTACGACGTCGCGGCGCGGCTCGGCGTCGGGAGGCGGGGGAGGTACGGCGCCGGAGGGTGGCAGGGGGGCGGCGCGTGCCCGGCCGGGGGCGCGGGCTCATGTGCCGGCCTGCGAGACGCCGCTCACCAGCTGTTTGATCACGTCGAAGATGCCCTGGCCCAGCGGGGTCGGCGCGATCACGATGCCCAGGGCCAGGACGAAGAGCGCGGTGTTGCGTTCCTCGACGCGGCTTCTGGCCTGGGTTCTGCGGCGTAGCCGCATCACCACGATGACCGCGAGCAGCACCCCCACGTTGATCGTCATCATGCGAAATCCGCTCCCGCCCGCGCTCGTGTCCTGCACACCTGCCCGGCCTCTCCGAAGCGGCCGGAGACCAGTGCAACCGACTGCGCACCCGGGCCGCAGTCGGTCGGCGAACCTTGGCGAGAACCTCGCCGGGCGCTGTCCGGTTACGATCCGGACACCCGTTCCCCCTCCGGTCCGGCGAGCGGACCCGTCCGGGCAGAGCGGGCCTGGAATCAGGCGGTGAGGAGCCGGTGGGCGATGGTGGAGCGTGGTCATCCAGGTCGCGAGGCAGGAGGTCCTCGGTGGGTCAGCCCCTCGCTCGTGCCTCCTCGGCCGGCTGACCGGCGAGTGCTGCCGAAGTGGTGCGGGGCGTCGCCCGTAGCGTGCGGCGGCGTGACTGGGCTGCTGTGCCGGGCGTCCAGCAGCTCTGTCCGAACCTGCCCGAGCAGGCGGCTGCCGAGACCGTGCAGAACCGTCGAGCCGACTACGGCTCGACGGTAGGGGGCGAGCCGTGGGCGCCGTCTTCTTGTGGCCCGAGTGGGCCGAGCCGGTGGTCGAGCGCGGCACCGACCTCGGGACAGCTCTTGCGGATGACATCGAGGAAAGCGTTCAGTGCCGGGGAACGGTCCCGGGCAAGGAAGGACAGGACCAGATCGGGAAGAGGTGTGCGCGGGGTCACCTCGCAGAACCACGTGCCCCGTCGTGGAGCGGCCAGCATGCGGGAGGGCCCCAGACCGACGCCCACCCCGCAGGCGGCGAGACCGATGATGGTGTGGATGTCCCTCGCGACGGTCGCGCCGGAGAGTGCCGGGGAGTCCTTGCCCAGAAGGGCCCGCAGACCGGTCACGACGGCGGGTTCGTCCTCCCCCGGCGCAACGATCAGCGGCTGTCGCCGCAGCCGGTCCACGGCCACCGACGGCTGACCCGCGTACGGGTGCGTGCTGCTCACGACCGCGACCAGGTGGTCGTGTCCGATCGGGACCGATACCAACTTCTCGGCCCCGACACCCCCCGGCCGCCCGAGACCGATCGCCACGTCCAGTTCGCCGGCGACGAGCGCGGCGGTGCTGCGGCTGGTCGCCATCTCGTGCAGTTCCAGCCGTACGTCGGGCCGTTCGCGGCCGAACCGGCCGAGGACGTCCGGCAGGGGTTCGAGCAGCGCCGAGGCAATGAACCCCAGGCGCAGCCGTCCCGTCTCGCCACGCGCTGCCCTGGCCGCGTCGACCGAGGCCGCCGCGATCTCGTCGAGCGCTCTGCGCGCCCGGGACAGGAAGGCCGCGCCCGCTGCTGTCGGGAACACTCCTTGGCGCGTGCGATCGAACAAGCGGGCGCCGACTTCCCGTTCGAGGTCGGCGATCTGCTTGGACAGCGGAGGCTGCGCGATGCCCAGCGCACCGGCCGCCCTGCCGAAGTGTGCGTGCTCGGCGAGGGTCAGTGCGTACCGCAGGTGCCGCGCCTCCATGTCAGCCTCCCGGCCATATCTCACAGGTATCGCAGGCCAGCTTGTCAGATCTTTCACTGGATGATCGCGGCCTGGTCGCATGGAATGCGCTCATGACTGCTCCTTCCTCCACCGACACCGTCTTCGTCTTCGTGCACGGAGCCTGGCACGGCTCCGGGCAGTGGGCGGCGACGCAGCGCGCGCTCGCCGCACTCGGCGCCGCGAGCATGGCAACCGACCTGCCGGGGCACGGCTTCGACGCTCCACTGCCCAGCGGATACCTCCAGCCGGGCCAGCCGGGCCTCGTGACCGAGAAGTCCGCGCTCGCCACCGTGACGATGGACGACAGCGCCGAGGCCGTGCTGGACACGCTGCGCCACGCCCGCCACCACCGTCGTGTGGTGCTCGTCGCGCACAGCGCGGGCGGCGGCCCCGCGTCACTGGCCGCCGAGCGCGCACCCGAACTCGTCAACGAGATCGTCTACCTCTCAGCCTTCGTACCCGCTGGACGGCCCCGGTTCTCCGACTACCTCGGCTCGTCCGAGAACGCCACGGCACGGGGCCGGAGTCTGAACCTCGGCGACCCCGGGGAACTGGGCGCCGTGCGGATCAACCCGCTCTCGCAGGACCCCGCATACATCGAGGAACTGCGGCAGACCCACTACCACGACACCGCTCCGGACCGCTTCGACCGCTGGCGCTCGGCACTGAGCCCCGATCTACCGCTGGCGATCCCCACCACCCCGGTCATCCTGACTGCCCAGCGGTGGGGGCGCATTCCGCGGACCTTCCTGCGCTGCGCGGACGACCGGGCCCTGCCGACGGCCGTGCAGGATCTGATGATCGCGGAAGCCGACCGGGCCATGCCCGGCAACCCGTTCACCGTGCGCACCCTCCCGGGCAGCCACAGCCCGTTCGCCGCCCGGCCCCGTGAGCTCGCCGCGGCTCTGCTGCCGTGAGCGGCGGACGCCTCGTGCTGCCGGTGGTGCTCAGCGCGACTTTCGTGCAACTGCTCAACGTCACTGTCGCCCAGGTGGCCGCACCGGCGATACAGGCCGGCCTCGGCACCGGTCCGGGCGCCGTGCAACTGGTTCTCGCCGGATACACCGTGACGTACGCGTGCCTGCTCATCCCCGCCGCACGGCTGGGCGAACGGTACGGCTACCGACGGCTGTTCATGGCGGGCACCGTGGTCTTCACCGCAGGCTCGGTGGCCGGCGCGTGTGCCCCCGACGCCGCATCGCTGATCACGGCCCGGCTGGTGCAGGGCGCGGGCAGCGGCCTGGTCGCCCCTCAGGTCCTGTCGCTCATCCAGGCCGTCACCCCCGCGGCGCGCCGGCCGCGTGCCCTCGGCCTGTACGGCGCCACCATGGCCGTCGCGTCACTGGCCGGGCCGCTGCTCGGCGGCCTCGTACTCAGTGCCGATCTCTTCGGCCTCGGCTGGCGGCCGGTGATGCTCCTCACCGTGCCGGTGGCGCTCGCCTCGCTGGCCGGAGCGACCGCGCTGCCTCGCACCCGCGGTACGGAGGGCGTACGTGTCGACACGTGGGGTGCGTCGCTCGTCATCGTGGGAGCCGGCGCGCTGGTCCTCCCTCTGGCGCTGGGGCGGGAAGCAGGCTGGCCCTGGTGGACATGGGCCGGTTTCGCCGTGGCCGTGGCCGCTGTCGCTCACTTCGTCCGGAGCCTCCCCCACCGGCCCGACCCGCTGATCCACCCCGCGGTGCTGCGTGATCGGCCGGCGCGGAGGGGCACGTTGCTGGTGTTCATGTTCAACACGGGGGTGCCCTCCTTCACCTATCTCCTCTTCCTCCACCTTCAGTCCGCCGTCGGGTACTCGGCCCTGGCGGCCGCGCTGACGTCGGCACCGTTCGCTGCCGCCGCCGTGGGCGGCAGCAGAGCCGCGCCCGCTCTCACCCGCCGGCACGGGCCGAAGGTGCTCACCGTCGCGTCCCTGGTCCTGGCCGTCATGTGCCTCGCGTTGGCCTCGCTCGTCGGCTCGGCGCCGGGACGCCAGGCAGCACTGCCCGTGCTGGCCGTCGGGGGAGCCGCGTTCGGCGCCTTCACCGCTTCGGTGTTCACCCTGATCCTGGCCGAGGTGCACGGCCCCGCCGCCGGTTCGGTCTCCGGACTGCTGCCCACCGCACAGCAGCTCGGCGGATCCGTCGGAGTGACCGCGGCCGGACTCGCCTACTACGCCCCCGCCGTCGATGCGGACACCGCGTTCCGGCACGCCATGCTCTACCAGGTCGCAGTCTTCACGATCACCGCACTGATCAGCCTCCGGCTCCGGGACCGGCCTGGCACCGAGCCCACAACCGGCCGAAGCAGCCACAGCGGAAGGGGTACCCAGGTGAGACGCATGAAGGAACTCCGACAAGGGCGTCTTTCTGTCTTCCTTGAGTTGAAGGAAAAGCGGCGAGTGACATCACAAGCCGCCGCCGTGATTGAGGATGCCGATGTGGGCACGTTGACCCCTGCGTCGCGAACGGACACCCCCTGAGGGATCTGAACGCCTCGCCCAGACACTGGTTCTGCTCCTCTCCCCGGTCAGTCGCGCCCGCCACGATGCCGGTAGGGCCTCCGTCGCGCACCTCGCGAGAGCCGGAACTACCGGCATGCTCAGTGGTCACCGGGTTCTCCATCAGACGGCGATCGCCGAGGGGAGGGGGGTGGGGTCAGGGGCCGCAGGGTGTAGCACGGTAGTACGCCGAGCTCAGCGGTGTGGGTGGCCGATCAGCCCGCGGTGAGGATCTCGGCTTGGGCGGGGGTGATGGAGAAGCACGCCGATGGCGAGGGCGGCCCGGACGTCAGGGGCGGGGCCAGGCCGCCGGTGGTCGCGGTGGCGAGCGGTAGGGGCCCGGCGGTGAGCGCGGGGCCGATGGACTGCGTCCGGCTCTGGAAGGCGGGGCCGCATACGGCTTGGCGCAGAGCCCAGCGACCGGTCCCCGATGCCGCCGAGAGATCAGCGGTCCTGGGAAAGTTCCAGGAGTTCGGCGAAGGTTCCGCCGGCGTGGACGAGGTCATCGTAGCGGCCCTGCTCGGTGATGCGGCCGTGCTCCATCACGATGATGTGGTCGGCGATCTTGGTGTTCTCCAGGCGGTGCGTGACCACGATGGTGATGCGGTCCGCGGCGATGGCCTTGATCTGCTCGAAGATCTGGTGTTCACCGCGCGGATCCATC
This sequence comes from Streptomyces sp. NPDC020780, assembly GCF_044334475.1. NCBI lineage: Bacteria > Bacillati > Actinomycetota > Actinomycetes > Kitasatosporales > Streptomycetaceae > Streptomyces > Streptomyces sp. NPDC020780. Next base: position 6,447 of record NZ_JBIRTB010000003.1, on the reverse strand, counting down.
TGAGAAGTCGGCTCATCCAAGATCAATAGCCCCGGGCGACGGTACAGTGCCCTCGAACAGGCCACGCGCTGCCACTGGCCGCCGGAAAGCTCCGAGCCGCCGAAGACATCGCGGGCCAGCAGGGTGTCCAGGCCCGCGGGGAGGTCGTCGACGGCCTCGCGCAGACCGACCGCTTCGATGGCCTCCCACACGGGACCGTCGTCGTGGGTGCGGGGCTGGCCGAGGGTGACGTTCTCGCGGACCCGCAGCGGCCACTGCGCGAAGATCTGCGGCACGAGCCCGGTGTCCGCCCACACCGTGGCGGGGTCCACCTCGGCGAGGTCGGTGCCGTTCCACGTGACGCTGCCCTTGTCCGGCAGGTAGATCCCGGTCAGCAGCCGGGTGAGCGTGGACTTCCCGGATCCGTTCGCGCCGACGATGGCGAGGATCTGGCCGCGCCGCAGTGTCAGGGAGACACCGTCCACGGCGGGCTTGTCCTTGCCCGGGTACTGGTAGGCGACTTCCTCGAGCCGGATCTCCTCGGTCGGCGCTGCGTGCGCGCGGGGGCCGCGTCTCGGTGCGCGGGCGGCGGCGTCGTCGAGGAAGGCTTGCATGTCGCTCAGGTACAGGCTGGTGTGGAAGACCGCAGCGCCGTTGACGACCACCTGGGACAGCGCGGCGAGTGTGGTCTGCACGGCGATGACGGCCGTGGCTGCGATCGCGAGCTCGATCCGGCCGGACACCACCAGCCACGCCAGCGCGCCCCAGGTCGCGATGAGGAAGACGCCACCGGCCAGCGCGGAGAGCAGGGCGATCCGCAGGGTTCGCGGCGCGGCGGCCAGGGTGCGCCGGTCACACCGGTCGGACAGGGCCCGGTACCAGTAGATGAGGTAGTCCGTCATCGAGTTGGCGCGGACCTCGTCACCGTACTTCGACTCGGTCGCCCACCAGCGCATCATGCCGCGCACGTTGCGGTCGGCGATGTTGGCGTAGTGGATCTCGTAGTCGACCCGGGCGGTCAGCACGGCGCCGACACCGGCAGGCAACACCGCGAGCAGCAGCGGAGGCAGCATCCACGGGTTCAGCACCGACAGCACGCCACCGGCGGTGACCATGCGGATCAGGGCGGACAGGAACCGCTGAGCGTCGGTGACCATGACGTGCGTGCGGATCACCCCCATCTCGGCCGCCTCGTGCCGGTCCGAGAAGCCGTCCTCCGCGTACGCCGATGCCTCCACCCGGCACACCGCCGCGACCAACGCGGAGTCCGTCTCCGTCGTCAGCCGGGGAGTGATCCGCCGCTCCGCGTACGTGGCCACCGCCCCCGTCATCCGTACCAGCGCAGCAGCGAGCGCCACCACCAACAGGGCCGGAAGGGCGCTGCGCAGTCGCTCGGAGGCAGTGCCGTCGCCGAGGACCGGTGCCATGGCCCGGGCGGTTGCGGCCAGTACGACGGCGCCCGAAACGCCTGTGGCCACCTGGCAGCCGAGCAGGAGTTGAACGGCCCGCCGGTCGGTCCGCCACGACAGCTGCGCGATCCGTCCGAGCACGGCAGGGATATGCGCGCACATCCGCCGGAAGGAGACCTCGGCGAGCGGATTGACGGAGTACTGCCCGCTGTAGGTGATCTCCGCAGGAGGCGGTGGTGGCGGCGCGGTGGGCTGCTGCTCGTTCGTCGTGGCTGAGGTCAACGTGGTCCCCCTGGACGGTCGTGCGGCGTGGTCGTGAGGCTCAACGATTACGCCGCGGTATCGAACGCATGTGTTTCGGTCGGGTCCGGAATCCCGATATGGAGCGCGCGTCGGCAGGTGGGGGATGCATGGACCCGTCCGCCGCAACGGGCGAGCGAGGAAGAGAGGTTGGCCGAAACGCCGACGACGAGGCTCGCGGCTGCCGCGGAGGCCGCCGCCGGAGCGGACTGGTCCGGTCTCTGGGGGCGAGAGCGGGACCAGCCACCCGTCGGCTGTGCCGGGCGCCACCCGCCGCCCGCCCTTCCTCCTGACCGCCCTCTCCCGCAGGGACAGTGGCTCGGCAGCCAGTCACTGCGGCCCGCGCCGCAGAAAGTACCGCCGATGAGTTCTTGGCGCCGGCGGGGTCTACCTGTCGACGAAGGGAGCGCACCATGCGCGAGATCATCATGTGCACGTTCCTGACGCTGGACGGTGTCATGCAGGCGCCGGGCGGTCCGGACGAGGACACCGAGAGCGGTTTCGAGTACGGCGGCTGGCAGAAACCGGTGACCGACGACGAGGTCGGCACGGCCGTCGCCGGGTGGTACGAGCGGTCCGACGCGATGCTGCTCGGCCGCAAGACGTACGAGATCTTCGCGTCGTACTGGCCGACCGCCGATCCCGGCAACCCGTTCACCGATCGGATGAACAGCATGCGCAAGTACGTGGCGTCCCGGACCCTGGCATCCGTCCCTTGGCAGAACTCCACGCTGCTGGAGGGCGACGCCGTCGACGCCGTACGCAAGCTGAAGGTGTCCGACGGCGGCAACATCAGCGTCGTCGGCAGCGGCGACTTCGCCCAGACCCTTATGCGGCACGGCCTCGTCGACGAGTACCGGCTGACCATCCATCCGGTGATCATCGGCACCGGCAAGCGCCTGTTCGCCGACGGAGCGATGCCCACTGCGCTGGAGCCGGTCAGTGTCACGACGACGAAGGGTGGCACGATCCTCGGCGTCTACAGGCCGAACGGGAAGCCCGCATACGACAGTTATGAGGAGCAGTGATAACGAGCGTTGCTGCCATGTGTCGTCACCGTAGTGGCCGCCTGTGGAAGGGCTGCGCCGATGCGGTGCGTGAAGAGCGAGTCCCGCCGGGGGTCGGCCGGCCTGCCGGATCTTCGTGAGTCCGGGACGTCCGTGTCAGCGGCCTCCAGCAAGCTGCCGTCCGTGACGGAGTTGCCCCACTCGCCCGGCACATGACCTGCCCTTTCTCGAGGGTGGACATCCCGCCGGGGTCGGGCATCGGGCTGAGGCCGCCGTCTCCTCGAGCGTACTCGAGGGCGTGCTTGAGCCCCCTCCGCTCCCGCACCACCTCGTCCCGCTTCAGCGTCGCCCGGTAGGGCGCGTCGATACCGTCGATACCGCATTGCACAGTTCGTGGAGCTCGGACCGGAGCCGGGCGATCTCGCGGCCCTCTTCGTCGCTTGAGGGCTCAGCCCCACATGCCGAGCCTCTCTGCCAGGACGGGACAGCGCCTTCGGGTCGACGCTGAGCATCGGGTAGCGGATGCGGGTTCCTCTGCACTTCTCCGCACACGGAGGCTGGATCTCCCAGAGCCTCTGATCTGCTGCTCTCTGTGAGCGTATTGATGGTGCCGGAGGGAATCACAGCGAGTGTTCCGGAATGCGACAGCCGTGCCTCCTGCCGGCGCGGAACTGTGCTTCGCATGACCGACACCGAGATCGACATCACCGCAGACCTGGTTCGCGACCTGCTGCGGGAGCAACACCCGGTGGTGTTGTCGGTGGTGGCGAGGATGTGGGGGTGGCGCGGGTGCTGTGGTGGGTGCGTTGCCCGGGGGGCACGAGGTGCCGGTGGGCGGTGACTGCGAGGAGTGTGTAGGCGAGTATTACCAGTATCACGGTGACGATCCACGTATGGGATCCGGTGGGGTCGTAGACCCGTCCTGGATTGCCGACGTCGACTGCGGGAGCTGTCTGTCCTGCTGTGAATGTGTCCCGGTCACTGCCGTAGAGCTTGACGTCCTTGTCATACACGGTGTTGTCGGTGGACCGGAAGGTTCCCGACCACTCGCAGGTGGTGTGCCCGGCGTGACCCGCGCACACGAGGCGGGTTGCGGTGAAGGTGCCCCGTGGCCCGTCTGCGGTGGCGGCTCGGGCGGCGTCGCCGAGGTTGGGCACGGTTGTCCAGAAGAGCAGGATTCCGGTGAGGAGGAGGAGGAGGGTGATGTATTTGGAGGGTTGTGGGGTGTGGGTGGTCATGGGTTCAGTTTTTGGGTGTGCAGGTGCAGGGTGCGGTGGTGTTGTCGGGCCGGTTGGTGCGGGTGTGGTAGTACATCGCTGCGATCATGGGGATGGTGACGAGGGTGTTGTAGAAGAGGTGGAGTTCTACGCGGGGTATGAGGAGTTGGATCAGGCTGGTGGGGGCGGTTTTGCCGAGGAGGTGGGCGCCGGTGAGGGCTTGGATCAGGAGGAGGAGGTGTTCGAGGTGGTGCCATGTCTGGATGGCGAGTGAGGTTTTCCACCAGGTGCCTGAGCGGCCGGTGAAGGCGGGGCGTAGGAGGAGCAGGCCGATCATCATGATCAGGGCGTAGCCGTAGTGCATCCATTCCGAGGTGATGAGCCAGGGGAAGGGGATGCCGAGTACGCCGCGGGCTTGGGGGATGGGCCAGCCCATGATGTAGATCTGGTAGGCCTGGACGAGGTGTTCCGCCCAGTGTGCGATCACGATGAGCAGGAAGATGCGCAGGCCGAGTTGGTGGTGGCGGCTGTTGAGGGAGTCGATCCCGCGCCGGAGTGTGCGTGGTGGCGTTGCCGTGCTGGTGGCCATGGTGGGACCTCCACGGTCAGGGAACGGGGGCTCATCACATCAGGTATGTGGGGGTGGGGGCTTCTTCCTGCGTGCTCTTGAGGGCGGGTTCGGGTTTTCGTGGGGTGTTGGGGGTGTGGTGCCGGGAGTGTCCGTTGTCTGGAGTCGGGGGTGAAAGGGGCTGGTGTGGCCGGTTCTTGGGGTGCTCACGTGGGTTGCGGGCGGGGGCCCGCGGAGGGGGGCATCCGCCCGCGGTTGACCGCCCCCTGGGTGCTCCCGTCCTCCCGTGCCCCGCACTTCCGTATCCCCGTGCTCCCGGGCCCCCGTACCCCGTACTTCTGTATCCCTGTGCTTCCGTGGTCCCGGGCCCTTGGGCTCCGGTGGGGGTGTTGTCAGGGTGTGTTTTCGTGGTGTGAGGCCGGTGGGGTGGTTGTGTCATTGCTGTGGGTGGGGTCTGTGGATGCGGGTGCCGATGTGGAGGGCGGTGGTCAGTGCGGCCCAGGATGTGAGCTCGATGAGGGCACGGTCGGTGGGGTAGCGGTGTGTGAACGCGGTGATGTCCTGGGGGAGTGTTTGATGGGGTGCGAAGGCGGTCAGTAACGCGAGGCGGGCGGTGGGGACGTCTGTGGCCGGTAGGGCTGTCAGGGCTTCGTCGAGCCATCCCCGGCCGAGCGCGGGTACGGACCCGTCCCAGTGTGTGAGGCGGGTGTGTACGCGTTCTCGTACCAGGGGTGGTATCCAGCGCGCTCCGTGTTCGATGGCGGCGTAGGCCCGCGCGAATGCTTGCGCGATGTGGGGGCTGCTCTGGGCCCACCGTAGGGCGGGGGGTAGGGGTGCGGGGGGTAGCAGGCCGAGCGAGCCGCCCGGCGGGAGCGGGCCCGGGGTGGCGGGGCGCATGGCCAGGGCGGTGGTGTGCATGATGGGTCCGCGTAGGGGGGCCGGTGTCCTGCCGGGCATGGGGGAGTCGGCCAGGAAGAGGGTCACCATGCGGTTGATGTAGTGGAACGTCACCGCGACGCCGTAAAGTTCGGGTGCCTGTGCGTGTGTGAACGGGAGACCGGGAGCGCTGCGGGGGGAGCCGGCCGGGTCCGGCCGTCCGGTCGTCGCGGCCCACTCGGCGAGCCGGGAGAGAGGCCCCTGAGGCGGTAGTGTGCCCAGGACCGCTTGGTGCACGCCGACACAGTACGGGCAGTTGTTGGCGCGTGAGACTTCGGTGGCGACTGTTTCCTTCGCCGTACGGCTCACCGACCCGTCCACGAGCAGTGTTTCACGCAGCATCAGCCAGGTCGCAGCCAGGGACGCGGGAGCCGGCGAGTGCAGGGCCACGGGCGGTGCGAGCACCCCGAAGTCCCGTTCGGTGTGGTGATATACCTGCGCCACCAGGCCCCGGGCGCGGCGCGGGGGGATCACGTCCACGTACCGTACCTGCCGCAGGGAGCCCCGCAGTACGGCCCGCACGAGCGGCCTCATCGTGATTGCTCCTTGTCCTGTTCCATGCGGGTTTCCTTCCCATGGACGGCTCGTCTCGGGTTTCTCCTGTCCGGCCCGTGCGGGGCGCCCCGGTCCGCCGGCCGGGCCCCGGGCCCGGCCCGGGGGAGGTTCGGTGTGGTTGCCCGGCGTGGGGTTGGCGGGAGACAGCCCCAGCTGCTGCGCCAGCAGACCGGCCAGCGCGGTGGCCGTCTTGCGGGCGCTGGAGGCCGTGTATGGGCCGGGCGGCGTGGGTGGCACACCAGGGGCGGTGCCGGCCGGCGGCTTCGGGATGGGAACTGTTGCGGCCGGTGTCCGGGGAAGATGTCGGGTGGCGTCCGTGGGTTGCCTCTTGCCGGCGCCGGTCCCTTGACCCACCCCGTCTCTCCGTTCTGGGCCGTGCACCCGGCCGGTGCGCCCCGTGTGGTCCCTCCGGCCGGTGCGCTCCGTGTGGTCTCTTCTGTCGGTGCGGCCCGTGGGGTCCGCCCAGTCCGTCCCGT